>NZ_JAUSRO010000005.1 GCF_030811835.1 Variovorax ginsengisoli | reverse complement strand
CAGATCACGCAAGGCAACCAGAACCTTTCCTCGCGGACGGAAGCGCAGGCATCCGCATTGGAGCAGACCGCCGCGTCCATGGAACAACTGACCTCGACCGTCAAGCAGAACGCCGAAAATGCGGTCCAGGCCAACGAACTGGCCGCCTCTGCGTCCGCGGTCGCTGTGCGTGGCGGTGACGTCGTGCTCCAGGTGGTCGAAACGATGAGCTCGATCAACACCTCTTCTCGCCGCATCGTGGACATCATCTCGGTCATCGACGGCATTGCATTCCAGACCAACATCCTGGCGCTGAACGCCGCCGTGGAGGCCGCGCGCGCCGGCGAACAAGGTCGCGGCTTCGCCGTCGTGGCAAGCGAGGTGCGCAATCTCGCGCAGCGCTCGGCGGCCGCCGCCAAAGAGATCAAAATGCTGATCGACGACTCTGTCCAGAAGGTCGATACCGGCAGCGCACAGGTGGAAAAAGCCGGCCGAACCATGCAGGAGATCGTCGAAAGCGTACGGCGCGTGACGGACATCATGGGCGAGATCACCGCCGCCTCTCAGGAGCAGACGACCGGCATCGAGCAGATCAATGAGGCGATCACGCAGATGGATCAGGTCACGCAACAGAATGCAGCGCTGGTCGAAGCCTCGGCTGCGTCGGCCGTCGCATTGCAGACGCAGGCGGATGTGCTCTCGCATACCGTCAGCGTCTTCAAGTCCACCGAGCAGAACGGGCGTGCCGCAGCACGCTGAACACGCTGAGGCCTGACTGGCAGGTTCGCCTTCTGACTGCCGGCCTTGCGGCCTTGCCCAGCGCGCCGCCGTCCGGCAGCGCGCCAGGCCGAGCCCTTACTTCGAAACCACGCGCACCATCTCCAGGCACTTGTTCGAGTAGCCCCACTCGTTGTCATACCAGCTCACCAGCTTGACGAAGGTGCTGTCGAGCGCCAGGCCGGCGTCGGCGTCGAAGATCGAGGTGCGCGGGTCGCCACGGAAGTCGGTCGCCACGACCTTGTCTTCCGTGTAGCCCAGGATGCCCTTGAGCGCGCCTTCGCTCTGCGCCTTCATTTCGGCGCAGATTTCCTTGTACGACGCTTCCTTGACGAGTTCAACGGTCAGGTCGACCACCGACACGTCGGAGGTCGGCACGCGGAAGCTCATGCCCGTGAGCTTCTTGTTGAGCTCGGGAATCACCACGCCCACGGCCTTGGCAGCACCGGTGCTCGAAGGAATGATGTTTTCCAGGATGCCGCGGCCGCCGCGCCAGTCCTTGTTGCTCGGGCCGTCGACGGTCTTCTGCGTCGCGGTGGCGGCGTGCACCGTGGTCATCAGGCCGCGCTTGATGCCCCACTTGTCGTTGAGCACCTTGGCCAGCGGGGCCAGGGCGTTGGTGGTGCAGCTGGCGTTGCTGATGATGGCTTCGCCGTCGTACTTGGCGTCGTTCACGCCGTAGACGAACATGGGCGTGTCGTCCTTGCAGGGGGCCGACATGATGACCTTCTTGGCGCCTGCGTCCAGGTGCTTCTGGCAGGTTTCCTTGGTCAGGAACAGGCCGGTCGATTCGAGCACGATGTCCGCGCCGACTTCGTTCCACTTCAGGTTCGCGGGGTCCCGCTCCTGCGTGAGGCGGATCTTCTTGCCGTTGACGACCAGGGTGTTGCCGTCGACGGTGATCTCACCCTTGAAGCGGCCGTGCACCGAGTCGTACTGCAGCATGTACGCCAGGTAGTCGGGCTCGAGCAGGTCGTTGATGGCGACGATTTCGATGTCGTTCTTGAAGTTCTGGACCGCTGCGCGCAACACGTTGCGACCGATGCGGCCGAAGCCGTTGATACCGAGTTTGATAGCCATCTGACTTGCTCCTAAAGTTAAAACGATGAATGGGTTTGCCGCAGCTCATTCGGAGAACACCGCGGAACCGGCTTTGCCGGGCCGCTGGTGTTGCCCCCGGTGAGGGGGAAGGCGCAGCGACACGAAGTGCGCGAAGACTGGGGGAGAGCTCAAGCCAACGCGGCCTCGACGGTGGCGGCGACGTTTTCCGCCGTGAACCCGAAGTGCTTGAAGAGGTCCGGCGCAGGCGCCGACTCGCCGAAGGTGTCGATGCCGACGACCGCGGCGCAGCCGTACTTCCACCAGCCACCGGTGCAGCCCATTTCCACGGCGATGCGCGGCAGCTTCTTCGGCAACACGGCCTTCTTGTAGGCGACGTCCTGGCGGTCGAAGGTGGTGGTCGAGGGCATCGACACCACGCGCACGGCAATCTTCTTGGCCGCCAGCAGCTTCTGCGCGGCCAGCGCGAGCTGAACCTCGGAGCCGGTCGCGATCAGCACGGCCACCGTCTTCTTGTTCTTCAGGCCGACCGCCTCGGGCTCGGACAGCACGTACGCACCGCGGCTGATGTCGCCCAGTTCGTCCTTGGCGGCGTAGGCGATGTTCTGGCGGCTCAGCAGCAGCGCGGTCGGGCGCGACTGGTTCTGCAGCGCAACGGCCCAGGCCACGGCGGTTTCGGCCGTGTCGCCCGGACGCCAGACGTCCAGGTTGGGGATCAGTCGCAGGCTGGCGGCATGCTCGATCGACTGGTGCGTCGGGCCGTCTTCGCCCAGGCCGATGGAGTCGTGCGTGAACACGTGGATCACGCGGTGCTTCATCAGCGCGGCCATGCGGATGGCATTGCGGCTGTAGTCGCTGAAGGTCAGGAAGGTGCCGCCGTAGGGGATGTAGCCGCCATGCAGCGCCACACCGTTCATGATGGCCGCCATGCCGAACTCGCGCACGCCGTAGTTGATGTGGCGGCCGATCAGGCCGTGCGGCGCGGGCGCGGGTGCGGCATCGGCGCTGCTGGCAGGCTTGGCCTCGTCTTCCGAGCCTTGGGCAGCCGCCTTCGGTGCTTCGAGCACCACGCCACCGGTTTCGTCGAAGCGCAGCGCCGGCGTGCTCTTGGTGTTGGTCAGGTTGGAGCCGGTCAGGTCGGCGCTGCCGCCGAGCATTTCGGGCAGTGCGGCCGTGAAGGCTTCCAGCGCGAGCTGCGAGGCCTTGCGGCTGGCCACAGTCTCGGCCTTGGTATGGGCAGCGACCACGGTGTCGAAGGCGACCTGGTGGAAGTTCTTGGGCAGCTCGCCCTTCATGCGGCGCGTGAACTCCGCGGCCAGCTCGGGGAAGGCCGCGCTGTAGGCTGCAAAACGCTCGTTCCACTCGGCCTCGACCTTGGCGCCGGCGTCCTTGTGGTTCCAGTCGGCGTACACCGCCTCGGGGATCTCGAAGGGCGCGTAGGGCCAGTCGAGCGCGGTGCGGGTCAGCGCGATTTCCTCGGCACCCAGCGCTTCGCCGTGGGCCTTGGCGGTGCCGGCGCGGTTGGGGCTGCCCTTGCCGATCTGCGTCTTGCAGAGGATCAGCGTGGGTTTGTTGTCGGCGTTGGTCTTGGCCTGCGCGATGGCCTTGGACACCGCCTGCGCGTCGTTGCCGTCGATCGGGCCGATGGTGTTCCAGCCGTGCGCCTCGAAACGCAGCGCGGTGTTGTCGATGAACCAGGGGGCGACCTTGCCGTCGATGCTGATGCCGTTGTCGTCGTACAGCGCGATCAGCTTGCCCAGGCGCCAGGCGCCGGCCAGGCCGATGGCTTCGTGGCTGATGCCTTCCATCAGGCAACCGTCGCCCAGGAAGGCGTAGGTGTGGTGGTCGACGATGGTGTGGCCATCACGGTTGAATTCGGCAGCGAGCAGCTTCTCGGCCAGCGCGAAGCCGACCGCGTTGGTGATGCCCTGGCCCAGCGGACCGGTGGTGGTTTCCACGCCCGGCGTGACGTCGATCTCGGGATGACCCGGCGTCTTGCTGTGCAGCTTGCGGAACTGCTTGAGGTCGTCGATCGACAGCGCGTAGCCGGTCAGGTGCAGCACCGCGTACAGCAGCATCGAGGCGTGGCCGTTCGACAGCACGAAGCGGTCGCGGTCGAGCCAGTGCGGGTTGGCCGGGTTGAAACGCAGGTGGTCGCCCCACAGAGCGACGGCCATGTCGGCCATGCCCATCGGCGCGCCCGGATGGCCCGAGTTCGCGAGTTGAACGGCATCCATTGCCAGCGCGCGGATCGCGTTGGCCATCAAGGCTTGGTGGGCCATCGGTTGGCTTTCAGGGGGGAGCAGGTTAGGGAACTCGCTATTTTAACGACCGCGACCCGTGACCGCCCCGGCCTCCCGGGAAAGAGCCCGACGGGCTGCTAGAGTGCCCCTCATGCAAGGGCTGCACCTCACCGCCGACCTCCACGATTGCCAGGGCGCACCGCACTGGCTGACCGACGCGCCGGCACTCGGCGCGATGTGCGTGCGCACCGTCGAGGAGGCCGGCCTGCAGGCCGTCGGCAGCCTCGTGCACGCCTTCGCCGCACGGCCGGACGGCCCCGGCGGTGTCACCGCCACGGTGCTGCTGGCTGAATCGCACCTGTGCGTGCACACCTGGCCCGAGCGCGGCGGCGTGACGCTCGACGTGTACGTCTGCAACTTCAGCGCCGACCATTCGGCCAAGGCGCATGCGGTGATGGCCGCGCTCGAAGCGGTGTTCCGCCCGGGACGCGTGCAACGGCATGCGCTGCAGCGCGGCCAGAACGAGGCGATGGCATGAGCGACGTGACCGCCATGATCCTCGCCGCGGGCCGTGGCCAGCGCATGCGACCACTCACCGACACGCTGCCCAAGCCGCTGCTCGAAGTGCGGGGCAAGCCGTTGATGCAGTGGCCGATGGAGGCGCTGGCCGCGGGTGGCTTCCACGACCTGGTGATCAACACCGACTGGCTCGGCGACCTGATTCCCGCGCGGTTCGGCGACCGTTTCGACGCAGGCGGGCCGCAGGCCCAGTCGTCGATGTCGTCGATGTCGATCCGCTACTCCCACGAAGGCCACGATTTCGGCGGCGCGCTGGAGACCGCTGGCGGCATCGTGCGTGCGCTGCCCTGGCTGGGCGACGTCTTCTGGGTGGCGGCCGGCGACATCTACATGCCCGGCTTTCGCTTCACGCAGGAGGCGGCCACGCGCTTCGTCGCCAGCGGCAAGCTCGCCCATCTTTGGCTGGTGCCCAACCCGGCGCACAACCTCAAGGGCGATTTCGGCCTGTCGCCGGAAGGGCTGGCCCTCGACACCGCGCCAGAACCAGAAACATTCACCTTCTCCACCATCGGCCTCTACCGCGCCGCGCTGTTCTCGCCGCCGTACTGCGACATCGCGCCCGGCAACCCCCAGGGCCACAAGGCCCCGCTGGCGCCGATCCTGCGCGCAGCCATGGCCGACGGCAGGGTGAGCGCCGAACGCTACAACGGCGCCTGGACCGACGTGGGCACACCAGAGCGCCTGTGGCAACTCAATGCCGGCGCACCTTCGGTACCCCACACATGACGATCGCATCGCTTCCCGACGCATTGCGCCTGCTGCCGCACCGCCTGCATGATCTGGCACTGCTCACCGCAGCCGAGCGCAACGACGGCGCGCCCGAAGACCCGCTGACGGTGCCGCTCTACGAAAGCGACTTCACGCGCCTCGCCCTGGCGCCGATGCGCCAGGGGTGGCACGTCGAGTACTTCGGCGAAACCTGGGGGGAAGCCTTCGAGGAGACCCTCGCCTGCCTGAGCCGCCAGGACGTGGCCGACGGCATCACCTCGCTGTCGTTCAGCGGCGTCGACAGCGGCGCCAACGGCACCCGCGACTGGACCTTCGCGCCGCTGCTCGACAGCCCGGTGACCTTCCCGCGCCTGCGCTCGCTGTTCATCAAGCCGACGCAGCCGGAGGACCACAACCAGTCGGTCGTGTGCGCGAGCGGCCGCATTCTCGAGGAAGGCGGCGACATCGCGCGCTGGGTGCGCAAGACGCCGCATCTGAGCGAACTCACCGTGCCGAACGCGCCGGATGCCGACTTCTTCGCCGTGCCGCTGCCGCAGCTGACCTGCCTGTGCATTGGCGCTCATTTCGACACCCAGCGGTTCATTGGCAACCTCGCCAAGGCCGCGCAGCTGCCCGGGCTGAAGCTGCTGGACTTTTCAGAATCCACCGAGCAGCAGATGGCGTGGCCGGCCGACCGGGCGCCCGACGGCATCACGGCCTTCGAAGACTACGAGGCCCTGCTGCAGAGCCCCATGGGCGCGCAACTGCGCGTGCTGAGGCTGCGCAACACCTGCCTGGACCTGGCGCAGCTGCAGCACCTGCAAGGCTTGCGGCCAGCGCTGCAATTCATGGTCATCCAGTCAACGATCGGCGGGTACGTCAGCCACTTCGCACAGGATGTGTTCCCATGGCGGCACCTGGTTCCCGCGGACCCCGGACTTGCACCGTATCGAAAGTGAAACCTCATGCGCATTGACTCCACGATCTACGCCGAGCGCCGCGCGCGCCTGGCCACCCAACTGGGCAAGGATGGCATCGCCATCATTCCCACGGCGCCCGAGCGCCAGCGCAACCGCGACAGCGACTTCCTGTTCCGCCACGACAGCTACTTCCACTACCTGACAGGCTTCACCGAACCCAATGCCTGGCTGGTGCTGGCGGGCGATGGCCGCGCCACGCTGTTCTGCGCACCGAAAGATCCGCAGCACGAAATCTGGGACGGCTACCGCCTGGGTCCCGACGCCGCGCCGGACGCGCTGGGCCTGGACGCGGCGTTCAGCGTCGACACGCTCGACGCGCAACTGCCCAAGCTGCTGGAGAACAAGGCCGCCGTCTGGTACCCGTTCGCCACCCACAAGGGCCTGGAGACACGCGTCGACGGCTGGCTCCAGTCGGTGCGCGCGCGCGTGCGCTTTGGCGCGTTGTGCCCCGAGGAACAGCGCGACCTGTGCGGCCCGCTCGACGAAATGCGCCTGATCAAGGACGCGCACGAGCAGGACGTGATGCGCCGCGCGGCGCAGATCAGCGCGCGCGCCCACATCCGCGCGATGCAGCTGTCGGCGCGCATGCTGCGCGAGGGCAAGGACGTGCGCGAGTACCACCTCGACGCCGAGCTGTTGCATGAATTCCGCCTGGGCGGCTCGCAGTACCCGGCCTATGGCTCCATCGTCGCGGCTGGCGCCAATGCCTGCGTGCTGCATTACCGCGCCGACGCCGCACCGGTGCGCGCGGGCGAACTGGTGCTGATCGACGCGGGCTGCGAGCTCGACAGCTACGCCAGCGACATCACCCGCACCTTCCCGGCCGACGGCAAGTTCACCGGCCCGCAGCGCGCGCTGTACGACCTGGTGCTGCAGAGCCAGTACGCTTCGGCGGCGGCCACCAAGGCCGGCAACCGCTTCAACGACCCGCACGAGGCGGCGGTGAAGGTGCTGGCGCAAGGCATGCTCGACCTGGGCCTGCTCGACGCCAACAAGGTGGGCGGCCTGGACGACGTGATCGACTCGCGGGCTTACTTCCAGTTCTACATGCACCGCACCAGCCACTGGCTGGGCATGGACGTGCACGACTGCGGCAGCTACGTCGAGCCCACCCAGGTCGGCGAGGTGAGCGAGCGCAAGGATCCGCTGTCCAACGAAGTCATCAAGAACCGCCCGAGCCGCATCCTGCACCCGGGCATGGTGCTGACGCTGGAGCCCGGCATCTACGTGCGGCCCGGCGAAGGCGTGCCCGAGCAGTTCCACCACATCGGCATCCGCATCGAGGACGATGCGATCGTCACGGCCACGGGCTGCGAACTCATCTCTCGCGGCGTGCCGGTGGACGCGGACGAGATCGAGGCATTGATGCGGGCATGACCGTCCGGATGGCCCGCGGCGGCGGGTGCCTGGACGACCGGGACGAAACCGGTCAGGCCGCCAGCAGATAGACCAGCCCCCCACCCACGGCAACGGCCGCCGCGGCGGAGCCGATCCACGGAAAGCGCCGAGGCGCATAACCCAGCAGGGCCACGGTGGACAGCGCCGCGGTTGTCAGCGCGCCCAGCCACAGCACCCAGCCGACCGAACTGCCTGCGGCCTCAAGGCTGGCGCCCAGCGACAGGCACAGTAGCGTGCTGCCGCCCAGTTGCAGCCAGCGCCGCCAGGCGCCCGGCGTGCTGCCGCGGCCGTAGACGTCTTCGCTGTGGCGGTCCATCGCCAGGCTGAGCGCGCAGAAGCCGGCGAGCGACGCGGCGAACACCAGGGTGAGCAGCAACGAATCCATCATGAGCCTTGTTCAGAAGTGAGCAGCGCCGGCTGCGCCGCCGCCGGTGCCGAGGGTACAGGGGCGGCGTGCTTCGTCGCCTGCTTGACCAGCGACTTGCGGCGCTTGCGCTCCAGGATCCACACGGCACTGGCAAGCCCCAGGCCCAGCGCCATCGCCACCAGATCGAAGCCTGCCACCGTGCTTGGGCCCGAACGCAGGCTCACGGTCAACGGTGCAGGGCCGGTGAAGCCGTTGAGCACCGGAAGCAGCACGAACAACAGCGCGCCGAACGCAAGCTGCGCCTGCCACATGCGCAGCGTCGGGCGCAGCAGGCCCAGCACGGCGGTCGCACCCCAGACGATGAAGAACCAGCGGATCTCGACCGCGGCGCGCTCGGCCACGTCGACCGGCACCAGCCGGTTGGCCCAGAAGAAAGCCGCCATCGCCACGGGCAGGCCCGCGACGGCACCGACGTTGAGCCCGTCGACCAGCCGCAGCCCGACGCTGATGCGCCCGCCCTGCTTGAGCGTCTTGGCGAACTTCTGGCGCTCCTTGACGGCCCACAGCAACAGGCCGGTCGCCACCATCAGGCAGCCGGCCAGGCCCGACAGGAAGAACAGGGCGCGCACCAGCGGATTGCCGAAGCGCCCGATGTGCAGGCCGTAGAGCACGCCGCGCGTCTGCGCGACTGGCTGGGGCACATCGCCGAAGGCGCCGATCAGCGCGCCAGTGGCGCCGTTGAACTGCATCGTCGGCTGCTCGGCCGACAGTTGCGGTCCTTCGGCGCGCGTGAGTGAAACCACGGCATGGGCGTCGTTGGGCTGATGCACGACGATGCGGCCCACGGCCGCGCCATCCCAATGCGCGGACGCCTGCGCCAGCATGGGCGCAACCGGCGCCAGCGGCACCTTGCTGCCCGAGGCCTTGAACTGGTCGCCGCCGTTGCCGGGAAAGGCCTCGGCAAAGAACGCCTGCTCGCCGCCACGGTCCTTGTAGGCCACCTGCGGGCCCCAGGGCATGTACATGAACATCAGCGTGACCAGGCCGGTGTACGTGATCATCAGGTGGTAGGGGAGTGCGAGCACCGCCGTCACGTTGTGCGCGTCGAGCCACGACCGCTGGCCCTTCTTCGGGCGGAAGGTGAAGAAGTCCTTGAAGATTCGCCTGTGCGTGACGATGCCGCTGAAGATGGCCACCAGCATGAACATGGCGCAGAACCCGACGATCCAGCGGGCCCACAGCGCGGGCATGTAGTGCAGGTCGAAGTGCAGGCGGTAGAAGAACTCGCCACCGCGCGTGGCGCGCGGGGCGGAAATGGCCTGGCCGCTGGCCGGATCGAGCGAGGCGCGGTCGAAGCGGCGGCGGGGCTTGTCGCCCGCTGCGGCGCTGGCAGCGGAGGGGGGCGCAGGCGGTGCGAGGTAGAGCACGTCGGTCGACGGCTGGCGCTCGGTCGGCAGGTTGATGAACCAGCGCGGGCTGGCCGCACCATGCTGCTGCAGATAGGCCACGGCGCCCTCAGCGGCCTGGACCGGCGGCACCGCATGCTGCGCGACCGCGTGCAGCTCAGGCTTCATCCAGAATGTGATCTCGTCCTTGAAGTACGAAGCGGTGCCGGCCATGAAGACCATGAACAGCACCCAGCCGACCAGCAGGCCCGACCAGGTATGCAGCCACGCCATCGACTGCCGGAATCCCTCCTTCATGCAGCGTCTCCGGCAAGCCGCATGAGCACCGCCAACAAGAGGCCCAACGGCACCGCGGCCATGGCCAGGCCGACCCACGCACGCGCCGCCGTGCGCGCAGCGAAGACCCAGATCACGGCCAGCGCGAAGATGAGGAAGGAAAGCAGCGTGCCGGTCAGTGCGGCTTCGCTGCGCGCCATGCCGAAGGCGGCGGGCAGGCACAGTGCGAGCACGGCTGCGGACAGTGCCGCCACGCCATAACCGCCGGCAATGGCGGCCACCACGCGAGAAGCCACGCCAAGGCGATAGCCAACGCCCGCGGTCACGGCGCGCGCCGGACGGCGAGCGAGGTCGTTCGGAAAATCATGGTGCAGGAGCCAGAGAAGAAACTCGAAGATGAGAATCATACTCATTTGCGAGAATTTCCCCAAGCCACGGCCCCTGCTCCGGGTGGCATCGCGCCGGGCAAGCCAAGCCCGCGCGCTGCACCGCGCGGCTTACTTTGCCTGCAGCAGCGCGCCGGCTTCGAGCAGCACGAGTTCGTTGTCGTCCGCCTTGTTCGGTTCGCGGCTGCTCGAGAACGGCAGGTTGTTGTCGTTGCCCACCACGATGTGGGTGGCGTCGACCACGTCGACGTTCTCGATGGTGAAGAACGGGAACTTCAGCACACCGTCATTCAGCGGCTTGCGCGCCAGCTTGTCAGGGTCGGCAATGTTCAGCAGGTCGATGTAGCCGATCTTGCGGACCGGTCCGCCCACATTTGCGTCGCTCAGTTCGATCTTGTAGACGCGCTTGAACTTGGCGATGTCGTGGAAGCAGTCGGTGCGCTTCTGCCCTTCGGGGCACGCCTTGTCGCTCGTGCCTTCGCCGTTGTCGCGCTCGATGATCAGGCCCGTGGTGGCGTCGATCATGTTGAAGTCGCCGATGGCGTTGCCGTTGACTTCGAGCACGTACTTCCAGTGGCGTCCCGTCCACTTCTCGGTGGCCACGTCGAACTCCAGCACGCGCAGCGCCTCCTTGCCGTCGACACGCTCGTAGTCCTTGGCCTCGGCGTTCCACAGCGGGCCTTCGAGCAGCGCATACAGCTTGCTGCCGTCCTTGGACGAGGCCATGCCCTCGAAGCCCTTGGAACGCTTGACCTGGAAATCGACCGCGCCACCCGGCACGCCCGGCGTGGTCACGGCCGGATGGTCGGGCGAGCGCACGGCCTTGCCGTCGACCAGCGTGTCGTACACGGCCAGCACCTTGCCCTTGAGGTCGGCCTTGATCAGGAAGGGACCGAACTCCTCGCCGATCCACAGCGCGCCGCCTGCGAACTGGAAGCTTTCGGGGTCGAAGTCCGAGCCGGTCAGGTAGCGCTGCTTGGTACCTTCGTGGACGATGCGAAACGGCACCTTCTTGTCGGGGTCATGCAGGAACACGGTCTGGAGGCGATTGAACTTGCCGCTCTTGAAGTCGACCTTGTAGTGGTTCAGGTAGAGCATGAAGTCGGGCGAGTTGGCCTTGCTGCCCGCGCCGTTGTCGGTCAGCACCCAGAAGCTGCCGTCGTCCATGCGTTTGATGCCGGAATGGCCTTGCAGCGGCTGGCCCTTGAAGGGCAGCGCCACGCCGGTGCCGCGGCCCGCCGACAGGCCTTCGACCGTGCCGAGGGCCTCGACGCGCCGACCGGTGGTGAATTTGCCGCTGGTCTGCAAGTCGGCCGGGGCATCCTTGGGCGCGGCGACGAAGGACTGTGCGGGCAATACCGCGTGGCCGGCGAGCGTGGCGGGGAAGGCAGTGGGTGCAGCGGGGGTCTGTGCTGCGGCACTGCCGCAGGCGAGCACGACGGCCAGGGTGGTCAGGCTGGTCAGGGAAGAGGCGAAAGGCTTCATGATCGGGCGCAGAGTTCAGGTGAGCGAAGACGCTGACCATCGCGTGGCAGCGTGACGTCCTCATGACGCCACGCCCGCGCACGGGCGCCTGCTCGGCCCTCAGACCGCGAGGCCCGCCAGATGCCCGCGCGTGAAGGCTTCTTCGAAGATCGAGTAGCCTGACCAGTCGGCATGCGCGAAGGCCAGCCGGCCCTCGGCGATCTGCCCCTGCCGTGCGCCTTCCTGCGCTTCGGTGGCGCGCAGTTGGCGCAGCAGGCCGGGCGTGGGCACCGCCATCGCATGGCCGTAGCGCGTGATGTCGATGCGGGTGGCGAGTGCGGCGATGTCGGGATGCGGCACCGACAGCTCGGCCAGCAGTTCGTCGCGCCAGGCCGACCAGGGCTGCTCGAACAGCTGGCGCCGGCCCACCGTGCCATCGGACGCACTTGCGCCGAGCGGGCGGTACCAGCTGAGCACGGTGGCTTGCGGCGTCGGGTCAAGCGCCTGGTGGCGGGCATCGACATAGCCGAGTCCGCGTGTTCCGTAGATCACGTTGTCCCAGCTCGGCGCGGCGCCCGGCCGGTCGGCCAGCGGCGCGCGCACATGCACGTTGGCGACCAGCCAGGGCGCCTGGCGCAGATGCGCTGCAGCATGCCGCAGGCGCGCGGGAGGGTTCTCAACCACACGCACCGCGATGAACACCGGCAGCGCGACGATGCAGTGCTCGGCCTGCCAGCGCACCAGCGACTGCGAGGCAAGATCGAAGACGTCGACTTCCACGCCATTGCGCGTCTGCGCAACGCGCGTGACGACCTGGCCGGTGTGGATGTGAGGGGCCGCAGGCTGCGCCATGCGCCGCGTGAGCCAGCCGTTGCCCTCGGGCCATGTGAGCACGGCATCGCGGTCGCCAGCCTCGTCGCTGGGCGCCTGGAAGCCATGGCGGCTGGCGAAGTAGTGGATGCCGGCCCACGCAGACACCGCCGCCAAGCCGCTGCCGTAGTCGTCACGGCAGCAGTAGTCGAGATACCAGCGCAGTTGCGGATCGTCGAGGCCCTGGCGGTCGAGCCAGGTCGCGAAAGGTTCGGCATCGAGCGCGAGCAGCGCGGGAGTGAGCGGCACGCGCAGGCTGGGGATGGCAAAGCGGTGATCGCGTTGCAGCGCCTGCACCCGCTGCGAGAACAGCGTGTACTGGGCCAGCGTGGCCGGGCTCACATCTTTCACGGGCAGCAGTCCGTCCTGCCATTCGCCACGAAAGAACAGGCGCTCCTGCGGGCTGTGGCACAGGTGGCGTTCCTCGTACTGCCAACGGCCCGCCACGCGGCGGCGCAGTCCGAGCTCTTCGAGCAGGTCCTGCACCTCCGGCGCGTTGTCGCTGGGCACCGGCAGGTAATGCGCACCCAGCGGGCAGGCCACGCCCTCTACACTGCCGCCGCGGCTGTTGCCCCCCACGCTGTCTTCCAGTTCGAGCAACGCGAAATCGTCGATGCCGCGCAGCCGCAGCGACCGCGCTGCGGCCAGCCCGGCCACACCGCCGCCGGCGATGACCACGCGCGCGCGACGTGCGGCCGAGGGCACCGCCTTGCGCCACGCCTCGTCGCGCAAGGCATGGCCGCGCGCCATGTCGATGCCGGTGAACCCGCCTGCGATCTCGTGCGGCATGTCGCAGCCCGCCAGCGCCAGCGCGCCGGCCACGCCCAGCCCACCGCCGAGGAATCCGCGCCGCTTGATCATGCTCAATGCGAGGCGACCTTGCCCCACTCCTGTTCGTAGGTGTTGACCAGTGTCTGGTTCGACAGCCGGTTGACCGCGGCTGGCACGCGGGCCATGTCGAGCGGAAAGTCGAACATCACCGGCAACGTGGCGGGGGTGAGGTAGCGCAGGCCCTCGGGCAGCACAGTGGGCATGCGATAGGGCCGGTGGCTCGCGACGATGAAGCCCCATTCGCCGAAGCTCGGCACATGCACGTGATACGGCGTGGCTGTCAGCCCCACCGATTCGACCGTGGTCGCCACCGTCCAGAAGCTCTGGCGCGCGACCAGCGGCGAGGTGGTCTGGATCACGGCATAGCCGCTGGCGGCCAGGCGCTTGTCGAGCAACGCGTAGAAGGAGTTGGTGTAGAGCTTGCCAATGGCGAAGTTGGTCGGGTCGGGAAAGTCCACCACGATCACGTCGAACGTGTCCTCGCCCTTCTGCAGCCACTGGAAGGCGTCGGTGTTGATCACTTTCACCTTGGGCGACGACAGCGAGTGGGCGTTGAGCGCGGCCAGCGTTTCGTGGTCGGTGAACAGCTGCGTCATGTTCGGATCGAGCTCGACCAGCGTCACCTGCTCGACCGACGGGTACTTGAGGATCTCCCGCACCGCCATGCCGTCGCCGCCGCCGAGCACCGCCACTTTCTTCGGCGCGCCATGCGCGGCCATCACCGGATGCACCAGCGCCTCGTGATAGCGGTACTCGTCGCGTTCGGCGAACTGCAGGTTCCCGTTGAGGAACAGCCGGTGGCCCAGCGGCCCGCGCGTGACCACGATGCGCTGGTAGGGCGAGGTGGCGCTGAAGACGACGCGGTCCTGGTAGAAGCGGTCTTCGGCCAGCGAGGTGATCGGGTTGGCCAGCACGAAGGCGCTGCCCAGCACGGCCAGCGTCAGCGCACAGGCCAGCGCATGCACGCCGACGCGCCGCAGCTCATGGCGAAACAGCCAGAGCGCCCATACCGCCACCATCGCGTTCATGAAGCCGAACAGGAGACCGGTGCGGATCATGCCCAGTTGCGGCACCAGCACCAGCGGGAAGGCAACCGACACGGCGAGTGCACCCAGGTAGTCGAAGGTCAGCACCTGCGAGACCAGGTCCTTGAGTGCCACGTTGCGCCGCAGGATGCGCATTACCAGCGGAATCTCCAGCCCGACCAGCGTACCGACCACCATCACCAGCCCGTACAGCAGCAGCCGAAAGGCGCCGGGGATGTACGCGTTGGCCAGGAACAGCACCGCCGGCAACGCACCGCCGATGAGCGCGACCAGCAGCTCGATGCGCAGGAAATGCGCGGGCAATTGACGGTCGAAGTAGCGTGACAGCCAGGAGCCCACGCCCATGGCGAACAGGTAGGTGCCGATGATGGTGCTGAACTGCAGCACCGAGTCGCCCAGCAGGTAGGAGCTCAGCGCCGCCGCGCTCAGCTCGTAGACCAGCCCGCAGGCGGCCACGACGAAGACGCTGGCGAGGAGGGCGATCTCGACGGGCTGCGGGCCCTTGCCGCGCCGCGGCGCAGAGGCCAGGACCGGGGCGCTCAATGGATGGCAGCAGCCACGATGATGCAGATACCCAGGCTCATCGCGGCCACCACCATGCCCAGCGCCATGTTCTGCTTTTCCACGATCTCGCCCCACAGGTCATAGGGCGTGATCTTGTCGATGATCAGGAAGCAGACCCAGAAGACCACGACCCCGATCACCGCATACAGCAGCGAGCCGAAGATCACCGCCGGTTTCAACCATTCAAATCCCATGATGAGGACCTCCAGAAAATTTCATTACTTGTGGCTGCCGCCGCTCGACGATCCGCCGTAGGAACCACCTGAACTGCGCGAGCTGCTCGACACGCCGCTGCCGCCGCCGCTGCAGGTGCTCAACAGGAGCAGCAGCACCACGATCATCACGCCGATGAGGAGGATGGCCCCGCACCCCATTCCCGAAGCCGCGCTCACCGGCGACGCATCGCTGCGCTCGAACATGTCTTTTCGGGCGTCGAGCCGGAACGCGGTGGCGACCGCCCCGCTGTCGATCTTGCTGCCGTAGGACCAGCTGATTTCGTTCTCTGAACGCTCCATCGACAGCAGCGCAGGCCCCTTGGCGAAGTCGCGGTTGAAGGTCTTTTGGCCGCGCTCGACCTGCCAGTAGAACTCGCCGGCCACGTAGCGCGTCTGCGCGTCGTAGGCGTATTGCTGCGTGTAGCTCTTGCCGAGGTAGCTGGCTGTCTCGGCGCTTTCGTCGAGCTTGGGTGCGCCAGTGACCGGTTTGACCAGGCTCCAGCCGTCCTCGGCATCGACCAGGAAGCTGAAGCCGCGCTTGCGGTTGAAGAGCAGGTACTCGTTCCAGCCGAATTCCTCGTCGTCGCCCGGTGCCTTGCCCACGCGATGCTGGAACCCCACCACCTGCCAGGTCACGCCCTGCAGTGCGCCCTTGCTGCCGAGCGGAATCAGCAGCGCCTCGGCCGTGTCCTGCTCGGCATGGCGCAGTTCGCCACCGATACCCTGCGTCAGGTCGATCAGGCTGTGGCACGAGCCGCAGGCAATGCTCTTGCTGTCGGCACGCTGCACGTGAACGGGGGCGCCGCAGTTCGGGCAGTTGAAGCTGCGGGCCTGCTCGTCGCTGGCCGACTCGTCGCGCAGGCCTTCAAGCGACAGCGCGTCGAGCTGCACCGAACGGCCGAGCGAGGCGGCGGGCGGCTGGCTGCCGTAGTCCAGGCTGAGCACTTCGCCACGGTCGTTGCGCAGTTCGACCACGGCAAAGGGCGTGCCGGGTGCGGGCAGCTTGGGCAGCTCGCCCTGCGCGGCCGCCAGCGTGACCTGCTCACTGGAGCTGACGGTGTAGGTCTGGCCGTTGAAATCCACCGATTCCCCGACCCGCAATTGCTCGGCCGGCGGGGCCGGGCGGTCCAGCACCACCGGCCTGGAAAAGACGTAGGCACCGTTGTCTTCGGACAGCACCGCACTGCGATCGTCGTCGATCGCAGCCATCCATTCGGTCCATCGGCCACCGGCGTAGCGGTACTGCAGGCGGCCCACGATGGTGAAGTCGTCGCCCGACTCGGTGCCCGTCGCAAACAACTGCAACGGACTGAAGTCGTCGAACAGCTCGGCCATCTTGCCCACGCGCGCCAGCTTGTCGCCTTGCCGCACGACCGTGCTCTGGCAGTAGGGGCACACCGCGAAGGTGGACTGGGCAGAACGGAACTCGACCGTGGCGCCACAGCCGGGGCAAGGCGCACGGTAGGCGCGCTGGGCGCCACTTTCGTCAACCATCGGTCGACTTACACCAGCTTCTTCAGAAGCTCCGCCTTCTTGGCGTCGAACTCTTCCTGCGTGAGGATGCCCTTGGTCTTGAGGTCACCCAGCTTCTCGAGGGTGGCCATCACCTCGTTGGCGCTGATCTCGGTGACCGGCGCCGCAGCAGCCACGGCCGCAGTCGCCGCCGCGTTCGGGTTCAGGCCCTGCGCGAGGTTCTGCGCCAGTACCTGGCCCAGCGCCACGCCGGCGCCCAGGCCCATCGCGTCGCCCGCGATGCCGCCACCGCCGTTGGCCGAGCCTTCGGCGAATTTCGGAATGGCCTGTGCCGTCTGGTACTGCATGAACTTGCCCATGTCGCCGCCGACCATGCCCATGCCGATCTTCTGGTCGAGCACCTTCTGGAGCTCTTCGGGCAGCGACACGTTCTGCACCGTGATGGCTTCGAGCTTGATGCCGATCTTGGCGAACTCGGGCTGCAGCTGCGTCGACAGCGCATTGGCGAACGCAATCTGGTTCGCGGCGAGATCGAGGAAGGGCACGCCACTCGATGCAATGGCGTTGCTGATGTTCTGCAGCACCAGCCCACGCAGCTGGCCGTCGAGGTCAGCCACGGTGTAGAGGCCGCGCGTGCCGGAGATCTCGGTGTGGAACAGCTTGGCGTCGCCGATGCGGAAGCTGTAGTTGCCAAAGGCGCGCAGGCGCACCGCGCCGAAGTCCTTGTCGCGGATCGTGATCGGCTGGGGCGTGCCCCACTTCTGGTCGACCTGCTGGCGCGTGCTGAAGAAGTAGACGTCGCTCTTGAAGGGGGACTCGAAAAGCTTGTCCCAGTTCTTGAGGTACGTGAGGACAGGCAGCGTTTGCGTCGTCAGCTTGTACATGCCGGGGCCGAAGACATCGGCCACCTGGCCTTCGTTGACGAACACCGCCACCTGCGACTCGCGAACGGTGAGCGAGGCCCCGTTCTGGATTTCCATCTCCGCCATCGGGAAGCGCCAGGCCAGGGTGCCGTCGCCCGACTCGGTCCACTGAATGATGTCAATGAACTGTTTCTTGATGAAATCCATCAGCGCCATGGTCGGTCTTCCTGAAGTGGTGATGAGCGCGACGATATTGCCATACCGCAGCGACGGTCTTCGTAGGCCCGCGCCGCACGCGAACGGCAGGTGCTGGCTGGGCGCAGCAGACGCGAGGTCTACAATTGCGCCCCCTACAACGCTGTCGCCGAAGTGCCATGTGGCGCGTCGGCCGTAGCAGGAGCCCGTTGCCCATGTCCGATTCGTCCCCCCTGAGCGCCACGTCCACGTCGGCACCGACTGCCGAAGACAAACGCGCCGAGTTGCGCCGCGCTGCGCTCGAATATCACGAGTTCCCCGTCCCCGGAAAGATCGCCATCGCGGCAACCAAGCAGATGGTCAACCAGCGCGACCTCTCGCTGGCCTACTCTCCCGGCGTGGCCGCACCTTGCGAGGAAATCGTCAAGGACCCGCTCAACGCGTTCAAGTACACCTCGCGCGGCAATCTGGTGGGTGTGATCACCAACGGCACCGCCGTGCTGGGCCTGGGCGACATCGGCGCGCTGGCGTCCAAGCCGGTGATGGAGGGCAAGGGCGTGCTCTTCAAGAAGTTCGCCGGTGTCGACGTGTTCGACATCGAGATCGACGAGAAGGACCCGGTCAAGCTGGTCGAGGTGATCGCCGCGCTGGAGCCGACCTTCGGCGCCATCAACCTGGAAGACATCAAGGCGCCCGACTGCTTCTATGTCGAGCGCGAGCTGCGCAAGCGCATGAAGATCCCGGTCTTCCACGACGACCAGCACGGCACCGCCATCACCGTGGCTGCAGCCATGGTCAACGGCCTGAAGGTCGCCGGCAAGGACATCGCCAAGGTCAAGCTGGTCACCTCCGGCGCCGGTGCCGCGGCGCTGGCTTGCCTGAACCTGCTGCTCAAGGTCGGCCTGCAACGTGAGAACGTCTACGTGACCGACCTCGCGGGCGTGGTGTACGAGGGCCGTGAAGAACTGATGGACGACGACAAGCGCGCCTACATGCAAAAGACCGACGCGCGTTCGCTGTCCGAGGTGATCGAGGGCGCCGACGTGTTCCTCGGCCTGTCGGCCGGCGGCGTGCTCAAGCCGGCGATGGTCGCCAAGATGGCGGCCCGTCCAGTGATCTTCGCGCTGGCCAACCCCAACCCCGAGATCGCGCCGGAAGATGCGCACGCGGTGCGCGGCGACATCATCATGGCCACCGGCCGCACGGATTACCCGAACCAGGTCAACAACGTCCTGTGCTTCCCGTACATCTTCCGCGGCGCGCTCGATTGCGGCGCAACCACCATCACCGACGAGATGGAGATCGCCGCGGTGCGCGCCATCGCCGAACTGGCGCAAGCCGAACAGAGCGAAGTGGTGGCCGCCGCCTACGTGGGCGAGAAGCTCAGCTTTGGCCCCGAATACCTGATTCCGAAGCCCTTCGATCCGCGCCTGATGATGAAGATCGCGCCGGCCGTGGCCAAGGCGGCCGAGGAAAGCGGCGTGGCAACGCGCCCGATCAAGGACATGGACGCCTACCGCGACAAGCTCCAGAGCTTTGTCTATGCGTCGGGCACCACCATGAAGCCGATCTTCGACGCGGCCAAGCGCGCGACCAAGAAGCGCGTGGCCTTCAGCGAGGGCGAGGAAGAACGCGTCCTGCGCGCGGCGCAGATCGTGGTGGACGAAGGCCTCGCCCGTCCGACGCTGATCGGCCGCCCGGCCATCATCGCGCAGCGCATCGAGAAGTTCGGTCTGCGCCTGAAGGAAGAACTGGACTACGACATCGTCAACGTCGAGCAGGACCACCGCTACCGCGATTTCTGGCAGACCTACCACCGCATGACCGAGCGCATGGGCACGACGGTGCAGACCGCCAAGATCGAGATGCGCCGGCGCCTGACGTTGATCGGCTCGATGCTGCTGCACAAGGGCGAGGTCGATGGCCTCATCTGCGGCACCTGGGGCACCACCCACACCCACCTGCACCACATCGACCAGGTGATCGGCAAGCGTGCCGGCGGCTGCGCGAGCACGCCGCAGGACGTGCCGGTGTACGCCTGCATGAACGGTCTGCTGCTGCCCGACCGCCAGGTGTTCCTGGTCGACACCCACGTCAACTACGACCCGACGCCCGAGGAACTCGCCGAAATCACCACGATGGCGGCCGAGGAAATGATGCGCTTCGGCCTCAAGCCGAAGGCCGCGCTGCTGTCGCATTCGAACTTCGGCACCAGCAACGAGCCCAGCGCGATCAAGATGCGCAAGACGCTGGCCCTGCTGCGCGTGCAGGCGCCCTGGCTCGAGGTCGACGGCGAAATGCACGGCGACGTGGCGCTCGACGGCAAGCAGCGCGATGCGGTCATGCCGCACAGTGCGCTGGCCGGTAACGCCAACCTGCTGGTGTTCCCCAACATCGATGCGGCCAACATTTCGTACAACCTGCTTAAAACGGCAGCAGGCGGCAACATCGCCATCGGTCCGGTGCTCCTGGGCGCGGCCAAACCTGTGCATATTCTGACGGCCAGCGCTACGGTGCGGCGCATCGTCAACATGACGGCACTCACGGTGGCCGATGCGAACGCTGACAGATAAGCGTTTTTGCGACAGCGGTCGCTAACTTTCCAGGAAATACGTCACGCAAGCGCCTGCTCAATAATTGGGCAGGCGCTTGCTATTTGCGCGCGCGTGGTGCACACTGGCGGGCTTGAATTCGCGGGTTAACCCCAAGGTTTTCCCCGGTCGGGCCGATTTCGGCCATTGCTCTTTTCCTTCTGGTGCCCCATGGCGGCTTACGCCTCGATCACGTCTCACGCATCCAGGTTCGCACGCTCCGGCTTCTTGTTGGTGGCGCTGGCGATCGGACTGACCGACGCGCGAGCCCTCGATTTTTTCGGTGCCAGGAACGAGCAGCAGGCCAAGGAATCGATCGCACTGGCCGAGCTTCCGCCGCAAGGGCAACGGACTTACCAGGCCATCCGGGCTGGTGGACCTTTCAAGCACGACAAGGACGGTTCGGTGTTCGGCAACCGCGAGCGGCTGCTACCGGCGGCGCGTCGGGGCTACTACCGGGAGTACACGGTCGACACACCTGGCGCACGCAACCGCGGTGCCCGGCGCATCGTGTGCGGCGGCGAGAAGGTGCAGCCCGTCGCCTGCTGGTACACGGCAGATCATTACGCGAGTTTCAGGCTCATCGTGCCATGAGCAACAGCGATGAATTGAACGGCATGAGCGCGCACTTGCGCATCGACACAATGACGACGACCAACATGGAAAGACCAGCGGAGATGACTTTATCCCTTCGTGGAGTGCGCCCCAACATCGTGCAATCCATTCGCGCCTTCCGCGTGAACGATCTGCAGGAAGCGGCCAATGCAGCAGGACAGCATTTTCTTTATGCCAATCTGGCGCAAGCGCAGACCAAGCAGGAAGTGCTCGACCTGATCGCCCAGCAGTTCACCTTTCCCGCGCACTTCGGGAAGAATTTCGATGCGTTGTACGACTGCATGACAGACCCCTTGCATAAGTCGGGCCCGCAGCCGGGCTTCATTGTGGTGCTCGAGCAGATTCCGGCCAACGGCAAGTTCGACAAAGAAGCGCGCGAGCAGTTGCTCGACATCTTCCGCGATGCATCGGACTACTGGAGCGACCGGAAAATCCCGTTCCGCTGTTTCTATTCTTTTCTGTAGCCCGTTCTGCATCCACCAGCCAAGCAGAACGGGCGAACGAGGCTTTGCACGGAAGCGTGCCGGCGGCCAGCATCCAATTGCCTGCCGTCGATCCTTCAGCAGAAAAGATGCCGACAGACAAGCTCGTCGACGTGTCGCCCCTGGCGCTGCGCATGAGCAGCCCCTTCAACAGCAATTACTGGCTGTCTGCGGCCTGAATCGCGCACAGCCTCCGCACCCATGACCGGTGCAGCGGGCTGGCCGAGCGCTCAGGCGGGTGCGGTGGCGGTGCTGTGCGTGGTTGCAGGTGGTACCGCCTGCGCGAGCGCGACGAATTCTGCCACCGGCACTTCTTCCGCACGGCGCTGGGCGTCGAAGTGGCCGCTGAAGCCATGTTGGTCGAGCCATTTGCCCAGCGTGTGCCGCATGATCTTGCGGCGCTGGCTGAAGGCGACCTGCACGATCTCGCCCAGCCGCGCCGCGTCGACCGCGGGCGGTGACGCGAGCGGCACCATGCGCACCACGGCGCTGTCCACGCGCGGCGGTGGCTCGAAGCTCTCGGGCGGCACAAACAGCACGTTGGCCATGTCGTAGCGCCACTGCAGCATCACGCTCAGCCGGCTGTAGTCGGAGGTTGCAGGCCGTGCGACCATGCGATCGATCACCTCCTTTTGCAGCATGAAGTGCTGATCGGCGATCAGGTGCGCGTAACCCAGCAGGTGAAAAAGGATGGGCGTGGAGATGTTGTAGGGCAGGTTGCCCACGACGCGGATCGGCGCAGCCGGTGGCGGCGCCAGGCGCGCGGCCAGGGCTGCGAAGTCGACCTTGAGCACGTCCGACTCCACCACTTCGAGTTGCGCATGGGCGCGCAGGCGCTGCGCCAGGTCGCGGTCGAGTTCGATCACGGTGAGGTGGCCCAGTCGCTCGACCAGCGGCTGGGTGAGCGCGGCGAGACCCGGGCCGATCTCGACCATGGCGTCACCGGGCTGCGGCGCGATCTCGTCGACGATCGCCTCGATGATGCCGCGGTCCGACAGGAAATGTTGGCCGAAACGCTTGCGCGCGATGTGTTTCAAATCGGCGCTCTCAGGTTTGCGGCGCGTCGCGGTATTCGACGTACGCACGCGCGCGCACTTCCTGCATCCAGGTTTCCAGGTTCTCGGCGATCCGTTTTTCACGCAGCACCGCACGGGTGGCCTCGCGCTGCTCGACCTGCGTGAGCTTGGCCTCGCGGCGACCTACGAGCTGGATCAGGTGGACGCCGAAGCGCGACACCACCGGATCGCTGATCTGGCCGGGCGACATGCGGTTGAGCACCTCTTCGAATTCCGGCACGAACTGGCCCGGACGGGTCCAGCCGAGATCGCCACCGGCCTTGGCACTGGCGTCCTGCGAATTGTCGCGCGCCAGGCTGGCGAAGTCGGCCGTGCCGGACTCGATGCGGCGCTTGTATTCAGCAAGTTGTGCGATGGCCTGGGCCGTCGTGCGCTGGTCGTCCACGCGCAGCAGGATGTGGCGCGCCTGGGTTTGCGTGACCACGCCGTCCGTGGCACCGGCGTCGCCCTTGGCCAGCACCTTGAGCACGTGGAAGCCTGCGGGCGACCGCACGGGACCTGCAATGCCGTTGAGTGGCGTCGACTGGGTGGCGTCAACGAACAGCGGCGGATACCGGTCGGCGCTGCGCAGGCCGAGCGCACCGCCGGCGGCCCGGTCGGACGCGTCGGACAGCTCGCGTGCCAGCTTGGCGAAGTCCTCGCCCGAACGGGCGCGCTGGGCGATGCCCTGGGCCTTTTGCTGCGCTGCGGCCACCTGCGCGTTGGTGGCGTTTTCCGGGACCTCGATGAACACCTGCGCCAGGTTGATCTGCTGAGGCGCTGCCGCATTGGTGCCTTTGCGCTGGTCCTGAATGTACTGCTCGACCTCGACGTCGCTGATTTTCACGCGCGACTCGACTTCGCGCTCGCGCAGCCGCGTGAGCAGGAGCTGCGTGCGCAGATCGTTGCGGAACTCGGTCTGGGTGAGCCCCTCTGCAATCACCCTGCGGCGCAGTTCGGTCACTGTGATCTGGTTCTGGCGCGCCACGTTTTCCTCGGCCTGGTCGACCGTCAGGTCGTCGACCTTGATGCCGTTTTCCTTGGCCAGCTGGAGCTGCGCACGCTCGTTGATCAGGCGCTCGAGCACCAGGCGCGTGAGTTCGCCTCGCGGCATGCGCTCGGCCTCGGCGTTCTCACGCACCAGCCGATCCACGCGCACCATCACCTCGGTGTTGGTGATCGGCTCCGAATTGACCAGCGCCACGATGAATTCCGCCGCCCGCTGCACCGGCACGCCCGAGGTGGGTGCAGGTGCTCGCAGGGTTTCCGGCGCAGCAAAGCGGGGGGAACGCATGATGTCCGTGATGCCGCCACCCGGGCGCACACCCTGGGCGCCCGCGGAAGCAGCCACGAGCGCAAGGCAGGCCAGGGTCAGGGAGGAGCGGAAATGGGTCATTGCAAACTCAGTCGTAATTAGTAAAGCGGCTCGGGCCTTGGCCCGGTTGGTGCAGCGGCTGGTATCCCTCGACGTTCTGTGAAAGGCTGCGCATCGGACTGGAACCGACACTCGCAAACCCGACGAACTCGATCTGGAACATGATCCGCGTATTGGCTGAGACCTGTCCCGTGGTCAGACGTTCCAACACAATGCGGCCGACGTAGCAGCAACCATCGTATTCCACGCCAACCACGCCATCGGTGAGCGCACGGTCCTGCAGACTGTAGTTCAGGCGACCGACCGCATACCAGCGGCCCGTTCCCTTGTCCCGTCGCGGCCCTGCGTCCTTGGATGCATCGCCCCAGAGGTCACCCAGCGGCCACTGCCAGCTCAGGTCGAGCGACTTGCTGCCGTCGGTCGACGTCGGAGTGGTGGGCGCCTGGTACCGGTACCCCACTCCCAGGGTGTGGTAGTCCGCCGGCTTGTAGCGCGCGGTGATCACGTTGCGTGTCGACTTGCGCTCGTCGGGGTTGTACTGGACAGTGCTGTCCACGCTCCACTTGGGCGACCAGTTGATCTGCCCGCCCAGGAGCACATCGCTCAGGCGGTCGGTCACGGTGGGCACGTTGGGCAGGGTCACCCGTTGGTCACTGAAGCGCAGGCGCTGGGCGACACCGAAGCGCGCGGCCTCCACGCCGCTGTCGGGATCGATCAGACGAGTGCTCACTCCCACGGTCAAAAGGTTGTTGTCGGCAATCCGATCGTTGCCCGAAAACGCATTGTCCGTGTAGATTGTGGCGAAATTGAAGTCGTTCGCGGCCGTGTCGTAGACCGGCAGCTGGCTCTGGTCGCGGTACGGCGTATAGGTGTAGTAGGCGCGCGGCTCCAGCGTCTGGCGGAACGCACGGCCGAAGAAATTGGTGTCGCGCTCGAACACCAGGCCGCTGTCGAGGCTGAAGGTCGGCAGCACGCGGGTCGCCGAGGTGGCGCCGTTGGCCAGCGCGGTGTCGAACTGGTAAGCCGAGGTGTGCAGCTGGACCTTCGGAATCACGAAGGTGCCCGGCGTGAGGAAGGGCCGGCTGATCTGCAGGATGCCCAGCATGCGCTCGCCGTTGGGCTGCGGCTGGCCGTTGAGGGTCGGTGCGTAGGCCGAATCCGCATGGAAGCGGGTGTAGTCGAGCGCGCCCGACACGTCCAGGCCGTTCCAGTCGTACTTGTTGTAGTTGGCCGTGAGCTGCGGCATGCGATCGTACGGTGGCGTGATCGGCGACAGCGAGTACTGCAGCGTCTGGTAGGACAGTGCGCGTGCCTGGCCGCTCCAGTCGCCCTTGCTCCAGTTCAAGGCGCCTTCGTTGGCCAGCAGGCGTGAGGTGAGCGACGGTGTGCGCGAGAAGTCGCGCCAGTAGTCGTTGTCGCTCACGCGGTTGATGGTGAGCGAGCCGCTGAGCGAATCGAGTCCGAAAGGCTTGGGGTCGAAGGCCTGGTTGTGCTGCGACCAGAAGCCCCAGCGCTCGCGGTCTCGCAGCGTGTCGGAGGGCATGTAGTCCAGCCGCACCTGACCGTTGTAGGTGTTCTCGAGGTAGCGGAACTCGCTGCCGAGGTTCACACCTCGCTTGCTCATCAGCGTCGGATAGAAGGTGGCGTCCCGGTTGGGCGCGATGTTCCAGTAGTAAGGCTGCAGCAGTTCGATGCCATTGACGCTGTCGATGCCGAAGACCGGCGGCAAGAGACCACTCTTGCGGTCGTTGCTCAACGGGAAACTCACCGACGGCAGGGCCGGTGTCGTGATGCCCATGAAGCTCAGGCGCGCATCGGTGGCCACGCCGACGTTTTCCTCGGTGTCGGTCGTCAGCGTGGCGGAGGTCAGCAGCCAGGCCGGCATCCAGCCGGGGTAGTCCTCGCGGCGGCAGGTGGTGTAGGTGACGTTGCGCGCCACCGACACGTTCGAGTCCACGAAGTCGATGCGGTCGGCATCGCCATGCCCGCCCGTCTCCAGGAACTTGTAGCGCACGTTGTTGAAGAAGCCCTCGAAGGTCTCGACCTTGAGCTGCAGCTCGGGCCCGTCGTAGGTATTGCCGGCCTGGTTCACGTGCACGTTGCCGGTGGCCTTGGCGGTGTCGTCGGGCTGGTAGTACTCGAGCCGGTCGGCGCGGATGGCGGTGTCACCACGGCGCAGCGAGGCATTGCCTTCGACCACGGTTTCGAGGTTGGGCCGCCCCGAGAGGCGGTCACCTTCGACGAAGCTGGGCCGCTCGCCGCGTTCGGTCTGCGCAATGGTTTCAGGGATCTGCGGGGTGCGCTGGAGCGTCAGCGGCGCGTCGATCCACGCGCTGTCGGCGGGCGTGCCCTGCGCCAAGGCCGCGTGCGCGTGCAGCAGCGCGAGGGCAAGCGCCGCCAACGGCAGCGGGGGGCCGTAGCGGCGTCGTGCGTTCAACGTCATTCGATGGCCCGCCGGGCCGCGACGGGGCGTTTCAGTTCAGGCATGGAGTCGGGACGTCTCGAAAAATCGTCGGAGGAGCGCGAACTAGGCGCCGAAGACCGGCGTTTGGCCAGGGTCCGCGCCGGGTGCGTTTGTAGAATCGATTATCCATGACCGCACCCCTGACCCCGCCTGCCAGCGCCGCCGCGCCGATCACCTGGAGCGACCCGGCACGCTCGGCCGCTTTCGACCAGTGGCTCTCACGCATCGCTGCGCCCCAGGGCCTGGTGCCCGACAGCCTGCGCCTGGCGTCCGCCGACGCCAGTTTCAGGCGCTACTTCCGTATCGATGCCACCGGCCCCGCCGCCAGCCGTATCGTGATGGACGCACCGCCTGACAAGGAAGACAGCGCGCCCTTCGTCCACATCGCCCAAATGATGCAGGCCGCTGGCGTGGCGGTGCCGCAGGTCCTCGACTGGGACGAAGCCAACGGCTTCATGCTGCTCAGCGACCTGGGCACGCGCACCCTCATCGAGGCGCTCGATCCGGCACAGCCCCACGCTGCACGGCCCCACTTCGACGCCGCCATCGACGCCCTGGTGCGCTGGCAGCTCGCGTCCGGCCCGGGCGTACTGCCCCCCTACGACCGGGCGCTGCTCGAGCGCGAACTGGCGCTCTTTCCCGAGTGGTACGTCACCCGCCATCGGGGTGTCGCCGTCGAAGGGAAGCTGCAGGAACGGCTCGAGCGCAGCTTCCGGCTGATCGTCGAGAACAACCTGGCCGCGCCGAGCGTCTACGTGCACCGCGACTTCATGCCGCGCAACCTGATGCTGGGCGGCGACGGGCAGCTTGGCGTGCTGGACTTCCAGGATGCGGTGTACGGCCCCATCACCTACGACATCGCCAGCCTGCTGCGCGACGCCTTCCTGAGCTGGGACGAGGAGTTCGTGCTCGACGTCACCATCCGCTACTGGGAACGGGCACGCAAGGCCGGCCTGCCGGTGGGCGACGACTTCGGCGCCTTCTACCGCTCGGTCGAATGGATGGGCCTTCAACGGCACCTGAAGGTGGCGGGCATCTTCGCGCGGATCTCGCTGCGCGACGGCAAGCCTCGCTACCTGGCCGACACGCCCCGTTTCATCGCTTACATCCGGGCGACGGCAGGTCGTTACAGCGAACTGACGCCGCTGCTGCGTGCCATCGACGAGATCGAAGGCACGCAGGCACAGACAGGTTTCGCCTACGGACGGATGTAGGCGCCCGTGGCACGTTTTCATTGCGCCGTCGCACTGTCGGCCGACACCACGCTCTCGCTGCC
The DNA here is from genome assembly GCF_030811835.1 of Variovorax ginsengisoli. Lineage (GTDB taxonomy): Bacteria > Pseudomonadota > Gammaproteobacteria > Burkholderiales > Burkholderiaceae_C > Variovorax > Variovorax ginsengisoli_C. Next base: position 366,511 of record NZ_JAUSRO010000005.1, on the reverse strand, counting down.
CGCCGGTGCCGCGCGCCACGTGCAGGTGCTTCGCCTGCAGCCCGGCGACGCCCTGACCCTGTTCGACGGCCATGGGGGCGAATACGCCGCCACGGTCGAGCGCATGGGCCGCAGCGAGGTCGTCGTGCAGGTCGGCGCGCACCATGCGGTCGAACGCGAGGCCGCGCGGGCCGTGCACCTGGCGCCGGGCATGCCGGCCAACGACCGCATGGACTGGCTGGTCGAGAAAGCCACCGAGTTGGGCGTTGCCAGCATCCAGCCACTGCTCACCGCCCATGGCGTGCTGCGGCTGTCGGGCGAACGGGCCGACAAGAAGGTCGCGCACTGGCAGGCGATTGCAGTGTCGGCGTGCGAACAATGCGGGCGCAACCGCGTGCCGCAAATCCACCCGGTGCGCAGCCTCTCCGACTGGCTGGCCGGCCTGCCGGAAGTGCCATTGGGCGATGCAGCCGATGCTGCACGCGCGATGCTCAGCCTGGCGCCGGGAACCCGCCCTGCGGCCGGCTTTGCTGGCGATCGGACCGGGGCGATGCATGTGCTCAGCGGGCCCGAAGGCGGCCTGAGCGCGCAGGAAGAAGCGCTGGCGCTGGGCCGCGGCTTCGCGCCGCTCACGCTGGGTCACCGCGTCCTGCGCGCCGAGACGGCCGCCCTCGCCGCGCTGGTGTCGCTCGCGGGCTGAAGCCGCTGGCACCCTCCTTGCAGCACGCTCTTCTTCTCTGAATTTCTTCCTCAGGTCGCCCTTTCACGCATGTCTTCATTCCACGCATTCCGGTCCGTTTCCTCATCTTCCCGCCTCTCTGGCCGCTCCGCCCGCCCGGCCCTGTGTATGCGTTCGACCGTCGCCGGCCTGGCCTGCGCGGCGCTCTGTGCGGGGCTGCTCACGGCCAGCCTTGCGCAGGCGCAACCCACCGCTGCGGGCACGGGCCAGGTCACGCCTGACATCGACCGGGCCTACACCCAGCTCATGGCGGCGCCGCAGATTCGCCAGCTGCTCGACGCCGTGGAGGCCGATCACGCGCGATCGATCGAAGACCTGCGCCTGCTCACCGAGATCGAGGCGCCGCCCTTCAAGGAACAGGCACGCGCCGAAGCCTTTCTCGCGCGCATGAAGGCGCTCGGCCTGCGCGACGCGCGCATCGATGCCGAAGGCAATGTGGTCGCGCTGCGCAAGGGCACTGGCACCGGCCCGCTGCTGCTCGTCTCCGCGCACCTGGACACCGTGTTCCCCGCCGGCACCGACGTGAAGGTCAAGGAACGCGACGGCCGGCTCTATGCGCCTGGCATCTCCGACGACACGCGCGGCCTCTCGGTGCTGCTGTCCTGGGTCAAGGTGCTCAACGACCAGAAGATCCAGACCACGGGCGACATCCTCTTCGTGGGCAACGTGGGCGAGGAAGAACTGGGCAACCTGCGCGGTATCAAGCGCATCTTCGCGGACCACCTGGCCATTGATGGCATGGTGGGCATCGAGCCCGCGCCGGCTGGCAGCGTGCTGGTGCTGGGCACCGGCAGCCACCGCTACGAAGTCACGTTCAAGGGTCCGGGCGGCCACAGCTACGCGGCCTTCGGCCAGGTGCCCAGTGCCATCCATGGCATGGGTCGCGCCATCGCGAAGATCGCCGACATCCGCCCGCCGAGCTTCCCCAAGACCACCTTCACCGTGGGCACGGTCGGCGGCGGTACATCCGTCAACACCATCGCGCCGGATGCGCGCATGGCGGTGGACATCCGCTCCGACGAGATGGCGCCACTGCTGGAAACCGAAAAGAAGATCCTCGCGGCCATCGAAGAAGGCGTGGCTGAGGAAAACCAGCGCTGGGGCGTGAACACGCTGAGCGTGTCGACCCGACTCATCGGCGACCGGCCAGGCGGCCGCACGCCCTCCGACGCCGCCATCGTGCAAGCCGCCACGCGTGCCAACGCCGCCTTCGGCCAGAAAACACTGCTGTCGGGTGCCAGCACCGACGCGAACGTGCCAATGTCGCTGGGCATTCCGGCCATCATCATCGGTGGTGGCGGCAAGACCGGCGGCTTTCATGCGCTGTCCGAATGGATCGACCTGACGGATGCCTGGAAGGGTGCGCAGACCTCGCTGGTCACCGTGCTCGGCCTGGTGGGCGTCGAAGGCGTGAGTGCACCGCTGCTGGCCAAGCGCCCGCCCCGCACGACCACGGGTACGCCGTAAGCCGGCTGCAATTCCTCACGCTGCGCCTGATAAAGATCGGCGCATGCCCCGGGCGTGCGGATCGCGCCCCACAATTGCCGTTCTGTCACATACACAAGGAATGGTCATGGGATTGCTCGACTCGGTATTGGGCCAAGTGCTCGGCGGCAACGCGCAAGGATCGCAGGCGGGCGGAGCCGGTGGCCTGGGTGACCTGGGCAGCATCGCCGGCGCACTGGGTAGCCTGTTGACCAACAATCAGAGCGAGGTCGGCGGCCTGGGTGGCCTGGTCTCGAAGTTCGAGCAAGCCGGCCTGGGCCAGGTCGTCAACTCCTGGATCGGCAAGGGCGACAACGCATCGGTCACGGGCGAGCAGGTGCACGACGCGCTGGGCAGCGACGTGATCTCCCGCATCGCCGGCAAGCTCGGTATCGACGCGGCGACCCTGCTGCCGATGCTGGCCGCACTGCTGCCCACCCTCATCGACCGGCTCACGCCGAACGGCAAGGTGCCCGAGCCTGGTGAAAGCGCGGGCAACCCCAACGACCTGCTGGCGTCGTTGAGCGGGCTGCTGCAAAAACGCTGAGCGTCCGTCCGCTGGGGGGACCGGGCCGCTCGGCCTGCTCCGCCCCTCAGGCGACCGCAGCCGCTTGAGCCTCGGCGCGGTGGGCGACAGGCAATGCGGCAATCACCTCGGCCACCGCGGCCGTCAGTTTCTTGGCGTAGGGCACGTGCAGGAATTCATTGGGGCCGTGCGCATTGCTCTTCGGTCCCAGGACGCCGCAGACCATCATCTGCGCGGTCGGGAAACCTTCGCTGAGCATGTTCATCAGCGGGATCGTGCCGCCCTGGCCGATGTAGCCGCAAGGCGCGCCAAAGTGCGCCTGCGACGCCGTGTGAAGCGCGCGCTCGAACCAGGGCGTGATCGTGGGCGCATTCCAGCCGGTGGCGCCGCCACCGCCCTCGAACGTGACCTTCGCCTGGTACGGCGCGTTGTCTTCGAGCAGCGTCTTGAGCTGTTGCACCGCCACACCAGCGTCCACCAGCGGCGGCAGGCGAAGCGACAGTTTGAAGGCCGTGTAGGGACGCAACACGTTGCCAGCGTCCTTCAGGGCCGGAAAGCCTTCGGCGCCAGTCACCGACAGCGTCGGCTTCCAGGTGCGCGCGAGCAGTGCTTCCACAGGGTCGGTGGTGGTGGGCAGTGCGAACTGGGTCGAGCCGCCGCAGTCGTAATGCGCCCAGGGAAAGCGCTTGAACAGCTCGTCGCCGAGGATGGCCGCCGTGGCCTGGGCCTGGGCCAGGCGATCGGGCGGCACCTCGCAGTGAAAGCTGGCGGGCAGCAGCCGGCCGGTGGCGCTGTCCTCAAGCCGGTCGAGCACCTGACGCATGATCCGAAAACTCGAGGGCACCAGGCCGGACGCATCGCCCGAATGAATGCCCTCGGTCAGCACCTCGACCTTGAGCGTGCCGCCGGCCAGGCCGCGCAGCGAGGTCGTCAGCCAGAGTTGGTCGTAGTTGCCGGCACCCGAGTCCAGGCAGATCACCAGGCCGACCTCGCCCAGACGCGGACGCAACGCGTTCACATAGGGCAGCAGGTCATAGGAGCCGCTTTCCTCGCACGTCTCGATGAGGCCGACGATGCGCGGATGCGCCACGCCCTGCGCCTTGAGCGCCTGCAGCGACGCGATGCTCGCATACACCGCATAGCCATCGTCCGCGCCACCCCGTCCGTAGAGCAGGCCGTCTTCGTACTTGGGCGTCCAGGGGCCGAGGTCGTTGCGCCAGCCGGTGAATTCAGGCTGCTTGTCGAGGTGGCCGTACATCAGCACGGTGTCGCGCATGTCGGTGCCGGTGGCGGGCACGTCGAAGAACAGCACGGGCGTGCGGCCCTCCAGGCGCACGATCTCCAGGCTCAGTCCTTCGACCTTCTGGGCCTCGACCCATTGGGCGGCGTTGCGCAGCACGGTCTCCAGATGGCCGTTGGCCGACCAGTCCTTGTCGAAACCGGGAGACTTCGCGGGAATGGCGATGTAGTCGGTGAGCTGGCGAACGATGTCGGTGTCCCATTGGGTGGTGACATCGGACAGGGCACGCTCGGCGTCGAGCAGGCCCGCGGGCATTTCGCGGTGCAGGGGTGCGTTCATGGGGATCTCCGCGTGGGTGACAACAAGGAAGAAACGGTCAGCAAAGTATTTTGCGCTTCTCGCCGGCCCGCGTAGAGTGGGAGGTCTCAACCCGGAGTGCAATGTGAGCCTATCGACCTCAAGCATCCGCGTCGGTGTGGGCGGCTGGACCTATGAACCGTGGCGCGACAATTTCTATCCCCAGGGTTTGCCGCACAACCAGGAACTGCACTACGCCAGCCGCCAGCTCACGGCCATCGAGGTCAACGGCACCTACTACAGCACCATGAAGCCCGAGAGCTTTCGCAAGTGGCACAGCGAAACCCCTGATGACTTCATCTTCTCGCTCAAGGCGTCACGCTTTACGACCAACCGCAAGCTGCTGGCCACGGCGGGCGAGTCGATCGCGCGCTTCATCGACAGCGGCATCAGCGAACTGCAGGACAAACTGGGACCGATCGTCTGGCAGTTCATGCCGACCAAGGTCTTCGACGAAGCGGATTTCGCCGCCTTCCTCGCCCTGTTGCCAAAGAAAGAGGGCAGCCGCACGCTGCGCCATGTGATGGACGTGCGCCACGACAGCTTCATGGCACCCGCCTACCTGGCGCTCGCGCGCAAGCATGGTGTAGCCACCGTGTTCACCGATTCGGACAAATTCCCGTCCTTTGCGAACCTGACGGGTGACTTTGCCTATGCGCGGCTCATGGCGAGCAGCGCCAAGCTCAAGAACGGCTATGCACCCAAGGCGATCGAAGCCTGGGCGTCGCACGCGCAGTCATGGGCCGAAGGTGGCACGCCGTCGGGCCTGCCACGCGTGCAGGCTGACGCAGACCCCGCGGCCAAGGCCCGCGACGTCTTCGTCTTCTTCATCAATGGCGCCAAAGAAAAAGCGCCTGCCGCAGCAGGCGCCTTGCTGGCGAGGATCAGGCCGCGCCGAAGCTGATTTCGCCGGAGAGCCGACCGCCCTCTTCGATGACGATCTTGCCGTAGCGAATCTTGCCGGTGACCTTGCCGGTGGAATGGATGACGAGCTTGTCGCGCACCGTGAGGTTGCCGTCGAACACGCCACGGATTTCGGCGATGTCGATGTCGGCCGAACCCTTGAATTCACCCTGCTCGGCGATCTGGATGACGCGCGAATCCATGGTCGCCTCGACCATGCCTTCGACCACCAGGGTGTCGCAGTCCGTGATCTCGACACCCTTGAGCTTGATGTTGGGACCCACGGTCAGCTTGCTGCCGCTCTCCTTCGCAGGCGCTGCTGCCGGCGCGCCAAGGCTGCCTGCACCGCTGTTGAGCGATACGTTGACGGGCGAGCCCGCCAGGTTGGTGCCTGAGCCGACGAGCGGCGCAGGACGGGCGGGGGAGGTGTCGACGTCGCTCGTGCGCTTGCCGAAAAAGGGGGACTGTGAAGCCAATGGCTGCTCCTCTGCAAAACGACTATCGTATGAACGCATCTTCGCCGATCGGCACTTCATTGCGCAAGAGTGGTAACCAAATCCGTCCGGCGTCCGAAGAATATCAGACTGGGTCCACTGTATCGGGCGGATCGACCCAGCCGGCGCGGCCCTGGCTCGCATCGTCGATGCGCGAGACCAGTATAGGCGCGTGAGTTTGCACGGTGGTAAAGACCAGCCGCACCAGACTGCCATGCGCCACGTCAATCAGCGTGGCGTTGGCGTTTGCCAGCTCGCGCCGCAGCAGACCCTCCATGGCATACGGGACCTCGCAACACAGCGTCTGCATGCGCTGCAAAGGCAACTTGTCCGCACCGATCAACGCCTGTGCAATCGCATCGGTGTAGGCGCGCACGAGCCCGCCGGCGCCCAGCTTGACGCCGCCGAAATAGCGCACCACGGTGGCAAGCACGCCTTCGAGCTCCTGATGGCGCAGCACCTCGAGCATGGGACGACCGGCCGTGCCGCCCGGCTCACCGTCGTCGTTGGCAGCGGACTGGCCGCCCGCCATCAAGGCCCAGCACACATGCGCCGCGCCGGGATGCAGCGCGTGCAGCTCCTGCACGACGGCCAACGCTGCTGCGCGGTCGGCCACAGGCTGCACGCAGCCCAGGAAGCGGCTCTTCTTGATGACGAGTTCGCTGTGCACGGCGGCGGCCAGAGTCAGTGCCATGGTTTGGCCACCCCCCCAATCGCTCAGCCGCGCTCGAACTTGAAGACGGCCGTGCCGGCGCGTGCGTTGGGCAGCCAGCGCACCTCGCGGCCGTCCTGCAGCCCAAAGGCGTCCAGCACGCGCAGCTCGTTCTTCTGCGCCAGCGCCTGAAAATCACGAAAAGTGCCGACCCGGATGTTGGGGGTGTCGTACCACTGGTAAGGCAGGCGCCGCGTCACCGGCATGCGCCCACGCGCGATGCTCAGGCGGTTGGGCCAGTGCGCGAAGTTGGGGAAGGCGACGATGCCGATGCGGCCCACGCGCGCGGTCTCGCGCAGCATGACCTCGGCATTGCGCAGGTGCTGCAGCGTGTCGATCTGCAGCACCACGTCGAACGACGCATCGTCGAACATCGCCAGGCCTTCGTCGAGATTCAGCTGGATCACGTCGACGCCGCGGCGGATGCACTGGAGCACGTTGCCGTCGGCGATCTCCACGCCATAGCCGCTGCAGCCGCGCTCGCGCTGCAGCAGATCGAGCAGGGCGCCATCGCCGCAGCCCAGGTCGAGCACGCGTGCGCCCGGCGGCACCAGGGCAGCAATCAGGCGCTGGGTGGCGATATCGCTCATGCGGAAAGCTCCTTGGCCATGCGCTCGAAGTACGAGCGCACCACGCACATGTAGCGCACGTCGTCGAGCAGGAAGGCGTCGTGGCCGTGGGGTGCATCGATCTCGGCGTAGCTCACGCTGCGGCGGTTGTCGAGCAGCGCCTTGACCAGCTCGCGGCTGCGCGCAGGGGAAAAGCGCCAGTCGGTGGTGAAGCTCACCAGCAGGAACTTCGCCGTGGCCTTCGCGAAGGCTGCGGTGAGGTCACCCCCGTGCTCGCGCGCCGGGTCGAAATAATCGAGTGCGCGCGTGATCAGCAGGTAGGTGTTGGCATCGAAGTACTCGCTGAACTTGTCGCCCTGGTAGCGCAGGTAGCTCTCGATCTGGAACTCGATGTCCTGCGTGGAATAGCGGTAGCCGGTGCCTGCCAGTTCGCCTTCGACAGCGCTGCGCAACTGGCGCCCGAACTTCTCGTTCATCACGTCGTCGCTGAGGTAGGTGATGTGCCCGATCATGCGCGCGATGCGCAGGCCGCGCTTGGGGATCACGCCGTGCTCGTAGAAGTGACCGCCGTTGAAGTCGGGGTCGGTGACGATGGCGCGCCGCGCCACCTCGTTGAAGGCAATGTTCTCGGCCGTGAGGTTGGGCGCACTGGCCACCACCACGGCGTGCTTGACGCGCGCGGGATACTGCAGCGTCCAGGACAGCGCCTGCATGCCGCCCAGGCTGCCGCCCATGACGGCCAGCGTGTCGATGCCAAGCGCGTCGAGGAGCAGCGCCTGGGCATCGACCCAGTCTTCCACCGTGACCACCGGAAAGTCGGCGCCGTAGACCCGGCCCGTCGCCGGGTCGATGTGCATCGGCCCGGTCGAGCCGAAGCACGAACCCAGGTTGTTGATGCCGATGACGAAGAAGCGGTTGGTGTCCACCGGCTTGCCCGGCCCGATCATGTTGTCCCACCAGCCTTCGGATCGGGGCTGCCCGGCATAGACGCCGGCCACGTGGTGCGACGCGTTGAGCGCATGGCACACGAGCACCGCATTGCTGCGGTCGGCGTTCAACGTGCCATAGGTCTCATAGGCAAGCGTGTAGTCGCGCAGTGCCGCACCGCTGCGCAGGGCGAGCGGCCCGGCAAACGACATCGACTGGGGAAGGACTTCGAAGGACATGGACGAAAAAAACCCGGCCTCGCCAAAAACGAGCCGGGTCCGGCGGTTGTCTTTAGCGGAATTTATAGAGCGCCCGCAAGCTGAAGCAAATCGGCGCAGCGTCAGTATACCCCCCCAGGCTTGCCCACTTTGTGTGGCAGCGCCAACCCCCTTGCGGGGGCAACACCGGCGGCCCGGCGGAGCCGGTTCCGCGGCGTTTCTGGCGAAGAGGCCACCCCAAAAACGACCAGGAGGTCTTCGTGAAAATCAGCCGCTGACGATCATCAGAATGCCGAGCACCAGGAAGATCACGGCGGAGATGGCGTGGACCAGCTTGATGGGCACGCGCTTGACCAGCTTGTCGCCCAGCCAGACGACCGGCGCATTGGCCAGCATCATGCCCAACGTGGTGCCGGCGACGACCCATACGTAGTCGTTGACGAAGCGGGCCGCCAGCATGACGGTGGCGATCTGCGTCTTGTCGCCCATCTCGGCAAGGAAAAAGGCGATCACGGTGGTGCCGAAGACACCGAACTTCGAGGCCTTGGGCGTTTCGTCCTCGTCGAGCTTGTCCGGAATCAGCATCCACACCGCCATGGCGATGAACGAGCCCCCGAGAATCCAGCGCAGCACGTTGGCACCGAGCACTTGCGTGACCCAACTGCCGACGGCACCCGCGAGCGCATGGTTGACGATGGTGGCAGTGAAGATGCCCAGCACGATCGGCCAGGGTTTGCGAAAGCGCGCGGCAAGCAGCAGCGCGAGCAATTGGGTCTTATCGCCCATTTCTGCCAGCGCGACGATGCCGGTGGCGACGAGAAAAGCTTCCATGACGTGGGTTCCTTGGGCCGAAGGACGCAATTGACCATGCAGCACCTTCGGCCATATTTCCGAAACTGCATGGTCAAAGGTCTCGCCAAGTTCACACCGTGTACGCCATGTCCTGCGCAAGGCAGGGCAAGTCTGTTGACGCACACCCTTCTCGCGATGGAAGGCGGCTACTCCCCAATGACGCCCCGATTGTAGCCGAGGGAAAACCCGTGTTTGTGAGCAAGCGCTGGCTTCATTTAATTTTCAATCGGCGGGCCCTCAGGGGAAATTCTTGCTTACTTTCAAAATATTTCACCCATAATGCACGAGCCTCCCTTTAAATTTTCTCGGGGGTGGCAAGTTCGGTGATCGGTCAGTTTCGCGCGCTCGGCGATTTCGATTGGGTGGTGCTCTCGGGACTCCATCGCTTTTCTTGATGTGTTTATGAGGAGTCCCTTGATGGGCAACAAACTCTACGTCGGCAACCTGCCGTATTCCGTGCGCGACGGCGACCTGGAACAGGCTTTCGGCCAGTTCGGCGCAGTGACCAGCGCGAAAGTCATGATGGAACGCGATACGGGCCGCTCGAAAGGCTTCGGTTTCGTCGAAATGGGCAGCGACGCGGAAGCGCAGGCAGCCATCAATGGCATGAATGGCCAGCCTCTGGGCGGCCGCAGCGTGGTCGTCAATGAAGCACGTCCGATGGAGGCTCGTCCGCCTCGCAGCGGCGGCGGTGGCTTCGGTGGGGGCGGCGGCTACGGTGGTGGTGGCGGCGGCGGTGGATATGGTGGCGGCGGCGGTTACGGCGGCGGCGGCGGTGGTCGCAGCGGCGGCGGCGGCGGTGGTGGTTACGGCGGCGGCGGTGGTCGCAGCGGCGGCGGCGGCGGCGACGGTGGTTTCCGCAGCCCCTATGGCGCAGGCCCTCGTGGCGGCGGCGGTGGTGGTCGCAACGGCGGCGGTGGTGGCGGCTACGGCGGCGGCAACAGCGGCTATTGATTCGTCGCCATCGGCAAAAAGGCTCCTTCGGGAGCCTTTTTACATTAAGGCGTGCGCTGAGCGCTTCGCTGTCATTCCCCTTGGCGCTTCTTGCGCCCGCGACCCTGGACCGCGCGGTCGAACCAGGCATTGGGCAACATGCGCATCAGCTTGGCCACGATACCCATCTGCCACGGTATCACCCGGTAGCTGGTGCCCGCATCGATCGCGCGAAACGCCTGGTCGGCGAAGGCATCGACCTGCATCAGAAAAGGCATGCCGTAGCGATTGCCCCGTGTGAGAGGCGTGTCGATGTAGCCCGGGCACAAGGTGACCACCTTCACGCCGCTGGCGCGCAGTTCACCGCGCAGGCTTTCGCAGTAAGCGACCACGCCGGCCTTGCTCGCACAGTAGGCGCCATGACCCGGCAGCCCGCGAATGGCAGCGACGCTGGCAATGCCCACCAACCGGCCGCTGCCCCGCCGTCGCATGCCGGCCGCGAAGGGATGGAAGGTCGCCGCAAGGCCCACGTTGTTGATGGCAAAGGTCTGCGCAAGCACGTCGAGGTCGCTGCGCACTTCGGTGTCGATGCCCACGCTGATGCCTGCATTGGCAATGACCACATCGGGCAGTCCCTGCTGGGCCATGCACGCGGCGCCGGCGGCCACCATGTCATCGAGCTGTGCCACGTCGGCACCATAGATGCGCATGCGGGTGGGGTCAATGCCTCGGGCGAGGGCCCAGGCCTCGATCTCGGCCGTGCGCCGCGCCGTCAATGCCAGCCGGTATCCCGCGTCGTAGAAGCGCGCGGCCAATGCCTGGCCGATGCCGCTCGACGCACCCGTGATGAAGACCAGTGGCGCCATGTTGCGAAGTTCCGGTTTCAGCGCGTGGCGCCAGGTGGGTTGGCAGCGCCTGCCGATGGCACCAGCACCCCGCGCACACGGCCCTGCAGGTTGGCAACGCCGCTGAGGTTGTCGTAGTCGAGCGTGTCGGCCGTGAACTGGTCGGTGCCACGTGTCAGGACCACGGGCTTGTTCGACTTGACGCGTTCGGTGTCGAGAAAGGCATGCAGGAACTCGCCGCGAAATTCCAGGCGGGGCACCGGCTGGCCGTTCTTGCCGATGGCTGCGTCGCGCACGATGACGGCATTGCCGAACAGCTGGACCTCGCTGCCGTCGCCGTTCGACAGGCCTCGATTGGCGGTAGCACGGGTGATGAGCCCATCGGCCGACACGGAACGCACGCGCACCTGATCGACTTCCAGCGTGTCGTTGTCGGGAAAATGTCGGCCTTCGGTGCCGAACAGCTCGCTGCGCAGATCGCCATTGGGCAGGAAGTTCTTGACCACGAATTCGCGCATGAAGAAGTCGGGCTCGTGCACGGGCGCAGCGGGGGCCGTCGACTCCAGCAGCTTGGGCGCATTGCGCACCAGCCAGTAGGTGCCCAGTGCGAGCGCGAAGGTCAGGATGACCGGCAGGTAGATGGTCACACGGTCCAATCCGTCGCGCACCAGGCTGCCCAGGGATTTGCGCTGCTTCATGCAGCCGTGCCCTTGACAGCGTCAAGCATGCGGCGGTAGTGGCCGCCTGCGGTCAGCAGCAAGTCGCACAGCTCGCGCGCTGCACCGTCGCCGCCGCGGGCGGCCGTCACATGGTGCACGACGGCGCGCACCTCGGCATGTGCGTTGGCCGGTGCGGCGGCAAAGCCGGCGTGCATCAGCACTGGCAGGTCGGGCCAGTCATCGCCGATGGCGGCAGCCTGGGCCCAGGTGAAGCCGAGCGTGTCGAGCATGGCCTGGGCGGCGGGCAGCTTGTCTTCGGTGCCGTAGCGCACGTGCGTGATGCCCAGCGCTTCCAGCCGCACGCGCAGCGGCTTGGAATCGCGACCCGTGATGACTGCAGGCACGATGCCGGCCTGGCGCAGCAGCTTGAGGCCATAGCCGTCGAGGATGCTGAAACGCTTGAGGGTTTCGCCATGCTCGCTGAAATACACGCCACCGTCGGTGAGCACGCCGTCGACGTCGAAGAACACGATGCGCACGTCCTGCGCGGCAAGCAGGGTTTCGGTGGGAAACGGGTGCGCCATCAAATGACCTTCGCGCGCATCAGGTCGGTGGTATTGAGCGCACCGATCAGCAGGCCGGCGGCGTCCACCACGAACAAGCGGGTGATGCCATGCTGCTCCATGAGTTCGGCGGCTTCGACCGCCAGCGCGTCGGCGCGGATGGTGCGGGGCGCCGGGTGCATGATCTGGGCGGCCGTGGGTGTGCGCAGGTCGGTGCCGGCCTCGATCAGCCGGCGCAGGTCGCCGTCGGTGAAGATGCCGCTGGCACGGCCCTCGGCGTCGACCACCGCCGTGGCGCCAAAACCCTGGATGCTCATCGCCCGCATCAGGGCACTCACGCTCGCCTCGGGGGTGACGCGCGGCACGGCGTCGCCCGAGCGCATCACGTCGCTCACGTGCGTGAGCAGCTTGCGGCCGAGCGCGCCGCCCGGGTGGGAGCGCGCGAAATCGGCGGCGGCGAACCCGCGCGCATCGAGCAGCGCAACAGCCAGCGCGTCGCCCAGCGCCATCTGCGCGGTGGTGCTGGCCGTGGGCGCCAGGTTCAGCGGACAGGCCTCCTTCTCGACGCCGCTGTCGAGCACGATGTCGGCATAGCGCGCGAGCGTGGACTCGGCGCGCCCGGTCATGGCGATCATGGGCACGCCCTGCCGCTTGACCACGGGCAGGAGTGTGGTGAGCTCTTCGACCTCGCCGCTGTTGGAGATGGCCAGCACCAGGTCGACGGACTTGATCATGCCCAGGTCGCCATGGCTGGCCTCCGCCGGGTGCACGAACATCGCGGGTGTGCCGGTGGAGGCGAGGGTGGCGGCGATCTTGCGCCCGACGTGGCCGCTCTTGCCCATGCCCATGACGACCACGCGGCCACGCACTTCGAGGATCTTGCGCACGGCAGCCACGAAGGTGGGACCGACGCGGGTCTTCAGACCGGCGACTGCGGCGGCCTCGATGTCGAAGGTGTCGCGCGCGCGCGCGAGGATCGCATCGGGATCGACCACGGGAATCAGGGGAGGGCGGGAGCTCATTGCGGGATTTTATCGGGCGGGCCGCCCCCGGCCGGCCGACGCGCATGGCCCTTGCTAGCATCGGGTCATGTCATCACTCGATCTCACGCTGTTGTACCTGCTCGCTGCGGTGATCGGCGTGGTGGCCTGCCGCTCGCTCAAGCTGCCGCCCATGCTCGGCTACCTGACGGCCGGCGTGCTCATCGGCCCCCATGCCCTGGCGCTGGCGCAGAACTCCGAGGGCATCCGCCACCTGGGCGAGTTCGGCGTGGTGTTTCTGATGTTCGTGATCGGACTGGAGTTCAGCCTGCCCAAGCTGCGCGCCATGCGCAAGCACGTGTTCGGCCTGGGCATGCTGCAGGTGCTTCTGACCATGGGCATCGCCACTGGCGGGGCGCTCATGCTGGCGACGGTGCTGCCGCCGCCATGGCGGCTGGGCTGGCAGACGGCGCTGGCGCTGTCGGGCGCGCTCACCATGAGCAGCACGGCCATCGTCGTCAAGCTGATGGCCGAGCGGCTGGAGCTCGAGAGCGAGCACGGCAAGCGCGTGATGGGCGTGCTGCTGTTCCAGGATCTGGCCGTGGTGCCGCTGCTGGTGTTGATTCCTGCGCTGGGCGCGCCACCCGAGGCGCTGTTCAAGGCGCTGTCGTTCGCATTGCTCAAGGCCAGCTTCCTCGTGGGCGTGTTGCTCTACGGCGGGCCACGCGTGATGCGCTGGTGGCTCACGCTGGTGGCGCGCCGACGCAGCCAGGAGCTGTTCATGCTGAACCTGCTGCTGATCACGCTCGGGCTCGCGTGGCTCACCGAACTGGCCGGCCTGAGTCTGGCGCTGGGCGCCTTCATCGCCGGCATGCTGGTGTCGGAGACCGAATACAAGCACCAGGTGGAGACCGACATCCGGCCCTTCCACGACGTGCTGCTGGGCCTGTTCTTCATCACCATCGGCATGTCACTCGACTGGCACATCGTGGTCGACCGCTGGGCGCTGGTAGGCGTTCTTCTGCTGCTGCCGCTGGGCTTCAAGCTGGTGCTGGTCACGGTGCTCGCACGCGGCCTGGGGGCGACCGCTGGTGTGTCGTTGCGCACCGGCCTGTACCTGGCGCAGGCCGGCGAATTCGGCTTCGTGCTGCTGACGCTCGCGCAGGACCGCAGCCTGCTGCCGCCCTGGTTGGCCAACCCGGTGCTGGCCTCGATGGTGCTGTCGATGCTCGCCACGCCCTTCATCATCCAGTACAGCAACGCCATCGTGCGCAAGCTGGTGGCCAGCGACTGGATGCAGCAGTCGCTGCAGATGACCAGCATCGCGCGCAAGACCATCAACACCTCCAGGCACGTGATCATCTGCGGCTATGGACGCTGCGGCCAGAACCTGGCGCGCATCCTCGAACGCGAAGGCATTCCCTACCTGGCGCTCGACCTCGACCCTGACCGCGTGCGGCAAGCGGCCGCTGCGGGCGATTCGGTGGTGTTCGGCGATGCCGCGCGGCTGCAGGCGCTGATGGCCGCAGGCCTGGCCCGCGCCAGCGCAGTGGTCGTCACGTACCTGGACGTGCCCGGTGCGCTCAAGGTGCTGGCGAACACGCGCACCCACGCGCCGCAGGTGCCGGTGATCGTGCGCACGCAGGACGACCTCGACCTCGAGAAACTCCAGGCGGCTGGCGCCACCGAGGTGGTGCCCGAGGCGATCGAGGGGTCCCTCATGCTCGCCAGCCATGCGCTCGCCCTGGTCGGCGTGCCGATGCGCCGCGTGATCCGCGTGGTACAGGACCTGCGCGATGCGCGCTACAACCTGCTGCGCGGCTACTTCCACGGCGCCGACGACGACACGGTCGGCGACCTGGGCCACGAGCGCCTGAACACCTTCACGCTGACGCCGGACGCGCGCGCCATCGGTCAGACGCTCGGTGCGATGGCGCTGCAGGCGCTCCAGGTGCGCGTGGCGAACCTGCGCCACCGCAACGGCACAGCGGCCATGCCCGACGATGCACTGGTGCTGGCCGATGGCGACACGCTGGTGTTGTCGGGCCGCCCCGAAGCGCTGGCGCTGGCAATCGACCGGCTGCAGCGCGGACTGAAGGTCTGAGGCAGCGCGAAAGATGGGGGCCGTGCGCTGGGGCGCACGTCACTTCCCGATGCAAAAGCGCGAGAAGATCACGCCCAACAGGTCGTCGGCACCGAATTCGCCGGTGATCTCGTTGAGCGCGTTCTGCGCGAGCCGCAGCTCCTCGGCCATCAGGTCGAGCGACTGCGCCCGCGCCGCCAGGTGCCCGGCCGCGCCTGCCAGATGCCCGGCCACCTGCGCCAATGCATGCACATGGCGCGCCCGCGCCAAGTAAAGGCCTTCGGGCACGGCCTGCCAGCCGGCCAGTCGCAGCAGTTCCTGGCGCAGGGTTTCGATGCCTTCGCCGGTGCGGGCAGACAGTGCGATGCCATCGCGCGCGGCCTGCGCCGGCGCGGCATCCTGCTTGTTCCACACGTCGAGCACCGGCACGCCGGCGGGCAGCTTCTCGCGCAGCAAGCGCAGGATCTCCGCGTCGGCGGCCGCATAGTCCGCAACATCGGCGCGCGTGAGGTCGTGCAGGAACAGCACGGCATCGGCGCCTTCGATCTGGCCCCAGGCACGCGCCACGCCGATCTGTTCGACCTCGTCGGTGCTTTCCCGCAGGCCGGCCGTGTCGGCCACATGCAGCGGCACGCCCTGGATCTGGATGGTCTGCGACACCACGTCGCGCGTGGTGCCCGCGACCGCGCTCACGATGGCGAGTTCCGCGCCAGCCAGCGCATTGAGCAACGAACTCTTGCCCGCGTTAGGCTGGCCCGCGATCACGACCTTGATGCCCTCGCGCAGCAGCGCGCCCTGACGCGCGCGCTGCTGCACGCCGGCCACCTGCGCCTGCAGCGCCACGAGCTGGCCGACGGCGTCGGCCTTCTGCAGGAAGTCGATCTCTTCCTCGGGGAAGTCGAGCGTGGCCTCCACCAGCATGCGCAGGTGGATCAACGCGTCGCGCAGGGTGTGGATCTCGCGCGAAAAGGCACCCGAGAGCGAGCGGCCGGCGCTGCGCGCTGCGGCCTCGGTGCTCGCGTCGATCAGGTCGGCGATCGCCTCCGCCTGCGCCAGATCGATCTTGCCGTTGAGAAAGGCACGCTGGCTGAACTCGCCGGGTTCGGCCACCCGCAGGCCGGGCAGGCGCGCGCGACCGGTGGCCCCATCGACCTCGGCCGCCGCCTCCAGGCAGCGTGCCACCAGCAGCTGCAGCACGACTGCACCGCCATGGGCCTGCAGTTCGAGCACGTCTTCGCCGGTGAAGGAGTGGGGCGCCGGAAAGTACAGGGCGAGCCCGTGGTCGACTGGCTCGCCTCCCCCGTCGAGAAAGGGCAGGTAGGTTGCCTCGCGCGGCTTCAGCGGTCGCGCGCAGAGGGCCTGGACGAGGGGGCCAAGCTGTCGACCGGACACCCGCACGATACCGACGGCCCCGCGTCCGGGCGCAGTGGCGATGGCAACGATCGGGTCGGAGGTGCGTGCGAGCATGGGCCTATTCTTCCAGCAAAGCGCCTGGGGCAGCGCCAATTGAAAAGGGCCGCTTGCGCGGCCCTTCGGGGAGTGCGGGGTGGGGCTTACTTGCCGAGCACACCCAGGCGCTTGTTGATGAACCACTGCTGGGCGATCGACAACGTGTTGTTCGTGATCCAGTACAGCACCAGGCCGGCCGGGAAGAAGATGAACATCACGCTGAACGCCAGCGGCATGATCCACATGAGCTTGGCCTGCATCGGATCTGGTGGTTTCGGGTTCAGCCAGGTCTGCAGCAGCGAGGTCAGTGTCATCACCACGGGCAGGATGAACCATGGGTCGGGAGCCGAGAGGTCATGGATCCAGCCGATCCACGGCGCATGGCGCATTTCGACCGAAGACAGCAGCACCCAGTAGAGCGCGATGAACACCGGGATCTGGATCACGATCGGGAAGCAGCCGCCCATCGGGTTGACCTTTTCCTCGCGGTAGATGCGCATCATCTCCTGCTGCATCTCCTGCGGCTTGTCCTTGAGCCGCTCGCGCATTTCCGTGATCTTCGGATTGATAGCCTTCATCTTGGCCATGCTGGCGTAGGCCTTGGCATTGAGCCAATAGAAAGCCGCCTTGAGCAGCACCACCAGCGCGACGATCGACCAGCCCCAGTTGCCCAGGATGTTGTGCAACTGGTTGAGCAGCCAGTAGAGCGGCTTGGAGATGATCGCGAAGATGCCGTAGTCCTTGACCAGGTCGAGACCGGGCGCGAGCGCTTCGAGCTTCTTTTCTTCTTCAGGGCCTGCGAACAGGCTGCTGTCGATGGTCTGCGAGGCACCCGGTGCCAGCTTGGGCAGCGGCAGCACCATGGCCACCGAGTACTGGTTGTTGCCGAGGTCGGCCACGCGGAACTCGCGCTTGTAGGCATCGCTGCCCGGGCTGTTGAGCAGCCAGGCCGACACGAAGTAATGCTGCACCATCGCAATCCAGCCATTGTTGGCGGGCGGCGGCAGTTCGGCCTTGTTCTTCGTGATGTCGGTGAACGCGACCTTGTGGAACTTCTTCTCTTCCGTGTAGACCGCCGGACCGGTGAAGGTGTTGGTGCCGAACATGGTGCCTGCGGCCACCGTGCCGTGGCGCACGAGCTGCAGGTAAAGCTGCGCGTCGCGTGGCTGGTCGCTCACGTTGACGATCTGGTGCCTGACGTGGATCGAGTAATCGCCGCGCAGGAAGCGGTAGGTCTTGATGTACTTCAGGCCACCCACCGGCTGCGACTCGAATGACACTTCCAGCGCGTTCTGGCCGTCGGCCAGTTCCCGCGGACCGGCCGTCGGCGTCATCAGGCTGAGGTGGTTGGGGAAGCGGTCGCCCGTGTCCACGGTGTTGACCAGGCCCGTCTGCGCCACATAAAGAGTGGCTGGCGAGCCATCTTCCATCAGGGTGACCGGAACGACCAGGTTCGGCGGCGTCGGACGGCCGATGAGCTTGTTGAACCACTCGACCAGCCCGTGGTGGTTGGTCTGGTCGTCGTACTGGCGCAGTTGCAGCCCGGACAGCGTGCCGCCCTGGCCATCGATGGTCGCCTTGAACACGTCGGTGGTGATGGTCACCTTCTCGCCGACCGCCGCGGTCGCGGGCTGCGTCGGCACGGCGGTGGGGGCGCCCGCAACGCCGGCTGCTGCCGGCACGGCACCGGCAGCGCCGCTGGCGGCGCCCGTTGGCGCACCCGCCCCGGGCGCACTCGCCGCCGTCTTCGACGAGGGCAGGAAGGTCGGCTTGTTGCCGTTGTGGACCTGCCACTGGTCCCACAGCAACACCAGCGAGAAACCAAAAATCACCAGCAGGATGGTGCGGCGAATATCGTTCATGAAGAAGATTTCTTGTCGGAGGAGAGAGAAGAAAACAACGCCTTGTGCGTCCCGCGCTGCCCCTGGGGCGGAACCGGGTCGTGGCCACCCTGGCACCAGGGCTGGCAACGGGCGATGCGTTTCAGTGTGAGGTAGCTGCCCACGGCGGCGCCGTGTCGGTCGAGCGCCTCGAGCGCGTAGGCCGAACAGGTTGGCTCGAAGCGGCATGACTGCCCGAGCCAGGGGCTCAGCAGCAACCGATAGCCCTTGACGAGCAGGATCAGCAGGCGCCGGATCATGCGCGCACCGAGGCGCCGCGCGCCAGCAGTTGCTGGAGCTCGGTGCGAACTGCGGCCTTGAGCTTGTCCGACGAGGCGCTCACGAAGACCTTGCGGTCAAAACCCGAGCGCAGGCGTACCACGTGCGCGGCGACCGGCAGCGAAGCTTCCGACGCAGCGCCCACGGTGTAGATCTGGCGCTTGATGGCATTGCGCGTGACCGCGCGGCGCGCCCAGCGTTTGGGAACCATGGCTCCCAGCCAGACGGCAGACGCGCCGAACAGAGGCTCGGCACCGTCTGCCGCATCCAGGGCGCAGCGATGCAGTGCGAAATGGGCGGTTCGCGCCACGGTGGCACCAGCGAGTACGGCCTGGAATTGCGCGCGGGTTTTGAGCCGCTGCACCGACTTTGCGCGCTCGGCGCCTTGCGTGGAAGCAGGCGGGGGCGGCAAGGGATCGGCGCTGCGGCTGCTGGCTGTCGTCAGACGGCCAGGCGCTTGCGGCCCTTGGCGCGGCGTGCGTTGATCACGGCACGGCCGCCACGGGTCTTCATGCGAACGAGGAAGCCATGGGTGCGGGCGCGGCGGACTTTGGATGCTTGGTAAGTGCGTTTCATGATGAGATTTCCTGAATTCAGTTCTTCCAGCCGGAAGAGAGCCCCCGAAACACACAAAGAGGTTTTCAGGGAAACCGACGATTATCACAAACATTCGGCTCAAGATCAAATCGGAGTGCGTTCGCGGGGGATTCAACATGGGCACCGAAGACGGGCGCAGCGGTGTGGATAAGAGTTTGACAAGTTAGAATGACCGGCCGATTGCACACGCTCCTATCCACAACACGAACAACAGAAATGGCCGAGAGAAACATGACATCTCAGCGCACCCATGGCGGGTGAAAGTATCGGCGACAGCCTGTGGCAGGCCTGTGTCGACCAGCTGGCGCAGGAACTGTCGGAGCAGCAGTTCAACACCTGGATCAAGCCCCTGACCGCGCAGGTCGCCGACGACCTGTCGCGCATGACCGTGTTCGTTGCCAACCGCTTCAAACTCGACTGGATCCGCGCCCAGTACGCCGGCAAGATCGCGGCCATGGCCGAGAAGATGTACGGCCAGCCCGTACAGGTCGAGTTGGCGCTCACTCCGCGTGAAACCCCCGTGCGTTCGACGCCGGTGGTGGTCATGGCCGAGACCGACGTACCGCGCGACGTGCCCGGCCAGGGCGAGGACGCAGCTGCCGCCGGATTCAAGAACCGTCTGAATGCAGGTCTGACCTTCGACACCCTGGTCGAGGGCACGGCCAACCGCATGGCGCGGGCTGCAGCCATGCACGTCTCGGGCATGCCCGGGCACCTGTACAACCCGCTTTTCATCTACGGCGGCGTCGGCCTGGGCAAGACCCACTTGATGCACGCCGTGGGCAATCGCCTGCTGGCTGACCGCCCCGATTCCAAAGTTCTCTACATCCACGCGGAGCAGTTCGTTTCGGATGTGGTCAAGGCGTACCAGCGCAAGACCTTCGACGAGTTCAAGGACCGATACCACTCGCTCGACCTGCTGCTGATCGACGATGTGCAGTTCTTCGCCAACAAGGACCGAACGCAGGAAGAATTCTTCAACGCGTTCGAGGCCCTGCTCGCCAAGAAGTCGCACATCGTGATGACCAGCGACACCTACCCGAAGGGGTTGGCCGACATCCATGAGCGGCTGGTGTCGCGCTTCGACTCGGGCCTGACGGTGGCCATCGAGCCGCCCGAGCTCGAGATGCGCGTGGCCATCCTGATCAACAAGGCGCGTGCCGAGTCGGCCGAGATGCCCGAAGAGGTCGCCTTTTTCGTGGCGAAGAACGTGCGCTCGAACGTGCGCGAACTCGAAGGCGCGCTGCGCAAGATCCTCGCCTACTCGCGCTTCAACCAGAAGGAGATCTCGATCGCCCTGGCGCGCGAGGCGCTGCGCGACCTGCTGTCGATCCAGAACCGGCAGATCAGCGTCGAGAACATCCAGAAGACGGTGGCCGACTACTACAAGATCAAGGTCGCCGACATGTACAGCAAGAAGCGCCCGGCCAGCATCGCGCGGCCGCGCCAGATCGCGATGTACCTGGCCAAGGAACTCACGCAGAAGAGCCTGCCGGAAATCGGCGAACTCTTTGGCGGGCGTGACCACACGACCGTGCTGCATGCAGTGCGGAAAATCTCCGGAGAACGCCAGCAACTGACGGAGCTGAACCAGCAGCTCCACGTCCTCGAGCAAACGCTCAAGGGTTAGGGCTGAGTGAAAATCCAAGCGTTCAACAAGAGGTAAGACATGATCGTCCTGAAGGCAACACAAGACAAAGTTCTCGCCGCACTGCAATCGGTGGCTGGCATCGTGGAGCGGCGCCACACGCTGCCGATCCTGGCCAACGTGCTGATCCGCAAGACCGGTGGTCAACTGCAGCTGACCACGAGCGACCTGGAGATCCAGATCCGCACGGTGGCCGAACTCGGTGGCGACGAAGGCAACTTCACGACGAGCATCGGCGCGCGCAAGCTCATCGACATCCTGCGCACCATGCCGGCCGACCAGACCGTGAGCCTGGAGTCGAGCGCAAGCAAGCTGGTGCTCAAGGGCGGCAAGAGCCGCTTCACGCTGCAGTCGCTGCCGGCTGAAGACTTCCCGCTGGTGCAGGAGGCCGCCAATTTCGGCCCCGTGTTCAGCGTGCCGCAGAAGACGCTCAAGAGCCTGCTGGGCCAGGTGTCGTTCGCCATGGCGGTGCACGACATCCGCTACTACCTCAACGGCATCCTGTTCGTGGCTGAAGGCAAGCAGCTGAGCCTGGTGGCCACCGACGGTCACCGCCTGGCCTTCGCGTCGGCCACGCTCGACGTCGAAGTGCCGCGCCAGGAAGTCATCCTGCCGCGCAAGACCGTGCTGGAAATGCAGCGCCTGCTGTCGGACGCCGAAGGCGCCATCGAGATGCAGTTCGCCAACAACCAGGCGAAGTTCAGCTTCGGCGGCATGGAGTTCGTCACCAAGCTGGTCGAGGGCAAGTTCCCCGACTACAACCGCGTGATCCCCAAGAACCACAAGAACAGCGTGACGCTGGGCCGTGCCACGCTGCTGGCCAGCCTGCAGCGCACCGCCATCCTGACGAGCGAGAAGTTCAAGGGCGTGCGCCTGAACCTGGAGCCGGGCACGCTGCGTGTGGCTTCGAACAACGCCGAGCAGGAAGAGGCGCAGGACGAGCTCGACATCGACTACGGCGGCGACGCCATCGAGATCGGCTTCAACGTGACCTACCTGATCGACGCGCTCAACAACATGAGCCAGGACATGGTCAAGCTCGACCTGGCCGACTCCAACAGCTCGGCGCTGCTGACGATTCCGGAGAACGAGTCGTTCAAGTACGTCGTGATGCCAATGCGGATTTAGCTCGCCCCCCAGGCGTGCCCACTTCGTGTGGCAGCGCCTACCCCCTTGCGGGGGCAACACCAGCGGCCGGGCAGAGCCCGTGCCGCCGAGTTACCGAGAGAGAGATAGGAAGGATCCTGATGAGCGAAGAGAACAAGCCGGAAGCCCCGCACACCGAACCGGTCTACACGCCCGAAATCGAGAGCGCGATCCCGATTGAGATCACGCCCGCTGACACCTCGTACGGCGAAGGATCGATCACCATTCTCGAAGGCCTGGAGGCCGTGCGCAAGCGCCCGGGCATGTACATCGGCGACACCTCCGACGGCACCGGCCTGCACCACCTCGTCTTCGAAGTGGTGGACAACTCCATCGACGAAGCGCTCGCAGGCCATTGCGACGACATCGTCGTGACCATCCACAGCGACAACTCGATCAGCGTGACCGACAACGGCCGCGGCATCCCGACCGGCGTGAAGATGGACGACAAGCACGAGCCCAAGCGCTCGGCGGCCGAAATCGCGCTGACCGAACTGCACGCGGGCGGCAAGTTCAACCAGAACAGCTACAAGGTCTCGGGCGGCCTGCACGGCGTGGGCGTGAGCTGCGTGAACGCGCTGAGCATCAAGCTGCGCCTGGTCGTGCGTCGCGAAGGCAAGATCCACGAGCTCGAATTCAGCCGCGGCTTCGTGCAGAACCGGCTGCTCGAGAAGGTCAACGGCGTCGAAGTCTCGCCCATGAAGATCGTCGGCGAAACCGACAAGCGCGGCACCGAAGTGCACTTCCTGCCTGACGTCGAGATCTTCAAGGAGAACTCGGACTTCCATTACGAGATCCTGAGCAAGCGCTTGCGCGAGTTGAGCTTCCTGAACAACGGCGTGCGCATCCGCCTGAAGGACGAGCGCACCGGCAAGGAAGACGACTTTTCGGGCGCTGGCGGCGTGCGCGGCTTCGTGGAGTTCATCAACAAGGGCAAGACCGTCCTGCACCCGAACTCGTTCTATGCCGCGGGCGAAAAGCCGGCCGATACCTACGGCGGCATCCCCGGCACGCACATCGGCGTCGAAGTGGCCATGCAGTGGAACAGCGCCTACAGCGAGCAGGTGCTGTGCTTCACCAACAACATCCCGCAGCGTGACGGCGGCACCCACCTGACCGGCCTGCGCGCCGCGATGACCCGCGTCATCAACAAGTACATCGAAGAACACGAGTTCGCCAAGAAAGCGAAGGTCGAGGTCACCGGCGACGACATGCGCGAAGGCCTGTGCTGCGTTTTGAGCGTGAAGGTGCCCGAGCCCAAGTTCTCCAGCCAGACCAAGGACAAGCTGGTCTCCAGCGAAGTGCGCGCGCCGGTGGAAGACATCGTGGGCCGCCTGCTGACCGAGTACCTGCAGGAACGCCCGAACGACGCCAAGATCATCTGCGGCAAGATCGTGGAGGCCGCCCGCGCCCGCGAGGCCGCCCGCAAGGCCCGTGAAATGACCCGCCGCAAGGGCGTGCTCGACGGCATGGGCCTGCCCGGCAAGCTGGCCGACTGCCAGGAAAAGGACCCGGCGCTGTGCGAGGTCTACCTGGTGGAGGGCGACTCCGCCGGCGGCTCGGCCAAGCAGGGCCGCGACCGGAAGTTCCAGGCCATCCTGCCGCTGCGCGGCAAGATCCTGAACGTTGAGAAGGCACGCTACGAAAAGCTGCTGACCAGCAACGAAATCCTGGTGATGATCACCGCGCTGGGTACCGGCATCGGCCGTGCCGGCGCCACCAGCACGGGCAGTGGCGCCGACGACTTCAACGTCGCCAAGCTGCGCTACCACCGCATCATCATCATGACCGACGCCGACGTCGACGGCGCCCACATCCGCACGCTGCTGCTGACCTTCTTCTACCGGCAGATGCCGGAGCTGGTCGAGCGCGGCCACATCTACATCGCGCAGCCGCCGCTGTACAAGGTGAAGGTCGGCAAGGAAGAGCAGTACCTCAAGGACGGCCCGGCCCTCGACGCCTTCTTGCTGCGCGTGGCGCTCAAGGACGCGAGCATCGAGACCGGCGGCCCGAACCCGACGACGCTCGCCGGCGACACGCTGGCCGAACTGGCGCGCAAGCACCAGCTGGCGCAGGCCGTCATCGCACGCCTGGGCGTGTTCATGGACGCAGCCGCGCTGCGCGCGATTGCCGATGGCGTGTCGCTTGACCTCGACACCACGGCCGCCGCCGAAGCCTCGGCCGTCGCGCTGCAGAAGAAGCTGCGCGAGCTCAACGACACCGGCGCACCCGCCGAAGTGTCCAGCGAGTTCGACGTGCGCACCGACAAGCCGCTGCTGCGCATCAGCCGCCGCCACCACGGCAACGTCAAGAGCAGCGTGCTCACGCAGGACTTCGTGCATGGCGCCGACTACGCCACGCTCGCCACCGCAGCCAACACCTTCCGCGACCTGCTCGGCGAAGGCGCGGTCGTCAAGCGCGGCGAGGGCGAACGTGCCAAGGAAGAAAAGGTCGCCGACTTCCGCATCGCGATGAAGTGGTTGCTCAGCGAAGCCGAACGCACCAGCTCGCGCCAGCGCTACAAGGGGCTGGGCGAGATGAACCCCGAGCAGCTGTGGGAAACCACCATGGACCCGAACGTGCGGCGCCTGCTCAAGGTGCAGATCGACGACGCGATCGAGGCCGACCGCGTGTTCACGATGCTGATGGGCGACGAGGTGGAGCCGCGGCGGGAATTCATTGAGCAGAATGCGTTGCGGGCGTCGAATATTGACGTTTGATGGATGCAGCGCGAGGCATAAGGCGAAAAACCTGTTGGCCTGGTTTTCAACTTGAAAACCAGGCCGTCGAACTTCAACTAGAGGCCGAGGAACATTCTCCGTATGTCCGGGTGTGCGAGCACGTCGCCCGCCGGGGCGGACAGCTTGTTGCGCCCCAGTTCCATGACCACGCCGTAGTCGCAGCATTCCAGGGCCTGCCGGGCGTTCTGCTCGACCATCAGTACCGACAGGCCCGAAGCCGTCAGCTCTCGGATCGTGTCGAAGACCATGCCCATCGCCTGCGGCGACAGGCCCAGCGACGGCTCGTCGAGCAGCAGAAGCCTGGGCTTGGCCAGCAGCACCATGGCCATCTCCATGATCTGCTGCTCGCCGCCGCTGAGGTTGCCGGCCAGGGTGTTCCAGCGCTCCTTGAGCCGCGGGAACCGGTCGGTCATCTGCTGCAGCTCAACCTCCAGATCGGCGGCCGATAGCTTGCGGGTGAAGGCGCCGAGCTTGAGGTTCTCGGCAACCGATAGCAGCGGGAAGTTGCATCGGCCCTGCGGCACCAGCCCGATCCCGCCTTTGAGCCGGGCCAGCGAATCAAGGGCAGTGACATCACGGTCTTCGAACAGGATCGAACCGCTGCGACTGCGCACGATGCCAGCCACGGCCTTGAGCAGCGTCGACTTGCCCGCGCCGTTGGCGCCGATGATCGTGGTCCACGATCCGGCCGGCACCGTCATGTCGACGCCGTGGAGAATGGTCAGGTCGCCGTAGCCGCCGACAAGTTGGTCGATACGAAGCACGGGTTCAGTCAAGTGGTGCTCCCTGTTCGCCCGTCACCGGGTCGCGACGGCCCAGATAGGCTTCGATCACGCGTTCGTCACGTGCCACTTCCTCGGGTGTTCCCTGCACCAGCAGGCGACCCTGCTCGAGCACATAGATCCGCTGCGCGATCTCGAACATCAGCTTGAGGTTGTGCTCGACGATGAGCAGCGCGATGCCGCGCCGGTTGACCTGCAGCAGTGCCTCCTTGAGGCCCTCGACCAGCGTCGGATTGACGCCCGCCATCGGCTCGTCGAGCAGCAACAGCTTCGGTTCGTTCATGAGGGCCATGCCGAGTTCAAGCAGCTTCTTCTGGCCGTATGAAAGGCTGCCGGCCAGCGCACCGGCGAGCCGGGTGAGCTGAATCTCTTCGAGCATGGCGTCGGCCCGTTCCATCATCTGCCGCTCGTGCGCGCGCACCGCCGGCGTGCGCAGCAGCTCGCTCAGGTACGAGAAGCCGGGTGCTGCCTGTGCGGCCGTCAGCAGGTTCTGCCGCAGCGTGAGTTCCGGGAACACGCGCAGTTGCTGGAAGGTTCGGCGCAGGCCCATGCGTGCGATACGCTGAGGTGGTAGCCCCGCCAGATCCTGACCATCGAGCATCACGGAGCCCGCATCTCGCGCCTGGAAGCCGCAGATGCAGTCGAACAACGTGGACTTGCCCGACCCGTTGGGCCCGATCAAGCCGGTGATGCTGCCGGCCGGCAGCTCGATCGAGACACCGTCGAGCGCGACCACCCCGCGGTAGGCCTTGCAGATGCCGCTCGCCTTCAACACCGGGTTCATTTGCCAGCCCCCGCGCCGCTCGCCGCAGGCCGGCCGAACCAGCGCGCCATGCCTTGCGGCATGAACAGCACGATCAGCAGCAGCAAGGTGCCGTAGAGCAGGGACTTCATTTCCGGCGCCATGCGCAGGACTTCCGGCAAAGCCGTGAAGATGACCGCGCCCACCACCGGGCCCCACAACGTCCCCGAGCCGCCGAGGATCACCATCACCAGCAGCGATTCGGAGATCGAGAAGCCGAAGATGCCTGGATCGATGAAGGTCAGGTAATGCGCATAGCAGGCGCCCGCGAGCCCGGCAAAAGCACCCGAGCACGCGAAGGCGAACAGGCGCATCTTGAGCACGTCGATGCCGGCGGCGATGGCCAGCGGCTCGTTGTCCCGCACTGCGATCATGGCGCGACCCAGCCGGGAAGAGACGATCGACCAGGTCGCGGCGATCGCGAGCAGCGACAGCACCACCATGAAGACCAGCCAGGCCGTCTTGCTGCCCAGCGTGAAGCCGAACAGCCGCGCCGCCGGGATGTCGGCGATGCCGAGCGAGCCGCGCGTGAGGTCGATCCAGTTGCTGGCGACCAGTTGCAGCAACAACGTCGCCGACAGCGTGACGATCACGAAGGAATGGCGCGACAGGCGCAGCGACGGAATGCCGAGCGCCACGCCCGATGCCGCGCCGATGACCGTAGCGCAGGCGAAGGTCAGCGTGGTGTCCCAGCCGAGCCTCATGCTGAGCAAGGCGGACGCATAGGCACCCATGCCGAACAGCGCCGGCGTGGCCAGAGAGAGCAGTCCGGAATAGCCCAGCATGATGTTGAGCGACTGGACCAGCAACACGAAGATGCCGGTCATGATGCCGATGTGCAGCAGGTAGGGAGAGATCATGTCCATGTCGGCTCCTTCACACACGCACCGACTTGCCGAACAGGCCCTGCGGGCGCAGCAGCAACATGAGAATCATCAGCACGAAGCCGATGCCGTCGCGGTAGGCTGCGCCCAGCACGCCGCCCGCCATGCTTTCGGCCACGCCGAGCAGCAGGCCGGCCAGCATCGCGCCCGAGATGTTGCCCATGCCGCCGATGATGACGACCGCGAAGCTCTTGAACACCACGTCGGAACCCATATTCGGGTACAGGTCGAACATGGGCGCCATCGCGCCGGCGGCCAGGGCGCACAGCGCGGCACCCGCCGCTGCGGTGATGCGCGTGATGCGGCGCACGTCGATGCCGACCATCAGGCAGGCATCCTTGCTCTGCGCCATCGCACGCATCGCGCGGCCCGTCTCGGTGCGACGCAGGAAGGTGGTGAGCAAGGCCAGAGCCAGCACCGCGACGACCGCAATGAACATGCGCTGCCCGAACAACAGCACACCGCCGAGATCGAGCGTCAGGCCTTCGAGCGGCGAGTCGATGTGCAGCGGCGTAGCGCCGAACACCAGCCGCACCAGGTTCTGCAGGATGATCGACACGGCGAAGGTCGCGAGGATCACCGACTCGAACGGTCGGTTCAGCGTTGGCAGGAACACCACCTCCGCCAGCAGCAGGCCGAGACCCGCCATCAGCACAACCATCAGCGGATAGGCCACGCCGTAGGGCAGGCCGGCGCGCTGGCCGAGGAACCATAGCGCGAAGGCGCCCACCATGTAGACCTCGCCGTGGGCGAAGTTCACCTGTTCGAGGATGCCGAAGACCAGGGCCAGCCCGACGGCGGCCAGGCCGTAGCCCAACCCCACGCTGACCCCGTTGGCCAGCAACTGCAGCAGCAGCGACGCGTCCATGTGCTCGGGACTCCCGGTGCGCTCAGCGGGCCGAGACCAGGTCCTTGACCGCCAGCTTGCCCTGCTCGACCTTCATGAACATCAGGTTGTTGCGCGACTGGTTGTGGTCGTCGAAGGCGATCGTGCCGAGGATGCCCTTGTATTGCGTCTTGACCAAGGCGTCGCGCACCGCCGCCGATTCGGTTGTGCCGGCGCGCTGGATGGCATCGGCCGCGACCATGATGCTTTCGTAGATACCGTAGGCGACGTAATGGGGGCCCTGCTTGTTCTTCTCGGCGAAGGGCTTGGTGAAGGCGTCGTTCGCCGGCGAGCTGAACTGGTCGTAGTAGGGGTACACCGTCCACGAACCGTCGAACTTGCCCGTGGCGAGCATGTCCTTGACCAGCGGCGCGACCAGCGGCGGGCGCGCGACCAGCGGCATGGTCAGGCCAAACTGGGTGTACTGCTTCATGAAGTTGAAGCCCTGCTGGTCGAGCACGTAGACCGCCAGCGCCTCGGGCTTGCTCGAGCGGAACTTCGTGAGCATCGGCATGAAGTCGGTCTCGGTGTTCTTCACGTAGTCTTCCGAGACGACCTTGGTGTCAGCGCCCAGGCGCTCCTTCACCAGCTTGATTGCGCTGCGGCCGTAGTCGGTGTCTTCGGCGAGGAAGGCGATGGTCTTCGTCTTGGCCAACTGCGTGCCGATCACGCCGGCCAGCATGCGGTCGTCGGGCACGGTGCGGAACACCCACTTGTTGCCGCCGATGCCGGCTTTCTCGGTGATCTCCGGGAGGGTCGAGATCGACACGATCATCGGCTTTCCCGCCTTCTCGGCCAGCGGCATCACGGCCATCGTCGCGCCCGAGCACAGGTCGCCGAGCAACACGTCGACCTTGTCCTGCGACACCAGCTTCTCCGCGGCGGACACCGCGTCGGCCGGCCGACACTGGCTGTCTTGCATGATGAAAGACACCTTGCGGCCGAGTACGCCGCCGCGCTTGTTGATGTCTTCGATCGCCTGCTCGGCGCCCCATTTCATCTGTTGGCCGAGAAAGGACGCCGGCCCTGTGATCGGGCCTGGAAAGCCAATCTTGATCTCCTGGGCCAGGGCGGGTGCACCGATCGCGGCGAGCAGGGTCGCCGTGACTGCACAGAGCAGGTCGAACTTTCGCATGTCAGTGTCTTTCAGAGGGTTGCAGAAATCAGTTGGCGAGGTAGCCGCCATCGACCGGTAGCGTGGCGCCGGTGATATAGCTGGCGAGATCGGAGGCAAGGAACTGGATCGCGTTGACCACGTCAGACGGTTGCCCCGCGCGCCTCAGTGGTACGCGCTCCAGGAAGCGGGACGATGCGGCACCGTCGGCGCGCGTCACGGCCGTCATCGCGGTCTCGATGCTGCCCGGCGCGACCGCGTTCACACGAATGCCCATGGGCGCGAGTTCCAGCGCAAGCGCCTGCGTGAGTTGCTTGAGGCCGCCCTTCGAAGCGGTGTAGGCAGCCGAGTTTTCGACCGCCACACAGGCATGGATCGATGCGACGTTCACGATGCAGCCCGGCCCGGCCTGCAGCAGCGGCAGAAAGGCCCGGCTCGCATAGAAGGCGCCGGAAAGATTCACATCAAGCGTGCGCCGCCACTGCGCAGGCGCATCAGGCCCCGTGAAGCTGCCGCGCAGCAGCACGCCCGCGTTGTTGACCAGCACGTCGCAGCGACCGAAGGTGCGCGTCACCTCGTCAGCCGCGGCCTGCATCGCCTGCTCGTCCGCCACGCTGTGGCAAAGCGCCAGCGCCATGCCGCCCTGCGCGCGGATGTCCGCCGAGGTCGCGGCGAGCCCGTCGGCGTCGATGTCGATCAACGCCACCCGCGCACCACACGACGCGAATGCCATCGCCGTGGCGCGGCCGATGCCAGCGGCTGCACCGGTGACCACAGCGACACCGCGGTCGAAGTCCGGAACTTGTGATTGGATGCCCATCGTGGTTTCGGATCGCAACGGCAATGCCTCAGGCGACGTGCTTTGCCATGAACGCGAGAGAGCGTCTCTCGGCCAGCGTGGCCGCCGCCGCGACGAAACCATCGCCGTCCTTGCGGGCAAAGGCATGGTCGCAGCCTTCGTAGACGTGGGCTTCGAACTGGGACAGGGCGTCGACGCGCGCCAGAATTTGCGCACGCACCGGCGGCGGCACGAAGTGGTCGAGCTCGGCGATGTGCAGCAGCGATGGCGGCGTTGCTTCGGTTGCCAACGGCAGCACTTCGTCCAGGCCGACGCCGTAGTAGCTGACCGCGCAGCGGAACGGGTGCACCATCGCTGCCTGCACCGACAGCCGGCCGCCCAGGCAATAGCCGAGCACCGCGATGCGGTCGTGGCCGAGCATCGACGACAGCCAGTTGCGCGTGGCGCCGATGTCTTCGATTGCCAGCGCCGGGTCCATGCCCTGCATCAGCGCGATCGCCTTGTCGAAGTCGCCGGGCGTCTGGGGTTCCAGCACCACATTGGGCTGCTGGCGCCAAAACAGGTCGGGGCAAACCACGTGGTAGCCGAGCGCAGACCAGTCGCGCACGGCTTCGGTCATCGCATGGTTGATGCCGAAGATCTCCTGCACGAGCACGATGGCAGGGGAACTGATGTCGGCGACTGCGCTGTAGAGGGCCTCGAACTGGCGATCGTCGCCGGAAGGGATCTGGACGGTGGTGCTCATGGGGAAATTTCAGTGGGGAGACAAGGAGAGGCGGAAGTTCAGGTGCTGCTTTGCGCCGTGAACTCCATGGAATAGAGCGCGGGGTTGTGGATCGAACGCACGAACTCGACGAGCCGGCCATCCTCGCTGTAGAGCCAGGCCTGGACCTCCAGCACCGGCGTGCCTTCGGGCAGCTTCAGCACGGGCGCGGCAATGGCAGGCAGCGCGATCGCCGTAACTTTTTGCCGAAGTCGAGAGACACGAAGTCCGTAGGCCTGCTCAATGAGCTCGTAGATCGAATCGTTTTCCGAGGCCAGCAGTGGACGGATGCCGGACAGCGGGCCGCTCACGTAGACGCGCGTCCAGGTCGAGACCTCTGGGTTCCGTGGCAGATGACGTGCGCCGGTGATCTGCAGCCAGAAGCCGGTGGTGCTGCTCTCGCCTACCAGGCCGGGCTCGTCCGGTTCGGCAACATCGAGCACTTCGTCGATGCGCATCACCGTATCACCGGCGAAGCCAAGGGTGTCTCCGAGCCCGTTCATGCGCTGGACATACCCTTTCACCGGCTGGCTGCGCAGCACGCGGGTCCCAATCTTGCGTGCACGCTCAACCATGCCCCACTCGGCAAGAAGTTCAAGCGCATCGCGAACCGAACCGCGGCTGACCTGAAGCAATTCCGCCAATTCGACCTCGGTTGGCATCACGGCGCCGACAGCGTAGCGACCCCGCTGGATGTCGAGCGCGAGATCATCGGCAAGCCTGCGATACAGCGGCACCTTGGCGAGAGTCTCGTGCGTCTGCGAGACGAGCTGCAGATTTGAACTGGACTTATTTTTCAAGTTCGGACCTAATATTTAAGTCCGAATCATATCGACGCCTGTGCTACTGGCAAGCTTTTTGTGCGTCGGCTTCGCGCTGGAGGAAGAAGGAAGACATCGAGCTTGCAGCAGGCCAGGCTTGACTGGACGACCGCATGACGCAGTCAGGGTGTCGATGCTTTGCTGGAAAGAGCGACAGCGCTGCCGTCACCCTTCGCAGCCTCCACCCTCTGCGCCACCCACGCCTGAAACGCACGCTCCGCCTGCATCCGGAGCTCGTTGCGCATCTGGTTGCACGCGCCATGCGCCAGCCGCCGGTGCGTCTGCTTGCGCACGCTTCCCAGCGTGGCATCGTTGAGGTGCTCGATGGTCGCCGACTCCGGCCGGCCGGCGGGTTCGTCGAAATCCATGGGCAGGCCGCACCAGTGGCAGTGGGGGCCGAAGGTCGATCGCAGGGCTTTGACGCTCATGGTGTGCAGGAGGGTTGGCAAAGGCCCCGATCATCCGCCAACCGCCAGTCGCTAGAATCCGCCCCCCGCCAACTGTTTGCCCGACTCCCCGCGTGCGACGGGACCTTCGCACCATGCCGCCTCACATCCTTGTCGACCGCCTGGTCAAGACATACCGCATCTCCGAGCGCGATCCTGGCGTGCTGGGGGCGATCCGCGGTGTGCTGCAGCGCCGGCACCGCACGGTGGAGGCGCTGTCGGGCGTGTCTTTCTCGCTGGGGCGCGGCGAGCTGCTGGGCTTCATCGGGCCGAACGGCGCGGGCAAGTCGACCACCATCAAGATCCTCGCGGGCATCCTGCGGCCCGACGGCGGGCGGGTGGAGGTCGACGGGCGCGATCCGTTCGCCGACCGCCAGCGGCATGTGGGCCGCATCGGCGTGGTGTTCGGGCAGCGCACGCAGCTGTGGTGGGACCTGCCGGTGGGCGATGGCTTCGACCTGCTGCGCGACATCTACCGGGTCGACCCGGTGCGTTACCGGCGCACCCGCGACGAGCTGGTCACGCTGCTGCGGCTCGACGCCGTGCTCGACCAGCCGGTGCGCCAGCTGTCGCTGGGCCAGCGCATGCGCGCGGAGATCGCGGCGGCGCTGCTGCACGAGCCGGATCTGCTGTTCCTGGACGAGCCGACCATCGGCCTGGACGCGCCGTCCAAGCTCGCGGTGCGCGACTTCGTGCGCCGCGCCAACCGCGAGCGCGGCACCACGGTGCTGCTGACCACGCACGACATGCACGACATCGAGGCGCTGGCCGAGCGGGTGATCGTGATCGGCCATGGCCGCGTGCTGGCCGACTGCCCGGTCGACGCGCTGCGCGCGCGTGTGGCGGCCGACCGGGGCACGGGCGCCCCTGTCGCGCCGTCGGGAGAAGACCCGACCATCGAGGAAGTCATCACGCGCTTCTACGCCATGCACGGCGCGGGCGAAGCCTGACGATGACCGCGCACGAACTGCTACGCCCCTACCGCGCGGCCTTCGCCTCGCGCTTCCTGCAGATGCTGCAGTACCGTTCGGCCGCGCTCGCCGGCTTCGGCACGCAGTGCTGGTGGGGTGGCATCAAGGTGATGGTGCTCGCCGCGTTCTACGGCAGCGCCTCGACGGCGGCCGGCCTGCCGATGTCGCTGACCGAAGCGATCACCTACACCTGGCTCGCGCAGGGCCTGCTGGCGATGCTGCCCTGGGTCGGCGATCCCGAGGTGGCGCAGGCCGTACGCACCGGCTCGGTGGCGTACGACCGGCTGCGGCCGGTGGACGCGTACGCCCTCTGGTACGTGCGCACCACGGGCTGGATCGCCGCACGCGTGCTGCCACGCCTGGCACTGATGGCCGCCTTCGCCGGTGTCGCACTGCCGATGCTGGGCGCGTCCGCATGGGCGTGGCAGCCGCCAGCCAACGCCGTGGCGGCGCTGGCCTTTGCGCTGTCGGCGGTACTGGCCCTGCTTCTGTCGGGTGCCCTGGTGATGCTGCTCAACGTCGCCAACGTGGCGGCGCTCAACGAGCGCGGCATCAATGCACTGGCCCTGCCGGTGGTGGTCGTGTTCTCGGGCAACCTGCTGCCGCTCTCGCTTCTTCCAGATGGCTGGCAGACGCTGTTGCAGTTGCAGCCGCTGGCCGGGCTGCTCGACATTCCGGTGCGGCTCTACTTCGGCCACCTGACGGGTGCGGCGGCATTCGGCGGGCTGGCGCTGCAGGCCGGTTGGACCGTCGTACTGGTGCTGCTGGGGCGCACCGCGATGCAGCGCACGTTGCGCCACCTGGAAGTGCAGGGCGGCTGACCCATGCATTCGCTCGCACTCTTCACCCGCCTGGTGGCCGCGTCGCTGCGCGGGCAGGCGCGTTATCCGGGCTCGGCGATCATGCTCACGCTCGGCCAGTTCCTTGCGACCGGCATCGAGCTGGTGGCCGTCTGGGCGCTGTTCGATCGCTTCGGCAGCGTGCAGGGCTGGACACTGGGCGAGGTGGCGCTCTTCTACGGTCTGGTCAACATGATGTTCGCGGTGGCCGATGCGCTGGGTCGCGGCTTCGACGTGCTGGGCACCGACTTCCTGCGCACCGGCAGTTTCGACCGGCTGCTGCTGCGTCCACGGCCACTGGCCCTGCAGTTGATGGCCCACGATGTGCGCCTGAGCCGTCTGGGTCGCCTGCTGCAGGGTGCGGCGGTGCTCGCTTATGCGACGGTGCAGGGCGGCATCGCCTGGACGCCGGCCACCGTGGCGCTGGCGCTCTTTGCCATGGCGGGCGGGGTGGCGCTGTTCCTGGGCATCCTGGTGCTGCAGGGCACGCTGTCGTTCTGGACGGTCGAGAGCCTGGAGATCGCCAACGTGCTGACCTATGGCGGCGTGCAGGCCGCGCAGTACCCGCTGGCGCTGTACGCGCAGTGGTTTCGCCGCGCCCTGACCTTCGCCGTGCCGCTGGCCTGCGTCGCCTACTACCCCGGCCTGGCGATCCTGGGGCATGCCGATCCGCTGGGCGCACCGGCCTGGGTCGGCTGGGTGTCACCGCTGGCGGGCTTCGCCTTCCTGGCGGCTGCCTTCGGCGCCTGGCGCGTGGGCGTGCGGCACTACGCGTCGACCGGCAGCTGAGCTGCGCCCGCCCTGTCACGAAGGCGCCATGCATGCGCCATACGCTGTGGGTACTGGCGTAAACGCCATACCTTGCCCGACTCTTGCTAAGCAGAATGCATCGGCTCCCTTTTGCACTTCTTCGAAGCAGGAATCCAGCAATGAAATCTTTCCGGTTGTCCCGCCCCCTGGCGGCCCTGGCGTTCGGCGGCATGGTATTCCTGGGTGCCCTGGAACCCGCGCAGGCGGTGTCGAACCCGCCGATCCGCATGGTCGACGGCATCGAGGTCATGTGCGGCGGCCACAACAAGGCCGAGATGGCGTTCATGGAAATGGTGGCACCGCGCTGGGCCGCCACGCTGGAATTCGCCGTCAGCCGCGGGGCGCGCGGCGCCTTTCCGTCGGACGTGCGGGTGTCGGTACGCGACAAGTACACCGGTCGGCCGGTTCTGGCCACCGTGGCCGATGGCCCCATGCTGGTCGCGCGGCTCGACCCGGGCACCTACGACGTCGAGGCCACGGTCAGCGGCCTGACGATCACGCACACGATCACGGTGTTCGATGGTGCGGCCACCCGGACCGTGTTCCAGTGGCCATCGAATTTCGATTTCATCGCTGCGGCGGCAGCCGAAGGCGCCACCCTGCAGGCGGCCGGTCGACCTGCCACGACCGCCACGGCACTCAAGACCGTCGGCGTGGCGGCCGTGCGCGGACGCCAGGCGGCAGCCACCGGCGTCGACGCCGACTGACCGTGCGCACCGGCCTTTAAGTTCCGCCTAAGCACGGCGCCGCACAGTGCCCTCGTGGAATTCACACCCACGTTAAAGGATGCACATCATGGCGATTTGGCACACAGTGCGGCCCCTGGTGGCCGCGATGGTTTTCGGCGCAGGACTGGTGGGCGCGCTGTCGGCACAGGCGGTCACCAACCCGCCCATCCACATGGCCCACGGCATTGAGTACATGAGCGGCGGCATCGGCAGCGACGAGGCCAGGTTCATGGAAACGATTTCGCCTCGCTGGCCCGCCACCCTCGAATTTGCCACGCAGGACCACAAAAGCGCCGATTTCGCCGCCGACGTACGCGTGACGGTGCGCAACGCGAATGGCCAGGCGGTGCTCGACCACGTCCTTGCCGGCGGACCGTTCCTCGTGGCGCGCCTGGAACCGGGCACCTACGAGGTGGAGGCCGTGCTCGCCGGCCAGACGCTCAAGCAGCCGCTGACCGTGCACGCGGGCACCGGCACACGCTCGGTCTTCCTCTGGCCCGCCCACACCGACATGGCGGCCTCCAACGCCAGAGCGCCGTTGTAGCGTGCCACCGGCGCTGCGCGATGCGGCGGTGGGCCGGGGCCTGTCCGCGCACATCCTGCCGACCTCGGCCACGATGATCGGCGTGTGCATGACGGTGCTGTCGATCGGGCATCTGCGCCAGGGCGGCCCTTCGCGCATGGTCCTGGACAAGCTGCTGGCGGTCGATGCGCTCGTGTTCCTGGCCAGCGCGGTGCTGTCGTTCGTGTCGATGCGCTCGCGCTACCACGGGCCCCGGCACGAAACCTGGGCCGAAGTGGTGTTCCTCATGGGCCTCGCGATCCTGGCGATCGGCGCCATGACGCTGGCTTTCACGATTGCATGAGTGGACGGCCGCAAGGCCAGACAGAGGCCGCAGGCCGAAATCACCGGCCTGGCATGGGGCTTGAATGCAGAAGAAATGCCTCGCATTTGCAGTGGCACCCTGTGCTGACGCACGGGCACTGCGGCATCGTTTCTTCCCTGTCACCCGTTCCAAGGCCCTGATGCCTCTGCTTCCGCTCACTGTCGTCACCACCCTCCTGCACTTCTACATCGCGATCCGGCTGGTGCCGGCGATGGGTGGGCTCGCCGCCGTACCCGCACTGGCGCTGCTACTGGCGCTCGCCATCTCTGCCGTGAGCATGCCGCTGCCCTTCATCGGCCTTCGCTCCAAGGCCACGCCGCTGGCCGATGGCTGGAAGTGGCTGGGCCTGGTCAGCATGGGCTGGTTCTCATCGATGTTTGTGCTCACCCTCGTGCGCGATGGCGGAATGCTTGCCACCTGGCTCGCCAGCCTGGCGTTCCCCTTTCAGATCGACACGGTGCAGGCACAGCGCTGGAGTGCGCTGGCCGTGCCGGTGCTGGCCACCGCAACCTCGCTCATCGGCTTCTTCAATGCGCGGCGCACCGCGGCAGTGGTGCGCGTGGACGTGCCGATGCCGGACTTGCCCTGGGCGCTGCACGGCTTCACGATTGCCCAGCTGAGCGACATTCACGTCGGCCCGACCATCAAGCGCGGCTACATCCAGCGCATCGTGGATGCCGTCAACGCACTGGAAGCAGACGTGATCGCGATCACGGGCGACCTGGTGGACGGCTCGGTGGCCGAGTTGCGCGACCACATCGCGCCGCTGTCGGGGCTGCGCGCGCGCCACGGCACTTTCGTCGTCACCGGCAACCATGAGTACTACGCAGGTGCGCCGGCCTGGATCGACGAGTTGCGCCGGCTCGGCCTGCGCGTGCTGCTCAACGAACACGTTCTGCTCAAGACCCGCGAAAGCCGCGGCGCCCAGACCGACGAGGAGCACGACGGCAACCTGCTGGTGCTCGCGGGTGTGACGGACTACACCGCCGGGCATTTCGACGCCGCGCAGGCCAGCGATCCGCAGGCGGCCCTTGCGGGTGCGCCGGTCGCGGCGACCACGCGGGTGCTGCTCGCGCACCAGCCGCGCAGTGCGCCGGCAGCGGCCCAGGCGGGGTTTCAGCTCCAGCTGTCAGGCCACACCCACGGGGGTCAGTTCTTCCCGTGGAATCTGTTCGTGCCGCTGCAGCAGCCTTTCGTAGCAGGGCTCAACAAGCTGGGCGACATGTGGATCTACACGAGCCGCGGCACCGGCTACTGGGGGCCGCCCAAGCGCTTTGGTGCGCCCTCGGAAATCACGCTGCTGCGTCTGGTGCGCAGCTGAGGACTCAGGCTTCGTATTGCGCCAGCCGCCGTGCGTTGGCCGTTGCCTTGGCATGAATCGGCTTGAGGCCACGCTGCACGACACGGGCGCTGGCACTCGTCAGGTGCGTGGCATTGGCCGCGGCCTGCCGTGACACGTTCATCAGCTGGTGGCTGTGCGCGGCAGCCTGCGCCGGCGTGAGGCTGGTCGCCAGCCCGACCCACGCCGCCGCCCCTCCGAACCACTGCCGGACCGACCGATGGAACAGCGACGCCGTGGTGTTCTGCAGTTGTGCCGCGATGGCAGCACTCGATTCGCTGGCCGCCTCCATCTTTTCCTGGCTCATCAGCTGGAACTCCGCCAGATCCGCGGCGTTCGGCGCCAGGCCGGCCAGCGCCATGCGCTCGGTGCGCATCTGAATCACCGAGCCCGAGGACAGCAGCATTTCCTGCGTCTTGAGCGCAACGTCGACCCACAGAAGCAGGGGATTGAAGTAGCGCGAAGAAAAGGTGGTGGTCATGGCAGCCATGGAGTAAGGGCAGAGAGTGAACTATAGGCTTCATGGCCTTTTTATGCTGCACTGCAGCATGATGAGCGCTGCTGTCCTACTGCATTGGTGCCATCAAATGCCAATTACTGCCGTTGATTGCCGAATATCGTTGCCGGAAACCGTCACGAATTCGCTGGCCAACGCCAGATCCTTGAGCCACGCGGCGTAGGCGGCCTCATGGTCGGCCGGGTCGGCGCGCAGCAGTGCCGACGGGTGCAGCGTCACCAGCACCTGTTCGCCTCCCACGCCGGTGTGCCACCGGCCGCGTTCCCGCATCACCGCCACCGGACGCCCGAGCAATGCGCGCGCCGCCGTGGCGCCCAGCGCGACCACGGCGCGTGGCTGCACCTGCGCCAGTTCATGCTCCAGCCACTGCAGGCATGCGGCAGCCTCCTGCTGCGAGGGCGTCTTGTGGATGCGGCGCTGCCCGCGCAACTCGTACTTGAAATGCTTGACCGCATTGGTGACGTAGATCTCGGCGCGCGGCCAGCCCAGTTCCGCAATGCCCCGCTCGAACAGCTGGCCGGCCGGCCCGACGAAAGGCCGCCCGCGCAGGTCTTCCTGGTCACCGGGCTGCTCGCCCACCACCATGAGCGCGGCGCGCACAGGCCCCTCGCCGAACACCGACTGGGTCGCGTGCGCACCGATGGGGCAGGCTCGGCAGCGGTTGCTCGCCAACCGCAATTGCGCGAGCGCCTGGGTCGGGTCGGAGGACAGCGCAGGCACGGGCACGACCTCGGCCGTCCGCGCCAGATGGGGCACGGCGGCAATGCGGCGCGCAGGCCGGGTGGCGGGTGCATCGATCATCTGGCCGCTGCGTGCGAGGGCCTGCGCTGCCAGGGGATCGATGAGTTCGGCTTCGGGCAGATTGCGCCAGTAGCGCCGAGGCATCTCCTTTTGCATCATCGCCAGCTTGAGGCGTGCCGGGTTGAAGATGTGCCGGTAATACGTGAGCCACAGCTGCTCGCCCGCATCGGCAGGCGGCAGGTCCTGGCGGCGCGCGCCCGGCCCCAACTGCAGCGCGCCCTGCGCGTCGTCCGGACGCCACTGCATCGAGCGTTCCGGGGTGAGGATGGCCCAGCGCATCTGCGTGAAGCGGCGTACGAAGAAGGGCGCCACCGCCTCGACGATGTGGTGATCGGGTTCGAACCAGGCCACGTGCAGTGGCGCTTCGCCCTCGGCCTGCTCGACGGTGCGAAAGCGCACGAAGGCTTTCATCTTGTGCATGTCGCGCCGTACGGCCTGCGCCATGTGCTGGGCACGCACGCGATCGGCGTCGAGCGGGTCGTGGCGCAGGCCGGGCTCTTGCACCATGCGCCAGAGTAGGCGGTAGAGCAGACCGAAGCGGTCGGGGTCGTGGTGCAGGATCACCGTTTCGCACAGGCGCAGGAAAGAGGCAGGCACCACGGCCGAGTTCGACGAAGCGGCCACGCGCGCAGTGGCCCGT
Source organism: Variovorax ginsengisoli (assembly GCF_030811835.1). Classification (GTDB taxonomy): domain Bacteria; phylum Pseudomonadota; class Gammaproteobacteria; order Burkholderiales; family Burkholderiaceae_C; genus Variovorax; species Variovorax ginsengisoli_C. The sequence goes on along the minus strand of NZ_JAUSRO010000005.1, from coordinate 326,878 downwards.
GGCAGATCGGGTGCGAGCGCGGCCGCCTCGTCCTCGCTGGACGCGCTGGCAAAGAGGTCTTCGGCGGCGCTGGCGCGCGTGTGCCAGCTCACCTCGTCGGGGGGCACCTGGCGGGCGAGCAACGCACGCGCTTCGCGCCGGAAGCCCAGCCAGTCGGTGTCGCCGTCGATGGTAATGGAGTGCGCGGACATGCAGACATCTTCAGCGGTGGCGCGCTCCGGCGTGTAGGCGCTCAGGTTGAAAAAAGAGAGGCCTGCACTGGCGCGGGTTTGAACTGCGCGGCCAGGTTGACGGCATCGAGACCGCGGCCGGGCCGGTGGTCGGCCAGCTGCACGAAGGCCAACACCTTGCGCAGCGGCACATGCAGGCGCGTGAGGTCGTCGCTGCGCAGGCGGCGAACGCGGCGCGCGACCAGCAGGCGCTCCACCGCCTTGACGCCCAGCCCAGGCACCCGCAACAGCATTTCACGCGGCGCAACGTTCAGGTCGACCGGAAAGCGGTCACGGTGCGCAAGCGCCCAGGCCAGCTTGGGATCGACGTCGAGCGCGAGCATGCCGCCCGACGGTGTGGCACCCTGCGCGCCGCCGGCCGCGCCGGGCACCGTGGGTGGCACGATCTCGTCATGCGTGAAGCCGTAGAAGCGCATCAGCCAGTCGGCCTGGTAGAGCCGGTGCTCGCGCACCAGTGGTGCGGCCTGCAGCGGCAGCGCCGACGAGGCATCGGGGATCGGGCTGAAGGCCGAGTAGTACACGCGCCGCAACCGGTAGGCACTGTAGAGATTGGCGCTGGTCGACAGGATGGTGCGGTCGTCGGTGGCGTCGGCGCCCACGATCATCTGCGTGCTCTGGCCCGCTGGCGAAAAGCGCGGCGCCACGGCCCGGCGCGGGCCGCCCTGCGGCATCGAGACGACCTTGTTCGCCGCGGCATCGCGCGCCTCGCCCTTGGCGTCGTCGATGTGCACGCGCAGCCGCGCCATCGAACGGCGGATGGCAGCGCCGTCTTTCTCGGGCGCCAGGGCGGCCAGGCCCTGCACGGTCGGCAGCTCGATGTTGATGCTCAGCCGGTCGGCGTAGCGGCCCGCCTTTTCCAGCAGCTCCGCCGACGCGTCGGGGATGGTCTTGAGGTGGATGTAGCCGCGAAAGTCGTGGTCTTCCCGCAGCACGCGCGCCACCTCGACCACCTGCTCCATGGTGTAGTCGGGGTTCTGGATGATGCCGCTGGAAAGAAACAGGCCCTCGATGCAGTTGCGGCGATAGAAATCGAGCGTGAGTTGCACCACCTCATCGACAGTGAAGCGCGCACGCGGCACGTTGCTGGTGACGCGGTTGACGCAGTAGAGGCAGTCGTACTGGCAGAAATTGGTCAGCAGGATCTTCAGCAGCGAGATGCAGCGGCCGTCCGGCGCATAGCTGTGGCAGATGCCCGAGCCTTCGGTCGAGCCGATGCCGCGCCCGCCGACCGAGTTGCGCTTGCTGGTGCCGCTGGACGCGCAGGAGGCGTCGTACTTGGCGGCGTCGGCCAGAATGGCGAGCTTGCTTTGAATGTTCACTGGATGAATATACAGTTATTCCGCCAGTGGGGTTGTTTGAACTTGCACGCTCGTTCGCTTGCCCGCCCGCTTGCACCGCAGAGGGCATCGGCAAAATCGAGGCTTCTCCAGGAGCGAACACATGAACGGACCCGACCCCACGAATCCGCATCCCATGGACGGATTCCCGCAGGTGTGTTTCATCAAGAACACGGTGCGAAACCCGAACATCGTTGTTGGCGACTACAGCTATTACGATGACCCGGAAGACTCCGAGAACTTCGAGCGGAATGTTCTCTACCATTTCCCGTTCATCGGTGACAAGCTCATCATCGGGAAGTTCTGCGCCTTTGCCCGCGGCACCAAGTTCATCATGAACGGCGCCAACCACAGGCTGTCCGGTATATCGACCTATCCCTTTCAGATTTTCGGAAACGGATGGGAGAAGGTGGCGCCCTCGCCAGGCGACTTACCTTACAAGGGCGACACGGTCGTCGGCAACGATGTCTGGATGGGCTATGACGTCCTCGTCATGCCCGGTGTCCATATCGGAAACGGCGCCATCGTCTCGTCGCGCTCCGTGGTTGTTCAGGATGTGCCCGCGTACACGGTTGTCGGCGGCAACCCTGCCAAGCCCATCAAGGAGCGTTTTCCGGCTGAGATCGTGGAGACCTTGCAGGCCATCGCGTGGTGGGATTGGCCTATAGAAAAAATTACCGAGAATTTAAGCGCCATTGTTTCAGGCGACGTCGCGGCCTTGCAATCTGCGTCATTTTAGGTGTGGCGATTTGAATGATCCAAGGCTGGTAGTATCGCTGATGCAACGGCCTATTTTGGAAAGTGGTAACTTCTGCTTTGGGGCCAAAGCGGCTGTACGGCCCGCCCCGAAGCCGACATTCAAACGCTGACACTGCCTCGGCCGAATTCTGCCGCACGGGCGACCGTCCCGGTTTGGGCCGAATGCATAGCGTCGCGTTGCTCCGTCCTACAGCCTGCAATAGCCTCGCGTCACCTCTTTGACCTCATGACCAGTACGAGGGTTGCCGGCAATTTTCCGTTAGCGTCGAGCGGTAGTGACTCTGTTTTGTCTACTGCGGCCAGCGCCGCCCGGTCCCAACTGGACGTGCCGCTGGTCTTCGTGAGCGTTCGTTCAACGATTCTGCCGTCAGGGCTAAGTCTCAAGGTGACTTCTGCACCCGGATTGCCCGTGACTTCCTCGAAATAGTGGACGTTCTTGCGAACCGCCTGCGCAACTTTAGTGCCGTAGTCCATTTGAAATGCACCGGTTGGTGCAACTGGTCCGCCCGCACCGCGGAGCACAAAGTTTATGGGCGTGGTGACCCACATTGCCTGTGGGACGCCGTCGACCTTTCCGGGCTGATAGCTCAAGCAGGTTGCCGACTCGAGTGCCGCCTTGTCCAGCAGTGGAAATCCGCTCGACTTGCCCACCTCGGCCTCCGACACCCTTCCACTCACATCGACAAACACCTTCAGGACAACTCGGCCCTCCTGGCTGTACCGCTTTGCTTCGGCCGGATATCGCGGCATGCACGAGGACGCATCCTGTACTGCTTGAGGCAGTTCAGCAAGCGTAGCAGGCGCGGCGACGCAACCACCTAGGACGAATGCCACGATTGGCCCTATCACCGACGCCCTCGAAAATTCTTCGCCATGCGGCCTTTTAGCGCCAGGCTTTAAGTCATTTATTTTCATCTCAGAATCCGCTCCATTCCTCAATATTCTGTGCTGGCTGATTGTTCAATGGTGCAATCGAAATGCTTCGCCGGTCGTAGCTCTCCTTCAGTGGAAGCGACGTGGGAAGGCGCGGTTTTGGCCGGATGGTGCCGGTGGCATGCCGCTTTCCGGGACGACACGGCTCGTTGGAATCATAGATGGACGAATGGCTTGAAAGACAAGCACCGCTCGACGCAGCGGTAGCGAATGCCCTCATTGCGGCGACCCCGGAATGGTGGAAGGTAGCCAGCCCTGTCGCCGACCGGGGACAGGAAGACTCGCAGGAGCGGATGACCATCGTCATCACGTCGCCTGACGGGCAGCCGGAGCCTGTTAGCCCTACCGAGGAAATCTATGTGAGCCTCTACGCGCTCAACGACTTTTTCCGTGAGCGTGGGACCATCTGGCGCTCCGCGTCGTACTCCGTCAGCCAGGAAGAACACGGGGACTGGAAGTACTCGGTGCAGTTCACCTACTAGAAGCTGGAGGTCGACGTAGAACGTCTGGTCCTGGCCGAGTGCGGGCACTGCTTCTACGGATTCGACATCGGCTCGGCACCAGCTTCGTGGACGAACAGGCATCCGATGAATTCGCCGTCCTCAACCGTTTGGCAGCACAGAAACGTTTCGCCTTGTGGTCCGATGATGCGCTGCCACCGCGCCGGCTTTCGCAACGACTTGGCGAGGTTGCTCGCAAGCTCCCCCGTAGAGGCCGCTAGGCGCATCCAAGAATCGCCTCGTCCAGCAATCACTCCGGCTCGCGCAGCGTAGATGCGAACCAGTGCGTCGGTCACCTCGACGTCCTCCCCAATCGGCTCTACGGGCCACCCCGCGAGTAGCGCAGCGCCGGCTGCCTCGGCCTCAACGAGGCCGGAGTTCGAAAGAGTTTGATTTTCGACAGGCATAGAAACTGGGCGTGCGTCGTGAATGTCTGGTGTTGGCCGCATTCTGCCTTCGGAGCTGCCCGCGCAGCTAGCCTCCAGGCCTGAGCTCTTTTCGCATGGGTTGGCCCTCTATACCAAAGACCAGTACCGGGGGACCTTCAGCCACGAATCCATGGCGGAGGTAAAACGCTCTCGCTGTGCGGGTGCTCTCGAGACGCAGTGCCACGACACCCACCCAAGCCGCGTGGTCTTCGAGGGCTGCAAGAAGCGCCTTGCCCGCCCCCTTGAAACGCACGGAAGGCGCGACGTAGCAGAGCGTCACCTCGCCGGTTTTCAAGGCAGACCCGAAGCCGATCGTTTCCTCGTCAACCCTGGCGACAACCGAAAACGCATTGGGCTCGAGTATGAACCTGCGCACGAACTCAGGCGTTTTGTTGCGCAACCATCCTTCGAGCACCTTGGCATCGCCGCGGTGGTCGTCTGCACAGCATTCGAGGATTGAGCTCCGAATGACGCTGCAAGCATCAGGCGCATCTTCTTCCGTCGCGGGTCGGACTTGGATTTTCATCGGCGTATTAGATGTCGACTCTTGGCCGCCATCAGCCCTTTCGCAGCGGCTCCCACGGAATCTTGAGCTGGTCATTCGCAAGCCTGAGTATGCGCAATGCCTCGTCTCCAATACGCCGTGGGTAGCCGTTTGGCTCGTCTGTGGCCAGCATGGCCGCGCGGTCGCTCAATATTCCGTCAATCATCCCGTCCATCAAGCCAGGCTGCTGTTGCTCAAGGCGCTGAAGGAGCATGTGAAGAATGAAAAGACCCGCATCTCTGCGAGCATCTTCGGTTTGCGCAGGTGCATCCATGGTCGGAAATCCGCTTGAAATTGAATAGCGCCTGAATTCTGCCGCAGGCCAGCGCTCTCAGCCGGGAATTGTTGCCGTAAGTCCGGTTGTGGCCGAGTCCCGCCATCTTAGCTAGCACCGCGTTGGGCCCATAGCAAACGCCGGTGCAAGCTAGCTATCGGCGTCGCCGGCACACACTTTTTCATTACTGCCGGACCTCGTAGTAAGAGCCACCTTCAACCGCACCAGTTTCAAGTACAACCGTGAACGAATGCCACGAGTCGTCGAACATCCACGCTTCACCTGTCAATTTATTTACATGAATAGACAGGTTACGGAAGCCATCCCAAGAAACGCGGCGGGAGCGCCAAATGACGCCTCCAGCCCTCCGATGAAGTTCAAAGCCTATGGAACTGCAAAGCAGTAGAGCTTCACCGTTCAGAATCTCTACAACAGACTCAATGTCGCCGCCAAACTCAGCAATCAGTTCACCGGACTCCACGTTGACTCTATAGCCTCGGCCACCGGCGAACACGTTTGCCTCAAGCGACTCGGTGTCGGCATAGATGGCCGAGAATTTCGTCATCCCAGGCTGAAAATTGCCTATCCAACACCAGCTTTCAGCTGAGCCGAATTCCACGACCAAACCCTCGCTATGCATGCCCAATCCTGTTGCGCTGAATTGGCGCGGAGGGGGACCTACTCCAGGCAGTCCGGGAAGAATTCTGGGAGTAATCGAATAATCCATGAGATGCCTATGTCCGCTTTTGGCCGTCTTCAGGCTTCGGTCACATCGGCCGGAAGGACCCACGTGCTGAGCCAATGTTCGAAGTCCTGGGCGACTAAGCTCGCACTTTTAGTGTTGAGCTGGAAGCACACGACTGCCATCTCGCCCGACGAATCGGCCGATGACAAATCGAGGCAGTGCGGGGCGTCGCCGTCCGGCTGGATGACCAGGAGCGTGGGAGGTAGCGCGAAGTCATCCCGCGCCCGGATGGTCTCGCCGTACGTCGAGCCACCCGAAAGGTCCATGGCGTTTCCGCCGATGATGCCGGTGACCTCGATGCCGCCGAGGTTCAGTGCGCCAGTCAGGGCCAGGAACCGTCGATAGCTCGGCGGCAGCCGGACTCCAAGCGAGCATTCGAGCGCTTGAATTTGCGCTTCATCCGCGCCGTCGGCTGTCTGTCCAAGCATCCGTCCCGGCCACCGTCGCAGTTTGGAGCCTCTCAAGCACAGTTTTCATGGTTCCCTCGAATGTCTGGTTCTGGCCGCATCCTGCCACACAGCGGCTTGCCAGCAAGAGAGTGTGGAGGCAGCGCGACTCGTGTTGGCCATCGGCGCGCGGGATGAGTTGCCGGCCGTTGAGGATTTGGCCAAGCGCTGGGGCCGCAGCATCTTCCATTGGCCCTGTTGCCATGGGTACGAACTGAAGCCCGGACCCATCGGCATCATTGCGGCGTCGGAGATCGCCCACCACCACGCAATGATGCTGCCAGACTGGGGAGCACCCACGTTGTTCCTCAACGGTGCCTACCGCCCGACCGACGACGACATCGTCGCTTTTGCGCGTCGCGGCACGACAGTGGAGGCGACGAGCATTGTTCGCGTCGAGGGCGTCGCCGATGTGGTGCTCACAGACGACCGCACGCTGTCGATGAACGGGCTCTTTACTCAGCCGCGCACGCACATCGCGAGCCCCATCGCAGCCCAACTGGGGTGCACGCTGGTGCAGGGCCCCATGGGTGTGTTCATCCAGTTGGGTGCCATGCAGCAGACTTACGTGCCGAACGTCTTTGCCTGCGGCGATGCCGCGCGTGCGGCTGGCAGCGTTGCCATGACGGTCGCGGATGCCGCTATGGCCTGGGTCGCCGCGCACCGGTCGACCATGTTTTAGGTCCAGGAGGCCCTCGCGCGCGAGTCGGGAAATCCGCCAAGCGACCGTGAGGGAATCCGTTCTTGCAGAGAGTCGCCCGTCGTCTATAAGCTGAACTTGAGGGGCTGCTTCTGGCCGCACGCACCCCTCTAGGGTCCGATTTCCCTCGACACCCCGGTCATCGTCGCGGGCGCTCCATGGCAGTCGACGAGGCGCGGAAGCCCAGCTTTGCGAAGAATTCAGCAGCACCCGTTCTTCCAGCCCGGAGCACCCAGGTGATGTCCGGTTCAGACCCAATGAGCCCCTCGACAAGTGCCTGCCCAATGCCCCGTCGTCGATGCTGCTCGGCGACGACGACCATGGACACGTACCCGTTGGAGATTCCGTCGGTTATCGCTCGCGCGAAGCCAACGATTTCGTCGTCTGCTAACGCAACCACCGCACGCTGCGACGCTGAAATCAGTCGACCGAGGTCTTCTACATCACCGATCCGATGGGCCCACCCGTTTGTCACTAGCAGGTGATGGACCGCGTCGAAATCAGAATTGGAAATGCTGCGAACCTGCACGCTCATTCCTCCCGAAGTTCATGCGTTTGTGCTGGGGAATGGAAAGGTCCGCTTTTGGCGGCCTAGCCTGTCGCTTCATGGCCGCAGAGGGCCCACGGCGGTCTTCCGACATTGTCCCAAGCCGCCGGTTGTCGCGCCAAAGCGAAGAGACATCCCCTTTCACGCATTGTCTAGCCAGGCGCGCTGAATAAAATCCAGCATGTCCGCCGCTGTAGTCCCACGCCCCCAGTGCACCACGTGCCTGCGCCCGCTCAGCGCCTGCATTTGCCGCTGGGTCGCGCCCACCGCCCACGCGGTGGAGGTACTCGTGCTGCAGCACCCGCTGGAGGTACACCAGGCCAAAGGCAGTGCCCGCCTGCTGCACCTCAGCTTGGCGCACTGCCGCTTGGTGGTGGGTGAGTCATTCGCCGTGCCAGTGTGGCCGGCGGACGGCAAGCACACGCTGCTGCTGTACCCGGACAGTCTGCAAGATACCGCCCCGGACCTGCGGGTCCAACCCCCGCGACCGCCCGAGTGGCCGCAAGCCAAGTCGTGCCTGCGTCTGGTCGTGCTGGACGGCACCTGGCGCAAAAGCCGAAAGATGCTCTACCAAAGCCCGCCACTGCAACAGTTGCCTCGCTTGGCCCTGCACAACCTGCCACCTTCGCACTACCGTATCCGCAAAGCCCATGGGCCCGACCAACTGTCCACGCTGGAGGCGACCTGCTACGCCTTGTGCCAACTGGAAGGCGATGCGGCGCGGTTCCAGCCCTTGTTGAATGCCTTCGACGGGTTTGTAGCGTACTTGGCGCAGGCGGGCGGGCAGCGAAACGCGCAGACTGACACGTCCTGCCTTTGACCAAGGGTTGCGGGGTTCATGTAAGTGACCCGCTGAATGGCTGGTTTGGGCCGCGTTGTGCCCGCTGCCTTACGCTTCTGTTGCGGTCATGGTCGCTGTTTCTTCAAAGGGTCACATGCGCGCAGGTCGCCAAGTTCCGTGGAAGCCGAACGGTACGCGATGCGGCAAACGCGCGACCGCGACGGGTCCCGCCGCCAGGTCCATTGCATCGAATACCAGCAGGTCGCTGCGCCGGTCCTGTTGACGCCAGGCCACGGCAAGCAGCCAGCCGTCGCCCTCGGCTGCGTCGGTGGCGCGCGGCACGAACACCGGTTCCGACACCACGTCCCCATGCGGCAGCGTGTGCATGCTGCGCTCGCCGGTATCGAAATCGAAACGGGCCAGGCTGTCGTAGAGCACGCTTTCCGAGTCATCCCTTGCGCGCGCCGTCGCATGGCAGGTGTAGAAGCCATAGCGGTTTCGTCGCCCCGTGTAGCGCTCGTCGATGCGTGGAAACTCCGCCGCCAAGTCGTCGAGGTACTCGCGCCTGAATCCCGTGTCCGTGCCGCTCAAGTCGAAAGTCCAGCGGCACAGGCGTGCGGCCATGGCGTTGGGGTCACCCGGATGGCCTTCGGCATCGGGCAGGCCGGGCGCCGTTTCGGACTGCATCACATAGGCCACCACCGTGCCGCCGTCGTCCCAGGCATTCATCACATGGAACACGTGGCAGGCGTCGGTTTCGAACCAGCGCAATGTGTCCGTCGCGCCATCGCGCCGCATCACGCTAACGTGGGTTCGCAAGCCGGCATCCCAGGCCAAAAGGGGCTTGCCGCGCATCGCGCGTTCTATACTGAGCGTCAGCGGCGTGACGGGAAAGAGCACATGCCCGCGCGTCACCATGAAGTCGTGCGCCATGCTGGCATACGGCGCTTTGAACGACTCGAGCCTCGTGACCTCGCAGTGTTTGTCCATCACGCCATAGAGCATGGTCGACGAGCAGGGACCGTCGGGCGAGTACGCAAAGAAGTGCAGTTCGCCGCTCTCGGGGTCGACCTTTGGGTGCGCGGTGCAACGCGAGGTCATGCGGTCGCCGAAGCTCTGGTGCCCCTTGGAAGCCAGCGTGTAGGCATCGAGCTCAAAGGGTTGATGCGACTCCTCGAGCGCGAACAGCCGTTCGCCGTGCCACAGCATGCTGGTGTTGGCGGTGCCACCGTTTCGGCCATGCGCCAGCGGGTCGCTGGTGGCGGGGTTGCCGAAGGTGCCGAAGAGCGCGCGCCCGGCTTCATGTTCGAGCTGCCATTTCGGCGTGCGTGCCCAACGGTTGCTGTACGACACACTGCCCTTGTCGATGTGGAAGGCATGCACCATGCCGTCGCCGGAAAACCAATGGTAGTTGTTGTCGCACGGTGCGTATTGCGGGCTCGGGCCGACACGGTACAGGCTGCCCGACAGCCCGGGGGGTAGCGTGCCTTCGATGTGGAGCGCCGCGATGTCGTGCTCCTCGGTGAGGGGCGCGTAGTTGCCGGTGAAGAAGTGAGGGTGGTTCTGTGGTTCTGCGTTCACGTGGAGCCTTTCGGATTCATTCAGGAGGTCGACGTGCCGCTCAGGTGCGCGATGGCTTGCCCAACGTAGGCGACCAATGTCTCGTCGATGCCCGAGCCGACCCGCAGAGCCGCGTCGTGGTGGAATGCGCGTTGAAGCTTCGCGTCCAATGCGGCGTCACCACCGGCCTTGGCGAGCGAGAGTTCCTGCCAGCGCCGCGCCAGAGCACGCATGGCTGCGCCATCGGTGGGAGCACGCGCCAACATCTGTTGCCGAACCTCGGCAATGAGCGGCGGCCATGCATCGGTCTGGGCAACGTAGTGCTGGCGCAACGTGGCCATGTCGCTGGCGCTGCAGTAAGGCGCATAGAGCTGCAGGCGCGCGAAGGCCATCGCGTGGGAGATATAGCGGATGCCTGCGCGGTCCACACCGGTCAGGGCGTGGAGCGACGGCTCGTTCCAGTGCATGGCGTAGAGCTTCATCAGCAGACCTTCGTCGCCGCCGGCTTCTTCGAGCAACAGTTCAATCCAACGTTGCGCCAGGGCCTGCGCTTGCGGGCTCTCGGGCGATACGCCGGCGGCGACCAGGCGGTGCAACCACGCCGACAACTCGGCACGCTCGGGCGCCATGGCGTCAGCGAAACCGTCGCGTTGCGCCTTGAGCGTGCGCTGCTCGTCGTCGCTGAAGTACTTCGAACCCGCGACCATGCTTTCGAGGGCCAGGAGCCAGTCGTCGATTCCAGGTTCTTCGCTGGCCTGCAGCTGGCCCTGCACCGCAAGCAGATGGTTGCGCAGCGCCGACGCCTGCAGGATTTCGCGGTCGAGCTGTGCGACCTGCTGCGCCACGACTTCCGAAATACCGCCAGCCGCGTTGTCGAGCAGGCCTTGTATGTCAGCGAGCGACAGGTCAAGTCGCCGCAACGCCTGAATGCGGTAGAGCCGCGCCACGTCCTTCCGCCCATAGAGGCGGTAGCCGCCGCTGGACCTTTCGGATGGCACCAGCAGGGCGATGTCGTCATAGTGCCGCAACGCGCGCACTGTCAGCCCGGTGCGCCGGGCCAGTTCACCAATCCTCAAAAACATGCCTTCCCTCTCTCAAGTTGAAAGGCATCCTAGACCGTGCCGTTACGAGAGGGTCAAGCACTTTTCGTGGCTCGCGTTCAACCATGGCGCACGACGTTGTAGCCTTCCTCCGCGCTTGGCGCGACGAAGTGGGCGGTGATTTGGTCGAACTCCTCATCTGTCGTTTCAAAGGGGTGTTCTCCCGAGAGGTTCCGAGCACGCAGGCGCGCCTTGCACACCTCGTCGGGCACATCCAGGTAGTGCAGGCAATGGGCTGCCCCAGCTTTCTCAAAAACGCTGCGAGCCCAAGCTCTCGTCTTGACGGTGTTCGAGGGGAAATCGAGCACGACCGACGTGCCGGCTGCAAGCAGTGCCTCGATGTGGCCGGCCATGGCGTCACGCAACCTGCCGGCACAACGTACATAGTCCGCGATTGCATGAATCTCGTTCGGATACAGACGTGCGAGCCAATCATCCTCACTGATGAGAACAGTCTTCGGCTCCGTCGTGAGGCGCTTGGTCAGCGTTGACTTGCCAGCCCCGATCTTCCCGCAGACCATATGAAGCACAACGGGCACGCAAAGGGCGGTACTGGTCCGCGTCGTATCGGATTCGCTCATTCCAATCTCCTTTGGCAATGAAAGCCCCAGGAGACAGAAAAAACCCGCCTCACGGGGCGGGTTGCTTTGGGCTACTCAGGCCGCGCGCTAACCCACCATCCTTGGGATGGTGGGAATAATCAACGCGGTGTGCGAGCAAGCCATGGCGAGGAAGGATAGCGGCTGCCATTGGTCTTGGCAAACCAAGTACGGCTTTGCATACATCCCTGCAGTGCCGCGGAAGATTCGGCGCGTGGGTCCTGTTCTGGCCGCATTCTGGCCGAGCAGGCGCTGCACAGCGCGCAGAGCGGTGAACGTTCGCAAAGCGACAGACAGCGGCATAGCCCGTAGACCAAATACGACCAAGGCGCCCGCAAGGCGTTCTCAATCCGGGTGGGGATGTTGATGGTGGATGTCCGGATAGTGGTCGTGGGTGTGAACCATGGGCTCGTGGCGATGCCAGTGCGTGTGCTTGGCTGTGGCAGGCGCGCCATCGGAATGAACGTGCTGATGGTGAACGTCATGGTCATGTTCATGGCTGTGCGCCAGCGGCTCGTGCGCATGCCTGTGCCCGTGCTTCTCCGTCAGATGCAGCCATACGCCAAGGGCCATCAAGACCCCGGCCAGCACAAGCTCAAGCGTGAGCGGTTCACCCAAGAGACCGATGGCCAGCACCGCGCCAAAGAACGGCGCGACCGAAAAGTAGGCGCCGGTGCGCGCGGTCCCGAGATGCCGCAATGCGAGGACGAAAAGCACCAGGCTCGTTCCATAGCTCAGGAGGCCGAGGAGACTTGCTCCAGCAACGACTGCCGCCGACGGCCAGGTCGCGCCCGTGGCAAATGCCAGCGCGAGGTTCGTCGCGCCGGCGACCAGCCCCTTGGTCATCGCGATGAAAGACGCGTCAGCCACCGATACCTTGCGCGTCAGGTTGTTGTCGACCGCCCAGGCCAGGCACGCGCCCAGGACGGCCAACGACGGCCACAGCGCTCCAACGCCCGACTTGTCAGGCCAGCTGAGGAGTGCGGCCCCGGCCACGATGGCAACCATCCCCAGGGCGATGCGCCGGTCGAAGTTCTCCTTGAAGACGAACCAGGCAAGGAGCGCGGTGAAGACGCCTTCCGCATTCAGCAGCAGCGAAGCGTCCGCCGCGGCCATGCCGGCCAATCCGGTCATCAGCAGCAACGGGCCGAGCATGCCCCCTGCCACGACAGCCCCTGCCAGCCAGCCGAGTTCAGCGCGTTGCAGGCGGACGGTCGGCGCCCTGGAAAGCAGGCGCCACACCCAGAGTCCGAGGCCGGAGCCAAGGTAGAGCACCCCCGCGAGTAACCAGGGGCTCGTGTGCGCGAGCAGCAGCTTAGCGGCGGGCGTTCCGGCGCCGAAAAGCGCCGCAGCGCCGATGGCGGCAAGAACTCCACGTTGGGAGAGAGCATTCATGGACGTCTTTTTACTCCTGCCCGGCTACCCGCAGAAGGCACCCGAGCAGCCACGGGTAGCAGACCTTCAGAAGCCTCTATGACCTCAACGATTTCTTCATGTAAGCCACATAGGACCCCTGGATGTAGTTGTCGATGCGGCCGAACTCCTCGTAACCCTGTTTGAGATAGAACTCGCGCGCTTGCCATTCGAACGTGTTCAGCGTCACATTGCGAGCGCCCAATTCGCGGGCCTTTTGCTCTGCTGCGGCAAGCAGCCGGTGCCCAACGCCTTGGCGGCGCACCGACTCGTCAACAAAGAGCAGTTCCACGTTTAGCCAATGAAGGAACACGAACCCGCGCAATCCTCCGACCAGCCCGCCGCTACCATCCCTTGCGCTGACCCAGACCGGCTGGCTTTGACCGTATTCGCCGACAAATCCGTAGTTGAACTGTCGCATGCGGCGGCCCAATTCGCCCGAGTGCACTTCTTCTGCCGTGGGGGTGTAAATCTCAACGTCGCTCATTATGGGAAGGTCTGGTTGTGGTGGACTCAGATCGTGAGCAGATGCTGAAGCACCGCTTTTTGCACCGGTAAGAGGAGCTTCTTCTGCTCGTAGCCGGCGAATCGCGGATAGCGACGAGGATCTACCGAAAGTTCACCACCCACGGCAAACGGTGGGGTTGGCAAGAGCACAGGCTGACCCATTCGATTCAGATCCTCGACCGACAGCGGATTGTTCAACTGCTCCGTGCCCCGAGGCCAGCCATCAGTAATGACCACGTCTGCTGTTCCGAGGGGAGACGATGAAAAGATTACGTTCGATGTGCCCGTGTGGAAGCTCTCATGGCATATATGCACTAGCGAAAAGTCCATCACATCCGCCAGCTCGTGCCACGAACGAAATACGTTTGTCGGGGGCCCCCAAAGGCAGATGCGAACTTTCCGGATCGGACCTATGACTGTTTCGATGAAATAGGCGTCGGTAAGAACTTCGCATGGATGACCGGCGCTCGACATCGCATTGACCACCGGCCTCCGGGACGAAGCAGCAAACTCCGCGATGCGTTCATGATTCGATTCTCGGACCACGTAGATGTCATAGAAGGGGTCGAGATAGCCTGCGAGATCGCAAACGCGTTCGCCTGTTTTCAGAAGATTCGGTAACTCGATGACGGACAGGTTCAGTTCTTGGAACGCCTTCAGAAACGTCGTGCGCGTGCGAATGCCATTTCCTTCGAACGACCAAGCTACGGTGCCTTGAACGTCCACGCCAGGTGCTTCAACCAGGTGCCAGATCGCGCGAACATCCTCGGACGAAAGTGCCGACAGGCTGACTAAACTCATGGCTTGGTATGTCTCAGAGACTCGAAATTTGAGGCTGCAACTGAAAGTTTGCTCCTGGCCGTCATGCACCGTCTCGTAAAGTCGTCCAGAATTCGGCGGCACCTATCGGCAAGCTGGCAAGCGCCTGATCGAAGGCCGCAGTGTCAACATGACGTCGCAGCGCCTGTGCCACCGCTTGAACCGCCAAGTCAGGCGAAAAGTTGTGCTCTCTACGGACAGACCGGACCTCGTCGATAAGAGAGTTGTTTTGGTCAAAGGGGAGTGGCGAATCCTGGAAATCCCAATCGGAAACGAAGATCGCTCTAACGACCGGGGGCAACACGTTTGCGAAGCGGATTGCTTGCTGCAGCGAGAGCCTTCGCCTGAAAGCCCGCAAGACGCCCACCACCATGTTCCAAGCCATGTTCGTGGTCGCCAGGCCCGCCGCATCGCGGGCATCGACCATGAAACGCTCGAACTCCAAAGTTGCGCGCTGATATTCAGATGGAATGGTCATATCACGTGGAAAAGGTTACTTTGTTCTACCAGCAAAATGTCCCGCAGGGCAAATCCATGATGTCGATTCAAGCTCCAGACATGTACGTCCACCTTGATCAAAGTTTTGCCCTGCAGTTTTTTCGGCTCGCTCCACCAGCGCAGGAAAGTCATTCGGAAATCGTGCGTACATGACGCTTCAGGTTCTTCGTGCGCCGGTCAATCGTTCAGCGGCCGGCACGCCTCGTGTCTTCCAGCCATTGGGCGAAGAACTGCGCCTCGGGCCTGGCGTCTGGTGCGAGGCCGTAGTAATAGCGTTCCAGCGGCATGCGCAGGTGCGGTAGCGGCGACAGCAAGCGACCATTGGCGAGGTCGTGTGCAACCAGGGAGGTCGGGCCCATCGCGACCCCCAGGCCGTCGAGCGCCGCCTGCAGCACCAGGTGCAGATGATCGAACTGCAGCCGCCCGGCCGGTTTGAAGCGCACGAGGCCGACCGCGCGCTGCCAGTCGTCCCAGTCGCTCTTGCGGGTGCGGGCCGACAGCAGCACGTGCGCCGCCAGCGCCGGTGGCGCACCCACACCCCGCATCTCGAACAGAGAAGGCGCACCGACCACCTGCACCTCGTCCTCCAAAAAGGGCTTGACCTGGATCGACGGCGGCCAGCCCTGGAGCCCGCGCCGGATGGCCACGTCGAACCCGTCGACCACTTTGGACGGCACCGCGGTGCTGGTCACGACCTGCGGTTCGATGCCCGGGTACTGGGCGACGAAGGCCGGAAGACGCGGAATCAGCCAGCGCACCGCGAACGAGGGCCGCACATTGATGCGCACCGCCCGTGTCGGCGCGCGCGCCATGAGCGCGGTCGCCGCGGCCCCGATCTGCGACAGCGCCGCCGCTGCGTCTGCGAAGAAAGCCTGGCCTTCCGCCGTGAGAACGACCTGCCGCGTGAGGCGCTCGAACAGCGCCACGCCCAGGTGGGTTTCCAGCGCCTTGACCTGCCGGCTCACCGCGCCGTGCGTCACGTGCAGTTCGACGGCCGCCCGCGTGAAGCTCTGATGGCGGGCCGCCGCCACGAAGGCGCGCACGGCATGGAGGGGCGGCAGACGCGGGAGATTCGGGACGGGCGGTGGCATGCGTGAGATTTTTGCACGCGTACCCGCCCATCGATGTCGTTTGTCGAGGGGCGCCGGTGCGGCGCACCATGCGTGCCATGTCATCGTCGCCGCCCACAGCCTCTCCTGCATCCATCATGGCCGCCGATCGCGATTCACGGCACGCCGCCATCGCACTGGGCGCCACGCTCCCCGGCGACACGGTGCTCTACCTCCTGCTGCCGATGTATGGCGCGGCCTTCGGCGTCACACTGGCGGAAGCCGGAATGCTGCTCGCAGCCAATCGTCTGGTGCGCATCGCCGGCTATGGCTATGTGGCCCGGTTCTATGCCCGTCACGGCGACCGGCCGACCTGCACCCTGGCGGTGGTCGCTGCCGCCTTCTGCGCGCTCGGCTACGCCACGCTCTCGGGCTTCTGGGCACTGTTGCCGCTGCGGCTCGTGTGGGGCCTGTGCTTCGCAGCGCTCAATCTGTCCACGCAGGCGCTCGCGACGGCCGAGCCGAGGGGGGCGGCGCTGCGTTCGGGGCGCTCGCGCGCCTTCATCGCCCTCGGACCCGTGCTCGCCTTGCCCGCCGGGGCGGTGCTCGCCCAAGCCGCGGGGCCACGGCCGATCTTTGCCCTGCTGGCCATCGTCGCGCTGGGCGGCCTGTTCGCCACGCGCCGGCTGCCAAGCTTGCCGCATCCGGCGCTGGGTCAGTCGCGCCCACATCCGCGTCGCCCCAACGCGCTGGACACATGGTCCTTTCTCGAGGGCTTCACGCTCGATGGCCTGTTCATCATCGGTCTGTCGTTCCTCGGCAAGGACCTGCTGCCCGGCAGCGCGGTCGTCGCAGCCGGCGTGCTGCTCGCGATGCGCTATGGCGCGGAGATCGTGCTGAGCCCGGTGGGGGGCCGCATGGCGCAGCGTTGGGGCGCGGAGCGGCTGCTCGTCGTGCTGTCGTTGATCACCGCGGTCGCATTGCTCGGGTTTGGTGCCGGGTGGCTCTGGAGCTGCGCTGCAGCGATCGTCGTACTGCGAGCCCTGCAACTGCCGCTGCTCGCCCCCATCGTTGCGCATCGCCATCCGGGCCCCGGCCGTGTGCAGGCGCTGGCCGCACGCTCAGTGTGGCGCGACATCGGCGCCGGCACCGGCCCGCTGGTGGCAGGGTTGGTGCTGCCGGTGGTGTCGTCGCTGTGGGTGTACGGCGTGGCCGCGCTGCTGCTGGCACTGGCGGCGCTGGCCTGTGGGCGCGGGGCGCCACGCGCGGCGTCGACGTGACGAATTCAAGCGGCTCATGGTCGCGGTCTTTTGATGACGAATCCTCTTTCCACGTCACCACAGAAACCGACTTTTTCGTATACCCCGTGGGCTTCTGGTCTTTGCACTCCCGAAAGCAGCACCACTTTGCAACAGCCGAGCTTCCAACCTGTTTCGACCGCATAGCGTAAACATGCTTCGCCCAATCCTTTGCGTCGAAATGATTGGGCGGTCACCACATGCTCGATGAAACCGATGGGTCGTCCTTCGCTTGCAATGTTCGCAATCAATGCCAGCATGCACGTTGCACCGACAAGCCCTTCATACTCGGCCACGATGATCTGCGATGCGGGTGCATCATTCACCTTCGACCAGAATTCAGAGGCCTTTTCCGACGGGAGCACTGGATCGTTGGGCCGCAGCTCACGATACAAACTCAACACAACGTCCCGGTCCGACTCACGCGCTAGACGAACATGCATTCCGTTGCCTCCAACTGGAGCCTGATTCTGCAATGAACGGCAGCTTACGAGCAAGTTTTCCTAACCTCGCGAAGGTCCGATTCTGACCAACCGTCGCCGCTCGCGTTTTCTCACCTTCTCAGCCCCAAGCAGTCATCGTCGCTGTTCCTTCATTCGGGAATCGCCGCCACCAATGTCGACCTCGCTGCCCCATCCGAAGTGACGAAAGAGCCGCGCAGCGCGGCTTCCGTTGGCGACCTCAAGCCATGCGGCAGGGTGCCGCTCGAACAACGCGACTTCCTTCTTGTTGGAATGCGAGCAGATAGCCGTTGCAATCAGTGATGGCAAATTCTCTGCCTCCGTAGGGCATCGTTTGCAAAGGCCATGCGACGGACGCTTTGCTTGCGATGGTGGAGAAATACTGGTCTACGTCTGCAACCGTGATGTAGATCGTTCCAGAAAAACCGGGCGTTGCGCTCCACAGATCTTGGCTTGTGAAGATGAGATGGGCGCCTCCCTTGGTGACGGTGATCGTGTTCTCAGCTGTAGATGCGACAACGCAACAAAGTACCGATTCGTAAAATTCTCTGGTCTGTTCGATGTCAAAGCATCGCAGCAAAATGGACAAGCTCATTCTTCGCTCCGAGTTTGGGTAGCGTCCGCTGCTGGCCAACTGTAGCCCGTAAATCCCTGCGCAGAAACATCGGCATGCCCGTGCTCAGTCACGGCTTCAACCAAGCGAAAACGCAGTCCGCCAGTGACGTGCAGTGAAAGCACCACCTCATCGGCCACATCTCCATCCAAAAGGCCGCGACTGTCGAGGAAGCGCCGCGCTTCGGCGAGGTCTCGGACTGCGAACGTCAGCGACTGAAAGAAGTTTTGCGTGCCGGCCGACAACCGTAGCTCCACATCGTCTGCGATCGCGAGGACAGACCCTCCCGCCCTTGACTCAGCAAGCTTCTGCCATCCGTCGAGTGCCCCGACAAGGTCGGTGCACGACATCGCTATTTCTTTCAAGCCGACAAGACCAAGAGCGCCTCCACCGCAGGCGGCCAAAGCGTCTCTTTCTTGTTTTCTACGCTCCAGGGTACCCAACCCCTTCCTCCACGGCACGATGAATGCATCGCTGTCCCACTCGCAGACGAACACGCAACACGATTCCTTGGAGAGGTCCTGGACGACTGAATTCGTGAAGTTGGTTCGCATCTCTCCGCGGTCGTCCTTTGACGCATAAGCCCGCGGAGCTTTGCAACTGAGTCCCATGGCGCTGAAGCGAGCCAGGGTTTCCTGGAGTTCAGCAGGCGCGAGGGCGATCTGGTGGATGAGAGGGAAAGGACAATCTGCTGGCAAATCGGAGTTGTCGGTCGCGGCCCAGATTTCAAGGTTGGTGTTGCCAAGCCCTATCCAGCCAAAAGTCGCGAACGTTGCGCGCGCCAGCGGCCAAGTCACTGGAAGGCCAAGATGATTGCTGAACAGTTCATGAAGCGACGCCGCATCGGCAGTGCGGATCACCACATGGTCAATCCCCGGAACTGCACGTTCCGAATGCTCATCGCCAATCTCCTGCAGGTTGGGTGGCGTCTTCGTGGCGCCCTCGCGAGTCCATCGAGGAGCCCGAGGGCAAAGTCTGCTTCTGGCCGGAGGCAGCTCTGAACTCAGAGTCGTTGATACATAACAAATGCGTCCGTGTACCGCTGCTCGGGAAGAAGAAAGGCATCTGGAATTCTCCCAACGATCTGAAAGCCCATCCGCTTCCAGAGTTCGACCGCCCTTTTATTGCTTGCAAGGACAAA
Organism: Variovorax ginsengisoli; assembly: GCF_030811835.1. Lineage (GTDB taxonomy): Bacteria > Pseudomonadota > Gammaproteobacteria > Burkholderiales > Burkholderiaceae_C > Variovorax > Variovorax ginsengisoli_C. The sequence goes on along the minus strand of NZ_JAUSRO010000005.1, from coordinate 307,596 downwards.
GTTGAACTGCATTGCGCGGTATCCCGCCGCGCGCGCTTGGATGAGGGAGTGGGCGCACATTGCGTTTCCGATCCCCTGGCCGTAGCGATCATGAGCAGTCATGTATCCGCAGTTCGAGACATGCGCACCGCCGCCTTTTCGGTTCGGATGCAACACATACGTCCCAACGAGTTGTTCGCCATCTTGCGCCACGAAGCATGTGTTAGCCGGTGCAAGCCAAGCGCGGAGCGCGTCGTCACGACTCGTCTGCCGAGGAAAATCATACGTGTCCCCCGCGCGAATGATTGGCTCCATGATGGCCCACAGACCATCCCCATCCTCGGCGACTGCTTTGCGTATTTGGACCACTTCGTCGTTCCTCGCGTCTGAATATTTCCGTCCGCTTCTGGCCGGCGGTAGCCAACCGGTGGTCGAAGCTTTGGCTCAAAACAATCGACTGAAGTTCGCGCCAACCACTCGCGGTCAGCGGCTCGCCCGCCACGTTGATGAGTCGAAAGAACACAAACTGGATGGTTGTGTCATGGCGCAAGGCTTCGGATTTCACTCGCCTGTTGCGCGAGATCTTCGGGCTCTAGGACTTCGTCCTGAGCCTGCGGGCGAGCACACCTGTGGCTTCCGCGGCGTGGATGTCGCACACGAGCAAGCCGGCTTGCCCATAGGGCTGATAGCAGAGCAGCGAGCCGTCCGGTCCTATCACGGCCGATGTCGTGGGCGACCCAGGACTCGCGCAATTCGCAGCGGCGAAAAAAACGTTGTTTTCAGCAGCCCGGCAAAGGAACGTCTTCTCGTGGAAGGTGTTGCGCGGATCTGCGAATTCGGTGGGCTGAAACGCGCCGGGAACGGCTTCATCGTAGAACGGATGGAATACCAGTTGCGCGCCGCGCAGAGCCGCCCAACGAACGGTCTCTGGGTAACGGAAGCCCTCATGGCAGATCACTACCCCGAAGCGCACCCCATCCAATTCGAATACATGACGCTCGCTGCCCGCCTCGTAGCGCACCTCCTCGCTGGGATCAAGCTGCACCTTGTCCTGAAAACCGGCGACCTCTCCGTCAGGCTGGATGACAAGTGCGGTGAGCCGCGGCTTGTCCGCAACGTAGCGCTCGGTCCCAAGGATCACGCCCACATTGTTCCTGGATGCCGCCTGCGCGATGGTGGCATGGGCGTCTTGCAGAAACCCCGGACTGACCAGATCCGGCCGCCTCTCGGCCCACGGATAACCGGGAACATATGCTTCCGGAAAGCAGATCAACCGCGCGCCTGCACGGGCTGCTTCGGGCAGCGCACGCAGGACGCGCTCAACCGAATCCTCAGGACTCGATGGAATCTCGATATTGGCAAGGGCGATACGAAGGGTCGTCATGCGATGTGCTCGCTGTGCTTTGGGCGGATGAAGAACTCTGCCCAAGTCTGTTTCTGGCCGAATGTAGCCGTAAAACTGGCCTACGGCGCATGACCGGCTTCGTGGCGTTCAGACCCGCGAGGACTGCGAAGAGGGCGCTGCGTCGGTCACTGCCAGCTTGCGGGCGCCCGCTTCCATCGCCAGGTAAAGCAGCGCGGCGACCACCAAGGGCAGCCAGTAGTAGACGGCGCGGTACAGCAGCACGGCCGCGATCAGCGCGGTGTCGGGCAGCCGGGCGCCCAGCAGCGCCACGAACACGGCTTCCAGCACCCCGAGCCCGGCAGGCACGCGCGACAGCAGCCCGGCCACGGCGCCGATCAGCAGCACGCCCAGCACCATCGGATAAGCGACCTTGCCTTGCAGCAGCACGAACATGGTCGCTCCCATCATGGCCCAGTTGGCACACGACAGCGCGAGCTGGACGAGTGCCACACGCAGACTCGGCAGGGCGATCTGGTGGCCGCGCACCGACCATTCGCGGCGCACGGACATGGCGCACAGCCCGAGGTAAGCCAGTGCCACGCCAACGAGCGCGATGCCCACTGCGCGCAGCACGCCGATGCCCACGTGCCAGTCGGGCGGCAGCGCCAGCGGCCACCACGCGAAGGCCAGGCCGGCGAGCAGGAAATAGCCCAGCCAGTTGGTGAGCATGCTGATGCCGACGATGCGCGTGATCATCGCGGCGTCGAGGCCGAGCCGCGAATACAGCCGCACCCGCATGGCCACTGCGCCGACGACCGTGCCCAGGTTGAGGTTGAAGGCGTAGCTCACGAAGGTGATGCCCATCACCGTGGGCGCCTTGAGCCGGTGACCCGTGTAGTGGCGGCCAATGAGGTCGAAGCCGCTGTAGATCACATGACTGGCTGCGGCCAATGCAGCGGCCAGCGCGAGCACCGGCATGGGATAGCCGCGCATGGCACTGAACACCTCGCCCCATTCGATCGTCCGCGCCTGGATCACCAGCAGGCTCGCGACGAAGACGAAGAAGCCCCCGATGACCAGACGCTGCGCCCACGGCCACCATGGCTGCTGCCGCCATCGCCTGACGGTGGCGGCGATGGTCATCGCAAGGCCCTGGCGCTCTGCACCATTGTGCTCATGCCGCGTCGGTCTGCGTCGCGCCGCCGCTGCGCGGCTCGGGCGCCTCCAGCGGCGTGAGCTTGGGCGCATGGCGCGGCAACCAGCCCACCCACGACGGGTACCAGCGCAGCAGGTGGAAGATGAAGAAGCTGCGCACCAGCCGCCAGCCGCTCCACTCGGTGAGCTGGTCGACTTCGATCTGCTTGCAGCTGTGCCGCATGAGATGGTTCAGGCGCTCCGACAGGGTGTGGTTGAAGGTGCGGTCTCTCACGACCACATTCGCCTCCAGGTTCAGCGACAGGCTCAGCGGATCGAGGTTGCTCGACCCCACCGTGCTCCACTGGTCGTCCATCAGTGCGACCTTGCCATGCAGTGGACGCTCGCAGTACTCGTAGATCTTCACGCCCGCATGGATCAGGTGGTGGTACAGCATGCTCGCCGCGGTCTTGACGATCGGCATGTCGGGCTCGCCCTGCAGGATGAGGCGCACATCGACACCACGGCGCGCGGCGCGGCGCATCTCCTTGATCAGCCGGTAGCCCGGAAAGAAATAGGCGTTGGCAATCACCACGCGATGGCGTGCCACGCGGATGGCCGCGCGGTACTGGCGTTCGATGTCGTTGGTATGGCGGCGGTTGTCGCGCGTCACCAGCTGGATGTCCGCCTCGCCCGAAGAGGGCAGCCTGCGGGGGTTCGCCGGCACTTCATCGGCCGCCACCTCCGCCGCCTTCAGGCGACGCCGGAACCAGCCCGGGCCCTTGCCACCGACGGCGATCGCGCGCAGCACGAAACGGTGGATCTCTCCGACGATCGGCCCTTCGAGCTCCACCGCATAGTCCTGCTTGCCCATCGGGCCGAAATCCGCCAGGTGGTCGGCCGAATAGTTGATGCCGCCGACGAAGGCGCGCTGCGCATCGACCACCACGATCTTGCGGTGCATGCGCCGGAAGATGTTCAGCCGCTGGCCGAAATAGCGCTGGCCGGGATCGAACACGCGCACCTTGACGCCGGCCGAAGTGAGCCCGCCGATGAACTCGGGCGAGAGGTCGGGCGAACCGAAGCCGTCGATCATCAGGTCGACCTTCACGCCCCGCAGTGCGGCCGAACGCATGGCCTCGTGCAGTTCCTTGCCGACCTTGTCCTCGAACAGGATGAAGGTCTCGATGATCACTTCGCGCTGCGCATCGCGAATGGCCTGGAACACGCGCGGAAAGTAGTCCTCGCCGTTCTCCAGCAGTTCGATGCCGTTGCCACTGAGCCATCGGTTCATATCTGTATCTCCGCCACCAGGGGCGCGTGGTCGGACAGGTGCGACCAGGGTTTGCGTGGCAGCACCACCGGCGCATGGACACCCGCGTTGCGCACGTAGATGCGGTCCAGCGCGAGCACCGGAAAACGCGAGGGGAAAGTCTTGGCTGCAGCGCCATTCGCATGCACGAACACTTCGCGCAGCGCCGCGCCTTTGGCAAGCACCTCATGGGCACGGCCGCGCCAGTCATTGAAGTCCCCGGCCACCACGAGCGGTGCGTCGGGCGGGACTTCGTCGCGCACGATGTGGCAGAGCAGTTCGAGCTGCTGCTGGCGGTGGTTCTCGGCCAGGCCGAGGTGGGCGCAGATCACGTGCACCTCGCCGACCCGGCCCGGCACGCGCAACGCGCAATGCAGCAGGCCGCGCTTCTCGGGGCCGGCAATGGACACGTCGTGGTTGGTGAAGCTCGCAATCGGAAACTTGGAAAGCACTGCGTTGCCATGATGGCCCTTGGGATACACCGCGTTGCGGCCGTAGGCGAACTGCGGCCACATGGTGTCGGCGAGGAATTCGTAATGCGGCGCCTCGGGCCAGTTGCTGTGCTTGCGCGCATGACGGTCGTGCGTGCCTTGCACCTCCTGCAGGAACACCACGTCGGCGCCGACCGTGCGAACCGCCTCGCGCAATTCGGGAAGGATGAACTTGCGGTTGAATACCGTGAACCCCTTGTGGGTGTTCACGGTCATGACTTTGAGAGAGGTGGGCGTTGCGGTCACAGAAGCGGCATTCAAACGGTTTTCTCGTTTGTAGATCGACCACCTCCGAGGCGCTGTAGGACGCACCACCTTCTTCGGCACGGGCAGGACCCCCAAAGACGCCGCAGATGCGCGAAAAAGCCCGCACCGTTCGCACGGTGCGGGCTCAGAGGACTGCGGCTGCCGAAAGGGCGCAGGGCGCCCCTTCGGTGTCAGCTCTTGGCAGGGGCCGGCGCGCGTTCGCCGCGGGGGCCATGGTGGCCCTCGGGGCCGCCCTGCGGGCCGTGGCGCATCGATTCGGCATCGAAGGTCTTCTGCTGCGCGGGCGTGAGCACGGCGTAGAAAGCCTTCGTCGCTTCAGCGCGTTGCGCGAAATGCGCGCTGCGCTCGGCCTGGCGGGCCTGCATGCGATCGATGCGCTGCGGCGTGGTCATCTTCTCGAACTCGGCCCGTGCAGCTGCACGGTCGGCGCCCGGTGCGGGGCGCGCCGGCGGCTGCGTGGCCGAGGTGAAGGTGGTCCAGGCCGGCTCTTGCGCGGCGGTCAGATTCAGCTTCGCCTTGAGGTCGGCCAGGTGCTTGGCCCGGCGCTCCTGCATGCGCTCGGCCCACTTGCCGTCATGCTTCTTGTGCTGCATACGCTGCTCGGTCTTCGGCGCGCCGTCGGCGGGTGCAGCGGGTGGCGGCGTCTGGGCCGAGGCAGCGAAGGTGGCGGAGGCCAGGAGACCGGCCCAGAGGAGGCGTTGGCGTGAGGTGATCATGAGAGTGCTTCCTTTCTAAGAAGCCTGTTGCCACAGGGCAGCAGGTGAGACGTAGTTTGGAAGCGCCGTGTATCGGGGCCTTGCACGCAACGTAAGGACCGCGTGTCGCTGCGTAAAGATCCGTGAACCGGCCCGAACGGCTCAGCCAGCCGGTGCGAGCTGCGCGAGCGCGCTGTCGAGCGTCTCGCCGTCGGTCGGCCGCACCACGCGTGCGACTTCGGTACCGTCGCGCAGGAACACCAGCGTGGGCCAGAGCTTGACGCCGAAGGACCGGCCGAGCGGGCGACCGCTGCCGTCCTCGACCTTGATGTGCCGAAGGCCCGATTGCGGCGCGAGCGCCGCGTCCACCAGCGGCTGGGCACGCTGGCAGTGGCCACACCAGTTGGTGCCGAAGTCGAGCACGGTCAGGCCGGCAAGTTGATCGATCGCGTCGCGCGCGAGGGTCTCAGGGGCGTAGGGGACAACGGTCATGGTCCTGCCAGTTTGCCACCCTGGACCGCGTCACGGCACGACGCACTGCAAATCCCTGATGCCGTTCAGGCCAGCGATGCGAGTTCCCACGAGACGCTCTGCCACGCGACACCGAAGCCCGAATGGCCAGCGGCTGATGTGATTGGCTGCGAAGCCGCAGAGAAGGAGGCAGGGGCGGCGGCGGCGGTGCGCCCCGGCATGCGCAACGTGCGCAGCGCCCACTGCGCGCCGGCGGTCACGCTGTCGATCAGCGGCACCGGCACGGCACTCTCGATGTCGGCCGCCATGCCGGCCAGCCCCGCACCGCCGAGGATCACCGCCTGCGCCTGGAAGCGGTCGGCCGCCTCGCAGCAGGCCTGGGCCAGCAGCTTGCGCGCGCCCACCGGATCTTCGGCAAGCTGCGCGCCGGTCGGTGCGACAGTGTGGATGCCGGCCAGCGTCTGCCCATGGCCGAGCGAATGCGCCAGGCGCGACAGCATCGGCCGCCAGCGGTCGCCGCCGGTGACGATGGCAAAGCGCCCATGCCAGGCCGCGGCCGAGAAGGCCGCTTCGGCCAATCCGCTCACCGGCACCCCCGCGCCGTCGCGCAGCGCGAACAGGCCCGGGTCGCCGAAGCATCCGATGAGCACCGCGTCGGGCCGCCAATCGTGCGCGCGTGCCACGGCCCAGGCGTCGAGCACGGCATGGTTGGCCACCGCGTAACTGGCCTCACAGGCGATGTAGGGCGCACCGAAACGTGCCGTCAGGCTCTGCACGTCGAGCAGGTCACCCGCCTGCGCCTGCACGTGGCGATGGAGCAGGGCCGTCACCGCCGTCGAGGTGTTGGGGTTGATGACCAGCAGGCGGGGCATGGCGCGGTTCCTACGTTGCGTGGCGTGGGTGGGGTGGGGTGGGCGGGCGCCGTCTCAGCGTGGCCGCGCCGAACGCCGTCGCAGCAGCGCTGCCGTGCTCAGCGCCACCGCCATCACGGCAAAGGAGACGATGGTGGTGACCGTGCCCAGCGCATAGATCGAGGGCGTGGTCACGGTCGAGGTTAGGCCCTGCAGCTCGAGCGGCAGCGTGTTGACGTCGCCGATGGCCTGCGAGGTGCGGGCAATCTCGTCCCAGCTCAGCGTGAAGCCGAACATGCCGATGCCCACGATCGACGGGCCGATCAGCGGCAGCACCACGTGGCGGAAGGTCTGCCAGGGCGTGGCGCCGAGGTCGCGTGCGGCTTCTTCATAGGCCGGGTTGAAACGGTTGAACACCGCGAACATGATGAGCAGGCCGAAGGGCAGCGTCCATGTGAGATGCGCACCGAGCGCCGAGGTGAACAGGCCGAGCGCCGTGCCGTAGTTCTCGAGCATGTCGGTCGCGCCCAGGGCGGTCAGCGCTTCCTTGATTCCGGTGTCGAGCAGGCGGAACTGCAGGCCGATGCCCAGCGAGATGATGATCGACGGCATGATCAGGCTGGCCACCGTGATGAAGAAGAGCAGGTTGCTGCCCGCGAGCTTCTTGCGGAAGGCCAGGCCCGCCAGCACCGACAGCACGACGGTGAAGGCCATCACCACCGCGCCGAGCGCCAGCGAGCGCCGGAAGGCCGCGCCGATGTCGACCGTGCCCAGGCCCTCGGCCAGCTTGTAGAACCAGTGCAGCGACACGCCGCGCAACGGGAAGGTCAGGCCGCCCTCCGGGCCCTGGAAGCTCAGCACGAAGATCGTGATCATCGGGCCGTAGAGGAACAGCACGAACAGCGCGAAGACGATGGCCAGCGGCCAGAAGCCCGCTGCGCGTTTTTCGCCGATGCGGTTGCTCATGTCAGTGCCGCCCGGCCGCCCGAAGGCACTGACGCGCCCCCTCGGGGGGGCAGCGATACGCGAAGCGATGAGCGTGGGGGCATTTTCATCAGAGCTCCTTGCGGATGTCGACGAGGCGCGTGAGGCCCCAGATGATCATCAGCACCACCGCCAGCAGGATCATGGCGTTGGCTGCGGCCAGTGGGAACTGCAGGTACGACGTCTGTACCTGGATGATCTTGCCGATGGACGCGATCTGCTGGCCACCCATCACGCCGATGGTGACGAAGTCGCCCATGACGATGGTGATGACGAAGATCGAACCGATCAGGATGCCGGTGCGCGAGAGCGGCACGATCACGTTCCACAGCGTCTGCCAGCCGGTGGCGCCCGAGTCGTTGGCGGCTTCGAGCAGCGAACGGTCGATGCGCATCATCGAGTTGAAGATCGGCACGATCATGAACATCGTGTAGAGGTGCACGAAGGCAAGTACCACCGAGAAATCGGAGAACAGCAGCCACTCGACCGGCTCGTTCACCAGGCCGATGCCCATCAGCCCCTGGTTGACCAGCCCGTTGCGGCCCAGCAGCGGCACCCACGAAATCATGCGGATGACGTTCGACGTCCAGAAGGGCACGGTGCACAGCACGAACAGCACCGTCTGCATGGTCGCCGAACGCACATGGAAGGCCAGGAAGTAGGCCACCGAGAAACCGATGAGCAGCGTGATGCCCCAGACCAGCAGGCAGAACTTGAGCGTGCTGAGGTAGGTGCTCAGCGTGACGCACAGGTCGCCGTTGTCAGTGAGGTGCGAGCAGCCTTCGAACAGGCTCAGGTAGTTGCGCAGCGTGACCGCGGGAATGAGCTCGTACTCGTTGAAGTTCCACAGGCTGACCATCGCGATCAGCGCCAAGGGAATCAGGAAGAACAGCAGGAACACCAGCGCGAACGGCAACGCCTGCCACCACGCCTTCACGGCATGGACGGAGGGGGTGGGCGCGTGCGCGCTGGCGGTGGGGGCGCTCACGGGATCAGGCAGCGACGAACTCGTTCCACTTCCTCACCATGTACTCGTTCTCGTCCATCACGGCGTTCCAGCAGGCGATGCCGCCCATGCGCTGTTCGTAGCTGCCGCCGTCGCGAATCGCGCCGGCCTTGGCCAGCACGTCGCCGTTCGGGCTCTTGATGTCTTGCGAGGCGGCCTTCCCTTCCATCCAGTAGGCCCACTCGTAGGCTTCCATCTTGGCCTTGGCGGTGTCGAGCACGGCGCTGTAGTAGCCCTGGCGGTTGAGGTACGCGCCGGCCCAGCCATCGAGGAACCAGTTGATGAATTCGTAGGCGCCGTCGAGCTTCTTGCCCGACAGCGTGGCCGGCAGACCGAAGCCGGCGGCCCAGGCGCGATAGCCTTCTTTCAGTGGCTGGAAGTTGCAGGCGATGCCCTTGGTGCGCACAGCCGTCACGGCGGGCGACCACATCGACTGGATCACGACCTCGCCGGAAGCCATCAGGTTGACCGACTCGTTGAAGTCCTTCCACAGCGCGCGGAACTGGCCGGCCTTCTTGGCCTCGATCAGGGTCTTGATCGTCAGGTCGATCTCGGCCTTGGTCATGTTGCCCTTGTCCTTGTACTTGTGCAGGCCCTTGGCCTCCACCACCATCGCGGCGTCCATGATGCCGATCGACGGGATGTTCAGGATCGCAGCCTTGCCTTTGAACTCGGGGTTGAGCAGCTCGGCCCACGAGTCGATCGGGCGCTTGATCAGGTCGGGGCGGATGCCCAGCGTGTCGGCGTTGTAGACCGTCGGGATGAGCGACATGTACTGCGTCGGCGCGGTCGCAAACTTCTTGCTCTTCTCGCCTTCCAGGTAGATCACCTTCTTGGGCGCGGTGCCCTGGTCGCCCACGGCCTTGCCGGCGACTTCGCCCTTCGTGAAGAGCGTGGTGATCTTGTCGGCGTTCTTGATCTTCTTGGTGTCGATGCCCTTCAGGTTGCCGGTCGGCACGATCTTCTTGAGCGAGAAGAACTCGGTGTCGATCAGGTCGAAACTGTTGGGCGCGGTGACGGCGCGCTTGGTCACGTCATCGGTGGTCACGGCCACGTACTGGATCTCGATGCCGGTGTCGGCCTTGAACTTCTCGGCAATCGCCTTGTCCTGGTTCACCGCGGTGCCCAGGTAGCGCAGCACGATCTTTTCCTGCGCGTGGACGAAGGGTGCCATGCCGCTGGCGAGGATGCCGGCCAGGCCAGCGCCGCCCTGCAGCATGACGCGGCGCTTGACGCCGGCGGAAGAGTCGATGGGGTCGGTCATGGTGAGTCTCCTGCAGATGGACAAGTAGGTATCGAAAAATTGGAAAGGAGGCGAGGATCAGCGGCAACGACAGCAGGCAGTGCGACGACGGGCCGGGTTTTCGTTCACATCGTCATGCCGGCATGGCCATCGCACGCTGGCCCGGAGGCAGCACGCCAGGGCCGAGCACCCGCGCATCGGCATCGCGCCAGGAGAGCAGCACCTGCTCGCCCTGCACATAAGGCCGCGCAAGGAACGCGTTCTCGCCCAACAGCACCGACACCGTGCCACGGCCCGGCGCGGCGTCGGTCAACGTCAGGCCGAGGAGCACATAGGTGCCCTGGTACTCGACGTCGGTGATACGGGCGAGCCGCCCGCTGCCGCTTCCGTTATCGGCGGGGGTGATGTGCATGTGGTCGTTGCGTACGGCGATGGCATCGCCACCAGGCAGGTCGATCACGTTGTGGCCACCCATGAAGCGCGCGACGAATTCGCTGGCCGGATGGTTGTAGACCGTATGGGGCGAGCCGACCTGTTCGATCAGCCCATGATTCATCACCACCATCGTGTCGGCCAGCGCCATCGCCTCTTCCTGCGAGTGCGTGACATGGATGAAGGTCAGGCCCAGCTCCTTCTGCCAGCGGCGCAGTTCGGCGCGCATCTGGATGCGCAGGAAGGGGTCGAGCGCCGACAGCGGCTCGTCGAGCAGCAGCACGCGGGGCTCGGTGATCAGCGCCCGCGCCAGCGCCACGCGCTGCTGCTGGCCGCCGGAGAGTTCGCCTGGCTTGCGCTCGGCCAGATGACCCATCGCGACACGCTCGAGCAAGTCTGCGGCACGCTGGTGGCGCTCGGCCTTGCCGACGCCCTTCATCTTCAGGCTGAACGCGACGTTGTCGAGTGACGAGAGATGCGGGAACAGCGCGAAGCTCTGGAACATCATGGCCGTGCCGCGCGCGGCGGCCGGCAGGTTGGTGATGTTGCGGTTGTCCAGCAGGATGTCGCCGCTGGTGACCGACTCGTGGCCCGCAATCATGCGCAGCGTGGTGCTTTTGCCGCAGCCCGACGGGCCGAGCAGACAGCAGTAACTGCCGCTGGCGATGCGCAGGTCGATCTGGTCGACGGCGGCCGGCGTACCTTCGGCGTAACGCTTGCTCAGCGCCACGATCTCGACAGCGGCGGGCGGAGGGGCGATGACAGCATCCATTGCGCTGATTTCAGCAAGACATGTGCCAAGGCCGGACGCACCGAAAATGTGCGCCCTTTCTCAGGGCGCCGCGAAACGCGCGGCTGCCACGCTCTTGAGCAGCGCTTCGCGCTGGCTGCGGCTGATGCCGCGGATGCCGCTGGCCACCCACTGGATGCGGGCGGCGTCCAGCGTGCCGGTGCGCTTCCATTCGTCGGCCGCGGCGCTGGGCTTGTTGAGCATGGCGGCGAGCCACACCGCCTGCGCCGGCTCCAGCGTGCGTGCGCTGCGCTTGAAATACAGGCGTGCCGCCGCCTCGGCGCCGCACACGCCCGAGCCCCAAGGTGCGCTGTCAAGGTAGAGCTCAAGGATGCGCGCCTTGCCCAGCGTCTGCTCCATCTCCACCGCGTAGAGCAGCTCGCGCAGCTTGCGTTCGGCGGTGCGATCGCTGCCGGTCATCACCATCTTGGCGAGCTGCTGGGTGAGCGTGCTGCCGCCGCGCTCGACCTTGCCGCGCTTCTGGTTGGCATCGGCCGCGGCCAGCAGTTCGGTGAGGTCGTAGCCAGGGTGCGTGGTGTAGCGCTGGTCTTCGGCTGCGATCACGGCGCGTGCGAGCCAGCTGTCCTGCGTCAGCCGTGCCGACGGACCACAGCTCGTGTGCGCATTGAGCAGCGCCTGCGTTCCCAGTCCGTCGACGGTGAAGCCCGCAATCTGCGGCTGCAGCGCGGAGAAGCTCGCCTCGGGCAACGTGAGCCGGCCGCGCAGTGCCAGCGTGCCGCCGATGCGCGCGCGCTGCAGCTCGGACAACTGCGGCACCAGCGCGCGGTACCACTGGGCAATGGCAGCCTCCTTCGCGTCGAAGTCGATCTGCAGATGGGTCTGGGACAGGCGGCCGCTCCACTGCGCCTGCAGCGGCTCGGCCCCGTCGGCCTGCGGCTGTACCTGGAACTGGCCAGCGAACACGTTGCCGTCGCGCCGTGCCGTGGCGGTGAGCGCTTCGACCCGCACCGCCTGCGCGCCGAAAGCCGGTACCGAGACATTGCACGGTGCGCACCGCAATTCGAGCGCCTGCGCGCTCTCGCGCCAGCCGAAGACCACACGGCCATGGCCCATGTCGACGGCATGGCCCGCCAGGTGCGCAGCGAACCAGGGTGAGGTGGCCAGGCGCAGGACGGTCGGTACGCTGACCTCCGTGGCCATCGGTCCCAGCTCGACGCGCGTCGACCATTCGCCCGCAGCCGGCGCCAACACCAGCTTGACGATGAGCACCACGGCAATGACCGCGGTCAGCACCAGGGCCAGCAGCCCCAAAAGAATGAAACGCAGCGTTTTCCTCAAGACTCCCTCACATCGGTCGTGCCACGGTGACAGCATGCCACGGCCCCGGGGAACGGCCGCTCGCCGCCGCCCAGTACCAGGCTGAAGTGTCGGTGAAAGCCGTGCCATCGGCGTCGACGATGCGCTCGCAAACGCGCAGGGTTTGCCCCTGCTTGCGCGCAGCTGTGAAGCAGCGCCACAGGCGTGCCTGCGCGTCGCGCTCGAGCCGCGTGCCTTCGATGCGGTAGCCGAGCGCGCGGTAGCAGTCCGGAGCCGGATGCAGCATGCGCGTGGGCGCCAATACCTCGCGCATCACGAACAGGCGCTCGCCGTCGGTCAGGCGCGCGATGCGGCCCGGGAAATTCACGGCAAAGCGATGCTCGACCTCGCTGAGCGCCAGGGGCCGCAGCAGCGCACCGTCCCATGTCGAAGGCCATTCCTGGAACGCCGCCGCCTGCGCGGACGCCACCGGCCGCGATACCGATGACAGCACCGAGAGGGCGGTGCACAGCAGCATCACCGCACCGAAGGCCACCTTGTGCAGCACCCGGCAGAAGAAGCGGTTGCCCAGCCAGCGATCAAACAGCGCCATGACCGACTCCTTTGACAGCGTGGGTTGCGGCGTGGGTTAGGGCGCGGGTTGCCGACGCGCGCCCCATGACACCCGTCATCCCACCCGCCATGACGCGCGCGATGCCGCCGCACACCAACGCCAACAGCGCCAGGCCCAGCACCTGGTGCAGCACCGCGGGCGGCTGCAGCCCCGCGCCTTCGAGCGCCACCAGCACACTGTTGCGCACGATGTTGCCGGCCAGCACCAGCAGTCCGACGGCCGGCAACCGCGCGAGGAAGCCGCGGTTGTCGCGCCCGGCCCAGAGTGCCACCGCACACGCAGTGAAGTAGCCCAGCCAGACCATCTGGACGCCCGAGCAGGGCGCATCGACGATGACCAGCCGGCCATCGACCAGCAGCGTGCTGCCTTCGCGCGAAACCGTGAAACCGGGCATCAGCAGCCAGCGGCTCGCCTCGGCCGTGACCACGCGCAGCGGGTAGCCCGCGTAGAACTGCAGCGACGACAGCAGCGGCAAGGCCAGCACCGCCAGGCCAAGCACCGGGGCCGGGGCCACGCGCCGCGGCAGGAAGGCCAGCAGGCCACAGGCCATGGCCAGCACCGCCAGCAGGCCGGTCGCCAGCGGCGGCCACGCCGACAACGCGCCCGGCCCGATGCGCAGCACAGTAGCGACCAGCGTGCCGAACGTGGCGGTCACCAGCCAGCCCAGGCGCGGCGACGCACGCAGCTCGCCACGCAGGCGCCCAACCAGCAACGCGAGCGTGGCCAGGGCCAGCAGGCCGAGCGGATCGTCGGAGCCATCGCGCAGGCGGGCAGCCATCCAGAGCCAGGTCGGCATGAGCGCGACGCACTGCAGGCCGAGCCAGCCGAGCGCCGGCGCGCGGTCGATGCGGATCCCGGCATCGACCAGCCGTGGCCGGGATTGCGCCAGGGCCGCGAGGGAGAAGCCGGAGCGAGGCGCGGCAGGCACCGCAGGGGTCGAGAGAGACGATGGCATGGTGCGTCCTCAGGCGGTGAAACGACGTGCGTCATGACGGCGCAAACGGCGGCGCAGCATGGCCAGCATCGACAGCACCACGGCCACCGCACCGAGCATCTCGGGCTCCGGCGTGCTCGGCACCTCGGCACCGAAAGTGGCGGCGGCTTCGCCCAAGGCGCTCTCGGCCACGCCCTGGGGCAGCGGTGAGGGCTGGTCGACCGGCAGGGCCTGGCCCGGCACCGGATTACGCACGACCTGGTCCACGGCGATGAAGCTCGTGTACGCGGTCAGCAGCCCGTACTGCAGGCCCAGGTCGGTGATGCGCCGGGACAGCGCACCCGTCCCCTCCAGCGCTTCCTGATCGCTCAGCGTGGCGATGCGGTGGCGTGCCCACAGCGTGCGCAGTGCCGCCGTGTCCTGGCGTGCCAGGCCGTCGATCGCCACCGCCGCGCGGTACGGGCCGTTCGCGCCGTCGCCTTCGATCAGCACGCGGCCCTGCGCCGCACCGCGCCATTTGCCGAACACGATCACCGGGCGCTCGCCGAGCACGTCGGGCAGCACCGCAGGCTCCACGTCGTAGACGTCGAGGCCTTCGAAGCGCGCACGCACGTTGGTCAGCACCGGCGACTCGACCATGCGGCGAAAGCGCGCGGCCTGCTCGGGCGCCTGGATCGGATCGGTGATGACAAAGGGCTCGCCCATGCCCGCACGCGCCAGGCCTTCGATGAGCTGCCGGTTGACCGCGCTGCCGATGCCGAAGGCAAACAGGTTGGCCTTCGACAGGTTCTTGCGCACGAGTTCGAAGGCCTCGCGCTCGACCGTCACGTAGCCGTCGGTCACGACCACGACGGTGCGCGAGACGCCGGCCGCCTTCGGCGCTGCATACACCTGCTTCAACGCCGGAATCAGCTCGGTGCTGCCGCCGCCCTGGCGGCTCTGGAGGGTCGACAGCGCCTGCGCGATGTTGGCGCGCGAGGCCGGCACCGAGTGCGGCGACAGCATCTGCGCGCTGCCCGAGAACAGCATCACATTGAAGGTGTCGCTCGGACGCAGGCCACCGATGAGCCGCTCCAGCACGGTCTTGGCCGTGTCCAGCGGAAAGCCGTGCATGGAGCCCGAGATATCGACCACGAAGATGTAGTCGCGCGGCACGATGGCGCTGGCGGCGACGGCCTTGGGCGGCTCGATCATCGCGAGGAAGAAGTTCTCTGCGCCGGCGCCATTGAGCCCCTGGCCTTGTCCCTTGTAGAGCATCAGGCCGGACTGGATGCGCTCGCCCGCCAGGCGATAGTCGAGCACGAAGTCGCGGTCGTTGGCTGGCACGCGGGCCGCGCCGAGTGCAACCTCCGCATACCGGCCGTCATCGCGCCGGGCGACCTCGATGTCGTGCGTTGCCGAGCGCACTTCCTGCAGCCCGATCGGCATGTCGAGCGCCACCTTGAGGCTGAACGCGCTGGGTGACGCCACGCCGGCACGAAGCACCGGTTGCGCCACCCACGGCGCACCGGCGTTGCCCGACTGCGGGCTGTTGTAGCGCGGACCGACCACCGTCGGAAAGACGAACTGGTAGTTGCCCGACTGCGGCACCAGGAGTTCGGTGTAGCGCAGCTCGACGCGGACCTCGTCATTCGGCAGGATGTTGGCCACGTTCATCTGGAACACGTTGGGCAGGTGCTGTTCGAGCAGTGCCGCGGTCTTGCCTTCGGTCTTGGCGGCTTCGTACTCGATGCGGGCCTGCTGCTTCTCGCGGATCTGCGCGGTGATCAGGCGACCGCCCAGCCGCACGTTCAACCCGTTGACCGCTGCGCGCGTGGCACCGGGAAAGACGTACCTCGCCTCGATCGCGCGCTGGCCCTCGTTGCGGTAGGTCTGGGTGACACGCACGTCGGCGATCACACCGGAGATCTTCACGTCCACCTCGGTGGCCTTGAGCGGCAGGCGGTCGACATCGGGTGTGTCGCTCTTCACGAAGAAGTACGGGCTCTCGGTCTTCTGGCGTTCGGCTGGGGCCTCCTGCGCATGGAGCGGGCGCGCCATGAGCGCCAGGAAGGCGAGGGTGGCCAGGGCCAGGGTGCTGGCCCAGAGCCAGGGGCCCCATTGGCTCCATGAGCTCCAGCGGTCCGGCTGCGCGGTGGTGTGTGGCATGGCGTTCGTCCTTTTCTCTGTTCCCGTCGCCCTGCGGACTGCAGGGTTGCATGGGAAGGACTGTCCGGGCGCCGCGAGAAGCCGGTGCGAAGCCCATGCGAAGGCTTGTGCGCTGTGTGAAGTCTGTGTGAAGTCGGCGTGCGCAAAACCTTTTTCCGACTTCATCGAGCCTTCGAACGGGCGCGGGAGCATCGGGGCTCCGCCACACGGCTCACACGCTCCAGGGACAACAACAAATGCTTCAGACGCTTCGCAACTCCATCGTCATCAAGGTGCTCGGCCTCGTCTTGCTCACCCTGCTGCTGTGCATTCCGCTCGATCGCATCGACGCGCTCAACCGCGAACGCGGCGAGAGCCAGCGCGAGGCCGCGGCCGAACTGGCCAGCACCTACACCAGCGCACAGAGCTTGATCGGCCCGGTGCTCGCGGTGCCCTATGTCGAGCGCTGGATGGAGACGCAGCGCAACAGCAAGGGCCAGGTCACCGGCGTCGAGCCGCGCAGCCAGGAAGGCGTGCACCTGGTGTTCCCCGACACACTGCACATCGAAGGATCGCTCGCACCGCAGCAGCGCTACCGCGGCATCTTCCGCATTCCGTTCTACACACTCGACGCGACGCTCAACGGTGACTTCGCGGCCTTCGACCCGGACACGGTGGTGCGCAGCGTGAGCGGCTCGAAGCTGGAGTTCCGAACGCCCTCTGTCGTGTTCAACCTGAGCGACCTGCGGGGGCTGGACGGTTCGCCTGCGCTGACCCTCGGCGGTGCAACACTGCGCTTCGCCCAGCGCATGCCGGGACTGTCGGAGCAGGCCTTCGGCGGCGGCATCCACGCGCCGCTCGACGGCACGGCGCTGGCCCAATGGCTGGCCGGCAAGCCATTGCCGTTCGACATGAAACTGGCCCTGGTCGGGCAGGAGACGCTGTCGATCGCACCGATTGCCGACGAGACCACCGCGCACCTGCAGTCACCCTGGGCGCACCCGAGCTTCGGTGGCCGTTTTCTGGCTGCCGAGCGCCGCATCGATGCGAATGGCTTCGACGCTCGCTGGCGCGTTTCGTCGCTGGTGACCTCGGCGCGCGACCAGGTGCGTGCAGGGTTGCTCAACCCCACTGACACGGCATCGGCATCTGACAGTGCAACGGTGCAGACCGATGCTGCAAGGCCCGCTTCTGCGCGCCGCCAGGCCCAGGTCAACGGCCCCCTGCAGACCTTCGATGTGTCGCTGACCCAGCCGCTCAACGTCTATTCGATGTCCACGCGCGCTGGCAAGTACGGCGCACTCTTCATCGGCCTGGTGCTGATGGCGGCTTTCATGTTCGAGCTGTTTCGCAAGCTGCGGTTGCATCCGGTGCAGTACGGCCTGGTCGGGCTGTCGATCGCGCTGTTCTTCCTGCTGCTGCTTGCGCTGTCGGAAAAGCTGGCCTTCGGCCTCGCCTATGCCGCCGCTGCAGGGGCCAGCGTGCTGCTGTTGGGCGCGTATTTCAGCGCGGTGCTGGGCGGCTGGAAGCGCGGCGTTTCGTTCGCTGCCTATGTGGCGCTGCTGTACGGCGCGCTCTATGGCCTGCTGGCGTCCGAGAGCAACGCACTGCTGCTGGGTGCCCTGCTGATCTTCGGCATGCTGGCCCTGCTGATGCTCGCCACGCGCAAGGTCGACTGGTATGCACTGTCGGCCGGCACGCTGCAGGAGCCCGTCGCACCACCGGCCGTGGCGCCTGTGTCGGCGGTTCGCTGAAGAGGGAGCATCGATGTCCAAGCCCTATCCTGACTTCCCGCTTCGACGCATCGTGGCCTGGAGCACCGGCGTGCTCGCCGTCACGGCGGCACTGGCGCTGTGCGCCGCCGGCATCACCGTGGCCGTCATCTCTGCGCGCCTGCCCGACGTGTCGACACTGGCATCGGACTACCGCCCCAAGCTGCCCTTGCAGATCTACACCAGCGACGGCGTGCTGATCGGCGAATTCGGCGAGGAGCGGCGCCAGCTCGTTCCCCTCGATGCGGTGCCGAAGGTGCTCAAGGAGGCGGTGCTCGCGGTGGAAGACGCGCGCTTCTACGACCATGGCGGCATCGACGCCAAGGGCATCGCCCGCGCATTGCTGTCGAACCTGTGGCACGGCACGCGCCAGGGTGCCTCCACCCTCACGCAGCAGGTCGCGCGCAACGTCTACCTGAGCACCGAGCAGACCTTCACGCGCAAGTTCTACGAAGCATTGCTTGCGCTGCAGCTCGAGCGCCACCTGAGCAAGGATCGCATCCTGGAGATCTACCTCAACCAGATCTACCTGGGCGAGCGCGCCTATGGCTTCGCCGCCGCATCCGAAACCTATTTCGGCAAGCCGCTCCAGGACATCAACGCGGCCGAGGCCGCGATGCTCGCCGGGCTGCCCAAGGCGCCCTCCAGCGTGAACCCGGTGCGCAACCCGCGCCGTGCCCGCGCGCGCCAGCTGCATGTGATCCAGCGCATGCAGGAGACCGGTGTGTGGACCCGGGCCGAGGCGGACCACGCCCGCGCGCAGCCCCTGCATCTGCGCGACGCGGCCGACCCCACCCGCGTGCATGCCGAGTACGTCGCCGAGGCGGTGCGCCGTACCGTGTACGCGGAATATGGCGACAGCACCTACGTGCGCGGACTCAAGGTCTACACCACGCTGGTGGCCACCGAACAGATCGCTGCCTACCGCGCGCTGCGCAAGGGCATCGTGGATTACGAACGGCGCCAGCGCTACCGAGGCCCCGAGAAGTTCGTCGACCTGCCCGCCGATGCCGCAGCGCTCGACGATGCCGTCGACGAGGCACTGGCCGACCAGCCCGACGACGGCGACCTGCTGGCCGCCGTGGTGTTGAGCGCAACGCCCCAGCAGGTGATGGCGGTACGCGCCAACGGCGACACGCTCAGCATCGGCGGCGACGGCCTGAAAGCGGCGCAGGCGGCCTTGTCGGCCACCGCCGCACCGGCCTTGCGGCTGCGCCGCGGCGCAGTGATCCGTGTCATGAAGACGAGCCGGAACGACTGGGAGATCGTGCAGCGTCCGGAGGTCGAGGGCGCCTTTGTCGCGCTCGATCCACGCAACGGCGCAGTGCGCGCACTGGTCGGCGGTTTCAGCCACGAACGCAGCCAGTTCAACCATGTCACGCAAGCCTGGCGCCAGCCCGGCTCCAGCTTCAAGCCCTTCCTCTATTCCGCGGCGCTCGAGCAGGGCTTCATGCCGGCCACGCAGGTCAACGATGCGCCGCTGTTCTTCGACGCCACTGCCACCGGCGGCAAGGCCTGGGAGCCGAAGAACTACGACGGCGACTTCGACGGCCCGATGACGCTGCGCCAAGCCCTCATGCGCTCGAAGAACCTGGTCTCGGTGCGACTGCTGCAAGCCGTGGGCGTACCAGTCGCACAGGACTGGATCGCCCGCTTCGGCTTCACCCGCGAACGCCAGCCGGACAGCCTGCCGCTCGCGCTCGGCGCAGGCACGGTCACGCCCATGCAGATGGCCACCGCCTATGCGGTGTTCGCCAATGGCGGCTACCGCGTGAATCCGCAATTCGTCACGCGCATCACCGACCATCGCGGCCAGGTGCTGGTCGACCATGCGCTGCCCGAACGCCCGGACGAATCGACGCGCGCGATCCCGGCGCGCAACGCCTTCGTCATGAACACGCTGCTCCAGAGCGTGATGAAAGGCGGCACCGGCAGCAAGGCCTGGCAGGCACTGCGGCGCGACGACCTCTACGGCAAGACCGGCACCACCAACGACTCGATGGACACCTGGTTCGCCGGCTTCCAGCCGACGCGCGTGGGCGTGGCCTGGATCGGCTACGACCTGCCGCGCCGCCTGGGCGTGCGCGGCGAAACCGGCGGCAGCCTGAGCCTGCCGGTATGGACCGACTTCATGCAATCCACGCTCCAGCGCGTGCCGGTGGCACCACTGGCCGTGCCCGACGGCGTCGTGCAGATCGATGGCGAGTGGTACTTCGACGACCGCACGCCCGGCCATGGCGTCGCGACACTGGGCTTCGACGATGCCCACGACGCGCAGGCCGTCGCGACATTGCCGCCAGCCGTCGCGCCGATGCCGCCTGCCGAGGAGCGCAGCCGCATCCTCGACTGGTTTCGCTAGCGTGCCCACCGCCAGATCCTTGCCTGGGCCCCTCCCGCTCAGCGCGGTTCGCGCGGCAGGTGGCCCAGCGGCAAGGTCAGTTGCGCCAGCGCGCCGCCGCTGCGCGCGTTGCCGAGTTCGGCCCGCCCGCGGTGCAGCGCGGCGATCTCCTTGACGAAGGCCAGGCCAAGGCCGGTGCTCTTTTTCCTGCTGTGCGGTCGTGCCAGCGAATAGAACTTCTCGAACACCTTGTCGCGCGCGTAGTCCGGAATGCCAGGGCCATGGTCCCGCACGGTGATGCGCGCATGCCGCGTGTCGGCGTCGAGCGCAATCGTCACTTCGCTGCCCGGGGGTGCAAAGTCGATCGCGTTGTCGAGCAGGTTGCTGACCGCGCGGCGCAGCAGGAACGGATCGCCTTCGATCAGGGGCGCGGCGCGCAGGTCGAGCGTGGTGCGCACCGCGCGCGCGGCCGCCGCTGGCTGGGCGCTGCGCACCACCTCGTCCATGAGCTCGGCCAGCGCAACGGGTTCGCTGCGGTCGAGCACGCGACGCGTCTCCAGCGCCGTGAGCTCCATCATGCGATCGACGATTTCCTGGATGCGCTGCGTCTCCCGCGTGATGTTGTCCAGAAAACGCTCGCGCTCGGCCTGCGGCATGGCGGGCTCCTGCAGCAGTTCGGCCGCGCCGCGGATGGCCGACAGCGGGCTCTTCACCTCGTGCGTGAAGGTTTGCACATAGTCGGCCACGTAGTTGCGACCGGTCAGCGCGTCGCGCATCTCGCTGAAGCCGCCACGCAACGCATCGAGCGCACGACGCGCCATGCGCGCCAAGCTCAGGCTGCGCTGTGCGCGCACCCAGGCCACGTAGTCGGAAATCAGGCCGAAGGGTCGCACCAGCCAGACCGACACGATGACGGCCAGGAGCAACAGCGCAAAGGCGGAGCCCACGCCCACCCACAGCGTGCGTGCCCGCGCGTCTTCGACGAACTGACCGAAGCTCTGCACCGGCTTGCCGACGGTCACCACGCCGACGATCTCGTCGCCCCAGCGCACGGGTGCGCCGACGTACATCACCGACGTGCGCGGATCGCTCTCGACGTCACGCGTGGTGCGGGCGCCGTAGGTGCCGGCCAGCGATCGACGCACGTCGGACCACTGAGAGAAATCGGCGCCCTGGCTGCGCCCCAGGGAGTCGAACAGCACACGGCCGCTGCGGTCGGTCACATACACGCGCAGTTCGACCCGGTTCTTGTGCAGGTTGTAGATCTGCGCGGAAAACTGCCGCGCATAGACCGAGCGGAACAGCGGCTCGAGCCGCGCGGTGTTGATGGCACCGGCCACGACGTCCTGCTCGACCAGGCTGGCCATGAACTGCGAGCTCTCGACCAGCGATTCCTCGGCCGACTCGCGGTAGCGCGGGTCGATGTCGATAACCACCCGGTAGAGCAGGAATGCGATGCCTGCCGCGTAGATCAGCAGGATGCCCAGGAAGATGCGCGAACGCCGGCTCATCCGGCTCAGGGCCTGGCGGGCAGGTCTTCGTTGAGCGCGTAGCCGGTGCCGCGCAGTGTGCGGATCGGCTCGACCTGCGGCGCCACCGCCTTGAGCTTGGCGCGCAGCGTCTTGATGTGCGCGTCGACCGTGCGATCGAAGCTGTCGCCCGGATCGTCCCAGACCATTTCCAGCAATTCGTCGCGCGTGTAGACGCGGCCAGGCCGCTGCACGAACAGGCAGAGCAGGCCGTACTCGTAGCGTGACAGTTCGAGTGCGCGGCCGTAATAACGGATCTGCCGACGCTCGCCGTCGAGTTGGAACACCCCAGGCTGTGCCTGGACGGTCGCGGACACAGTCTGGCCCGCCGGGGCTGAGGAGGCCGGCAGGGCCCGCACGCTGCGCCGCAGGATGGTCCGCACACGCGCCACCAGTTCGCGGGGCGAGAAGGGCTTGGCCACGTAGTCGTCGGCCCCCAGTTCCAGGCCGACCACGCGGTCGATTTCATCGCTGCGCGCTGTGAGGAACAGCATGGGCACGTCGGAACCTCCAGGCATGGCGTGGAGGCGCTTGAACAGTTCGAAGCCATTCATGTCGGGCAGGCCAACGTCGAGGATCACGAGCGCCGGCAGCGTCTGGGTGAATTCGGCCAGCGTTTCTTCTGCGGTGGCGCACCACACGGGCGTGAAACCGTCGCTCTGGAGCACGTACTGCAGCGTGTCGGCGATGCCGGACTCGTCCTCGGCAATCAGGATGCGCGGCTTGAAGCTCGAGGACGGAAAACTCATGCCGCAATGGTAACGAACGCCGCGCTGTTCACGCTGGATTGCAGCGCACTGAATTTTTCTTTATTTGCGCGGCCTTTCCTATGTATTCATCTCTTATTTATTTCATTTAATTTAATAGTCGTAGTAGGTGTTTTAACTTTTCTGTGGACAGTTCATTTTTTTCATTGCGCAGCAAGGACTTGGCGCCGTGACAGGACTGTGTGTACCTGCGTTTTCTGCTGTCGCGCTCGCAGGGACAACCTGTGGCAGGCACTCCGACCTGTGGATAACTCAGGATTTATGCCAGAACTGTCCCCAACGTTGTCCTTTGACAGGCCGCCAAAAATCTGGGAAAGCGCTGGAAATTGAAAGTCTTCCACTGCCCAATGATTAAGCAGAATGTAGATTAGCCAATGAAAACAAGGACTTGCGGCATCCTTACAAGGAAGTTCATGACTTACTCACAGAGTTATCCAAGATTTATGTGAGGTAGTCGCTCTTTGCAAGCGGCGGGAGGGCCAGCGCCAGCCGAAGGGGTGGTCGCACCTCGGCGAACCATTGGGGCAGGTCGGCCCGCCGGAATGAATCGATGGAGGCCGCGAAAGCACGCCGCGGTTTCCGGATGCGTTTTCTCCAATCCGACTTCCTCGCCAGTCCATCAGATTTCCCAGCGTGTGCGGTTTGCGAACCGGCACAGGTATTTTTTTGAAATCGCGCGACCTTTGTTCCTATCTCTTATTTCTTCTATTTAAATTAGTAGTAGTAATAGGTGTTTCGTGTTTTCTGTGGACAAGCCTGTTTTTTCGTTGTGTGTCAACGACTTGGCAATGTCATACGGGTGTGCGTAGCCGTGCATTCTGCTGTCGCCCCTGCGGGGACAACTTGGCTGGACACATCGGCCCTGTGGATAACAGGCATCTTGTGCTGGAAATATCCCCAGAGTTGTCCTTTGACAGGGCACGAATAATCTGGGAAAGCAGAAAAACCGCGAAAGTCTTCCACTGCTCAAAAATTGAGCATATTGTAGAAAGTTAAGTAAAAACAAGGACTTGCAGCATCCTTACAAGGAAGTGCATGAGTTACTCACAGAGTTATCCAAGTTTTGTGTGGGAAGCGGCCAGGCCAGGGCATGTCGAGCGCTGCGCCGCGCTCGAAGAAAGGAAAACACCCTCCGATGGCTCGCCGGAGCGCTGCCTCGGCCGTTCAGAACTTCGGTTTGGCGCCTGACAGGTCGTCCAGGATGGGGCAGTCCGGGCGCGCATCGCCTTGGCAGCAGTGGACGAGTTGCGCCAATGTGCGTTCCATGGCCTGCAGGTCGGCGATGCGCTGGGCGAGTTCTTCGAGGTGGTGCTGGGCGATGCGTTTGACGCTGGCGCTGGCCCGGCTGCGGTCGTGCCAGAGGCCGACCAGATCGGCGATCTCGTCCATGGAGAAGCCGAGATCGCGTGCGCGCTTGATGAAGCGCAGCGTGTGGATGTCAGCGTCGGTGTATTGGCGATAGCCGCTGTCGGTGCGCTCGACGCGTGGCAGCAGCCCCAGGCCTTCATAGTGGCGCACCATGCGCGCCGACACGCCCGAGGCCCTCGCCGCGGCGCCGATGTTGCGAAGCAAGGCGCCGCTCATGCGGCCTGGTAGCCCGCTTGCACGATGGCGGCGATCAGTTCGTGGCGAGGCTGTGTGCTCTGTACGTCGACCGTGCCGGTCGGCAGGTCGACGCTGACTTGCGCCTGGGGATCGACCGCCTGTACGGCGTCGGTGACCGCGTTCGCGCAATGGCCGCAGCTCATGCCGGTGACTTCGAATTTCTGGTGCATGGGGTAACTCCTTGGGATGATGGTTGATGAAGGGGGATCGATGGATGACCAGGGAATCAGTTTGAACCTTGACGCGATGGCAAGGTCAAGCAGTTGGCGCTTGACCTTGCCATGATGTGAGGCTTTAGCCTTCGGGCATGGACATCACCCACACCCTCGACATTTCCATTGGCGGCATGACCTGCGCCTCTTGCGTGGCACGCGTGGAGCGAGCGCTCCAGCAGGTGCCAGGCGTGCAGGACGCCACGGTGAACCTGGCCACCGAATCGGCCCGCATCGTGGTGACACAGGATGTGGAAAGCATGGACGCGCAGCTGCGTCGGGCGGTGCGCACTGCGGGCTACGCGCCACGCACCGCTGCACGGGCCGACGCCGAAGCCGCGAGCGCCACCGGCTGGCACGACTTTCTGCCGGTGGGCCTTGCGCTGTTGCTGGCGGCGCCGCTGTTCGCGCCGATGCTGCTGGCACCCTTCGGCGTGCACTGGATGCTGCCGCCTGTCGCGCAACTGCTGCTGGCTGCGCCGGTGCAGTTCTGGCTGGGCGCGCGCTTCTACCGTGCGGGCTGGCATGCTGCGCGTGCACGCACCGGCAACATGGACCTGCTGGTAGCCCTGGGCACCAGCGCAGCCTTCGGCCTGTCGCTGTGGCTCTGGTGGCGGGCCGCGCCTGGCGCCATGCCGCACCTGTACTTCGAGGCGTCTGCGGTGGTGATTGCACTGGTGCTGCTCGGCAAGTGGCTGGAGCTGCGCGCCAAGCGGCAGGCGACCTCGGCCATTCGGGCGCTGCAGCAGTTGCGCCCCGAACTTGCGCATCTGATCGGCCCACGCGGCGAAGCCGACGTGCCGCTCGGCGAGGTGATGGCGGCCGACCGACTGGCCGTGCGCCCCGGCGAACGTGTGCCGGCCGATGCGCGTGTGCTCGAAGGCCGGTCGGAGGTCGACGAATCGATGCTGACCGGCGAGCCCTTGCCGGTCGCCAAGGCGCCGGGTGACCTGCTCACCGGCGGTTCGGTCAACGGCAGCGGCCGGCTGGTGGTCGAAGTCCGGGCCGTCGGTGCCGAAAGCGTGTTGGCACGCATCATCCGGCTGGTGGAGGACGCGCAGGCGGCCAAGGCGCCGATCCAGAAGCAGGTCGACCGGGTGGCCGAGGTGTTCGTGCCGGTGGTGCTGCTGATCGCGCTGGTCACGCTCGCGGGCTGGGGCCTGGCGGGTGCGGGCGCCGAAGCGGCCCTGATCCATGCCGTCGCGGTGCTGGTCATCGCCTGTCCGTGCGCGCTTGGGCTGGCCACGCCGGTGGCCGTGATGGCGGGCACCGGTGTGGCGGCGCGGCACGGCATTCTCGTCAAGGATGCGAGTGCGCTGGAGCGGGCCCACCGCGTCGACACCGTGGCTTTCGACAAGACCGGTACGCTGACACTGGGCACACCGGTGCTCGCCTCGCTGCACGCCGTCGTGGCGCAGGACGAGGCCGCATTGCTCGCCGTGGCCGCCAGCCTGCAGAGTGGCAGCACACACCCGTTGGCACAGGCCGTCACGCGGGCAGCCACAGCGCGTGGCCTGCCGATGGCGCCGGTGCGCGACCTGCAGTCGTTGTCTGGCCGTGGCGTGCGTGGCCGGGTCGGCCGTTCCGATCTTTCGGGTGCCAATACCGACTGGGCCCTCGCCAGCCTGCGCTGGTGCGCCGAACTCGGCGCGGTGCCCGATGCGGCGCAGGTCGCGCAATTGCAAAGCCAGGGCGCCACCGTGTCGGCGTTGCTGGCCTTTGCGGGCAGCGATGCCGCACCCGAGGTGCGCGCGTTGCTGGCCTTCACCGACGAGCCCAAGCCGCAGGCCTCAGCGGCGGTCGCCACGCTGCGCGCGCGCGGTTTGCGCGTGGTGATGATTTCGGGTGACAACCTGCATGCCGCGCAGGCGATGGCTGCCCGCGTCGGGATTGCGGCCGACGACGTGCGCGCCGAGGTGCTGCCCGCGGACAAGGCGGCGCAAGTGGCGGCGCTGCGAACGGGTGGCCACGTCGTTGCGATGGTCGGCGACGGCACCAACGATGCGCCGGCCCTGGCTGCGGCCGATGTCGGCATCGCCATGGCCAGTGGCACCGACGTGGCGATGGAAGCCGCAGGCATCACCTTGATGCGCGGCGACCTGGCGCTGGTGGCCGATGCGCTCGACCTGTCGGCGCGAACGGTGGCCAAGATCCGCCAGAACCTGTTCTGGGCCTTCGCCTACAACGTCGTCGGCATCCCGTTCGCGGCCTTCGGCTTGTTGAGTCCGGTGGTCGCGGGCGCGGCCATGGCGCTGTCGAGCCTGAGCGTGATGAGCAATGCGCTGCTGCTGCGCCGGTGGAAGCCGGCGGGGCACCGCGCGCGGTCCTGAACGCGCGGTCGCCGCGCTACATTACCAACAGCGCAGTCGCCGCGCCGAGCAGCACGGCTTGTACGGCGGTGCTGCGCGCGACCGACCCGCCCTGCTCGAACAAGGCGCCCGTCACCTGCAGGCCCGCCGCGCTGAGTGCCAGCAGCGCGACGTCGCGGCCCCATCCGAAGGTGTCCGCCTGCCAGAGAAAGGCCAGCACCACGCCGACCCAGGCGATGAACTGCAGCGTGCCCGCCAGGCGCTGACCGCGCGTGGTCGGCGGGTCGTAGGTGCACACGGCGTCGAGCACGAAGGGCGGCTGCGGCGAGCGTGCGGCCACGTCGGCCGGGCGCCAGCCTGGCGCCTTGAAGAACACGCGCAGCTTGTCGCGCCACCGTCGCGTGTGCCATGCGTCGTGCAGCAGCGGTGCATAAGGCCCGAACACCGCGCGCAAAGGCCGCCAGCTGTCCAGCGGCGACCGTGTGCCGTAGACGCAGGGCGCCTGTTCTTCGGCAAAGGTGCCGAAGAGGCGGTCCCAGATCACCAGCATGCCGCCGTAGTTGCGGTCGACGTACGCATCGTTCACCGCGTGGTGCACGCGGTGGTTGGAAGGCGAGGAAAACACCCGATCGAACCAGCCGAGCTTGCCGATGTGTTCGGTGTGGATCCAGAACTGGTAGACCAGCACGATCAGTCCTGCCAGCGCGTACTGGTCGGCGGGTATGCCCACCAGTGCCATGGGCAGGTAGAAGGGCCAGCCCAGGAAGGCGACCATGCTCTCCTGGCGCAGCGCGGTCGAAAAATTGAATTGCTGGCTCTGGTGGTGCACCGAATGCGCCGCCCAGAAAACGGCCGACTCGTGGCCGGCGCGGTGCAGCCAGTAGTCGCAGAAATCGAAGAGCAGCACGGCCAGCACCCAGCCGGTGGTGCTGTTCCAGAAGGCATCGTTGTGCCACAGGGCGATATGCGGCGCGATGGCCACATAGAGCCCGATCTGGAACAGCTGCGTGCACACCGCCAGCGCCTGGCTCAACAGCCCCTGGCCCAGGCTGCTGATGCTGTCGTTGAGCCGGTAGGTGTTGCGCTGCCGGCGCCAGCCGATGACGAATTCGGCCGCCATCAGCAGCACGAACGCGGGCACCGCGCAGACGATCAGGCGGTACACGGCCTGGCGTCGCGCGCGATGCGCTTCAATGCAAGCATGAGTTGCGTGTCCAAGTCCGACAGCAACGCACCGCGCCTTTCGTAGAGCGCACGCTTGGCCGCTTCCACGTCTTCGCGCGACTTGACGATGGGCGCGGCAGGTAGCTGTACCCAGCCCTGCCGATCCGGTGCCGCACCGCCGCTCTCGCGCCACAACGTGCCGTAGCCCGCATGGATGTGCGCCGCTACCGCACGTTTGCCGGCATTGAGCTTGTGGTAACGCCAGTCGGTCAGCGGATGCGCGTCCGGTGCGATGCCACGCACGCCCAGTTGCCATTGCAGCGCACAGCGCTGTGCGGCCCACACCAGAAGCGCCTTCGGCCGCAGCCCATGCATGGCCTTGGTGAGTGCCTTGAAGTGCGGCAATCCGGCATTTCGCGGGCCTTGCACGCAACCAATGCTCAGGCAGGATTGGCCGCCTTCATCGATGACGCTGAAAGACAGCGTTGCCAGCACGGGCGGCATCTCGCCTGGCGACGTCGCGTCGGTCGCGCCGGCGCAGAGCAGCAGCGCGAGTTCGCCTTCGCGCATCTGCAGCCGTGCATGGTCGAGCCAGATGCTGGCTGCGTAGGCGTTGTCTCGAAGGGCAAGGTCGCACAGCCGCAATGCCTGGCCCGCATAGAGCGACTCCACCACCTGTGTGTCCAGATGCGCGGTCATCCACTCGTAGTGCGTGACGAGCGCGTGCACGCGCTCCACCGGTGTCCAGAGACTGTTGAGATACAGACGGCGTGGTTTGTCGAGCAGCAATGGCTGCGCCTGCACCAGGGGGCGCAGCACGGGATGCTCGAGGTAGCTCAGCCAGTACAGGCAGGCGCGAGGGTGGCAGGCCGCGAACAGCATCATCTTGCCGGCGGTGCGCAAGCGGCCGCGCGAGTCGTGCGCGGCGAGCTGGCGCGCTGCGGTGCGTGCGAGCGCAATGCCCTGCATCACAAGGAGGGTGCCTTCCAGCAGCACGAGGCTGTGGTGCGACGTCAAGGCAATCATTTCAGTGCGTGCATGCAGCCACGAGGACGGCATTGGTGCCGCCGAATGCGAAGGAGTTGGACAGTGCGTAACGCATGCCTGCGGCATCGCGCGCCTGGCCACGCACCAGGTCCAGCGCGAACGCCGGGTCGGGCGTGTGCAGGTGGGCCGTGGGTGGGATCAGTCCGCGTTCGAGCGCACGCAGCGTGGCAACGAGTTCCACCGCACCGCCCCCTCCCAGCAGATGGCCGTGGACCGCTTTTGTCGAGCTCACCGGCGTGCGGCTGCCGAACACCGTTTGCAGCGACGCAGCTTCGGCGGCGTCGCCGGCACCGGTCGCGGTACCGTGCGCGTTGATGTAGCCGATGTCTTCGGGGCGCAGCCCGGCGTCCTTGAGTGCAGCAAGCATGACCCGCACCTGTCCGGCCGGATCGGGGTTGGTCATGTGCGAGCCATCGCAATTGGTCGCATAGCCAGCGAGCGACAGCGACGAGGAGGCTCCGCGCGCCCGTGCATGCGCTTGCGATTCGATCACCAGCGCCGCTGCGCCTTCGCCCAGTGCGAAGCCCGCACGGTCGGCCGAGAACGGCCGGCAGGCGCGTTCCGGCGCGTCGGCCGGCGGCGGCGCCATCACGCGCATGGCGTGCCAGCTCGCCAGCGTGCCCGGGCTGTGCTGGGCCTCATGGCCACCGACGATCGCCACGTCGATCCAGCCACCGCGGATGGCGCGCATCGCCTCGCCGATGGCCACCGAAGACGACGCGCAGGCGCAGGCGTAGCTCAGCGCTGCACCCTGCGCGCTGAACAGGAGGCCGAGCTCGGCGGCCGCCGCGTTGGGCATGGTGGTGAGGACCGTGGTCGGCCGCACGCGGCGATGCTCCGCATAGAGCGCACGCGCCGTGGCGTCGAAGCTCGCCGAGCCAGCCATGCCGCTGCCCCAGTACACGCCGACACGGTCGTGCGCGAGCGTGCGGGTGTCCAGGCCGGCCTGTGCGACCGCAGCACGCGCGGCGGCCAGCGCCATCGCGGTGCCGCGGTCCAGCGGCAGGCGCGAGCTGCTGCGCTCGGAGTCGTCGAAGTTGCAGGACGCCAACGACACCTGCATGGCATCGAGTTCGCCGATGGTGAGGGTCTGCGCGCGCACGGCCGAACGCCCTGCGAACAGTGCGTCGTCGAAGTCGGCCAGGGTGTTGCCCAGCGGCGTCACCAGGCCCATGCCGCTGACCGCGATGCGCTCGGCATGCGCAGGTGCGCTGCGTTGCGCCGTGTGCACGTGCGCTGCCGCGGGCGGGCTGGCGTACGGGTCTTTCATGCCGCAGCGGCCAGCGACACGCCGCGCTGGGCGGGTGCGTACTGCATGTCGTCGATGACTTCGCACAGGCGCTGCAGGGTGATGCCGGCTTCGCGCGGATCGAGGCGATCTTCCGGAATGCGCAGGCGGAACGCATCTTCGACGGCGAAGACGAACTCCATGAGGGCCAGCGAGTCGAGACCGAGGTCGATCAGCGCAGCGTCGGCGTGGATCTGCGAGGCCTCGAGGTGGAACTCGCTCTGCAGGATGGCTGCAATGCTGTTGAAGGTGGGGGAATTCATGAGGGTCGATCTCCGTTGAGGATGCGAAGGCGGTCCGCGCCTTCAGGCGGTGCCGCATGCAATCGCTGCGGCGAATTCGAGGGTCTCGGCCAGCACCTGCTGGCGGTCGTTGTCGATGGTGATCATGTGGAAACTGTTGCTCAGCACCACAGTGCGCAGCGAGCCGCAACGCAGGTCCCGCGCGAGGATCGCCAGGTTCTGCAGGCTCGCGACTTCGTCGTCGCGTGCATGCAGCGCGAGCACGTTGGCGCACTGCACGCGCTGCAGGTTGGCGCGCACGTGGCGCAGCAGCCGGTGGTGCTCGCGCAGGTGATCGATGCCGATGACCGAGCTGCCCGCGCTGGAGATCCGGCGCGTGCGTAACTCGCGTTCGATCCAGGCGCGCACCCGCTCGTTCTTCACGCCGTAGGGTGCGCGTTCGCGGTACTTCCAGAAACGACCCAGCGGTGTGTAGAGCGCCAGCGGCAGCAGCCATTGCGTGCGTGGCACGGCCCAGCCGTCCAGGCGCAGCGCGGTGGACATCAGCAGCAGCGCATCGATGCGTGTGCCGCAGCGGATGGCCGCGGCCAGCGCCAGCGAAGCACCTGCCGAAATGCCCACGAGCAACACGCGGTCGTGGTTGGCGCGCAGCGCATCGACGCGATGTTCGAGCGTGTCGACCCAGTGTTCGAAAGGGCAGGCGGCCTGGTGCTCGGCGGTCGCATCGAACGAGTACCCTTCGATGGGAAGCGCCTGCACGGTGTACCCCAGGCCGCGCAGCGCGTTGCCGACGGTGCGCAGCTCATCAGGCGTGCTGCACAGACCATGCAGCAGCACGACGGCGGTGCGGCGTGCGGCCGAATGGTCCACGCGCAGGGCTTCGGCGGAACCGTGGAATGCGCTCATTCGGAGGCGGGCCGGGCAGGCCAGTAGGGGTGACTCATGCCTCGTTTATCGCGTTGAGGTACTGACCTGCCGCTGACCCTGGGATGGTGTAGAAACACGTATCTTTTTTCAGGGTCTTGCCATGCGAATCCTTCTGGTCGAAGACGACGCGGTGCTGCGCGAAGTCATGCTGCGCAGCCTCGGCGATGCGGGTCATCGTGTCGACGTGGCATCGAACGTCGAAGACGCAGACCACCTGTGGCGTGTGCAGCCTTTCGATGCGGTACTGCTCGATCTGAACCTTCCGGCGACGGCCAGCCCGACCAGCAACATCTCCAGCGGTCTGATCGCGCTGCGCCAGGCGCGCGCGCGGGGCGATCGCACGCCGGTGCTGGTGCTGACCGCGCGCGATCGCACCGAAGAGCGCGTGGCCGGACTCGATGCCGGCGCCGACGACTACCTCGGCAAGCCCTTCGAACTGGCCGAGGTGGAAGCGCGCCTGCGTGCGTTGGTGCGACGTGCCTTGGGCACGGACGATGTCTCCGTGCTGGGGCGCCTGAAGCTCGACCGCAAGGCGCGCCGCTTCGCAGTGGGGCTCACGCCGCTCGATCTGCCTGCACGCGAGTTCGAGGTGCTGTGGGAACTCATGAGCCCACCCGGCCACACGGTGAGCAAGCGCGCCCTGTCGGACAAGCTGTCGACCTTCGACGAGTCGCTGGGCGACAACGCGCTGGAGGCGTTCATTTCGCGCCTTCGCAAGAAGCTCGTGGGCAGCGGTGCAAGCATCCGTACGTTGCGCGGTATCGGTTACCTGCTGGAAGTCGAGCAGTGAAACTGCGCGGCGAAGCCGCCACGCGGTCGCTCACGCACCGGGTGCTGCGCGGCGTGCTGTGGCCGCTGGCGCTGACCTGGCTTGTCGGTACGGCCATCGCGGTTGGCGTGGCCAATCATCTGACCGAGCAGGCCTTCGACCACGCACTGCTCGACGATGCCTATGCGGTGTCGGCCAACGTGCAGGCGAGCGAACGTGGCATCGAGCTCACCCTGTCGCCGCGTGAGGTGGAGGCGGTGCTCTTCGATCAGATCGAGTCGGTTTATTTTGCGGTGCTGCGGTCGGACGGTTCGCTGCTGGCTGGCGAAACAGCCCTGCAAGTACCCGCACCGAGCGAAGGCCAGCGCTTTCGCTTCTCCGACATCCGCTACCAGGGCCAATCCCTGCGCGCGGTCGCGCTGGCACACGAAGCGCCCAACGGCTATCGCGTGCTGATCGCGCAGACCACGCGTGCGCGCACCGCGCTCATCGAGGAGGTGCTGTTCTATGCGTTGACGCCGCAGCTGTTGCTGCTGGCGCTGCTCGCGGCCTGGCTGTGGCGCCGCATCGGCAGCGACCTGCGGCCACTGGGCGAGCTGCAGCAGGCGCTCGACCGGCGCGATGCGCATGACCTCGCGCCGGTGCATGTCGCGCGGACATCGCTGGAACTGCAGCGGCTCGGCGATGCCGTCAATGCGCTGTTCGACCGGCTCGGCCACAGCGTGCGAGCCCAGCGCGAGTTCGCCGGCAACGTGGCGCACGAGCTTCGAACGCCGCTCGCCGGCATACGGGCACTGGCCGAGTACGGCCTGGCCAATCGCGATCCGGCCGTCTGGCGCGAGCAACTTGCCCGCGTGGTTGCCAGCCAGGCGCGTGCCAGCCATCTGGTGGATCAATTGCTGGGTCTGGCGCTGGCCGACGAAGGCCACACCGGGCTGCAGCGTGAACCGGTACGGCTCGACGAACTGGCCGAGCAGGCGGTGCTGCGGCACTTGGCCCGCGCGGATGCGCAGGGCGTCGATCTGGGGGCGCGAGGCCTGGAACAGGCCGTCACCGTGCAGGCCAACACGGCGCTGATCGAAGGCATTCTGGACAACCTGATCGACAACGCGTTGCGCTATGGCGGGCGCACCGTGACCATCGAGCTTGCAGGCCACACGCTCGCCGTGGTGGACGATGGCCCCGGCATTCCCGAGGCTGGCCGGCGGGACCTGATGCAGCGCTGGGCACAGGGTGCAGACGGCC
Organism: Variovorax ginsengisoli; assembly: GCF_030811835.1. Taxonomy (GTDB): domain Bacteria; phylum Pseudomonadota; class Gammaproteobacteria; order Burkholderiales; family Burkholderiaceae_C; genus Variovorax; species Variovorax ginsengisoli_C. The sequence goes on along the minus strand of NZ_JAUSRO010000005.1, from coordinate 274,430 downwards.
AGAAGCTGGGGCAGGGCGCCGGGCTCGGCCTGTCGATCGTCTCGCGCTATGCCCAGTTGCTGGGCGCAGAACTGCTTTTGACGTCGGCCTCCGAGACAGGTGGACTTCGCGCGCAGGTGGCCCTGCCAGCCTCTCCTGCGCCGACTTCGGCCCCGGCGGCGTCTCAACCCATCGTCGGGTAGTCGATATAGCCCTTGGCGCCGCCACCATACATGGTGGCCTTGTCCAGCGGCGCCCAAGGCGCGTTGTCGCGAATGCGGTGCACCAGGTCCGGATTGGAGATGAACGGGCGGCCGAAGGCGACCAGGTCATGGCCTTGCGCCAGGGCCGTTTCGGCCATCGGCTTGTCGTAGCCGTTGTTCACCATCCATGCCGCCTTGCCGCCGGCCGTGCGGTAGGCCGCCTTCAGCGCTTCATAGTCGAAGGGGCGGTCGGGCAGTTCGCGCGGGCCGCCTGTGGCGCCTTCGATGATGTGCACGTAGGCCATGTTCAGCGTGGCGAGCTGCTGCACGACGTAAGTGAAAAGAGCCTGGGCCTCGGTGTCGTGCACGTCGTTGGCGGGCGTGACGGGCGACAGGCGGATGCCGGTCTTGCCACCACCGACCGCATCGGCTACCGCACGGGTGATCTCTAGCGTGAGGCGGGCACGGTTCTCGATGCTGCCGCCATAGTCGTCGGTGCGCTGGTTGCTGTCGCTCTTGAGGAACTGGTCGAGCAGGTAGCCGTTGGCGCCATGGATTTCCACGCCGTCGAAGCCTGCGGTCTCCACCGCATTGCGTGCGGCGGCGGCAAAGCTGTGCACGATGCCCGGCAGCTCGCTCGCGTCGAGGGCGCGTGGTGGCGAGGTTTCCACGAAGGTGGGCAGGCCGTTCTTGATGAGCACGGTCTTGGTCTTGGCCGTGATGGCGGAGGGGCCGACCGGCGCACCGCCATCGGGCTGCAGGTCGCAATGCGAGACGCGGCCCACATGCCACAGCTGCACGACGATCTTGCCACCGGCCGCATGCACGGCCTGCGTGACGGGCTTCCAGGCGTCGAGTTGTTCGGTGCCATAGAGGCCCGGCACGTCGGAATAGCCTTGGCCCTGGTGGCTCACGGCGGTGCCTTCGCTGACGATCAACCCGGCGCTGGCACGCTGCGCGTAGTAAGTGACGGCGATGTCCGGCGGGATCGCGTTGGGCGAGCGGTTGCGCGTGAGCGGCGCCATGACGATGCGGTTGGCGAGCTGCAGGTCACCGGCTTGGACGGGGTCGAAAAGGGTAGACATCGAGAGGGCGCTTCCTTGAAAAGTAAGTGCACAGCCTAAGCCTGCGATGACAAACCCGCTGTCGCGGGGTTGTCGGTTTCCTGCTATGCAGCGTGTGCAGCGGCCGGGTCGTTGCGCCCCGGACTTACTTCGTCAGGCCTTCGGCCTGGAGGGCAGCCTGGACGCCAGGGCGAGCGGCAATGCGTGCGCGCCAGGCGACCAGATTCGGGTAGCCCGACAGGTCGACATTCATCGGCTGGGCCCAATTGGTCACGGTGAAAAGGTAGCCGTCGGCGACGCTGAAATGCTCGCCCATCAGAAACTCCTTGCCGTCGAGCTCCTTGTCGATCCAGGTCAGGCGGCTCTTGAGCTTTTCCATCGTCAGCGTCTTGGCTTCCGCAGGCATCGCCGGGTTGAACAGCGGGCCGAAACCCTTGTGCAGTTCGGTGCCGATGAAGTTCAGCCATTCCTGCAGGCGATAACGCGCCAGCGTGCCGTTGGCCGGGGCCAGGTTCTTCAGCGGCGCCTGGTCCGCGATGTACTGCACGATGGCCGGGCCTTCACGCAGCAGCGTGCCGTCGTCGAGTTCGAGCAAGGGCACGTAGCCCAGTGGATTGATGGCGTAGTAGTCCGTGCCATCGGCGAGCTTATGGCTCTTGGTGCTGGCCAGCACGGGTTCGAAAGCGAGGCCGGCTTCGTGCAGGGCGATATGGGGCGACAGCGAGCAGGCGCCGGGCGAGTAGTACAGCTTCATGAGGGAACGCTCCAGGGACAGTATGGAAAAAGTGACAGCGCGCATGCTAACGGTTTCGCTCCGGCATAGCCGGCCTGGCGTTTTTGTCCTACGGGCCGTTGCGTCAGCCGACTATCCGGCCGGGTCGTTGGCTTTTTTAAGCTCTGCTCCAACGCGGCAATCCGCCGTATTCGTCTTCTCTTCCCAAGGAGCGTGTCATGTTGAAGTACGCAATCATCTTTGCAGTGGTCTCCTTGATCGCTGGTGCATTGGGCTTTGGCGGCGTCGCCGCAGGGGCGGCCGGTATTGCCAAGGTGTTGTTCGGACTGTTCCTGATTCTGGCCGTGGTGTTCCTGGTGCTGGCTGCGCTGGGCGTGGGCGCGGTGCGAAAGGCGATCGACTGATGGCGTCATCCTTGCGCTGGCCGCATCGCGGGCGATCGCTGGGTGCCTTGCTGCAGACGCCTGCGCACCGGGTGGTGCGCGTGCTATACGTGACGCAGTCGCATTGGCAATTGCCGGAGCGCCAGCGGCGTGGGCACCGCAGCCCGCAGGCCATACCGACGCAGGCTGTGCACTCCGACGGGGTCTGACGCTGTTGCGTCAATGTCCCCTTTCACGACCCTCGAATTCCCCTGGCTTGCTCCTGAACGAGGCGGCGCATCCGTGTGCTGTCATGCTGTGCATTTCTCACATATCGAAACCGTCCTGTCTTATGAGCTGACCGGGCCTTCGCACCTGCTGCTGAACATCGAAGCCACACGCAACGGGACGCAGGCGCTGCTGAGCGAGGAACTGGTGGTAGAGCCGCCGGTCGACATGCATGCCTTTTGCGATGAAAGCAGCGGCAACCGATTCATTCGATTCGACGCTCTGCCCGGGTCGTTGATCATCCGATACCGAACGAGTGTGCAGCGTGCCACGTTGGCCGTGGCTCCCTATCTGCCCGAAGTGCCTGTCAATGCCCTTCCCAACGAGGTCTTGCACTACCTCATGCCGACCCGTTATTGCGAGTCGGATGTGATGGCGCGCGCCGCCATGCAGCTCTTTGGCGATTTGCCACAGGGCATCGGGAGGGTACAAGCCATTGTGGACTGGATCCACGACAGCATCACTTACGAACCGGGCAGCAGTGAGTCCACCACTACCGCGCAAGAGGTGTTCGTCCAGCGGGCGGGCGTATGCCGCGACTTCGCGCATCTGGGCATCACTTTTTGCAGGGCCTTGAACATTCCCGCTCGGTTGGTGGTGGGGTACGTGTATTTCGACGAACCACCGCAGGACTTCCACGCGGTGTTCGAGGCGTGGCTGGGTGGGCAATGGGTGCTGTTCGATCCGACGCGCATGGCGCCAGTTGACCGCCTTGTGCGTGTGGGCACGGGGCGTGACGCCAAGGACGTGGCGTTCTGCACCATGTTCGGACCTGTGCGCATGACAGCCAAAACCATCACGGTACGCGAGCTTCAGGACGAAAGCGTCGCACCGCCGGTCGCGCCCGAACCTGCAGGAACAGTGATCGGCATCGAGAAGCCGGTGGCTGTAGCGCCAGCTGAAGTAGGCTGACTCACCGCTTGAATGCTATCATTTCTATAGCAATTTTCTCTTTGCTGAACTGACTTGCGGCGCCGGCCGGCCGGCGGGATGACCTCAGCAGCCTTGCGGGTGGCAAGGCCCGACTAAAATGCGCACTCCCTCTCTTGCAGAGACTGCGCCGCGCACGCGAAAAGTGCGCCACCACCCCATGCTATATCCCGAAGAATTCGACGTGATCGTCGTTGGTGGCGGCCATGCCGGCACCGAAGCCGCCCTGGCCGCTGCACGAATGGGCGCCAAGACGCTCCTGCTCAGCCACAACATCGAGACGCTCGGCCAGATGAGCTGCAACCCGTCGATTGGCGGCATCGGCAAGGGCCATCTGGTGCGCGAAGTCGACGCGCTCGGCGGCGCCATGGCGATTGCCACGGACGAGGCGGGCATCCAGTTTCGAATCCTCAACTCGAGCAAAGGACCGGCGGTGCGCGCAACGCGTGCCCAGGCCGATCGTGTGCTCTACAAGGCGGCCATTCGCCATCGACTGGAGAACCAGCCGAACCTGTCCTTGTTTCAACAGGCAGTCGACGACCTGATGATCGAGGGAGATCACGTGGTGGGCGCCGTCACGCAGGTGGGTATCGCGTTCAAGGCGCGCACGGTGGTGTTGACGGCCGGCACTTTTCTCGATGGACGCATCCATGTTGGCCTGGACAACTACCAGGCCGGCAGGGCGGGTGATCCGCCAGCGATCCGATTGTCTGCGCGGCTCAAGGAGCTCAAGCTGCCACAAGGGCGGCTGAAGACCGGCACACCGCCGCGGCTCGATGGTCGCAGCATCGACTTTTCGAAGTGCACCGAGCAGCCAGGCGATGGCATGCCAGGCGGTGCGACGGACACGATGCCTGTGTTCAGCTTCATGGGCCGCCCGGACATGCATCCACGACAGATGGCTTGCTGGGTGACCCACACCAATGCGCGCACCCACGACATCATTCGATCGGGCTTCGATCGCAGCCCCATGTTCACCGGCAAGATCGACGGCATCGGCCCACGCTACTGCCCGAGCGTCGAGGACAAAATCAATCGGTTCGCCGACAAGGACAGTCATCAGATTTTCCTGGAGCCGGAAGGGCTGACGACCAATGAGTATTACCCCAACGGGATCTCGACGAGTCTGCCGTTCGACGTCCAGTACGAGCTGGTGCGTTCGATGGCGGGCCTGGAGAACGCGCACATCCTGCGTCCGGGCTATGCGATCGAGTACGACTACTTCGACCCGCGCGAGCTCAAAAGCAATTTCGAGACGCGCTCGATCCAGGGGCTGTTCTTCGCCGGACAGATCAATGGCACGACGGGCTACGAAGAAGCCGCGGCGCAAGGCCTGTTTGCCGGCATCAATGCGGCATTGAAGTGCCGAGACGAGGCCCCATGGCTGCCGGGTCGAGATGAAGCCTATTTGGGTGTGTTGGTCGATGACCTGATCACCAAGGGCGTGACGGAACCCTATCGCATGTTCACTAGTCGGGCAGAATTTCGGCTGCAATTGCGCGAAGACAACGCGGACATGCGTCTGACTGAAGCAGGGCGCCAGTTGGGGCTGGTCGGCGATTTGCAGTGGGATGCTTTCTCGCGCAAACGCGATGCTGTTTCACGTGAAACACAGCGACTCCGATCCACCTGGGTCAATCCGCGGAGTCTGCCCGCGTCCGAGTCGGAACGCGTGCTCGGCAAGCCGATCGAGCGCGAGTACAACCTGGGCGACTTGTTGCGTCGTCCGGATGTCAGCTACGCCGCGCTCATGTCTTTGGATGGGGGCAAGTACGAAGCCAAGCAGACGCTGGGCGCTGCCGAAATCGAACAAATCGAGATCGCAGCCAAGTATTCAGGCTACATCGATCGCCAGCACGATGAAGTCCAGCGGGCATCCCATTTCGAGAAGTTGAAGCTTCCTGAGGATTTCGACTACGGGCAGGTCACCGCGTTGAGCTTTGAAGTGCGGCAGAAATTGTCGAAACATCGCCCGGAAACCCTCGGGCTGGCCTCACGCATTTCCGGTGTGACGCCGGCTGCGATTTCCCTGCTGATGGTGCATCTGCGCAAGGGTGGCCACAAGGCATTTGCGCGCGACATGGCTCCCGCCAATGAAGCGGATGTCGCATCATGAGAGTGGCGAAAAGTACTTTCGATCTGGATCCTGCCCGATTGCCGAAGTTTGAACCAGTGAGGACTTCGTTTTGAGCCAGGATGCAGAATTGCTGCGCGCGGGCGCCTTGCAAATGGGCCTCACGCTGGACGATCGCCAGTGCCAGCGACTGCTGGCTTACGGCGCGTTGATTCTCAAATGGAACAAGGTCTACAACCTGACGGCGTTGCGCGACCCGGCCCTGGTGCTCACGCACCACCTGCTCGACAGCCTGTCCGTCGTTGTGCCGTTGCGTCGCGAGCGGCCGGGCAGGGCGAAGCTGCTCGACGTCGGTGCGGGTGCGGGATTGCCGGGCGTGATCATCGCCATCTTGTGTGAAGACATCGACGTGAGCTGTCTGGACGCAGTGGCAAAGAAGGCGGCCTTCGTGCAGCAGGTGTCCGCCGAGCTGTCGTTGCCCAATCTGCGCGGTGTCCATGCGCGCGTGGAGAGCTTGCAGGGCGCCTATGACGTCATCAGCAGCCGCGCATTTGCTTCATTGCCTGACTTCTACCAAGGTTCATCGCAACTCCTGGCGCCTGGGGGTGTCTGGCTTGCCATGAAGGGCAAGCAACCTGCCGAGGAGCTGGCGGCATTGCCGGGCGATATCGACGTGTTTCACGTGGAACAATTGCATGTTCCGGGGCTGAATGCGGAACGTTGCATCGTCTGGGCCCGAAAACGCGGCACTTGAGCCCGTGCGCACCGCCGTGCGTCCACTGACTCGCTTAGACTCGATGCCTTCCCCCGTTCTCCTCCAGGCATCCCATGTTCGGCATCGCTGATTACGGCGCGTTCGTCGCTGCCATCGTACTGTTTCTCGCCATCCCCGGGCCGGGCAATCTGGCCCTTGTGACATCCACTGCCAAGGGCGGTATCAGGGGCGGGCTGGCCGCCACCTTGGGGGTCATTGCTGGCGATCAGGTGCTCATGTGGCTCGCGGTGGCCGGTGTGGCGGCCATGCTGGCGGCCTATCCGCCCGCTTTCCATGCCGTGCAGTGGCTGGGCGCCGGCTACCTCGCTTGGCTCGGCTTCAAGATGCTCAGAGCCCGTTCGGGCGATGCCCCCATTCTCAATATCCGTCCGCGGCATTACTTCCGCCAGGCGCTGATGATCACGTTGCTCAATCCCAAGGCCATCGTGTTCTACATGGCGTTCTTTCCGCTGTTCGTCGATCCCGCGCGCCATCAGGGCCTGAAGACCTTCGGGGTGATGGCCCTCACCATTGCCGTGTTGACCTTCCTGTATGGCCTGGGAGCCACCTTCCTGACGTACAAGCTGTCGGAGCGTCTTCGGGCCAACCCGCGCATTTCGACCACGCTGCAAAAGCTGGCGGGCGTTTTCCTGATCGGCTTCGGCGTGAAGCTTGCCATTTCGAGATAAGTACCAGACATGGCCAAGATCTTCTGCATTGCCAATCAAAAGGGTGGGGTGGGCAAGACCACCACCACCGTCAATCTCGCCGCAGGCTTGGCGAAAGTCGGTCAGCGTGTCCTGATGATCGATCTTGACCCCCAGGGCAACGCCACCATGGGGTCGGGCATCGACAAGCGCCAGCTTGAATTGACCGTGTACGACGTCCTGCTCGAATCGGCCTCCGTGGCCGAAGCCCGTGTGGCCTCCGAGACCTGCGGTTACGACGTGCTGGGGGCCAACCGCGAGCTGGCCGGTGCCGAGGTGGAAATGGTGTCACTGGAGCGCCGCGAAAAGCGCCTGCGCACCGCATTGGCACCTGTGGGTGCAGCGTACGACTTCATCCTGATCGATTGTCCGCCCAGCCTGAGCATGCTCACCCTGAACGGCCTGTGCGCCGCGCACGGCGTGATCGTCCCCATGCAGTGCGAGTACTTCGCGCTTGAAGGGCTCACCGACCTGGTCAACACCATCAAGCAGGTGCACGCCAACCTCAACAAGAACCTGCAGATCATCGGCCTGCTGCGCATCATGTTCGACCCCCGCATCACGCTGCAGCAGCAGGTGAGCGAACAGCTCAAGGGCCATTTTGGCGACAAGGTGTTCGACACCGTGATCCCGCGAAATGTGCGTTTGGCCGAGGCGCCCAGCTATGGACTGCCCGGCGTGGTGTTCGATCCAGCCGCCAAGGGCAGCCAGGCCTTCATCGCGTTTGCGCAGGAGTTGGTGGACAAACTGCCACCGGCCAGCGCCTTCGCTCCCAATGCTGCGCCAGCCCCCTCTCCGCTCGGTATGCCGGGCGTTGAGGCCCTGCGCGCAGGCGACGAAGGCGAAGTGCAGTGACGGCGCCTGTGGCCCCCGGTGCAGCAACGGGCGACCCCGCCACGGTGCTGCTGCTGCCCGGTTGGCAGAACAGCGGCCCCACCCACTGGCAAAGCCGCTGGGAAGCCTTGCACGGCGACCGCCGGGTCGACCAGCACGACTGGATGCGGCCTCTGCGCGGCGACTGGTCGATGCGCCTTGAAGAAGAGGTGCTCGCTGCGCCTGGGCCGGTGGTTCTGGTTGCGCACAGCCTGGGTTGCATCCTGGTGGCGGCGTGGGCTGCCCACTCGCGCCACACGCAGCGTGTGCGCGCCGCGCTGCTTGTCGCTCCTGGCGATCTGGAGCGAGACGACCTGCGACAGGCCATTCCCGGCTGGGCGCCCATCGTCCGCCAGCGCCTGCCTTTTCCGTCGCTGCTCATCGCGGCGAATGACGATCCGTACTGCGCCGCACCGCGAGCACGTCAGCTTGCCCAGGACTGGGGCGCCCGCTTCGTCGATGCCGGCGCGCGCGGACACCTGAACGGCGACTCCGGCTTGGGCGACTGGCCCGAGGGCCGTGGTTGGCTGGCTGAACTCCTGAAAGACTGAACACGATGGTCACCAAGAAACCCAAGGGCCTCGGCCGCGGCCTCGAGGCGCTGCTGGGCCCGACCTTCAACGGCAACGCTGTTGAACGCGAAGACGACAAAGCTGCCCTGAACCCGACTGTCCTGCAGCTCGACCAGATGGTCGCCGGGGTGTACCAGCCGCGCACGCGGATGGACGAGGGCGCCCTCTACGAACTGGCCGAGAGCATCAAGGCCCAGGGCATCATGCAGCCCATCCTCGTGCGCCGCCTGGACCCGGCGCAGGCCGAGGCCAAGAATGCCGAGTTCGAGATCATCGCGGGCGAGCGTCGCTTTCGGGCAGCCCGACTTGCCGGGCTCGAGAGCGTGCCTGTGCTGGTGCGCGACGTTCCCAACGAAGCCGCTGCGGCGATGTCGCTCATCGAGAATATCCAGCGCGAAGACCTCAACCCGCTGGAAGAAGCGCAAGGCCTGCAACGCCTGGTCAGTGAGTTTGGACTCACTCACGAAATGGCGGCACAGGCGGTGGGTCGCTCGCGCAGTGCCGCCAGCAACCTGTTGCGCTTGCTCAATCTGGCCGAGCCGGCGCAAGCCATGCTCATGGCGGGCGACATCGACATGGGCCATGCCCGCGCGCTGCTGTCGTTGGACAAGGGGACGCAGATCACGGCGGCCAACCAGATCGCCGGCAAGAAACTGTCGGTGCGGGAGGCCGAAGCGCTGGTCAAGAAGCTGGCTGCGGAATTCAGCCACGCACCCTCGCCACGCCGTGCCGCCGAAAAGCCGCGCGACCTGCAGCGCGTCGAAGAGGAGCTGGCCGACCTGTTGACGGCCGAGGTCGAGGTGCGCATCAAGAAGCGCAGCAAGCGCGGGGGCAAGGCGGACATCAGTGGCGAACTGGCCATCCACTTCGGCTCCATGGACGCGCTCAACGGCCTCATCGAGCGCCTGCGCAAGTAGATTCGATCCCCCCGGGTTTCGCGCACGAGAACGGGTCCGCGCCGGGTGGCCTGTGCCGGCGGATGCCGGGGCTCAGAGGTTGAAGATCTTGCCCGGATTCATGATGTTTTTCGGATCGAGCGCGCGCTTGATCGTGCGCATCACGTCGATCGCCCCGGCGCCGGCCTCGGTCACCAGGAAATCCATCTTGTGCAGGCCGATGCCGTGCTCGCCGCTGCAGGTGCCTTCGAGCGCGATGGCGCGTGACACCAGCGCGTGATTGAGCGCCTCCGCACGGGCGCGCTCGCTGGCATCGGCAGGGTCGATCAGGTAGCCGAAGTGGAAGTTGCCGTCGCCCACGTGGCCGACCAGGAAATAGGGGATACCGCTGGCCTCGACCTCGTCTACCGACGCGAGCAGGCAATCGGCCAGACGTGAGATCGGCACGCAGGTGTCCGTCGAGATGGCGCGGCAGCCCGGGCGCGACTGGATGGCCGCGAAGTAGGCGTTGTGCCGCGCGGTCCAAAGGCGCGTGCGTTCTTCCGGGGTGGTGGCCCACTCGAAGGCGTTGCCACCGTGGCCGCTGGCGAGTTCCTGCACGGTTTCCGCCTGTTCCTTGACGCCGGCAGGCGAGCCGTGAAACTCCATCAGCAGCATCGGTTCCTCGCGCAGGCCCAGCTTGGCGTACGCGTTGACCATGCGCACGGTGTGACGGTCGATCAGCTCCACGCGCGCGATCGGCACGCCCAGCTGGATCATCTCGATGGTGGTGCGCACGGCGGCCTCGATGCTCGGGAAGGAGCAGATCGCGGCCGACACTGCCTCCGGCAGCGGGTAGATGCGCAGCGTGATCTCGGTGATCACACCCAGCGTGCCCTCGCTGCCGATCATCAGCCGCGTGAGGTCGTAGCCGGCGGAGGACTTGCGCGCGCGCGTGCCGGTACGGATCGCCTCGCCGCTGGCCGTGACCACCTCCAGCGCCAGCACGTTCTCGCGCATGGTGCCGTAGCGCACGGCGTTGGTGCCGCTCGCGCGCGTGGCCGTCATGCCACCGAGGGATGCATCTGCACCCGGATCGATCGGAAAGAACAGGCCGGTGCTCTTGATCTCTTCATTGAGCTGTTTGCGCGTGACGCCTGGCTGCACCGTGACCGTGAGGTCGTCGGCATTGATCGACAACACCCGGTTCATGCGCGACACGTCGACGCTGATGCCGCCCTGAACCGCCAGCAGATGGCCTTCGAGCGAAGAGCCGACGCCAAAGGGAATCACCGGCACGTCATGGTCGCCGGCCAGCTTCACCGCGTCGGCCACGTCCTGTGTGCTCTCGGCGAACACCACGGCGGCGGGCGGCGGTGCCTCGAAGGACGACTCGTCGCGGCCGTGTTGCGTGCGCACCGCCAACGCGGTGGAACAGCGGTCACCGAACCGGGTCTTGAGGGCGTCGATCAGCGCGTCGGGCACGGCGCGCAACGCGAGCTCGGGCGTGAGATGGGCGAGGGCGGCGGGTGCGTTCATGGTGTGTCTCCGGAAAGAGCCCGCGGGTCGCAGGCAGCGGCCAGGGGTCTACCATTCTATGAACCGCAGTCAACAAAGGAAAACGCATGGGCAATCGCCTCACTCAGATCGCCACCCGCACCGGCGACGATGGCACCACCGGATTGGGCGACAACACGCGGGTGCCCAAGGATCATCTGCGCGTGCATGCCATGGGCGACGTCGACGAGCTCAACTCGCACATCGGCGTGCTGCTGTGCGAGCCGATGCCCGTTCCCGTGCGCGCGCTGCTGGTCGAGGTTCAGCATCAGCTCTTCAATCTCGGCGGCGAGCTGTCGATGCCCGGTTACACGCTGCTCAAGCCCGAGGCGCTGCTGCAGCTCGACGAAGCGCTGGCAGAGCACAATGCCGCGCTGCCGCGGCTGGCCGAATTCATTCTGCCGGCGGGCACCCGTGCCGCGTCGCTGGCCCATGTGTGCCGCACCGTGGCGCGGCGTGCGGAACGTGCCGTGGTGGCGCTGGGAGCGCAGGCCGCGCTCAACGAGGCGCTGCGGCAGTACCTCAATCGCCTGAGCGATCTGCTGTTCGTGCTCGCGCGTGTGCTCAACCGGGTGGACGGTGGTGACGATGTGTATTGGAAGAGCGAACGTCTAGCACGCCAGGGCGCGTCCTGAGCAACACGCACACCAAGCAGCAACGGAAACTGCCCAAAAGTGCCGGTTATTGGAACCGATACGTCGGCTTACCTGCTTCACCTGCTGCGTACATGGCGTGGGCGGTGGCGACACAGGGAACGCGCACACTGGAAGCTCATCAACGCAGAAGGAGATCCAGAATGACATCATCCAAACGCATGACCCTCGTGGTCGCGGCCCTTGCAGTGTCCATGGCGGGCGGGGCATTTGCCCAGGACCGCCGCGACGACCGCGGCCCGGACCGCGGCAACGACCGCAATGGGCGTTACGAGCAGAACGATCGCGGCAACAACGGTCACGGCCCGAATGGCCGCAACGACGATCGCGGTCGCCGTGACGATAACGGTCGCTTTGCCGATCGCGCAGGCTATCCGCAGCCGCACGCCGAATGGCGCAGAGGCGGTCGGGTGCCCACCGAATACCGCGGCGGCAACTATGTCGTGAACGACTGGCGCGGTTACCAACTGCAAGCGCCGCCGCGCGGCTACCAATGGATCGGCGTCGGCAGCGATTTCGTGCTCGCCGCAGTCGCGACCGGCCTGATCGCCCAGATCGTGACCGGACACTGAACCGCCATCCCGGCTCGGCACCCCGCATGAGGGGGGGAGAGCCGTGACGGCCTACACCGTCGACGCGGGCGCCGCCATCTGTGCGCAGACGTTGCGCCCGGTGATGGTCAGGCGCAGCCCGCCGCCATGCCACTCCAACCAATTGAGGCCCACATAGGCGTCGATGTCGCGGTCGTCGATGCGGTCGGCCTGCCGGTGTTGCAGGAGATCGACGGTGGCGGGCAGGGTCTGGCGCAATCTCTCGCGCGATGCGGCGGCGGCCGTTGCCTTCGCTGAAGCGAGCTTTTGCTGGGTCGATGCCATGGCGAATCCGTTTCAATGACTGAGGGACTCATCCCAATGTACCCGGCTGCAGCACCTTTGCCTTACTTTTTTGACGCTTCGGCACAACGATGTCACAAGGTCATGCAGAAGCTTCATCAGGCGCGGTTTGCGCGCCACTGGTCGAGCAGGTCCGCTGACTCCATCACCAGCCCCAGGTGCAGCGACACCATTGACAGCGCTGCCGCCTCCAGATGGGCGTCGGTGCCGCGCACCAGGTCGCGCAGGACAATCACGCGGTAGTTGTGGTTGTTGGCATCGAAGGCCGTGTTGAGCACGCAGCAGTCGGTGAAGCCGCCATCGAGGACCACGGTCGTGATGCGCTGGTTGCGCAACAGGAAGTCGAGGTCCGTGGGGTAGAAGGCCGACAGTCGCCGCTTGTTTTCCACCCGCAGGTCACCGGGCTCCACGCGCGTGACCCATTCGGTCCAGGGAGAACCTTCGATCGCGTGCGCATCGGCATTGGGGATGGGCCCGATGTGCAGTGGAAAGGTGCGCCGCCACGCAGAGGGGATGCCACCGACGTCGTCGGCGCCGCCGGGCCGAAGCACCGACTTCACGTGCACGATACGTCCGCCCAGCGCACGCACTTGGTCATGGAACGCATCGATCGGCGCGACCAGTTCGCGTGCGCGGGGCGCGGGGCAGGGGCAGTCCGGCGAGTCGTCGAGGTGGCCTCGGTGCATGTCGATCGAAATCACCGCCGTGGTCCGCGGGTCGAGGTAGTCGGCGAACGCGCTGGCGTCGAGTTCGCGGGCCTGGTCGTAGACGAATGCGCGCACTATCTTCTTTCTTCACGAAGGTAAGGCTCCCCCAGGGCTGCGGGTTCGCCGTCGCTGCCGCGCCCGCCGACCGCGACCCAGACCATCACGGCCAGCGTCACGACATAGGGCGTCATCAGCACGAAATACTGGGGCAACTGGACACCGGCTGCGGCGAGTTGCGGGATCAGCGCCTCGATGCAGCCGAAGAGCACCGCGCCAGCCAGCGCCTTCCAGGGCGACCAGCGCGCAAAGATCACCAGCCCCACCGCGATCCAGCCGCGTCCGCCGGTCATGCCGGCGATCCACAGCTTGGTGCTGACCACCGAGATGTAGGCACCCGCCAGGCCCACCAGCGCCGCGCCGGCGAGCACGGCGGCGAAGCGCCAGGCCGTGACGTTGATGCCGGCCGCGTCGGCCGCCTGCGGGTTCTCGCCCACCGCGCGCATGCGCAGGCCTGCGCTGGTGCGTGTGAGATACCAGACCACGGCCAGGAAGATCGGCAGCGTCAGGTACACGACGATGTTCTGCTCGAACAGGCGGCCCACCAGGGGCAGGGTGGCGAGCGGGCCGAGCGGCACGGCTGCGAAGCTTTCCACCGCGCGATTGGTCCAGCCGAACAGCGTGCCCATGAGACTGGTCAGGCCCTGGCAGAAGAACACCAGTGCCAGGCCGGCGATCACCTGATTGACCCGCAGCAGGATGGTCATCACCGCAAACAGCACCGACACCAGGCTGGCGGCCCCCATGGCCAGCACCAGCGCGATGGCAGGTTCGCCGAACGCCAGCTGCGCGCCGATGCCCACGAGCGCACCCACCAGCATCAGCCCTTCGGCGCCCAGCGACAGCACGCCCGCGCGCTCGGTGAGGATCAGGCCCAGCGCAGCCAGCGCGTAGGGCACGGCAAAGTCGGGCGCATTGCCCAGCCAGTTGGTGGCGATGGCGAAGACGTTCATTGGAGGCTGCGAATCCGGTGGCGGATGAAGAAGTCGGAGCACGCCACGCAGATCACCACGATGGCCTGGATCAGCTGCACCATCGAGAAGGGGATTTGATAGAACACCTGCAGATTGCGGCCGGCGACGAAGAGTGCGGCCACCAGCAGTGCAACCACGGTCGCGGCCAGCGGGTTGTTGCGCGCGAGGAAGGCGATCAGGATGCCGGAGAAGCCGTAGCCAGCGTAGAAGCCCTGTGTGAGCCGGCCTTCCTGCCCCGCCACCACCACGAAACCGGCGAGGCCCGACAGCGCACCCGACAGCAGCACGGCCGACAGGATCATGCGGTGCACCGGCACGCCAACGGCATGCGCCATGCGGGGGTTCGCGTTCACGAAGCGCAGGTAGAGTCCGGCACGGCTCACACCGACGAACCACCAGGCCAGCAGCGCCACCACGAGCGCCAGCGCGATGGCCGTCGGCCCGGTGCTGCCGAACCATTCGGGCAGGCGCTCGAAAGCGCGGAACTGGGGCGAGTAGGGAAACGAATCCTTCGGGTCCTTCCACCCCCCGTAGACCAGGTGCAGCAGGAAGTTGCCCGCGATGTAGTTGAGCATCAGCGAGGAGATGATCTCGTTGACGCCGAGCCTGAGCTTGAGCAGCGCCGGCGCCAGCGCCCACAGCAGGCCGAGCGCCATGGCCGTGGCCAGCATCAGCGGCAGCCGCAGTGCGGGCGGGCCGATGTCGAACAAGGAGATGGCGGTGGCGCCGATCGCGCCCCAGATCATCTGGCCTTCGAGTCCGAGGTTCCAGAAGCGCGCGCGAAAGGCCATGGCTGCGCCCAGGCCGACCAGGATCATCGGCGCGGCCTGGAACAGCACGGCCTGCAGGCTCTGCAGGTCGAACAGCGTTTGCAGCACGAACTCGTTGAGCAGCTCGTTGGCCGGAACGCCGGCGGCCACCAGGATCGCTGCCGAGATGCCCATGCCGATGGCCAGCGACATGGCCAGGATGAGTGCCTGCCGGGACCAGGCCATCTGCTGGCGCACCTCGAGGGCGAAGCGGCGGCCTGCCAGCGGTTGACGTCGCGCCGTGGCGGCGGAAGAAGAGGGCAAGGAGCGCTCCATGTCAGGAATGATGAACCATGGCCTGCCCGATCGACTGGCGATCGGCCGGCTGATCGAATTCGGCGACGATGCGCCCGCGCGTCATCACGCCCACGCGGTCGGCCAGCGCGAGCACCTCGTCGAGATCCTCGCTGATCAGCAGCACGGCCGCGCCCGCGTCGCGCGCGGCCAGCAGACGCGCATGCACCTCGGCGCCCGCGCGCACGTCCAGCCCGCGGCTGGGGCTGTGCGCCAGCACGATGCGCGGCATGCGGCCGAACTCGCGCGCCAGCACCAGCTTCTGCGCATTGCCGCCCGAAAGCAGGGCCGCCTTCTGGTCCAGGTTGCGCACACCCTGCACGTCGAACGCTGCGACCGCGTCTCGCGCGTCGGCCTGCATGCGCGCCCGGTCGAGCCGCCAGACGGGCCCGTAGCGGCCCTCGTGCACCTGGCCGATGCCGAAGTTCTCCGCCACCGACAGTGCGCCCGCGAGCGCGATGCCGTAGCGGTCGGCCGGGATGGCCGCCACCTGCAGCACGCGGCGCTCGGAGGTCGATGCGGCCTTGAGGTCCCCGAAGCCTTCGAGCTGGATGTCGCCCTCGATGCGATCGTCCAGCCCCAGCAGTGCCGCCGCCAGTTCGCTCTGCCCGTTGCCGCCGACGCCGGCCAGTCCATAGATCTGGCCCGCATGCAGCGTGAGGTCGACGCCATCGAGCGCGCGGCGGCCACCGGCCTGCGGCGTGCGCAGTCCCCGCACCCGCAGGCGCGCCTCGCCGACCGGGCTGCGCTCGTCGCGCACGGCCGCTGCCACCGAATCGCCCACGGTGAGCTGGACCAGTTCCGCGACCGCCACCTGCCGAGGGTCGACGGTCTTGACCGTGCGGCCGCCGCGCATGACCGTCACGCGGTCTGCGTAGGTCTTCACGTCGGCCATCTTGTGGGTGACCAGGATCACCGCTGCGCCGCTGCGTGCCAGCGCATGCACGGTCGACAGCAGGCGCTCGGCTTCCTGGTCGGTCAGCACGGCCGTGGGCTCGTCGAGGATCAGGATGCGCGCGCCAGCCAGCAGCACCTTGAGGATCTCCACGCGCTGCTGCTCGGCGATCGACAGCCGCTCCGTGCGCTGGCGCGGGTCGATGTCGAAGCCCAGCGCCTGCGCCTTGGCTTGGATCTGCGCCTCCAGCTGGGCAAGGCGCTTGCGGTGGCTGCCTTCGCCGGAAGCCAGCGGATGGCCGAGCATGATGTTCTCGGCCACCGTGAAAGGCTTCACCAGCTTGAAGTGCTGATGCACCATGCCGATGTGGTGGCGCGCGGCATCGCGCGGACCGCCGAGCTGCACGAGGTTGTCGTCCACCAGCATCCGGCCGGCCTCTGGCGCATACAGGCCCGCGGCGATGTTCATGAGCGACGATTTGCCTGCGCCGTTCTCGCCGAGCAGCGCATGCACTTCGCCCCAGCGCGCGCTGAAGTCCGCCTCCGTCAGGGCCTGGAAGCCATCGAAAGACTTGCTGATGCCCTGAAGCTCGAGCGCGGTCGACGTCAAGATAAGGCTCCAGCGAGGAAGCGCGCCAACGGGTGCCGGATCATTTCTGTGTGACCACGCCCTTGACGTACCAGTCCATCTTCCAGAGGTCGGCGTCCGAGAGCACCGCGCCGGCAGCCACGCGCTCCTTGCCTTCGCGGTCCTTGAGCGGGCCGGCGTAGATCTGCTTGCCCTTCATGATCGCATCGCGCTCCGCCGTGATGAGTGCTGCCTTGTCCTTGGGAACGCCCGCGCCGAAGCCGGCAATGTCAGTGCCGCCGTCCTTCATTTCGATGAAGGCGCCGTAGGGCGACGGCTTCCAGTTGCCGGCCATGATCTTCTTGAGTTCGGGCGTGAGGAACTTGTCCCAGACCCACACCGACGAGCACAGCGTGGCCTTGGGCGCGAACTGGCGCAGGTCGCGGTGGTGGCCGGTGCCGTACACGCCGCGCTCCTGCGCGACGATCTGCGGGGTGGGCGAGTCGACGTGCTGGCCGATCACGTCGGCGCCCTGGTCGATCAAGGCCATGGCCGCCGCGCGTTCCTTCACCGGGTCGTTCCAGGCACCGGTGTAGATCACGTTGACGGTGGCGTTGGGGTTCATCTTCTGCGCACCGAGCGCGAAGGCATTGACCGTCCAATTCACCACGCCGAAGGGGTTGGCCGCGACGAAGCCGAGCTTGCCGGTCTTCGATGCCGCGCCGGCGGCCATGCCGCACAGGTACTGGCTCTCGTAGGTACGGCCATAGAAGGCTTCGAGGTTGCTGGCGTTGGTGGTGCCCGAGCCGTTGAGGAAGGCGACGTTGGGGTATTTGGCAGCCAGCTCCTTGAAGCTGTCGGAGTAGCCGAAGGCGGTGCCGATGATGATGTTGGCGCCGCGCGAGATGAAGCGCTCGGCCGCCGGCTTGATGGCCGAGGCGTCTTCGGGCACGTTCTCGACGAACTGGATCTTGGTGCCCAGCGCCGCCTCGACCTTCACGCGCGCTTCGTCGAAGGCCTGGGTCCAGCCTCCGTCGTTCTTGGGCCCGAAATACAGCATGGCGATCTTGGGTTCGCCCTTGAGGGTGAAGCCGTCGGCGGCCATGGCAGGCCCCGTCAACGCTGCACCCGCCACCAATGCCACCACGGCGCAAGAAATCGATCGACGCAACATCACTCTGACCTTTCAGGCTGAACGAACAAAAAAGAGGAAAGCGAAACGGAGGGCGCGCAAGAATGCGCCGCATTCTTACATCATGAAGTTGATGCGGAACACGTTGCCTTCGGGATCCAGCAGCACCGACTGGTACCACTGGTAGTAAGTGACATACGGCGCCTTGACCAGCGTCGCGCCGGCGGCCACTGCGATGGGCACCATGCGGTCGACGTCGGCCTGGCTGTCGACGTCAATGTTGAGCAGGAACTTGATGCCGCGCGTGTCCGAGAACTCCGACAGCTGCAGCAGTTCGTAGGCGTCGAGCGCGTTGAAGCCCAGGCTCGACTTGCCGGTGTCCAGCCCGCGGAAGATCGGCGAGCGGATCGCCTCGATTTCCGGGAACCCGAACACGCGCTGGTAGAAGCCGCTGAGCGCAACCACGTCTTTCGCGAAGACGTTGACGTAGGACAGGTGGGCCATGGCGTCAGGCCGTCGCCTTCGTGCCGCCGAAGGTCGTCTGCTTCACGAACTTCGAGGTCAGGTGGTCGCCCGAGGAAATGGGCGCGTACTTCGGCTGCTCGCCAGGGGCCAGGCAACTGGGCAGGCATTCGACCATCGCGTCGTAGTTCGGTTGATGGAAGAACACCAGCGACTGGCGGCGGTTGGAGCTCGCCACCTCGAACGGTGGGTTCACCACGCGGTGCAGGGTCGACACCCACTGGTCGTTGGTCCACTGCATCATCAGGTCTGCGATGTTGACCACCAGGCCGCCTTCGACCTGCGGCACGTCGACCCACTGGCCGGCCTTGTTGAAGACCTGCAGGCCCTTGTCGTCGGGCAGCACGATGGTCAGGCTGCCGTAGTCGCTGTGCGCACCGGCGCGCAACTGGCCTGGCAGCGGCGCCTCGCGCTGCGGTGGGTAGCTCAGCACGCGGAACATGCTGATGTGCCGATCGATCTTGTCGTCGAAGAAGGTCTCGGGCAGCGAGAGGCCCAGCGCGAAGATGCGCATGAGGGAGCGCGACAGGTCGCTCATGGCCTCGAAGTATTCCTCGTACGCCGCGCGGAAGCCGCGGATGTTCGGCCAGCTGTTGGGTTCGAAGTGCGGGCCCGCGGCCGGGCCGCGGTGGTAATCGTCGTCGGGCACGTTCGGCGGACCGATGGAGAACGACTCCTTCAGGTCGCCGGGCGCCGCCTCTTCGAGGCTGTACGACAGGCCCTCTTCGCCCACCGCGCTGTAGCCGCGCACAGCGTCTTCGCGCGGACGGTCGACCTTGCGCTTGTCGGCCAGCGGCAGCGCGAAGAACGCGCGCGACAGGGCCGAGACACGTTCGATGAGTTCAGGCGCAATCCCATGCTGCGTGATGACGAGAAAGCCGATGCTTCGGCAGGCCGCATCGACCTCGCGCGCCACGCGTTCGCGGGCCTCGGGCGCGCCGCTGAACCAGGGCGACAGGTCGATGATGGGAACGGACAGCAGGGTCATGGTGTGCGGGCCTTGGGTGGAGACGACATCGGATGGGCTGCCGTCCGGTATGCAACGTCTGTGCCAGTTGGACCAAATGGACAAATGCGTGCGGCCCTCTTCGCTTTGCTTGCCAATGGTGCATCGCATGCTGCTGCCATGTAAGAAGGAAGCAAACATGTGCATGCAGCCTTGCGTTGGTGCGCCGGCCCTGGTGCGAGCGGGTACGGCTCGTGCGAGGATCGAGACTTGTTTGTTTGCGACCAGCCGTCGAGAAAGCCACTGGACATGCCCAAGACCGCCGCAGCCGGCAAGCCTGCACGCGCCCCAGCCAAGACCGTCAAGACTGCGAAGCCCGCCAAGGTCAAGAGGGCCTTGCCGCGCGCACCCGCCGCCCGCAGTCCTGCCGCCGTCAGCCGGCGCCTGCGCCAGATCGAGGACAAGCGCAGCGTCATCCTCACTGCAGCACTGGGCCTGTTCTCGCGTTTCGGCCTGCATGGCACCAGCATCGACCAGGTGGCGGCGCGCGCCGACGTGTCCAAGAGCAACCTGCTTTACTACTTCGCGAACAAGGAGGAGCTGTACGTGTGCGTGCTGCGCGACCTGCTGGCCGTGTGGCTGGAGCCACTGCGCGGCTTCAGTCCCGAGCAGGACCCGCGCAAGGCCATCGGCGACTACATCCGGCGCAAGCTGGTGATCTCGCGCGACCGACCCGACGCGTCACGCCTGTTCTGCCTGGAGATGATCCAGGGCGCGCCGCTGCTGCGCGACGAACTCGGCCGCGAGCTGCGCGACCTGGTGGAACGCAAGTCGGAGGTCATCCGCCAGTGGGTGGCCGACGGCAAGCTCGCACCTGTCGATCCGCACCACCTGATCTTTGCGCTGTGGGCGACCACGCAGCACTACGCCGACTTCGGCGTGCAGGTGCAGGCGATCACCGGGCGCACGCTCGACGACCCCGGCTTCTTCGAGGAGGCGGTCGACAACGTGCAGCGCATCGTGCTGCAGGGTGCGTCGGCGCATGCGGACTCGGCTTCCGGGCGGTAGGTGGTTGTGCGCTGTTCGCTGGTGCGGTCGGGGTGCGTGCACAGGGCACCGGGTACTTCCCTCCGCTCATGTCCCCCGGCTTCGCCTCCTCCTTTACTTCGCTGCGGGAAGCACCCGGCGCCCTGCGCACGGGGACACCGCGGTGGTGCATCGTTGATCAACCACGGGCTCCTCCGGCTCATGTCGATGGTGTGCTCTGCGCAGCGAAGTAAAGGAGGAGGCCGCAGGCCGGGGGACATGAGTGGAGCAGAGTACGCCGTCGGCGTGAGCGCGCCCCGGAGGTTCCGATCAACCGCCTTGGCGAGCGCCCTGCGCCAAGCAGATGCTGCGTTTCAATAGTGGGGCGGCAACTCGTCGCGCAGATTGCGCGCACCGCCCGAGCCGCCGTCGGGCGCTTGCTGGCGCAACTGCGTCACCTGCAAGATGAGCGCATCGATCTGCTGCTGCTGGCGATAGATCGTCATGTTGAGCTGATCGAGAAGGTCCTCGGTGTAGCTGGCCTTGATCTCCAGGTCGGTCAGGCGGCGGTCGGCGTCGTTTTGCATCCCGCTATTGGACACCGGGCGTGGGGCCTGCAGACGCCATGTGCGTCGCTGTTCGAACGAGTCGCTGAGCGAGCGTGCTCTTGCCCGTACCGGGCAGGCCGCCAAAGACGATGAGTGGCATGGGCGTGTCGCCTTAGGGCGTCGACCGCGCCGCCAGATCCGCACGAAAGAACGCGTCCAGCATATCGCCCGATGCGGCGCCGGCCAGGCCGTCGAAGCGGCCTTCGGTGGCCAGCAGTTGGGCCGCGCGCATGAAACCGCCCCAGGCCGCGCGGGCGAGTGCGCCGCCCAGGCTCACGCGGCGCACGCCGAGCGCGGCGATGTCCTGCATGGTCAGGTCGCTCGCCGAGCCGACCAGCAGATTGAGTGGCTTGGGCGCGACGCCTGCGACCAGCGCCGCGATCTGTTCGCGGCCGTGGATGCCTGGCGCATAGAGACAGTCGGCGCCGGCGTGGGCATAGGCGCGCAGGCGGGCCAGGGTTTCGTCGAGGTCGGGTCGCCCGACCAAAAAGCATTCGGCGCGTGCCACCAGCAACGTGCCGCCGCCGCCGGAACGGTCGATGGCATCGCGCGCCGCGCGCAGCCGTGCGACCGCCTCGTCGATGGTGTACAGCGGCCGGGCCGCGTCGCCCGTGGCGTCTTCGATGGACAGGCCGGCCACGCCGGTCTCGATGGCGATGCGCACGTTTTCTGCGACCCCGGCCGGATCGTGCGCATAGCCGCTCTCGAAGTCGGCGTTCACGGGCAAGGTGGTGGCGGCGACCATCTCATGCAGGTGGGCGATCACCCGGTCGCGCGACACGGCGGTATCGGGACGCGCGTTCGACCACGCGAAGCCGGAACTGGTCGTGGCCAGCGCCTGGAACCCCAGGCTCTCCAGATAGCGCGCGCTGCCCGTGTCCCACGGGTTCGGCAGCACGAAGCAGCCGCTCGCATGCAGCGCGTGGAAGGCGCGGCGCTTGTCGTCGACGCAAGGCGATGGGGTCGGCATGGGGTGCTCCGGGTGTCAGCCTGGCGTGGCGAGCGTCTTGAACATCACGTGGGCGTCGACCAGTCCCAGGCGCTGGTGGCGGAACGCGCCCGGCAAGGTGCCGACGATCGCGAAGCCCAGCCATTGCCAGAGCCGCACGGCGCGTTCGTTGGTGGACACGACGAGGTTGAACTGCATCGCCAGAAAGCCCATGGCGACCGCCTGTGCCTGCGAGTGCTCGCACATCGCCGATGCGTAGCCCTGGCCCTGGCCTGCGGGCGCGACCACATAGCCGCAGTTGCACACATGGTTGCCCAGGCCGGTCTGGTTGGGCTTGATGAAGTAGGTGCCAGCGATCGTGCCGTCCGCCGTGCACAGCACGAAGGTGGCGGCCGGCGTGTCGATCCAGGCCTGGCGGATGTCTTGCTCGGTGCTGTCGGGCGCGAAGGAGTAGGTGTCGCCCGCCTGGAAGGTGGCCTGCAGGATGGGCCAGAGGGCGGGCCAGTCGCTGTCCTGGAAAGGGCGGATCGTGTGTGTCATGCCACCGATTCTGCCCGGCCGTGCGCGGTGTGTCAGTGGGGTGCCGGCAGGAGATCGTGGTAGCGGCGATCGAAGTAGACGAGGCCGTGCGCGGTGTCGCCGAGAGTGATGGCCACGGCCTCGCAGAACAGCACATCGTGCGTGCCCACGCTGGTACGGCGGACCACGCGGCAGTCGAAGGACGCGGCAGCGCCTTCGAGCTGGGGAGAGCCGGTGAGGCCGCGGCGCCAGCGGGCCGCGGCAAAGCGCGCGTCCATCGGCGTCTTGCCGCCAAACACGCCGGAGAGCCCCTGGTGGCCGGGGGCCAGCACGTTCACGCACAAGACGCCGTTGGCTTCGAAGGCCGGGTACACCGAGGCCGTGCGGTTCAGGCAGACGAGCAGCGTCGGCGGCTCGTCGGTGACGCTGCACACCGCCGAGGCCGTGAAACCGGCGCGGCCCGCCACGCCGTCGGTCGTGATGATGTTGACCGCGGCCCCCAGGCGCGACATGGCGTTGCGGTAGTCCGCTTTCTGCAGCACCGGCCCGACGGGGCTGTCAGGCGCGTCGTCCAAAGCGGCGGTGGTTGCGGGGTCCATGGCGTTCAGCATGTTCAGGAGGCTCCGGGAGGCGCAGCAGGCGGCGGTTGGGGAACGTCGCCGATCAGGCGAGCGTGCAGGCTTCGTCGAACGCCAGGCGCGGCAGGCGGCCGAACACCTTCGACGCGTCGCCGTGGCCCAGATTGACAATGAAGTTGACGGTCCAGGTGGTGCCGTCGAAGAATTCGGCATCGACCTTGGCCTTGTCGAAGCCCGACATCGGGCCGGCGTCCAGGCCCAGCGCGCGGGCCGCGAGGATCAGGTAGGCGGCCTGCAGCGTGCCGTTGCGGAAAGCCGTCTCGTGCGCCACCTCGGGGCTGCCGGTGAACCAGGCGCGCGCGTCGGCGTGCGGGAACAGCGCGGGCAGCTTGTCGTAGAAGGTCTTGTCCCAGGCCACGATCACGGTGACGGGCGCGGTCATGGTCTTGTCGACGTTGCTGGCCGACAGTGCCGGCTTCAGGCGTTCCTTGGCTTCGGGCGTGCGCACGAAGACGAAGCGTGCCGGGGAGCAGTTGGCCGACGTCGGGCCCATGCGGGCGAGGTCGTAGACCTGCCGCAGCAAGTCATCGGACACCGGTTCGGGCGTCCAGCCGTTCTGGCTGCGGGCTTCGGTGAAAAGGGTGGCCAGTGCGGCGGCGTCGAGTGCTTGGGTCATGGTGATTTCAATGGTTACCCGCCTTGGCGAGGAAGGCGAGCAGGGTGGCGTTGAAAGTGGCCGCCTCCGTCACGCTGTGGGCGTGGCCGCCATGCGGTACCCGGTCGAGTATCGCGTGCGGCAGGCCGTCCGCCAGCCGCTGCGAACAAGTCCACGGCACCAGTACGTCATCGGTGGCGGCTGCGACCAGCGTGGGGACGTCGATGGACGGCAGCTGCGCGTCGACGTCGAAGGCCCGCAGGGCGCCGATGCGCGCGCGCATGTTGGCCTCGCCGGGGAAATGCGTGAAAGCGTGGTCGACCTCGGCCTGCACCTCGTCGGCGTGCGCCGCGCACCAGGCGGCGGGGTACAGGAAGATCGGCTGTGCCTCGACGTAGGCCCGTGCGCCCACCGCGCCGAGCAGCGCAAGGCGTGCTTCGAAGCAGCGTGCCGAATGCGGGTTGGGCTTCGACCAGGCATTGATCAGCACCAGCCCCGTGACGCGCGACGGCGCATCGAGCGCGAGCTGCAACCCGACCAGGCCACCCAGTGCATGGCCGATGACGATGCACTGCGCCGTGTCGGTGGCGTCGAGCACCTCGACCACGTCGCGCGCCATGTCGGCGATCTGGTAGTCGGCTTTCAGCGCCTCCGGGCTGCGCCCGGTGCCGCGCTGGTCATACGCCACCACACGCCAGCCGGCGGCGACCAGCGCGGGAATCTGTGGCTTCCAGAAATTCGCCGAACCACCCAGGCCCGAGGACATCAACAGCGTGGGCGCGCCGGCCGAGGCCTGGCCGTGGACTTCGTGATACAGCGGCATCGGAATCGTCCCTGCGCTCAGGGCTTGCCGATGTGCGCGATGGAGGCGATTTCCACGAGCGCGTCGGGCTTCACCAGGCCGCACTGGATGCAGTAGCGCGCCGGCTTCACGCCCGGGAAGTATTCCGCATAGACGGCGTTGACCTTCGCGTAGTCGGCCCAGTCCTTGATCATGATCATGTTGAAGGTCACGTCGTCCATCGTGCCGCCGGCCGTGGTGATGACGCTCTTGATGGTCTCCAGCACGTGGCGCGTCTGCAGCGTGGCATCGCCCACGTGGACCACGTTGTTGTCCTTGTCGAAGGGCAACGTGCCCGACACGTAGACGATGCCGTCGGCCATCGTGCCGGGCACGAAGGGCGCGATGGGCGTGGTGGTTCCGGGTGGAATGATGGCTTGCTTGGGCATGGAAGGCTCCTTGGGCGTTCGGATGAAGAAGAGGTGTCAGGCGCTGACGGTTTCGGCTGCGGTGGCCAAGGGTGCGGCGGCCAGTTCGGGCGCGACCGTCTGGCAGAACGCATCCACCGTCGAGACCCATCCGAAGAAGGTCTCGACGTTGTAGACAGAGGCTTTCTGGATGGCATCGCCACCGAGCTCGTGCGTCGCGTCTTCGAGCATCACGGCAAAGTATTCGAGGTGGAAGGCATCGCGCAGCGTCGACTCCACGCACACGTTGGTCGCGATGCCGGTGAACACCAGGTTGCGGATGCCGCGTGCGCGCAGGGTGCTGTCGAGCGCGCTGTTGAAGAAGCCGCTGTAGCGCGTCTTCGGGATCACGATGTCGCCGTCCATCGGCTTGAGGGCCTCGATCAGTTCGTAGTCCCAGCCTCCCTTGGCGAGGAACTTGCCTTGCAGTTCGGGCTTCTTGCGCATGGTCTTGAGCGCGTTCGACTTGTACCAGTTGGGGGAACCGGGGCCGCCTGCCTCGACGTACTTCGCGTCCCAGCCGTTCTGCAGGAACACGACCAGGATGCCGGCCGCGCGCGCGGCCGCGATGGCGCGCGCAATGGCGTCGATCGTGCCCTGCGCGCCGGAAATGTCGAAGCCCGCCGAATCGACGTAGCCGCCGAGGGATGCGTAGGCGTTCTGCATGTCCACCACGATCAGCGCAGACTGCGCAGCCTGCAGCGCGAGTGGCTCGGGCCGCGCGGGCAGTACCAGCGGCGCAGGCGCGCCGGGCAGGGTGGGCACGCCGACCGGCGTGGTGGAGGTGAGGGTGGCGTTCTTCGGGGTGCTCATGGATGTGTGTTCCTCGATGGCGTTCAGGCGGCAAGCGCTTCAGGCTGCACCTGCGAGGCGACGGGCGTGTCCGCGCCGACGCGGCTCTTCATGAGCGGCTGGATGCGCTGGCCGAAGGCCTCCACGCCCTGGACGAAATCGTCGAAGGTCAGCAGTACGCCTTCGGTGCCAGGCACCTCGGCCACTTCGTCGAGCATGCGCGCGACGCTGGCGTACGAACCCACCAGCGTGCCCATGTTGATGTTCACGGCGGATGTGGGGTCGGTCATCTGGCGCACGTTGGTGTCGGCGCCCGACTTCGTGTCGGCCGCACCCTGCGCGCCCAGCCAGGCGATGGCCTCCTGGTCGGCGCCGGCCTTGTAGTGCTCCCACTTGGCGCGGGCGGCTTCGTCGGTCTCGTCGGCGATCACCATCATCAGCACGTAGGTCGTGACGTGGCGACCGGTCTTGGCTGTGGCTTCGATCAGCTTCTGGGCTGCGGGCGCGAAGGCCTTGGGCGTGTTCACGCCCTTGCCGAAGCAGAAGTTGTAGTCGGCGTACTTGGCCGAGAAGTCCATGCCTGCGTCGCTCTGGCCGGCGCAGATCACCTTCATGTCGGCCTGCGGCTGCGGGCTCAGGCGACAGTCGTCCATCTGGAAGTGCGCGCCCTTGAAATCGGACTGGCCCTTGCCCCACAGGTCGCGCAGCACCTGGATGTATTCCGAGAGGTACTGGTAGCGCGTGCTGAAGAATTCATCGCCGGGCCACATGCCCATCTGCGAATACTCGGGGCGCTGCCAGCCGGTCACCAGGTTCAGGCCGAAGCGGCCACCCGAGATCGAGTCGATGGTCGAAGCCATGCGCGCGACGATGGCCGGCGGCATCACCAGCGAGGCCGAGGTGGCGAACAGCTTGATCTTGGTGGTGACGGCGGCCAGGCCGGCCATGAGCGTGAAGGACTCGAGGTTGTGGTCCCAGAACTCGGTCTTGCCGCCGAAGCCGCGCAGCTTGATCATCGACAGCACGAAATCCAGGCCGTAGTGCTCGGCCTTGAGCGTGATCTCCTTGTTGAGCGCGAAGCTGGGCTTGTACTGGGGCGCGTTCTCCGACAGGAGCCAGCCGTTGTTTCCGATCGGGATGAAGATGCCGACATTCATGGTCATGGTTGCGTGCTCTTGAACTGAATTGGAACCTGCCGGAATCGCAGAACGCCGGCGCCTGGCGACTCTTACGCATACTCCATGCCAGCCGAAAACTCATCCAGATCAAGGGCTTGGGGCCGGTTTCCGCGTCAATTTGGACCAAATGGTCCAAATTGGATCATTCGGTCGGTCGCGGCTGCGCAGCCTTGGTGCGAACCCGGCAGAGGCGCGGGGCCTGCCACGCGCACGCAAAAAAGCCCGCCGGCACGAGGCGGGCGGGCTTGTCGCGGGCGGCTGGCGTCTCAGCGTGCCGCAGGCAGCGAAGTCTTGGTCGTGAACTCCGGCAGCTCGATCTTCACTTCGAGCACTTCCAGGTCGTCCTGGCGTTCGACGTGGACCTTGATGTCCTCGAGGTTGATCGACACGTACTTCGAGATCACGGCGAGCAGTTCACGCTGCAGGTCAGGCAGGTAGTCGGGGCGCTTGCTGCTGCTCAGGCTCGAACGCTCGTGCGCGAGGATGATCTGCAGCCGTTCCTTGGCAACGCTCGCCGTCTTCTTCTTCTCGCCGAGCAGAAATGAGAAAAAGGACATGGTCACTTGCTCCCGAAGATGCGCTTGAAGAAGCCGGGCTTCTCGGCATCGACGAAGCGCATGGGACGCTCCTCGCCCAGGAAGCGGGCGACCACGTCGGTGTAGGCCTCGGACACGTCGGTGCCCTTGTCGTGGATGGCCGGCACGCCCTGGTTGGACGCGTTGAGCACGGTTTCCGATTCCGGAATCACGCCGATGAGCTTGATTCGCAGGATGTCCTGGATGTCTTCCAGCGACAGCATCTGGCCACCCGCCACGCGGTTGGGGTTGTAGCGGGTGATCAGCAGGTGTTCCTTGATCGGCTCGCCGCCGTCCTTGGCGCGTTGCGTCTTGCTGCTGAGCATGCCCAGGATGCGGTCGGAGTCGCGCACCGAGGACACTTCGGGGTTGGTCACCACCAGCGCCTCGTCGGCGAAGTGCATCGCCATCATCGCGCCGGTCTCGATGCCGGCGGGGGAATCGCAGACGATGTAGTCGAAGTCCATCGCGGCCAGGTCCTTGAGGACCTTCTCGACGCCTTCCTGCGTCAGCGCTTCCTTGTCGCGCGTCTGCGAGGCGGCCAGCACGAACAGGTTGTCGCACTGCTTGTCCTTGATCAGCGCCTGGCTCAGGTTGGCCTCGCCCTGGATCACGTTGATCAGGTCATAGACCACGCGGCGTTCGCAGCCCATGATCAGGTCCAGGTTGCGCAGGCCGACGTCGAAGTCGATCACGGCCGTTTTCTTGCCGGCCAGGGCCAGGCCCGATGCAAAGCTCGCGCTCGTCGTCGTCTTGCCGACGCCGCCCTTGCCCGATGTCACCACCACAATTTTGGCCATGGCCATTCCTTCTACGTGTTCAAGTTGTTCAGTGCGTCGATCGCGCTGCGCGCAGGCGGCATGCCGTCATGCAATCGGATCGATCATGATTTTCTGGCCGTCCAGCTGGATCTGGACCGCCTTGCCCGCGAGGTGCGCGGGCAGCGCGACCTCCGCGGTGCGGTAAATGCCGGCGATGGCGACCAGTTCGGCCTCCATGCAGGTCGTGAAGATGCGTGCTTCGGTGTTGCCGCGCGCGCCGGCAATCGCCTTGCCGCGAAGCGGGGCATACACATGCACGTTGCCGTCGGCGATGACTTCGGCGCCGCAGTTGACCACCGCCATGACGATCACGTCGCCACCGCGCGCGTAGACCTGCTGGCCCGAACGCAGCGGCTTGGTGACCACCAGCGTGCCGCTCGCGGGCACGGGCACTTCGCGCACGATCTGCGGTGCCTCGGTGGGTGCCGCGGGCGCAGCCGGCACGGGTGCCCGGGCGCCCGGTGCCGGTGTGACCGGCATGTCGGTCACCACCAGGCCGGCCGCACGGGCTGCCACGTGGTGCGCCGGGCTCCCACCGCGCACGGCGATGGGCTGCGTCTGATGGCGCGAGAGCAGGACGCGCAGTGCCTGGAAGTCGATGCCGGACGCAGCCAAGTCCTCCGGCAACAGCGAGAGGTCGATGACCACGGGCTCCTGCTCGAAGAAGTCGGGCGAGTCCGCCAACTGGGCGTCGAGCGCCTCCGCCAGCACCTGGAGGTCGTTCGTCTTCAGGATGACGGCGATCAGGGGCAGCGTGGCGCTCTTGAATTCGAAAACCGCCTTGGTGCGCGCGGCGGAAGCATCTGCCATTGGAAAAAGATTCTGCTCGAAAAGCGTTGGAGTCTAACGGGGCGCCCCGCAGCCAACACGGGCCGACGGGTTCCGGGCCGTATTCTTGCATTGGCAGGGCACCGCCGCGTGCACGTGCCGACCCTGCAGTTGTAACAGGATCGGACCTCCATCCTCCGGGGCAGGCCCGGCCGAACGCTGCGCGCGTCGCGCGCCGGCTTCAGAACCGCACCGAGATGCCCACGCCCCATTGCATGCGCGGGGTCTCGCGGGTCAGTCCGCGTGCGACGGAAAAGTCGACCTGCACGGCATGCGTGACGGCGTAGGTCACGCCGGCGTCGAGGGTGACCAGCGAGCCGCCATCGCGCTGGCGGGCGAGCCGGCGTCCTGCCACTTCGAGGTAGGTGCGCCATTCCGGCGTCCAGGCCTTGCCCAGCGTGACCGCGAAGATGCCGCTGAGGAAACGCTCGCGCTGCGCGTTGTGGTCGATCGCCAGGCCAGGCATCACGCCGATCGACCATTGCTGCGGCAGCGCCCATTCGGCCACCATGCGCAGCGACGGCGTGACGCCCTGGCCGCGGAAGGCTGCGCTGCCCGAGTCGACATCGACATGGGCCAGCCAGGCGATGTCGGGTGTGCCGCGTTCTTCGTCGCCTTCGCGCTGGCGCCATTTGACGCCGAAAGAAGTGTCGGACCAGCCGCTGTCGTTGCGGGTGAGGCCGGTGGCGGTGTCCCGCGAACCGGCGAGCGCACGGCCGTCGGTCTCGACGCGCAACTCCACCGTGTCGTTCAGGCCCATGCGCATCAGCGTCGGCGTGGTGCGCAGGTGGGTGCGCACGCCGTTGGCACGGTCGCGTTCCGACGAAAAACCGGCCTCGACCTGCACGTGGCCGGGACCGACCACGTCGGCCGATTCGACGAAGTCGGGCCGGTCGGTGGAAATGGTGTCGGCCTTCGACAGCACCGGATGCAGCATGCAGGCGCCGGCGAGCACGGCCAATGCGATGGGGCAGCTCTGACGCAGCGAAGAGGGAGGAGGAGGAAAGTTCATGGCATCCACGGAGCGTTGGACCCACCCGGGGTGTCGAGTGGTGTCAGGTCGTCCGTGGATTGGATGACGCCCGGTGCCTGCGTGTGTGCCGGAGTCGTTAAATTCTTGCGTCGGCGCTGTCACGCATCCGGCGCCGACGCGCGTGCCCTCAGGCGTTGCGCGCGCGCCCGAGCAGCGCCCACAGCAGGATGGCGCCGAAGGTGGCGGTGCCAATGCCGCCGAGCGCGAACTGGCCGAACTTCAGCGTGAAGTCGCCGGTGCCGATGATCAGCGTGATGGCCGCAACGATCAGGTTGCGGTTCTGCGAGAAGTCGACTTTGTTGTCGACCCAGATCTTCGCGCCGGCCACGGCGATCAGGCCGAACACCACGATGCTCACGCCGCCCATCACCGGCAGCGGGATGGCCTGGATCAGCGCGCCGAACTTCGGCGAGAAGCCCAGCACCAGCGCGATCACGGCAGCCACCACGAACACCGCGGTCGAGTAGATGCGCGTGGCCGCCATCACGCCGATGTTCTCGGCGTAGGTGGTCACGCCCGTGCCGCCGGCCATGCCGCTGACCACCGTGGCCACGCCATCGGCCATGAACGCGCGGCCGGTGAGTGGATCGAGGTTGCGTCCGGTCATGGCAGTGACGGCCTTCAGGTGCCCCAGGTTCTCGGCCACCAGGATGATCGCCACCGGCGCGATCAGCAGCATGGCGTTGGCGGAGAACACGGGCGCAGTGAAGGCCGGGGTGCCGATCCAGGCGGCCGCCGCGATGCCGCTCAGGTCGACCGGCTTGCCCAGGCCCAGGCCGTTGGTCAGCACGGCATAGAGCACGGTGGCCAGGACCAGCCCCACCAGGATCAGCAGGCGCTGCACCATGCCGCGCGCGAACACGGCCACCAGCC
The DNA here is from genome assembly GCF_030811835.1 of Variovorax ginsengisoli. GTDB lineage: Bacteria > Pseudomonadota > Gammaproteobacteria > Burkholderiales > Burkholderiaceae_C > Variovorax > Variovorax ginsengisoli_C. The sequence continues at coordinate 243,327 of NZ_JAUSRO010000005.1, read as the reverse complement.
CTACGCACAGGAAGGTGGCGGCCTGCATCCAGGCCTCGAAGTTGTTGGCCGCCATGTTCTTGATCGGCACGTTGGCCAGGTTCAGGCCGATCACCGCGACCACCGCACCGGTCACCACCGGCGGCATGAAGCGCTCGATCCAACCCGTGCCCACCGCCTGCACCAGCGCGCCGATGGCGATGCAGAGCACCCCGCTGGCGACGATGCCGCCGAGCGCGACGGCGATGTTGGCGTTCGGCCCGCTGCCCGCGTAGCCGCTGGCGGCGATCACCACGCCGATGAAGGCGAAGCTCGAGCCCAGGTAACTGGGCACGCGCCCGCCGGTGATCAGAAAGAAGATGAGCGTGCCGATGCCGCTCATCAGAATGGCCAGGTTGGGGCTGAAGCCCATGAGGATCGGCGCCAGCACGGTCGCGCCGAACATGGCGACGACGTGCTGCACGCCCATCAGCACAGTCTGCGGCCAGGCCAGCCGCTCGTCGGGCGCCACCACCGTGCCCTCCACGGCACGCACTTCGCGCCAACCGGCGCGCATCGGATTGCTGGGGTTCATTGCTTGTCTCCGCAGGGTCAAAAACCCCGTATTACACCCGGATGCAAGCAGCGCGCTCGGCGCAAGACACCGCGGAACCGGCGCCGCCGGTCCGCCGGTGTCGCCCCCTGCAAGGGGGAAGGCGAAGCGACACGCAGTGCGCGGAGCCTGGGGGTGGGCCTACTTTCGGGGCAGGAGCATCGACATCGTCAGGCGCGACACGCAGGTCAGTTCACCGGCCTCGTTCACCATGTCGATCTGCCAGACCTGGATGGTGCGCCCGCGGTGCACCGGCCGCGCGGTGCCCGTGACCCAGCCACTGCGCGCCGAGCGCAGGTGGTTGGCATTGATGTCCAGGCCCACGGCGCCATGGCCTTCGGGCGAGGAATAGTAGGCGCCGCTCGACCCCAGCGTTTCGGCCAGCACCACCGACACGCCGCCGTGCAGCAGGCCGAAGGGCTGGATGGTGCGCTCGTCGACCGGCACGCGGCCCCGCAGGAAGTCGTCGCCGACTTCGGTGAATTCGATGCCCAGGCGCGACACGGCGCTGTTCAGGCCGCCTTGCGTCAGGAGTTCGAGGGAGATGGGTTTTTGCCAGATGGCCATGGAATGAGCAGACAGGAAAGGAAAAGGAATGCCGAGCAAGCCGGATGCCAAAACTATAGCGAGCCCGCGCACCGCCGGCGCACGACGGGTCGCCGGCCGACATCCAGCCGGGCCTGGCAGGCACTAAGCTGGGCACCAACATGAAGAACGCACAACGCTGGACCCTGGGCATCGCCGCGTCGCTGGTGGGCGCGGGCGTGATCGTGGCGGGCCTGGCGGCCTGGCTGATTCCCAGCGACGAGCAACTCGCGCAGCGCATCGGCCAGGCGTTCGAGCAGCGCACCGGTGTGGCGCTGAAGATCGGGCGGGTGCACTGGACGCTGCGGCCGTTGCCGCGCATCGTGCTCGAAGACCTGGCGACGGTGCAGGACGAGCCCATCCGCGTGGGCCGGCTGGTTGTCGAGCCACAACTGCGGCCGTTGCTGGCCAGGAAAATCCGCATCGACGAGGTCGACATCGCCGACGTCGAGGTGTCGCGGGCGTCGGTCCAGGCATTCAAGGGGGTGCAGATGAAGGACCCGGCGTCGGACTCGGCCTGGACGATGGCCGACGTGCCGCTGGGCGAGGTGCGCTTTGCCCGCGTCAGCTGGAGCGACCGGCGTGGCATCGCGCTGGGCTATGACGGCCACATCGTGTTCGACGCGCAGTGGCGGCCCCGCACCGCGGAGATCGCGCGCCACGACGCCGCACCGCCTGCGCGCCTGCGCCTGGCGCGTGAAGGCGATGCCGACCGCTGGCGCACCCTGGTCGACGTGGGCGGCGGCACGGCCAACGGCATCACCCTGCTGGAAACGCTGGCCGACGGTCAGGTCAAGCTCACGGCCCAACTCGCCCCCGATGGCGTCGATGTCGGCGGCCTGGTGCAGGTGTTCGGGCGCAGCGCACCGATCGCCGGCAAGCTCTACGGACAGACCACCGTCACGTCTGAGGCGGCCGCGCTCACCGGGCTCTGGGGCGCGTTGCATACGCAGACGCGGGGTGCGGTGCGGCCTGCCACGCTCACCCGCTTCGACCTGGCGAAAGCCGTCAAGACGGCCGGCATCAGCCGCGGCGGCACGACGCCGCTCGACGAACTCAGCGGTACGCTCGACACGCAGAACACCGAGAACGGCGTGCGCATGACCTACACCGGCTTGAAGGCACGCTCCGGGGTGCTCACCGCGACCGGCAGCGTGCGCATCTTCAACCGCAAGCTCGACGGCGAGGCGGCGGTGGACATCGTGGATGGCGTGGTGGGCATGCCGCTGAAGCTCGGCGGCACGCTCGACGATCCGCAACTGTCGCTCACCGGTGGCGCACTGGCCGGCGCCGCTGTCGGCACGGCCGTGCTGCCGGGGGTGGGCACCGCCCTGGGCGCGCGCATCGGCCAGCAGATCGAGCGCATCTTCGGCGACGAGGAGGGAGCGAAGCGCGCGGCCCCCCAGCGCCCGCGACCCTAGCGGCTTCGCCTCGCCAAAGGGGCGTGCTTGCGGCGGTGCCGCACAGCCAGGGCTCGTCCCGTCGGCGACAAGCCACGGGATTGTCCCGCTGACGCGGCCAGCGGCTGCGCCGTAAGCTCATCGCCATGACCGCTGCGCCCCACGTTCCCCAGATCCGCCTCTACCAAGACTGGCTGCGCACGCAGCACGGCCGCAGCTTCAACGCCTACGGCGACCTCTGGCGCTGGTCGACCACCGATTTGGACGGCTTCTGGCAGAGCATCTGGGACTACCACGGCATGCAGTCGCCGACGCCGCACAGCGCGGTCATCCAGGAGCGCAGGATGCCCGGCGCCGTCTGGTTCCCGGGCGCGCAGGTCAACTACGCACGCGAGGTGCTGCGCCATGCCGATGCGGCGCATGCGGCCGGCATGGCGGCCATCATCAGCGACAACGAGCGCGGCGAGGTGCGCGAGATGGCGTGGCCTGAACTGCGCCGCCAGGTCGCCTCGGTCGCGCTCACGTTGAAGTCGCTCGGCGTGCAGCGCGGCGACCGCGTCGCGGCCTACCTGCCCAACGTGCCCGAGACCATCGTCGCCTGCCTGGCTTGCCTGAGCATCGGCGCCGTGTGGAGCGTGTGCGCCCCCGACATGGGCACCGCCGCCGTGGCCGACCGCTTCCGCCAGATCGAGCCCAAGGTGCTGATCGCGGCCGATGGCGTGCACTACGGCGGCAAGCCGCTCGACCGCAGCGCCGTCGTGCAGGAACTGCGCGGTCAGCTGCCGAGCGTCGAGACGCTGCTCCTGCTGCGCACGCCGTATGCAACGAGCCAGCTCGATGCCGAGACCGACTGGGCCGACGCCATCGCGCGCGACGACGCCGCGGTCGCCGACTTCGCGCCCGAGTGGCTGCCCTTCGATCACCCGATCTGGATCGTCTATTCGAGCGGCACCACCGGCCTGCCCAAGCCCATCGTGCACGGGCACGGCGGCATCATCCTGACCATGTACGCGTGCGGGCTGCACAACGACATCGGCGCGAGCTACAGCGCCAACAACTTCGGCGAGCGCTTCCACTGGTACAGCTCCACCGGCTGGGTCATGTGGAACTGCCAGATGGGGGGCCTGGCCTTCGGCGCGACCGTCGTGCTGTACGACGGCCACCCGGCCGGCAGCAAGGACCGGCCCGACTGGGCCGTGCTGTGGCGCTTCGTCGCCAAGCACCGCGTCACCTTCTTCGGTGCCGGTGCGGCTTACTTCACCAACTGCATGAAGGCCGGCGTGAGCACCGCCGAATGCGGCGACCTGTCGCGGGTGCGTGCGCTGGGCAGCACCGGCTCGCCGCTGTCGGAAGAGGTGCAACGCTGGGGCTCGGAACAGTTCCGCGCCGCGGGCGCCGAGGACATCTGGTGGTGCAACATCTCGGGCGGCACTGACTTCTGCGGCGCCTTCGTCGGCGGCAACCGAGAGCTGCCCGAAGTACCCGGCCAGATGCAGTGCCGCCAGCTCGGTCATGCGGTCGAGGCCTGGAACGAAGACGGAAAGCCCGTCATCGGCGAGGTGGGCGAACTGGTCTGCGTGCAGCCCATCCCGTCGATGCCGCTGCGCTTCTGGGGTGACGAAGGCAACGCGCGCTACCTGTCGAGCTACTTCGATACCTATCCCGGCGTCTGGCGCCACGGCGACTGGCTCAGGGTCGGCGAGGACGGCGGCTGCATCATCTACGGCCGCAGCGACGCCACCATCAACCGCCAGGGCCTGCGCATGGGCACCAGCGAGATCTACAGCGCGGTCGAGGCGCTGCCCGAGGTCATCGACTCGATGGTGGTCGACCTCGAGTACCTGGGCCGCGACAGCTACATGCCGCTCTTCGTCGTGCTGCGCCCCGGCGTCGCGCTCGACGACGCGCTGCGCGCGAAGATCGAGGGCGCGATCAAGACCTCGCTGTCGCCGCGCTTCCTGCCCAACGACATCTTCGAGGTGACCGAAATCCCGCGCACGCTGTCGGGCAAGAAGCAGGAGTTGCCGATCAAGAAGCTGCTGCTGGGCCAGCCGATCGAGAAGGTTGTCAACAAGGAGGCGATGGCCAATCCGGCGAGCCTGGACTGGTTCGTGGCGCTGGCGGCGCGGCGTGCCGAGGCCGTCGCCCCGGCGCTCTGACCGACTGTTGAGGCAGGTCAACGCGCAAGCGGCCGCGCGTGGCTAGCCTTGGGTTTTCCGATCCAAGGAGTGCCCCATGGCCGTGCTGCAATGGTCCGAGTCGCTGTCGCTCGAACTGCCCGAGATGGACGAGACGCATCAGGAGTTCGTCGCCTTGCTCGCCCGCGTCGAGACCGCCGACGATGCGGATCTGGTGGCCGCCTGGCGCGCGCTGGTCGACCACACCGTGGGGCACTTCGGGCGTGAGGACGACTGGATGCAACGCACCGGCTTTTCGTCGACCAACTGCCACACCGTGCAGCACCGCGTGGTGCTGGAGGTCATGTGCGAAGGCTTGGTGCAGGGCCTCAAGGGACAGAACGAGGCGATCCGCCGGATGGCACGCGAACTGGCCGTGTGGTTCGTCCAGCATGCGCAGACCATGGATGCTGCGCTGGCGTTGCACCTGCGCAGCGTGGGCTTCGACGCCGCCAGCGGCGAGGTGCGCATGCCGCAGGCGCTGCCGGCGCAGACGGTGCACGGCTGCGGTTCGGCCGCTTGCACGACCTGATCCGCGCTGCAGCCGGCCTGCCCAGGCGACCCGGCCTACAGCCAGGTCCCGCTGCTGGGCATCTGGATCGTTGTGGCCGGATCGCCGCCGCCGACCATCGCGCCCACGGCCACGCTGAGCAGCGAGATGAAGATGCTCGCGAAGAACGCCGTCCAGAAACCCGACACGCGGAAACCGCGCACCAGTGCTGACACGAGCAGGATCATCAGTGCGTTGATCACGAGCAGGAACAGCCCGAAGGTCAACAGCGTCAGGGGCAGCGTGAGCAGCACCAGCAGTGGCTTGACCAGCGCGTTGGCCAGGCCCAGCAGCAGTGCGGAGCCGACAAGCGCCCCCGTGCTGTCGAACTTCAGGCCGCGAAACAGCAGGCTGGCCACCCACAGCGAGAGGGCGGTGATCGCCCATTGCACAAGAAAGGGGGTGAGGTTTTGGAACATAGGGGGTCGGCCGCACGGACCGCAGGAGAATGCACGTCATGATACCGGTGGGACCGCGTGCCGTGCCGTAGGCGCAAGTCCCCAGACAGGTGTGGATCGACGGGATGCCCGGAACTTCGCCCTGCCGTCTGCCTCCACCTGCGGTTGTTTCGAAAAAAGAGCCCGTTCCCATGATCCGTCGAGGTCCCAGCGTCCCGTACACGACCAGCCCGCTGCTGGCAAGCAAGACGCCGGTGTGGCGCAGCAAGTTCATCGTCGCCAGCATGGCCCTCGGCTTCCTGGTGCTCGCGGGCCGCGCCCTGGACATCCAGGTGCTCGACCATCGCTTCTTCCAGCACCAGGGCGAGATCCGCTTCGAGCGCACGGTGGCGCTGCCCGCGGACCGCGGGCGCATCCTCGACCGCAACGGCCGCATCCTGGCGGCCGACGTGCTGGCACCGAGCATCTGGGCCATCCCCGAGGACATCGACCGCAACGACCCGAAGACGCAGGCCGGGTTGCAGCGGCTGGCCGTGTTGCTCGACCTGCCGCAGCAGGTGCTCGACAAGAAGCTCGAGGACGAGGACAAGAGTTTCGTGTGGCTGCAGCGCCAGGTCGATGCGTCGGTGGCCAGGCAGGTCGCCGCGCTCGACATCAAGGGCATCTACCAGCGCCGCGACTACCGGCGCATCTACCCGGAAGGGGAGGCCACGGCGCACGTGGCGGGCTTCACCAACGTCGAGGACGTCGGCCAGGAGGGCGTCGAACTCGCCTTCGACAAGGAGCTGGCCGGCAAGGCCGGATCGCGCCACGTCATCAAGGACCGGTTGGGTGCGGTGGTCGAGGACACGGTCGAACAGGTGCCGCCGGTGGACGGGCAGGACATCCAGCTGAGCCTGGACGACCGGGTGCAGACGGTCGCCTACGAGCAGCTGCGCGACGCGGTGATCGCCAACAAGGCGCACGCGGGCAGCGTGGTGGTGGTCGATGCGCGCAGTGGCGAACTGCTGGCCATGGCCAACTACCCGAGCTTCGACCCCAATGACCGCCACAAGCTCAGCGGTGACCAGTTGCGCAACCGCGCCATGACCGATGTGTTCGAGCCGGGCTCGACCATGAAACCGATCACCGTGGCGACCGCGCTGCAGCTCGGCCGCGTGACGCCGCAGACCATCATCGACACCAACCCGGGGTGGATCAACGTGACAGGAGCCACCATCCACGACGACGAGAACTTCGGTGTGCTCACGGTGGCCGGTGTGATCCAGAAATCGAGCAACGTGGGCGCCACCAAGATCTCTCAGCGGCTGTCGGCCGAGGAAATGTGGAATTCGTTCACGGCGGTCGGCTTCGGCCAGAAGCCGCAGACGGTGTTTCCGGGTGCGGTCACGGGCCGGCTGCGGCCCTGGAAGTCGTGGCGGCCGATCGAGCAGGCCACCATGTCCTATGGCTACGGCCTGTCGGCCTCGCTGTTCCAGATCGCGCACGCGTACACCGCTTTCGCGCACGATGGCCAGGTGATTCCGGTGAGCCTGCTCAAGACCAACGCGCCGCCGGTGGGCGTGCCGGTGTTCTCGCCCCAGGTGGCCTCGGAGGTGCGCCAGATGATGCACCTGGCCGCCGCGCCCGGCGGCACGGCGCCGCTGGCGCGCACCGAGGGTTACTCCGTCGGCGGCAAGACCGGCACCGCCCACAAGCAGGAGGGCCACGGCTACGCCGGCCACAAGTACCGCGCCTGGTACACCGGCATGTCGCCGATCGACAAGCCCCGCGTGATCGTCGCCGTGATGATCGACGAACCCAGCGCGGGCCAGTACTTCGGCGGGCTGGTCGCCGCGCCGGTCTTCAGCCACGTGGTGCAGCAGACGTTGCGCATCCTGAACGTGCTGCCGGACCTGGCGGTGACGTCCGGCGCACACTGAGGCACTGAGGCACTGAGGCACTGAGCGCAGGAGCCTGCGGCCCGGCCACCGTCTCGGAAATCAGGCCGCCCCGGCCTGCGCCACCAGCCATTGCCTGAACAACCCCAGCGCGGGTCGCTCGTCCTGCAGCGCAGGCGCGACCAGGAAGTAGCTGCGCTCGCCGCGCAGCGGCCGGTCGCAGGCGATCACCAGTTCCCCGCGTGCGAGTTCGGCCTCGATCAGCATGCGCGGCATCAGGGCGCACCCCAGGCCGTGGCCAGCCGCGGTCGCCAGCATCGAGAACAGCTCATAGCGCGGCCCGCTGTGGGCGCGCGAGGCGTCCGCGCCCTGCGCCTCCAGCCACTGGCGCCAGCCGTCGGGCCGTGTGCTTTGCTGCAGCAGCGGCAGCCGGGCCACCTCGGCCGGCGCGATCTGCCGGCGCGGCGCGATCAGCGCGGGGCTGCAGACCGGCACCACTTCTTCGGGCAGCAGCGCGATCGAGCGCGTGCCGGCCCAGTTGGCCGTCTGCTCATGCGTGCCCGCGTAAAGCGCCGCGTCGAAGGGCGTGTCGGTGAAGAGGAAGGGACGGGTGCGCGTCTCGATGTGGACCGTGATGTCGGGATGCGTGGCCGCAAAACCGGGCAGCCGTGGGATCAGCCAGCGTGTGGCAAAGGTGGGTACCGCCGCCAACTGCAGTGCACCGCCCTGGCCCTGGCGCGCCATCGCATCGAGCGTGTCGCGTTCCATGGTGTCGAGCTGCCTGGCGATCTGGCGGGCGTAGTCGGCGCCGGCCGGCGTCAGCGCCACGCCGTGCCGCGTGCGGCGAAACAGCGCCATGCCGAGGAAGGCCTCGAGCGCGGTGATCTGGCGCGACACCGCGCTCTGGGTGAGCGCGAGTTCCTGCGCGGCGCGGGTGTAGCTTTCGTGGCGGGCGGCGGCCTCGAAGCAGATCAGGGCCTGGGTCGACGGGATTTTTCGGCGCATGGTATGCGTGGGCTACATAGTTGATGGCGTCGCCGTCGGGATGACAGCACCTTGCGGCATTGTGCGGTGCGCGGTGCTTGACGTGCGTAAAGCGCATATCTGGGTGTGCAATCGTCGTTTGCGCCGCCCTTCGGCCCGGCTTAACATCGTCGGCTGCCTCAGACCCCCCAACTCAACGATTACGAACGATCACGGAGCTCACGCCATGGCCACCAAAGCTGCATTCCACTGGGACGACCCGCTGTTGCTCGACCAGCAACTCACCGACGAAGAACGCATGATCCGCGACGCGGCCAATGCCTACTGCCAGGAGCGCCTGCTGCCCCGCGTGGTCGAGGGCTTCCGCTCCGGCGTGACCGACCCGGCCATCTTCCGCGAGATGGGTGAACTCGGCCTGCTGGGCCCGACGATCCCCGAGCAATACGGCGGCCCCGGCCTCAACTACGTGGCCTACGGCCTGATCGCCCGTGAAGTCGAGCGCGTCGATTCCGGCTACCGCTCGATGGCCAGCGTGCAGAGTTCGCTGGTGATGGTGCCGATCAACGAATTCGGCACCGAAGCGCAGAAGCAGAAGTACCTGCCCAAGCTCGCCACCGGCGAATGGATCGGCTGCTTCGGCCTGACCGAACCCGACCACGGCTCCGACCCCGGCAGCATGGTCACGCGCGCCAAGAAGGTCGCCGGCGGCTATTCGCTGTCGGGCGCCAAGATGTGGATCAGCAACTCGCCCATCGCCGACGTGTTCGTGGTGTGGGCCAAGGAAGTCAGCGAGTCCGGTACGGTCGGTCCGATCCGCGGCTTCGTGCTGGAAAAGGGCATGAAGGGCCTCTCTGCCCCCGCCATCCACAGCAAGGTCGGCCTGCGCGCGAGCATCACTGGCGAGATCGTGATGGACAACGTGTTCTGCCCCGAAGAGAACGCGTTTCCCGAAGTGCAGGGCCTCAAGGGCCCCTTCACCTGCCTGAACAGCGCGCGCTACGGCATCAGCTGGGGCGCGCTCGGCGCGGCCGAAGACTGCATGCACCGCGCCCGGCAGTACACGCTCGACCGCAAGCAGTTCGGCCGCCCGCTCGCGGCCAACCAGCTCATCCAGAAAAAGCTGGCCGACATGCAGACCGAGATCGCATTGGGCCTGCAGGGCAGCCTGCGGCTGGGCCGCATGAAGGACGAGGGCACGGCGTCGGTCGAGATCACCTCGATCATGAAGCGCAACAACTGCGGCAAGGCCCTCGACATCGCCCGCCTGGCGCGCGACATGATGGGCGGCAACGGCATCAGCGACGAGTTCGGCGTGGCACGCCACCTGGTGAACCTGGAGGTGGTGAACACCTACGAAGGCACGCACGACATCCACGCACTCATCCTGGGCCGCGCGATCACGGGCATCGCCGCATTTGCGAATTGACCCCCAGGCTTTCTCGCTTCGCGTAGACGCCAACCTCCTTTCAGGGGGCGATGCCAGCGGCCCGGCAAAGCCGGTTCCGCGGCATCTGGCGAACAGAAACGCCCATTGGAGACACCGATGACGACAGACAAAACGGCTGGCGCACTCGCCGGCCTGAAGGTGCTTGACCTCTCCCGCGTGCTCGCGGGCCCGTGGTGCACGCAGATCCTCGCGGATCTGGGCGCCGACGTCGTGAAGATCGAGCGTCCCGGCGTGGGCGATGACACGCGCACCTGGGGCCCGCCGTTCCTGAAGGACGCGGACGGCCACGACACGAACCAGTCGACCTACTTCACCGCCTGCAACCGCAACAAGCGCTCGGTCACCATCGACATGGCCACGCCCGAGGGCCAGGCGCTGCTCAAGCGCATGGCCGCGCAGAGCGACATCGTGGTGGAGAACTTCAAGACCGGTGGACTCAAGCAATATGGGCTCGACTACGAGAGTCTGAAGACGGCCAACCCGCGCCTCATCTACTGCAGCGTGACCGGCTTCGGCCATGACGGTCCGCACGCGCAGCGCGCTGGCTACGACCTGATGATCCAGGCCACCAGCGGCATGATGAGCATCACCGGCCGCGCCGACGACGTGCCCGGCGGCGGCCCGTTGCGTGTAGGTGTGGCGCTGACGGACCTGTTCACAGGCGTCTATGCGAGCACCGCGATTCTCGCTGCCCTCGAAGTGCGCCATCGCACGGGCGAAGGTCAGCACATCGACATGGCGCTGCTCGACGTGGGCATGGCCATCCTCGCGAACCAGGCCAGCGCCTTCCTGAACACCGGCAGCGTGCCGCAGCGCCAGGGCAACAGCCATCCGAGCCTGGCGCCGTACCAGGACTTCCAGACGCAGGACGGCGCGATGCTGCTGGCCATCGGCAACAACGGTCAGTTCACCCGCTTCTGCGAAGCGGCCGGTCACGCCGAATGGGCCACGGACGAACGTTTTGTCACCAACACGCTGCGCGTGAAGCACCGCGACGTGCTGATCCCGGCCATGCAGGCCGTCACGCGCACCCGCACCACGGCCGCGTGGATCGCGCTGCTCGAAGACAAGGCCGTGCCTTGCGGCCCGATCAACAACATCGCGCAGGCCTTCGACGACGAGCAAGTGCAGGCGCGCGGCCTGGCCGTGAGCCTGCCGCGCGATGCGGGCGACGGCATCGATCACATCGTCGGCGTGGCCAGCCCGCTGCGCCTGTCGGCCACGCCGCCCGTGCTGCGCCGCGCGCCCCCGTCGCTGGGGCAGCATACGGACGAAGTGCTCGCCGAGTGGGGTGTGGACGCGCAGCAGATTGCCGCTTTGCGCCAGGCGGGTGTCGTCTGAGCACAGTGCCATCGCCGTTGCCCCTGCCGTCCGTGCCGGTGCGGCGCCGGGCCACGTCGCCGGGCCTTCGCACGCAGCAGGCCGCCGCCTGCCATGCGCCCGATGTCCTGACGCCGGCCGACCGCTATGCCGAGCTTTTCGTCGCTGTCCAGCGTGGTCGCATTTTTCCCGACAGCAAGACCTTCGTCGACTGCTCGCCGCGGCGCGATCCGGCCGAGATCCTGGCCGCTTATCGCGCGGACTGCGCGCAGCCCGGCTTTGACCTGCGCGCCTTCGTCGACGCAAACTTCGTGTTGCGGCAACCCACGCAAGAGGCCTATGTGTCGGTGCCAGGCCAGCCGCTGTGTGCCCACATCGACGCGCTGTGGCCCGTGCTCACGCGCCAGCCGCTGGACCACCCGCCGCACAGCTCGCTGCTGCAGCTGCCCTTGCCCTACGTGGTTCCGGGCGGACGCTTTCGAGAGCTTTATTACTGGGATTCGTACTTCACCATGCTGGGCCTGGCGGCCAGCGGCGAAACCGAACGCCTGCACGACATGGTCGGCAATTTTGCCTATCTGATCGACACCTATGGCCATGTGCCCAACGGCACCCGCACCTACTATCTGGGGCGTTCGCAACCGCCGTTGTTCGTGTGCATGGTCGAGCTCGCCGAAGCGCTCGGTCATGTCCATGCCGCCGACTACCTTTCGCAGTTGCGCGCCGAGCATGGCTGGTGGATGCAAGGTGCGGAAGGCCTCGCGCCCGGCCAGGCGGCGCAGCGCGTGGTGCGCATGCCCGATGGCGCTGCGCTCAACCGCTACTGGGACGCCCGTGACACACCGCGTGAAGAGGCCTGGCTCGAAGACGTGACCACGGCCCAGGCGTCGGGTCGCGAGCCTGCCGAGGTCTATCGCCACTTGCGCGCCGCCGCCGAGTCGGGCTGGGACTTCAGCACGCGCTGGCTGGGCGAGCCCGACGACTGCGCCGCCGGGGCCGACGGAGGCCATGCTGCCGAGGGGACCCAGCGGGCCACGCATCGTGCCGCATCCGATGCGGCGTCGCTGCAGCGCATCTGCACGACCGACTTGCTGCCGGTCGACCTCAATGCCTTCCTGTACCGGTTGGAGCGCTGCATCGCGCGGTTGTCTGCGCAGGCGGGCGACACGGCCGCCGCACAGGATTTTTCGCAGCAGGCGCAGTCGCGCCAGCGCGCCATGCAGACGCTGATGTGGAACGCAGAGCGTGGCGCCTTCTTCGATCACGACTGGCGCCTGGGTCGGCAGCGCCGCGGGCTCACCGCCGCTGCGCTGACGCCGTTGTTCGTCGGACTGGCCGACGCGCAGCAGGCCCAGGTGCTCGCGGCCACGGTGACGCAACGCCTGCTGGCGCCGGGGGGCCTGTCGACCACCGAATGCGAAAGCGATCAGCAGTGGGACCAGCCCAATGGCTGGGCCGCGTTGCAATGGATGGCCGTGCGTGGCTTGGCCGACTACGGGCAGCATGCGCTCGCCGGCAATATCGCGCAGCGCTGGCTGGCCACGGTGGCGGCGGTGTACGAGCGCGAAGGCAAGTTGGTGGAGAAGTACGCGCTGAGACGCACCGCACACGACCAGTCGGCCGGTGGCGGCGGGGGCGAGTATCCGTTGCAGGACGGCTTCGGCTGGACCAACGGCGTGACGCGGGCGTTGATGGCGGCGCATCCGCAGCACAGCGCGCACGGCTGCGTGGGGCGCTCGGCGCAGCCGCTGCACCGCTAGCCCGCCAGCGACAGGGCCGAGGCCCTTCAGCGTGGCCTGTCGAAGCCGCTTTCGATCCAGGCGGCCGCGCTGGCACCCGTCAGCTTGAAGGTCGGTGCCACACGCACCTCGCCGAGCAGCTCGCCCAGCGCATCGTGCGCGCTCAGGGTCGCATAGGGGTTGTCCTCGTCCGGCACGATGGCCAGCGCCACGCGCACCCGGCCGCCTTCGGTGTCGACCGACACGTTCTTGTTCAGCTGCGCATGCAACTGCTGCTCGTGGCGTCGCAGCACCTCGTTGGCGGTCTTTACCAGGGTGTGAAAGGCGGGCGTGTCCAGCGGCTTGGGGTTCTTCTTGTCGCGGCCCATGGTCCAGGGGCCGACCAGCGCGGGCTCGGACTCGCCATGGCGGGTCATCGCGACGGCCCAGCCGTCGTCTTCTTCGTTCTTGATCACGCGCGCGGTCCAGGTGTCGTCGCTCCACAGGCGGGGCTCCTGGATCGGGGTGAAGGTGTTCTCGGGGGTATCGGGGCTTTCGTCGGTCATCGGAAATTCAGCAGGCAAACGCGAAGCTTAGAGCAAGCGCGCCACCTGCACGGGCAGGCGGCGGCTCAGAGCGCGCGGCCGACGATGGCCAGCGCGAACACCAGCACGCCCAGCGTGAGGTTGATCGCCACCAGCTTGCGGATGCTGGCGAGCTGCGCCGCAGCCACCGGCCACTGCGCGGCCGCCACGGCACGCTGCAGGCGGCCAAAGGGTGCAAAGCGGATGTGCAGGAACAGCGCCGTCATGAGCAGTCCCAGCGTGAACATGCCGTGCACGCTCCAGTGCACCCGCGCAAAGCCGCCCATCAGGCCGACCAGCGCCACGCCGGTGGCCAGCGCCACGACGATGGCCACCGAGACACCCATGAAAAAGCGTGACAGCGCTGCGGCCATGAAAGGCAGGCGTTGGGGCGGCTCCAGCATGGCGGCAGCGGCTGGCCGCACCGCGAAATGCATCGTGGCCATGCCGCCCACCCAGAAGGTGGCCGCCAGCAGATGCAGGAACAGAAGGATGGCAGGGAGTGTGGGGGAAAGGGTCATGCCCGAGCGTAGGCGATCTGGGGTCATGTGACTACGGAGAAGACTTTCGAGGGCGCTGTGAAAAGGTCATCAGGTACGTCGCCGCAACCACTCGGGCAACTGGCTGCGGCCGAGCCCCAGGTCCATGAGTTCCTGGTCGTTCATGCCCTGGAGTTCCTGCCGCGACCGGGCTTGCCGCCTGGTGGCGTGCACATGCGCCGAGAGGCGCGCCAGTGCGCGGCGCAAGGACGACAGCAACGGGAAACTGGGGAACAACATGATTCACTCCGTGGATGGAAGCCGTGATGTTCGCGTGCCGCGTGCTATTGTGGAAGTTGAGAATACTGACAACCTCCATCAGGTTCACTGATATCACGGCGTACTGACGATGCGACACCTCAACCTCGACCAACTGCGCACCCTGGTCGCCATTGCCGACCTCGGCACCTTCTCGGCCGCCGCGAAGGCGTTGCATCTGGCGCAGCCGACCGTGAGCCTGCATGTCAGCGAACTCGAATCGCGGCTGGACGCCCAACTGGTGGTGCGCGGGACCCGCAGCGTGACGCTGAGCGCGGCGGGTGCCGGGCTGGTCGAGCGCGCGCGCCGCCTGTTGCGCGATGCCGACGATGCCATCGATGCGGTGCGCCGCCAGGCCGAAGGCCGTTTGGGCCGCGTGCGGCTGGGCACTTCGACGGGCGTGGTGATCGACCTGCTGCCGCAGGTGCTGGAAGCGCTGCAGGCAACGCATCCGGGCATCGACGTGGAGGTGAACATCCTGGGTTCGAACGAGGCGATGGCGCGTCTGTCGCTGGGCACGTTGGACATCGGCCTGGTCGCCATGCCGCAGCCGCCCGTGCGCGACCTGATGGTCACGGCCTGGCGCGACCAACCGATGATGGCCTACCTGCCCGGGCGTTGGAAAGCACCGCGACGTGTCACGCCGAAGTGGCTGGCCGCACAGCCGTTGATCTTCAACGACGCGAGCACCCACATGTACGGGCTCACGATGGAATGGTTTGCCCAGGCCGGTTGCGCGCCGCGCGCGCGCATCGAATTGAATTACGACGCCGCCATGCGCAGCCTGGTGGCCGCGGGCTACGGTGCGGCCCTGTTGCCGACCCCGTCACACAGCGAAGAGTCGCTGGGCGACCGTGTACAGGTGCTGCCGCTGAGCCCCAGGCTGACGCGCCGCCTGGGTATTGCGCATCGCACGCGGTCCACGCTCGACGGCGCCACGGTGCGCGTGCTGGAGACACTGGCGTTGCTGCGGCAAGCCTGAGCGCGGCAGCAGCCATGCGATGCGTCGGGTCTCGGTCTCGTTCTCGTTCTATTTCCCGCAGTTGCCGCCCACCGATGTCGATCCGTCCTTGCATTCCGTGATCATCGGCGCATCGCCGGCCTGCGCGGGTGCGGGTTGTGCAGGGGATGCTGCAGCCGCGCCCTCCACGGCCTGGCGCTGGTACACCACCTTCTTCGTTCCGAGCTCGCAGGATCCGACGACCTGCCCCTCGACCGCGGCCTGCGCATCGACCACGGTGACCGCGAAGTGGCTCACGCCGGCCGCGGCGATCTTCGCTTCGATCTGCGCGCGCAGGGTGTCGCACGCAGCGGGTGCCGCTGCGGGCGCGGGCGGCGCTGCCGTGGTCGCGGCGACATCGTTGGCAGCATGGGCCGCCAACGACGCGAAGGTTGCCAGGCACACGCTCAGGTGCCGCAGGGTGGTGAAAAAACGTTGCTTCATGGGTGCGCGTGATGCCTGTGTGCAGGCGACACGAAGTTCCTTTCAATGTCCGGGAAGCCTTGCAGCATAACGGTCCCTCTGCGCAAGTCGGGCCTGCCACCCCAGTGCCGACGCAGCCTTTGTGGGAGCTTGACGGGGTGCGCGCAGGCCTCAGCGCGTTGCCAACGCGGTCACCAGATGATCGATCAGCACGCGACATTTGGGCACCGCGAAGCGGCTCGGTGGATACAGGATGAGCGCTTGCCCGTGATAGCGGGCCTGGAATGCCCAATCGGCCAGCACGCGCACGACCTCACCGGCATCGAGCGCTTGCTGCGCCACGAAACTCTGGATGCAGCCGACGCCCAGGCCGGCCTTCACGCTCTCCAGTCGGATCTCACTGTGGTTGACGGTGCAGCGGCCCTGCACGCGAACCTCTGCCTCCTCGTCGCCGCGACGAAAGCGCCAGTGGTGGTCGTGCGCGGTTTCGCCCAAGGCCAGGCAGCTGTGAGCGGCCAGGTCGGCCGGCCGTGCGATCGGCGGGTGCTGCGCGAGGTAGTGCGGTGCCGCACACAGCAGGTGTTCCACGCGCATCAGCGGGCGAGCCGCCAGGCCAGGCGGCGGGTCTTGCGTGAGGCGCACCACCAGGTCGACGCCTTCGCGGATCGGGTCGATGTCGCGGTCGTCCACGATGAGCTGAAGGTCAACCTCCGGATAGCGTTGCAGGAAGCTCAACAGGTGCGGCTGCAGAACGCGCCGCGCAAATGCCTTGGGCGCGCTCAGGCGCACACGTCCGCGCGGGGCCGCCGCGTGCTGCTGCCCGATCTCCATCGTGGCCTGGGCCGCCGCGACGAGTTCACTGCAGCGCGCCAGGGCCTCGACGCCGGCTTCCGTCAGGCGCAACTGGCGCGTCGTGCGTAGCAGCAGTTGCACGCCGAGCGACTGCTCCAGCCGGCGGACCTGGCGGCTCGCCGCTGAAGGCGTCATGCCCAGTTGGTCTGCGGCGGCCGAGAAGCTGCCGAGTTCGGCCACACGCGTGAACGTGACCATCTCCGGCAGCACCTTCAAGAAAGCATAGGTTCCCACGGTGCACAAGTCCTGTTCCGGTGAAGGGCTGGTCGGCGGTGCCGCGGTCTCCAACAATGGCCCGCCGCTTCCATCTGCCCTGGCACCCGACACACCCATGAATTCTAGAAACATGCGAACCGACTTCGGCAGGGCCGAGTTCATGCTGCTGGGCGTTGCCGCCATCTGGGGTGGCAGCTATGCCGTCGCCAAGCAGGCGTTGCTGCAGGTGCCCGTGCTGGAGTTCCTGTGCCTGCGATTCGGCCTGACGTTTGTCTTGCTGCTGCCCGCTTTGCGGCCGCTGTTCCAAGGGCAGGCGCGCCGGTGCCTGATGGTCGGTTGCATTCTGGGCGCCAACCTGATGGCCGTGTTCGTCTGTGAAACCTGGGGCGTCACCTTGACCACGGCCAGCCATGCGGCCTTTCTCATCAGCCTGTGCGTGGCGTTCACACCGCTCGTGGAATGGTGGATGCTCGGACGTCGCCCGACAGCACGTGTCGTGGCTGCGGTGGCATTGGCCCTGGCAGGCGCTGCGCTGCTGTCCGCAAAGTCGAACGTGTCATCGGGTACCACGGCATTCGGGTGGGGCGATGCGCTGATGGTGGGGGCCGCGGTGTTGCGCGCACTGATGGTGTGCCTGACACAGCGCCTGGCGGGTACCCAGGCCGTCCCGGCATTGACATTGACGGCGCTGCAATCGGGGCTGATCGCCGCAGGGGTGGCCGTGCTGGCCTGGATCACGCCGTCGCCTGCGTGGGTGGGCCTGCCATCCGGACTGGATTTCTGGGGGCAGGTGGCGTTCCTGGTCCTGGGCTGCACGCTATTTGCCTTCTACGCGCAAAACCATGCGGCCTCTCGCACCAGCCCGAGCCGCGTTTCATTGCTCATGGGGAGCGAGCCGGCCTTCGGTGCGATGGTGGCGGTGCTGTGGCTGGGCGAGGACGTGTCGCCCCTCGGCTGGGCGGGCGGCGCGATGATCGTCGCTGCTGCCGTGTGGGTGACGCTGCCGCAGTCTCAACCGCGGCGTTACGCCCTTCCGGTCATCGGCGCGACCAGAGCGCGCCGACGATGAAGCTCGCGCCCGCTACGGCGGCCAGCGTGGCCAGCGGGTTGTTGCTGGTGGCATCGCGCAACTGGTTGAGCACTTCGCCATAGCCTTCCTGCACCTTGCCACCCAGCTGGCGCGTCTTGCCTTCCAGGCGCGTGCCTTCATCGCCCGTGACATTGCCCACGGCTTCCTGGAACTTGCCAGCGATGTTCTGTACGGTGCCTTCGGTCTTTTCAAACATGGTCGATCCTTCGATTCAGAGGAGGTGGGGAAGGTACCCATCGTAGGCAGCTGGTCGGCATGCAGCTGTAGTGCGCGGGGCCGGTGCGTCGTCAGCCGCTGTCCCACGCGCAGCTTCGTTGCGGCCCGTGCGCGCGCCGCTTGCTTGTGCGGCGGCGGCGGCGGCCTCAGCCTGCGACGATGCCGCCCAGGCGCTTCAACGCGCGGTCGATGCCGTCGTCGTAGGGCCAGCCGCAGTTGATGCGCAGGCAATGGTCGAAACGCGACGAGTTGGAGAACAGCAAGCCGGGTGCGACCAGAATGCCCTCACGCAGCGCCGCGTCGAACACGTCGGCCGACGCGCGCTGATGCGGCAACTCGACCCACAACTGCAGGCCGCCGTTGGGCAGGTTCAGGCGCGTCTGCGCGGGAAAGTAGCGTGCCACTGCTTCGGCCGTGCGTTCGCGCTGCACCGCCAGGAAGCTGCGCAGCCGGCGCAGATGCCGGTCGTAGGCGCCCGTGGCCATGAAGTGGCCCGCGCCCAGCTGCGCCAGGGCCTCGTTGTTGCGGGTCTGCGTGTACTTGAGCATCTCGACGCGCGCCTGCCAGCGGCCCGCAGTGATCCAGCCCAGGCGCAGGCCTGGCGCGAGAACCTTGTGCAGCGATGCGCAGTGGATCACGTTGCCCGTGGTGTCCCAGGCCTTGAGCGCGCGCGGCGGGGCGTCGACGTCGACCAGTTCGCTGTAGGTGTCGTCCTCGATCACCGCGAGGCCGCGCGTTTCGCACAGTGCCACCAACCGTGCCTTGTGGGCGTCGGGCATCACACTGCCCAACGGATTCTGCAGGTGCGGCACCAGCACGACCGCCTTGATGTCGTCGTAGGTGTCGAGTGCCAGTGTCAGCGCCTCGATCGACAACCCGCTCTGCGGGCTGGTGGGAATCTCGAGCGCGCGCAGGCCCAGGCTTTCGAGCACCTGCAGCAGCCCGTAGAAGGTGGGTGATTCGACCGCGATGGTGTCGCCCGGCTGGGCGACCGCACGCAGCGCGAGGTTGAGCGCCTCGATGCAGCCGTTGGTCACCAGCACGTCGTCGGGCGACAGCGTCATGCCGGCGCCGACCGCGCGCTGGGCCAGCACGCTGCGGAACTGGCGCTCGCCCTGCTGCGGTGGCACGCCCGCCAGCATCTCGGGATGGTGGCGCAGTGCCCGCGTGAGCGCCATGCGCAGTTCCTCAGCCGGATAGAGCTGCGGTGCCGCGCGTGCAATCGACAGGTCGAGGTAGGGCTTGACCTTGGCCTGCCGGCGCCGCGTCACGAAGTCGGACACGCGCGTATGGATGCCGACGTACTGCGCCGGGTCAGGCCGCTGCCCCGCGGGTGGCTCGTCCATGGGAACCATGTGCAGGCGCTGTGGCCAGCGCACGAAATAGCCCGATCGGTCGCGGGCCTCGGCCCAACCTTCGGTTTCGAGCTGGCGGCACATCTGCAACGCGGTCGACAGGCTGATGTCGTGCAGCCGCATGAGACTGCGCAGCGACGGCATGCGCACACCCGGCTGCAGCGAGCCGGCCTCGATCGCGCTGCGGTAATGGTGGGCCAGGCGGCGATAGAGCGGGGCGGTCGGCATGTCCATGCAGGGATGGTTGCCAAGAGACGCTGCAGGCAACAGATGCAGATAGATCGGAAAAGACCATAACAGATGCATCGGCTGCAGCCTGTTGCGATGGCATGCGCGGCCACTGTGCCTGTCGCCGTCGGGCTGACCTGCGGATCATCGATACACCCCAACACGCCATCCGAAGGAGTCCGCCATGTCCCCCGTCATGCCCTCTGCACACACCGCACACGCTGCACTCATCACCGGGATGCATCTGCTGCCGGGCGAAACACTGCACATTGCGCTGGATGCGCGCACCACGCTGGCGCTGTGGCGCGGCGTCGCCATGCTGCACGAAGCGCCGGCCTGGCTGGGCGAACAGATGGTGACCGTTTCGCACAGGCTCGCGCCGGGTCAGACGCATCGGGTGGCGCAATCGGGCTGGCTGCGCATCGAGGCGCAGGAGGGACCGGTCGAGATCCGGTGCACGCGCGCGCCGGCCTGGCCCGCGGTCGCCTGGGACGCGGTCGCGCGGCATGTGGCAACGTGGCGCCAGGCGTTGCGCGGCATCGTCCCTTGTCCTACACCGCGCCGCTCGCGATGACTGCTTGCGCCGGCGCGGCGAATCGGTTCTGCTCGACATATGGGTGCAGGACAGTCAACAGGAGACGATGCGTCCACGCAGGGGGCGCGGGGCGAGCACGCCCTCACGGCGCAGCACCTGTGCATGCTGCTGGGCCACGACCTGCGCAATCCGCTGGCCGCCATCGATCTGGCCACCCACCTGATCGCGCGCGGACCGCTGGAGCCTTCGCAGGCCAGCGCGCTGGCCCACATCGTGAGCGCGACCCAGCGCGCGCAGGAACTGATCTCCGAGTTGATTGACTGCATCGACAGCACGCGGGGCCGTGGCCTGGCCATCCACAAGCAGTCGGTCACGCTGCATGCACTGGTGGCCGACGCGCTGGCCGCGCGCAGCCGCGGCTCGCCCGCCCCGGTGCTCGAGCATGACCGCATCGGCGAAGGCGCCTGCACCGCGGACCCGGCCCGCCTGGCGCAGCTGCTCGATCATCTCGTCGGCAATGCCCTGGCACACGGCGCACCACAGCGTCCGGTGATCGTCGCCTCGATCATCGAGGCCAGCTGCTTTCGCATCGTCGTGCACAACGAGGGCCCGATGGTCCCGACCGAGCGTATGCCGGCGCTTTTCGAGCCTGTCTCGAACGGTCGTACCACGCCCAGCGGGCGCAGTGTGGGGTTGGGGCTGTTCTTCGTGCGCCAGATCGCGCATGCGCACGACGGCGAAGTGCACTTGCGTTCCGACGCGTCAGGCACCACGGTGACCGTGCGCTTTCCGCGCACTGCGGACGCCTGACAGGTCAGAAGACCGACAGCCCCGTCTTTGCCACGAACAGCTCCAACGCCTTGAGCCCGAGCAGCGAGTTGCCCGTCGCGTCCAGCGCGGGCGACCAGACGCACAGCGTGAGATGGTCGGGCACCACCGCCACGATGCCGCCGCCCACGCCGCTCTTGCAGGGAAGTCCGATGGAGAAGGCCACGTCGCCCGCCGCGTCGTAGGTGCCGCAGGTCAGCATCAGCGCATTGATGCGCCGGGCCTGGCGCTCGGTCGTCACCTGCTTGCGGCGGTGCACCGGATGCGCGCCGTCGCGGCTGAGAAAGCCGGCTGCGCGCGCGAGCTGAACGCAGTTCATGCGGACTGCGCATTGGTGGAAGTACAGGTCGAGCACCTCCGCCACGGCGTTGTCGATCTTGCCGAAACTCTTCATGAAGTTGGCCAGTGCAACGTTGCGAAAACCGGTCTCGGCTTCGGAGGCCGCCACTTCCTCGTCGAAGTCCACCAGCTCGCCCGCCAGGTCGCTCAGGAACGCGAGCACGTCCGCGCGCGCGTTGCCCAGGCTCACCAGCCGGTCGGCCACCGCGATCGCGCCGGCATTGATGAACGGGTTGCGCGGCTTGCCCTGCTCGTTTTCCAGCTGCACCAGCGAGTTGAACGGATTGCCCGAGGGCTCGCGGCCGATGCGGTCCCAGAGGTCTTCGCCCATGCGGCGCATGGCCAGCGTCAGCGTGAAGAGCTTGGAGATGCTCTGGATCGAGAACGGCGTGGTGGCGTCGCCCGCCAGGGCTTCTTCGCCCTTGCAGGTGCGCAGCGCGATGCCGAACTGCGCTGCCGGCACCCGCGCGAGCGCCGGAATGTAGCTGGCGACCTGGCCGGCCATGCCGCACTCGGGTTGCAGCGTGGTCGCGATGTCGTCGAGGACGGCCTGGAAGTCGGGGCTCATGTCGGGGTCGCCGGTGGGGTGGGGGTGCCGCTGCGCCGGTTCACCAGCAGGATGCCCAGGGCCACGCCCGAGAGCGCCAGCACCAGCTGAAGCGTGACCGGCTCGCCCAGCAGCACGACGCCGGCCACCAGCGCGAACAGCGGCGTGAGAAAGGTGAACGACGAGATGCGCGTGGCCGGGTAGTGCCGCAGCAGCCACATCCAGCCCAGGTAGCTGGCGAAGGCACCGATCACCGTCTGCAGGCCGATCGAGAACCATGCGTAGCCGGAATAGCTGAAGCCGCGCGTCTCGCCGAAGGCCAGCGACATCATGGGCGACACCAGCGCCGTGACCGCGATTTGATAGAACAGCGTCTTCTCGGCGCTGGCCGTGGCCAGCCGCGTGGTGCGGATGGCCAGCGTGGTCAGTCCCCACAGCAGCCCGCCTGTGAGCGCCAGCGCATCGCCCAGGAGCTGGCGCGGATCGTGATGGCCCAGGCTTTCGCTGAAGGCCGCCACCACGCCTGCGAAGGCGATGGCCAGCCCCAGCCACTGCACGCCGCGCAACCGCTCGGCGGGTACGAAGCGCGGCAGCAACAGCGCCACCACAAAGGGTGCGGTGTAGAGGAACACGGTCAGGCGCGACGCACTCGTGTGCTGCAGACCGACGTAGATGCAGACGAATTCGGCTGCAAACAAAGCGCCGACCAGCAGGCCGCCCGGCAGCGTGCCGTCCCGCTCGAACAGCCTCACGCCGCGTACGCGGCACCACAGCCACAGCAGGGCGACTGCGCCGGCCATCCGGATGCTCGCCTGCCACATGGGAGGCACCTCGGTCACGGTGGTCTTGATGAGGATCTGCTGCAGGCCCCAGAAGGCGCAGCAGGCGACGAGCAGCGCGGTGGCGCGGGGGTCGAGGTGGTTCTTGCGTTCGGTCATTGTCTCGGGATGGCGGGCGAGGGCGTCCGCTCGGTTGTCTCCGATCCTAGCCAAGTTGCGCGATCAATTTCACAAGCCGTTCACACCTTGCCAGCGGGGCGAAGGCCCAATCGGCCAGATGCACGCAGGTTCATCCCGAGCCTGGGCATGCGGGGAGCAGGAAGCAAGAACATGAAAGTCTCGATCAAACTTGCCATCATCTCGTGCGCGGCCATGCTGGGCCTGCTGCTGGTGGGCGGCGTGTCGCTCTACATGCTCAGGAGCTCTGCACTGGCCGATCGAGAGGCGCAGATTCTCAACATGCTCAAGCTGTCGAGGACGCTGGTGACCCACTACCACGGCCTGGAGCAGGCCGGCACCCTGACCCGGCAGCAGGCGCAGGACGCAGCCAAGGACGCATTGAACTTCCTGGACAACGACAAGAAGAGCTATTTCTGGGCGCGTACTCCCGAAGGAAAAAACCTGGCGCATCCCAATCCGAAGGTGATCGGCACCCAGTCGTCCGGTCGCGGCATGGACGGCCGCACCGACACCCAGAACTACCAGGACGCCATGCGCAATGCCGATGGCATGGGCATCGCTGCCATCGTGGCGCAGCTGCCCAAGACCGGTGAGATGGCGCCCAAGATGAATGGCGTGTTCGAGTTCAAGCCCTGGAACTGGTGGGTCGGAACGGGCTTCTTCACCAACGACATCGACGAGGCCTTCTGGCGCTGGGCGCGGGTGCTGATCGGCATCCTGCTGGTGACCGTGGTCGCCATTGCTGCACTGGCACTGTACTTCAGCCGCGGTATCGTGCGCGCCCTCGGCGGGGAGCCCGCCCAGGCGATGGCGGCGACCAGCCGCATCGCCGACGGCCGGCTCGATGCGCAGATCGCGCTGCGCAGCGGCGACAGCGACAGCCTGATGTTCGCCATCTCGCAAATGCAGACACGGCTCACGACCATGGTGGCCGAGATCCGCGAGAGCGCACAGCACATCGACAGCGGTGCGCAGGAGATGGCCGATGGCAACGTCGAACTGTCTTCGCGCACCGAGGAGCAGGCGGCCTCGCTGCAGCAGACCGCCGCCAGCATGGAAGAGCTGACCAACACCATCGCGCACAACGCGGCCAACGCGCGCCGAGGCACCGAACTGTCGGCGCAGGCGGCACAGACGGCCGAGGCCGGCCAGGTCTACTTCAGCCGCATTGCCTCCAGCATGGATGCCGTCAGCGCGAGCTCGCGCAAGATCCAGGACATCACGAGCGTCATCGACAGCATTGCGTTCCAGACCAATATCCTGGCGCTGAACGCAGCCGTCGAGGCCGCGCGGGCAGGCGAACAGGGCCGCGGCTTCGCGGTGGTGGCCGGCGAGGTGCGGCTGCTCGCCCAGCGCAGCGCAACGGCGGCCCGCGAGATTCAGACGCTGATTGCCGAATCCGCCGCCAGCGTGGCCAGCGGCACGAGCATCGTCCAGGAAGCGGGCGACACCATGCAACGCATGCTCGTGTCGGTGCAGGATGTCTCCAAGATGATGGCGGACATTTCGCGCGCCTCCGAAGAACAGAGCGAAGGTGTGAACCAGATCTCGGTGGCGATCGGCCAAATGGACCAGGTCACCCAGGGCAACGCCGCCGCGGTGGAAGAAGCTGCAGCGGTGGGGATGCGGCTGCGCCAACAGGCCGCGCAGCTGCAGGGCGCGGTGTCGGTGTTCAGGCTGACGCAGGCCTGAACGTTGCAGGCCGACCGCGGCCTGCGAAAGACCGCCCGGGAGGCCCGTCAGTTCGCGAAGGCTGTGGGATCGAAGGGCAGTTCCGTGTCGAAGCGCTGGGCGATATCAGCGAGCGCGGCTTCGAGAAACGCGAGGAACATGCCCATGGCCACGGCCGTGGTCTGACCGGCACGCTGGTAGAAGCAGCTGAAGGAACGCGCGCCCGCATCGGCCAGGCCGGTCCAGACCAGCCGGCCCTGTGCCACGTCCTGCGCGACGTTCTCGGGAATCAGAAAGCCGATGCCGGTACCGCTGCCCACCAGCTGGCGCACCATGGCCACCGAGCTGGTCTCCACCAGTGGTCGTGCCTTGCGGTGTTCGCGGTGGTCGATCTGGTCGACCATCGCGCGCAGTTCGGTGTCGGGCGTCATCAGGATCAGCGGATGCTCCAGACAGTCGCGCAGGCGCACCGGCTTGCCGGTGTGCGTGAGCGGGTGGTCCGGCGGCGTGATCAGGCCCAGATGCTGGGGAAAGGCGCGCACCTCTTCGACGCCCGGCGGCGGCTTGCGGCGCAGGCAGAAGCCGATGTCGGCCTCGCCCGTTGCCACCCATTTGAGGATGTTCTCGCCGCTGCCCGAGCGCACGCCGTAGGTCACGCCCGGGTGTTGCTTCATGGCCGCCTGGATCACCTCGGGTACCAGCTGTTCGGCCGAGGAATGCGAGACCGCCAGGTTGATGTGGCCGCGCCGCAGCGCGCGCAGGTCCTCAACCTGGGTGAGCGCGTTGTCGAAGTCGCGCTGGCTTCGCCGCACGGCCGCCACCATGATCTCGCCGGCCGTCGTCAGCTGCATGCCGCGCGGCAGCCGGTCGAACAGCAGCGTGCCGACCTGCTCTTCCAGGTTGAGGATCTGCTGGTGCACGGCCGCGGCTGTCAGGTGCAGCGTCTCGGACGCCTTGCGGATGGAGCCGCGCCGCGCGACCTCGTCGAAGCAGCGAAAAGCCTGGGAGATGGCAGCCATGGCGAAGTGTATGGTTTTTCCATACGGACTGTTCAAAACAATCAGATTTTCCTGACGCGACGAAGCGCCTAGATTCCACGCATCGCCATACAGGAGTTCACCGTGCCCACCACCGTCGACCAAGTCACCCAGCGCCGCCGCGGCGTCGGCCTCATCGCCCACGATCCGGCGGCCTCGGCCGGCGGCTACACGCTGATCGCGCCACAGACGGCCGCCGGCAACGTCTACCTCATCGGCATCGACGGCGAGGTCGTGCACCAGTGGAAGATGCCTCTGCGCGCCGGCCGACACGCCGTCATCCTGCCGAACGGCAACATGGGCTACAACGGCAACCATGCGAACTCGCCGGACCTCTATGCGGCCTGGTCGATGTGGCACGGCGGCGATTTCTCCGAAGTCACGCCCGACGGCGAGGTCGTCTGGCACTACGAGGACCCGACCCACCACCATGACGCCAAGTGGCTGGCCAACGGCAACCTGCTGTATGCCGCCTGCGCGCCGGTGCCCGCCGGTTTTGCCGAGCGCGTGCCGGGCGGCACGGCGCACGGCCCCGACGAAACCATGTACGGCGACGTGATCCGCGAGGTGAGCCGCACGGGCGAGCTGGTTTGGGAGTGGAAGTCGTGGGAGCACCTCAAGCCCGAGGACTTCCCGATCCACCCCGGCTTCGGCCGCTACCACTGGCCGCTGATCAATGGCCTCGACATCGATGCCGACGGCCGCGTGCTGATGAGCCTGCGCACCACGGCCGGCATCATCGGTGTCGACAAGGCGAGCGGCGACGTCAAGCTGCACATCCCGCCGAGCGTGGTGTCGCACCAGCATGCGCCGCAGGCTCTGCCCAACGGCCACATCCTGACCTTCGACAACGGCAATTTCCGCACCGGCGCGCACGTCGCGTTCTCGCGCGTGCTGGAGATCGACCCGAAGGACAACCGTGTCGTCTGGGCCTATGCCGACGAGATGGTGAACGCCTTCTACACGGCCTTCATGGGCAACGCGCAGCGCCTGTGGAATGGCAATACGCACATCACCGAATCGGCCACGGGTCGCCTGTTCGAGGTGAACCCCGAAGGCGAGGTGGTGTGGGAATACATCCTGCCGTGGTTCGCCGAATACCCCGATGCTGCCGCCCGCAAGACGGGCCCCGGCCGCCTGAACAGCGTGTTCCAGACCTGGCGTTACGCGGCCGACCAGCTGCCGTGGCTACAAGCCTGACTCTTTCATTCGACTGCTCTTTGGAACCGACCATGACCACCCACCTCTTTCGTCGCACGGCCCTCGCGCTTGTCCTGTCGATGGCCGCCGCCTTGCCCGCTGCCGCGCAGGACGCCAAGCCCGTGCGCATCCTCACCAACTGGTTCATCCAGCCCGACCAGGCGGGCTACTGGCAAGCCGCGCAGGACAATCTCGGCAAGGACGCCGGCATCAAGATCACGGTGACGCAAGGCGGCCCGCGCATCCAGACCATTCCGCAGGTGGCCTCGGGCCAGGCCGAGTTCGGCATCGGCAACGCCGACGACGTGCTGCTGGCGCGCCAGCGCGGCGCTCCGGTGCGTGCAGTGTTCGCGCACCTCGACTACGTGCCGTACACGCTGGTCTATCACACCGATCCGGCGGTGAAGTCGATCGCCGACCTGCAGGGCCGCACTTTCGCCGTGAACATCGGCAACGCCTATTGGGAATGGACGAAGAAGCAGTACAAGCTGGCGAACACGCGCGAGATTCCGGTCAGCGGCGACCTGAGCCTGTTCCGCAACGACCCGAAGATGGTGCAGCAGGGCTACTCGCTGTTCCTGCCTGCGCGCATGGCCGGCGCGGGCATCCCGGTGCAGCAGATCACACTGGCCTCGCTCGGCTACCGTCCGTACAACGTGCTGTTCACCACCGACGAGATGATCCAGAAGAACCCGGCGCTGGTGAAGGCGACCATCGCCGCCGTGCAGAAAGGCTGGAGCAACTACGTGCGCAACCCGTCGGGCCTCAAGCCGATGATGCTCGAGATGAACAAGCAGATTTCTTCGGACGTGTACGACGCGGCCAACAAGGAAATGATCGAGAAGCTGGTCTCGCACGACCTCGGCAAGATCGGCTGCATGAGCGATGCGCGCTGGACCGAGATCGCCGGCCAGCTGCGCAGCGTGGCCTTCCTGCCCGCCGGCTTCAGCGAGAAGCAGGCCTACGACCGCACCCTGGTGCCCGGCTGCGGATCATGAGCGGCGCCGCCGTCGAACTGAAGGGCGTCTCCAAGCGCTTCGACAGCGGCCTGCAGGCGCTGGGCCAGGTCGACTTCGACCTGCGTGCTGGTGAGTTCGTGTCGATCGTTGGTCCCTCGGGCTGCGGCAAGTCGACGCTGCTGCGCATCGTCGCGGGGCTGATCGCGACCAGTACCGGCGAGTGCCGGCGGCCGGCCGACATCGAGACCGCCTTCGTGTTCCAGGAAGCGGCGCTGCTGCCCTGGCGCACCGTCGAGCGCAACGCGCAACTGCTGATGGAGCTCGAAGGCTACAAGCCCGAGGACTACCAGCCACGCGCCGCCGAGGCGCTCAAGCTGGTCGGCCTGGCCGGCTTCGAGAAGTCGTACCCGCACCAGTTGTCGGGCGGCATGCGCATGCGGCTGTCGCTGGCACGCGCACTCGCGTTGCGCCCCGGTCTGCTGTTGCTCGACGAGCCGCTGGCGGCGGTCGACGAACTGACGCGCGACATTCTGCAGGAAGAGCTGTCGGCCATGTGGCAGCAGGCGGGCTTCACCGGCGTGCTGGTCACGCACAACGTGCACGAGGCGGTGTACCTGTCGGATCGCGTGATCGTGATGTCGCCGCGGCCCGGCCGCATCCTCGACGTGATCGACGTGCCCTTCGCCTTTCCGCGTGCGCCCGAGCTGCGCGCCACGCCCGAATTCGCGCGCCTCACCGGCGACGTCACGGCCGCGCTGCGCCGCAAGCAACCCGCCTGAAGGAAATCGCCGTGTCCAAGGTCTCATCCAGCGCTGCACCCGCAGCGCCTTCCCCCGCAACGCCGTCGCGGCTGGCCACGCTGCTGCGCGACGGCTGGCCCGTCGTGCTGGTGGCGGTCATCGCCATCGCCGGCTGGTACCTGCTGACCGCCACCGTCTATGCCGGCAAGGGCTACCTCGTACCCTCGCCGCAGGAGGTCGCGGCGGCCGTGGCCGAGAACGCGGGCGTGCTGCTCGTCGCCACGCTCACGACGCTGAAGGAGGCGACCTTCGGCTACCTGCTCGCGATCGTCGGCGGCATCTCGCTGGCCGCGGTGCTGAGCCAGTCGAAGCTGCTCGAGCGCAGCATCTACCCGTACGCGGTGCTGTTGCAGACCGTGCCGGTGGTGGCGGTCGCGCCGCTGATCGTGCTCTGGTTCGGCTACAACGACCTGTCGGTGGTCATCATCAGCTTGATCATGTCGCTGTTCCCGATCGTCAACAACACGCTGCTCGGGCTGCGCTCGACGTCGCGCAACCTCATCGAGCTCTTCGCCCTGCACAACAAGAGTCGGGTCACCGCCTTCTGGAAGCTGCAGCTGCCGGGCGCGCTGCCGCACATCATCGGGGGGCTGCGCATTTCGGCAGGGCTGTCGGTCATCGGCGCGATCGTGGGCGAGTTCATCATCGGCTCGGGCAACGCGCAGGGCGGGCTGGGCGTGCAGATCGTCTTCGCGCAGGGCCGCATGTACACGGCGCTGCTGTTCGCCGAGGTGATCGCGGCGACGCTGCTCGGCTTCTTCTTCTTCATGATCGTGAGCGCCATCGGCAACAGGCTGCTGAAGAACTGGCACGAATCCGCCGTCGGCCATTGAGCACAATGCAGCCATGAAAGACATCCCCGTCATCGACATTGCCGCCCTTTCGTCCGACGACGCGGCCGACCGCCGCGTCATCGCCGCGCAGATCGGCCGGGCCTGCCGCGAAGTCGGCTTCTTCGTGATCACCGGCCATGGCGTGCCGGTACCGCTGATCGACGCGACCTTCGCCGAGAGCGCGCGCTTTTTCGCGCAACCCGCCGACTTCAAGCGTGCGATGTCGATCGACCGGCTCGGCAGCAACCGCGGCTATGTCGGCCTTGGCGTCGAGGCGCTCGACGAGAAGACCGCGGCGGACCACAAGGAAGCCTTCAACCTGATCTGGACCGATGGCACGACCCGTCCCGACAACGCATGGCCCGAGCTGCCAGGCTTTCGCGACACGGTGCAGCGCTATTTCGACGGCGTGCTCGCAGTCGGCGCGCGACTGCACCAGGCCTTCGCGCTGGACCTCGACCTGCCCGAGCGCTTCTTCGCCGACAAGATCGACCGCCCGCTCGCCACGCTGCGCCTGCTGCACTACCCGGTGCCCGCGCAGGTGGTGCCGGCCGGGCAGATCGGCGCCGGCACGCACACCGACTACGGCAACGTCACCCTGCTCGCGACCGACGGCGTGGCCGGCCTGCAGGTGCAGCGGCGCGATGGCGTGTGGCTCGACGCGCCGGCGCTGCACGGCGCCTTCATCTGCAACATCGGCGACTGCCTGATGCGCTGGACCAACGACCTCTACGTGTCGACGCCGCACCGCGTGCTCAAGCCGGCGGCAGAACGCTATTCGATCGCGCTGTTCGTCGACCCCAACCCCGATGCGCTGGTGAGCGCGATCCCGTCGTGCGTGCCCGCCGGCGAATCGCCGCGCTACGCGCCGATCACTGCGCACGACTACCTGCAGCAGCGTTTCGCGGCGACCTACGGCACGGCCTGAGGAGGCGACGGGCGGGTCAAAGACGGCCTCAGGAAGGTCTTGCCCGTCAATCCAGGATGCTGGATACTCGTCCACCATGAAGGAAAGAGAAGCGCCGACCATCGACGACATCCACACCCGCATCGCCAAGCGGGTGCGCGACCTGCGGACCGCGCGCGCCGAGACCCTGGACGCACTCGCCTTGAACAGCGGTGTCAGCCGGTCGATGATCTCCCTGATCGAGCGCGCCGAAGCCAGCCCGACCGCTGTGGTGCTCGAGAAACTGGCGGCCGGGCTGGGCGTCTCGATGGCCAGCCTCTTCGGCCCCGAGGCCGCGGACGAAGAACGACGGCCGCTCGCTCGGCGTGCGGAGCAGGCCATCTGGAAGGACCCCGAGTCGGGCTACCTGCGACGCAACCTGTCGCCACCGAACTGGCCGACGCCCATCCAGCTGGTCGAAGTCCACTTCCCCGCGAAGGCCCGGGTCGCCTACGAGTCGAGCGCGCGCCGGCCGGCGCTCGAGCAGCAGATCTGGGTGCTGCAAGGCCAGATCGAGGTCACGCTGGGCGACGAGCGCCATCTGCTGCGCAGCGGCGACTGCCTGGCGCTGAAGCTGGACCGACCGCTGGTTTACAGCAACCCGTCTTCTCAACCTGCCAAGTACATCGTGGCGATCTGCGACGAGGCCCTGGCCCCACTGGTGAAAGGTCCAACGACATGACGAACGGCACCGTACGGCTTCTGGACTGCAACGAAGCCGAGCATGCCGCCGCGATCCTGGCCATCCTCAACGAGGCGATCGCCAACTCGACGGCCCTCTACGACTACGCCCCGCGCCCGCCAGAAGCGATGGCGGCCTGGTTCGCGACCAAGCGGGCCCACGGTTTTCCCGTGGTCGGCGCCGTTGATGCTTCTGGCAAGTTGCTGGCCTTCGCGAGTTGGGGCACCTTCCGCGCCTTTCCTGCCTACAAGTACACCGTCGAACACAGCGTCTACGTGCACCATGAACACCGCGGTCAGGGACTCGGAAAGACGCTGATCGCTGAACTCATCCGCCGCGCTCGCGCGGCCGATCTTCACGCGCTTGTCGGCTGCATCGATGCCAGCAACCAGGGCAGCATCGCCTTGCACGAGCGACTGGGGTTCACGCACTCGGGCACGATGGCGCAGGTCGGCTTCAAGTTCGGCCGATGGCTGGACGCGGCCTTCTATCAGCTGCTGCTGGAAACACCGGCGCGCCCGGTCGACGGTTGATCTAAAGCGGGTGTTCCGTGTAGAAGCGCCCGCCGTGGAACAGCAGCGGTGACGCGCCGGGCGTGTGTGCGCAGCGCTCCACCTCGCCCACGAAGATCACGTGGTCGCCCTCGTCGTAGCGGCTGCGGTTGAAGCATTCGAAGCTGGCCGCGGCGCCTTCGAGCAGCGGCGCGCCGCCGGTGCCGGCGGTGAAGCGCACGTCGGCGAAGCGGTCGATGTCCTTGGTCGCAAAGCGTTCGGCCAGGTGCTTCTGGTCGGCTGCGAGGATGTTGATCGCGTAGTGCGAGCCCGTGCTCAACGCTGCCATTGAGGCCGCGCGCTGCGACAGGCTCCACAGCACCAGTGGCGGTGCGAGCGATACCGAGTTGAAAGAGTTCGCCGTGAGCCCGATCAGCGTGCCGTCGGCCGCGCGTGCGGTGACGATGGTCACGCCGGTGGCGAACATGCCGAGCGCGCTGCGGAACTCGTTGGTGGAGAAAGAGGGCGGTTGCGCCTGGGCTGGAGCAGTCACGGCAAAGGAACCTGGAAGGGGGTGCGCAGAATGGCGCACCTCCATTCTGGCCGATGGCCCATGGCCGTGTTGGTCGCTGTCAGCCAAAGAACCAATAGCACACGCCGATGGCGGCCACCACGCCCGCGAGCTCCGCCGCCAGCGCGCAGGCCACCGAATGCCGTGCGCGCTGAATGCCCACCGCGCCGAAATACACGGCGAGCACGTAGAAGGTGGTCTCGGTGCTGCCCTGGATGGTCGCGGCTGCCAGCGCCGGGAAGCTGTCCACGCCCTGGCTCTTCATCGTCTCGATCAGCATCGCGCGCGCGGCGCTGCCAGAGAAGGGCTTGACCAGTGCGGTGGGCAGCGCGTCGACGAAGCGCGTGTCCCAGCCGGTCTGGCCCACGAGCCAGCGGATGCCCTCGAGCGCAAGGTCCAGGGCGCCAGAGGCCCGCAGCACGCCCACGGCGCACAGCATCGCCACCAGGTAGGGCAGCAGGTTCTTCGCGACGTCGAAGCCTTCCTTCGCACCTTCGATGAAGCGGTCGTACACGTTCACTCGCCGCACCGCGCCCGCGATCAGGAAGACGAGGATCAGCCCGAACAGCACCAGGTTGCCGAGCAGGGAGGACAGCGCGGCAAGCGCGGCAGCCGACAGCGTGGCCAGCAGCGCCATGAAGCCTGCAAGGGCCAGCGCGCCCGGCAGCAGGTAGGCGAGCACCACCGGGTCCCACAGCCGCAGGCGCTGCACCAGCGCGACCGACAGCAGGCCGACCAGGGTGGATGCAGAGGTGGCCAGCAGGATCGGCAGGAACACCAGCGTCGGGTCGGCGGCGCCCTGCTGCGCGCGGTACATGAAGATGGTGACGGGCAGCAGCGTGAGCGACGACGCGTTGAGCACCAGGAACAGGATCTGCGCGTTGGTCGCGCGCGTCGGCTCAGGGTTGAGTGTCTGCAGCTCGCGCATCGCCTTCAGGCCGATGGGCGTGGCGGCGTTGTCCAGGCCCAGTGCATTGGCCGCGAAGTTCATGGTGATCAAACCCAGCGCCGGATGGCCCGCGGGCACGCCCGGCATCAGGCGACTGAACAGCGGCCCGAGCAGTCGGGCGAGCCACGCCACCAGCCCGGCCGCCTCGGCAATGCGCAGGAAGCCGAGCCACAGCGTGAGCGTGCCGAACAGCAGCACCATGACCTCGACGGCCAGGCGTGCCATGGCGAACAGGCTTTCGACCATCGCGGCAAACACGGCCGCGTCGCCGCCGATCAGCCAGCGGCCGAAGGCAGCCACTGCCGCCACCAAGAAAAATCCCAGCCACAGGCCGTTGAGCATGCGTTCTCCCTTGCGATTGCGCGCCGATCATAGGCGGCGCGCATGCGGGGCCACGCCCGGCCGGGCAACCTCAGGTGTGCAACGCGCGCCCGTGGATGCGTCCGGAATGGCCGGGTTCGTACAGCGTGCCTTCGGGGCGTCTTGGCTTTTCCGTGCTCTGCTGGCGGTCGGTCTGGCGGGACGACATCCAGTCGCCCAGCCACGGCACCATCTTCGCGATGGCCGTGTTGAAGGTGGACATCGCGCCGACCTTCACGTCGCGCCCGCCTTCGGTCGCCGCCTTGAGGATGCTTTCGGCCACGTCCTGCGGATCGATCATCGGGTCGGGCAGTTGAGGTTCCTGGTCGAGGTAGTTGCGCGCGTTGTGCGGAAAGGGTGTGTTGACCGCCGTCGGCTGGATCAGCGTCACGCTCACGCCACGCGCGTCGGTTTGCTCGACCTCGACCCGCAACGCATCGGTGAAGCCCTTGACCGCATGCTTGGAGGCCGAGTACATGCCTTGCAGCGGCACCACCGCTTCGGACACCTCGCTGCCCAGGTTGATCAGTGCGCCGCCTTCGAGCTGCAAATAGGGCAGTGCGGCCAGCGAACCATTGACCACGCCCCAGAAGTTGGTCTCGAAGATCTTGCGGTGGTCTTCGTCCATCACCTGATCGAGCCGGCCGTAGACCGAGACGCCGGCGTTGTTGATCCAGGTGTCGATGCGTCCGAATTCGGCGATGGCGATGCGCGCGACCTCGTCCATCTGCGCACGGTCGGCCACGTCGGCAATGGCCGCGATGGCCGTACCGCCGTTGGCCGCGATCTCGGCGACCAACTGTTCGAGTACGTCGCCGCTGCGGGCGA
Source organism: Variovorax ginsengisoli (assembly GCF_030811835.1). Taxonomy (GTDB): domain Bacteria; phylum Pseudomonadota; class Gammaproteobacteria; order Burkholderiales; family Burkholderiaceae_C; genus Variovorax; species Variovorax ginsengisoli_C. The sequence continues at coordinate 209,001 of NZ_JAUSRO010000005.1, read as the reverse complement.
CCAGCACGAGGCGTGCGCCCCGTTCGGCCGCGAGCTGGGCGGTGCACAGCCCGATGCCGCTGGAGGCACCGGTCAGCACGATGATCTGTTCGGCGAGTGGCCGCAAGTGGCTTGCCATGAATGAGTGCTCCTGTCGAATCGCAAGGGCCCGGCCGGGCCCGCAGCGTGCAGCATTTCTCCATCGCTGTGCTGGCGATGTAGGGCAAGGCATGCGCCTTCGGTCGGTGCAGACGGGCAAATGACCCGGTGTCGATGTCGAATGCCGACCGATCGGTAGCAATAAAACCCATTGGTCTTTATTTGTCCGACATGTATGCACATAGACGGCTGTGACTAAAATCAGGGGATGAACACCGTGACTGCGCCCGTACCCAAAACGTCCTTCAAGGCCCAGATGCTGCTGGCGCGCGAAGAGGCGATCGTGCAGACGGTGAATCGCCTGCTGGCCGAAAAAGGGTTCGAGTCGATGACCGTCGACGAGGTCGCCGCCTCGGTGGGCATTGCCAAGGCGAGCCTCTACAAGCACTTCCCCAGCAAGGAGGACCTGGCGGCCGCGGCGATGGTGCGCATCATGAAGCGCACCCAGGATTTTCTGGATTCCCTGCCCGCGGCCGACCCGCCCATGACCAAGCTGCGCGCGGTCGTGCGCTGGACCATGGAGGTGCAACTCGCTGGCGAAATGCCTTCACTGCCGCACCAGAACTCGACCCTGCGCGCCGCACTGATGAACAACCGCGCCTACCTCGACCGCCTGATGGAGGTGAGCAACACGTTGGGTGGCTGGATCCAGGTTGCACAGGCCGACGGCGCCATGAGCAGCAAGCTGCCTGCCATCGTCGTGCTCTACACCCTGTTCGCACGAGCCTGCGACCCGGTGCTCGAGTTCTTGAAGGTCGGCGGCCTCTACAGCGACGCGCAGATCGTCGAACTGGTGCTGTCGACCTGCTTCGACGGTCTCGCGGCGCGCTGAGCGCTCGGCCGGCAGGGCCGGCCTCAGCGGACGTCGATCAGCAGGCCGGGGCGAAAGCCTTCCTGCTCGCCCTTGCTCGCATAACCGAGCGGATTGGCGACCACGCGGCAGCCGTTGCGCACATAGTCGTGCGCGCAGTGCAGGTGGCCATGGAACCAGAAGTCCGCCTGTGCCAGCAAGGGATCGAGTGCATTGCAGAAACCAGCCGTGCCCGGCACCAGCCCGTAGCGCGGATCGACGCTGGCCAGCGTCGGCGCGAAATGCGTCACTGCCACGGTCGTGCCGCCGAAGGGCTGTACCAGCGCGTCCGCCAGCCAGGCCTGGCACTCCAGGGACTGAGCGCGGATCTGTTCGGCCAGAAAGGGCTCGCCATGGCGCGTGGCGGCCGCCTTGCGTAGATAGAAGTTGGCTGCGCGCATGGCCTTGCTGCGTTTCTTGAGCGCCTCGCCGAGCGCATCGCCGGGCAACACCAGTGCATCGAAGTCGGCCCACAGGGTGGTGCCGACGAAGCGCACGCCGTCGATCACGCAGGTCGCGCGTTCGAGCCAGCCGATGTCCAGCGCTTCGCACAGCGCGCGCAGCCGTGCATGGGTGGCATCGACGTCGGTGGCGTCGTACTCGTGGTTGCCCGGCACGTACAGCACCGGCGTCGGCCAGCCGTGGCGGGGCGAAAAACGCGCGAGGCCGAAGTCGTCGCCCGCCAGCTGCGAGCCAGCCTGGTAGGAGCCGACATCGCCGGCAAGCACGAGCAGGTCTGCGCCCGCGGCAGGTGCCACTTGCAGATGGGGGTGGGATTCGAGGTGCAGGTCGGAGAGCAGCTGGATTTTCATGGGCTGCGGCCAGTCTAGGCGAATGGCGATATGCGCAGAGGGCATAAAGGCGGCGTTGCAAGATAGGGGAAAACCCTTAATCTTTGGGTATTCCCACCCACAGCGCTGCCTTGGGGCCGCGCAAGTCCATGTCCCGTCTCATCGCCCAAGTGGCTCAATTCTTTTTCGCACCTGCCGACACGTCACCCGCCAGTCCCGCTGCACTGCTCATGGAAAGCGCCGATCTGCGCGCCGGCATGAACGCGCAAGACGCCCAGGACCTGCGCGTGGCCGCCAGCGCGTGGCTCAGCGTCGTCCGCTGAACTGAAGTTTCGGGTTCGAAGGCGCACACCCCGCGCCGAGCCCGCACTTCGTCTCAGGTGCCCGGCTTCGGTGCAGCCTGGGCGAGCACCGAGCGGGCGAAGGCCGCAGCCGCGGCCCGCACCAGCGCGGCACGCAGCCATTCGTGGGCCAGCCCGTGCTGCGCGCGCCGGTGCCAGACCGCGTCCACGTGGACCAGCGGCTGGTCGAAGGGCAGGTCGCGCAGCACCAGTTGCGTATCGATGCCCGTCACGCTCACGAAATGGCGTGGCAGCACGGTCAGCAGGTCTGAATTGGCGACCACCCGCCCGGCCGTGAAGAACTGGTTGACCGTCACGACGATGCGCCGCTCCCGGCCCATGGCACTCAGCGTCTGGTCGACGAAGCCGTAGGGACGCCCGGAGAAGCTCACCAGCAGATGGCGCGCGCTGCAGTACGCGTCGAGTGTGAGCGGTTGCTGCGCCAGCGGGTGGTCATGTCGCATCACGCACACATACTGGCCGACGTAGAGCCGCTGCGTCTCGAAGGGCACGGCAACGCCCGACTGACCACGCGCCGTGAGGCTGGCGAGCACGGCGGGGAAATAGCCGATGGCCATGTCCGCCTCTTCGGCCTCGAGCAGCTTGCGTGGATCGCGCGTGGTGAGCGGCACCACCCGCATCGAGATGGCGGGCGCTTCCGTCTCCACGATCTGCACCAGCCCCGGAATCAGCTCTGCCGCCGTGGCATCGGCCATCGCGAGCACGAAGGTGTTGTCGGCCACCGCGGCATCGAATTCGTTGGGCGCCAGCGTGTGCTGGAGTTGCTGGAGAGCTTCGCGCACGTTCGGCCACAGCGCCAGCGCACGGGGCGTGGGTTCGACCCCCGCGCCCGCACGGCGAACCAGTTCGTCGCCGAGCACGTCGCGCAGCCGGCGCAAGGCGTTGCTCACGGCCGGCTGAGTGATCGAGAGATTGCGTGCCGCGCGCGTGAGGTTGCGCTCGGACATGACCTCGTCGAACACCCTCAGCAGGTTGAGATCGAGCGTGCGGAAATTGACGTCCATAACTGATGTGAATGATATACATCAGTAAGATAAAGTGGCGAATTACTAGGGTAACCCCTAATATCACGACATCGGCTCTCGCCACACATCCCAGAAGGGAACCATCATGACCAGTTTTGTCCACGTCGAGCAACCGCTTGCACACCCCGGCGTCGTCCGCGCCGAAGCTTTTGTCGATCACCTGAACGCCGCTCGCCACAACGTCGACGGCACCCGTGGCCTCGCCGCCCTGTTGCTGGCCGCCATCGTGTCGGCCCTGCTGGTCGTCGCGGATCGCTTCGTTGCCAACGAAGGTGGCCTGCTGGGCGTGTGGGCCGTGATGTGGGTCGTGGCCTTCATCGCGATCGCCTTCTTCTCGGGCACTGCCCGCAACCTGGCGGCCCGCACCGTGGCTGGCGTTCAAGCCTACGCGGCACGCCGTGATGCCGCTCGTGCCGACGAGCGCTTCCTGGCCTATGCCAAGCTCGACGCCCGCATCATGCAGGACCTGCAGGCTGCCACGACCCGCCATGAAGCCACCGACGTCGCCGCACCGGTGGTCGCCAAGCAAAGCGCGCTGGACCTGGTCGCTCGCCGCAGCGCCGACGTGCAGGCACCGACGCTGTACGAAGCCATGCGTCGTGTGAACCTCGGCAAGTACTACTGATCGGTAAATTGCCTGGCAAACAGGCACCCCACCCGGCACAAAGCCGCCTTCGGGCGGCTTTGTGCTTTCTGGCGCTGATGGACCCATGCCAAACGGGGCCGAGGCCCCGTGGCCGTCAGGCCGCCAAGCGCTGCTCGATGGCTGCCTTGGTCTGCGGCAGTTCCTTGGGCAGGTGGTGCGCCAGTTGGTTGAACAGCTCGGTGTGCAACTTCAGCTCGGCCTGCCAGGCGGCCTTGTCGATGCTGGTGACGGTTTCGAACTGGGCTTCGCTGAAATCCAGCCCGGTCCAATTCAGGTCTTCATAGCGCGGCGACACGCCGAAGACGTGCTCGGTGCCCGAGGCTTTGGCTTCGATGCGGTCGATCATCCACTTGAGCACGCGCATGTTCTCGCCGTAGCCCGGCCACACGAACTTGCCGTCGGCGCCCTTGCGAAACCAGTTGGTCGTGTAGATCTTCGGCAACGTGGCGCCCGAGCCTTCGAGCTTCTTGCCCAGGTCGAGCCAGTGCTGGAAGTAGTCGCTCATGTTGTAGCCCATGAAGGGCAGCATGGCGAACGGGTCGCGGCGCACCACGCCGGCCTGGCCGGTGGCGGCGGCGGTGGTTTCCGAGCCCATCGTGGCGGCCATGTAGACGCCTTCGGTCCAGTTGCGTGCTTCGGTGACGAGCGGCACGGTGGTCGAGCGGCGGCCGCCGAATATGAAGGCGTCGATCTTCACGCCCTTCGGGTCGTCCCAGGCCTCGTCGAGCGCCGGGTTGTTGGTCGCGGCGACGGTGAAGCGGGCGTTCGGGTGCGCGGCCTTGGCGCCAGTTTCCTTTGCGATGGCTGGCGTCCAGTCTTTGCCCTGCCAGTCGATCAGGTGCGCGGGCAAGGCCTTGCCTTCAACGTCCGCCTCCATGCCTTCCCACCACACGTCGCCGTCGTCGGTCAGCGCGACGTTGGTGAAGATCACGGCCTTGTCGAGGCTGCGCATGCAGTTCGGGTTGGTCTTGTAGTTGGTGCCGGGTGCGACGCCGAAGTAGCCCGCTTCCGGGTTGATGGCGCGCAGCGAGCCGTCGGCTTGCGGCTTGATCCAGGCGATGTCGTCACCGATGGTCGTGACCTTCCAGCCGTCGAAGCCCGCCGGTGGCACGAGCATCGAGAAGTTGGTCTTGCCGCAGGCGCTCGGAAAGGCGGCCGCGACATGGTACTTCTTGCCCTCGGGGTTGGTCACGCCCAGGATGAGCATGTGCTCGGCCAGCCAGCCTTCGTCGCGGCCCATGGTCGAGGCGATGCGCAGCGCGAAGCACTTCTTGCCCAGCAGCGCGTTGCCGCCGTAGCCCGAGCCGTAGCTCCAGATCTCGCGGGTTTCGGGGTAGTGGACGATGTACTTGGTCGTGTTGCAGGGCCAAGCCACGTCTTTCTGGCCGGCTTCCAGCGGCGCGCCGACGGTGTGCACGCAGGGCACGAACTCGCCGTCGGTGCCCAGCACGTCGTACACGGCGCGGCCCATGCGGGTCATGATCTTCATGTTGACCGCGACGTACGCGCTGTCGGACAGCTCGATGCCGATGTGCGCGATCGGCGAACCCAGCGGGCCCATCGAGAACGGCACCACATACATCGTGCGGCCTTTCATGCAGCCGTCAAAAAGCGGCTGCAAAGTCGCGCGCATCTCGGCAGGCGCCATCCAGTTGTTGGTCGGGCCGGCGTCGTCCTTCTGGGCCGAGCAGATGTAGGTGCGGTCTTCGACCCGCGCCACGTCGACCGGGTCGGAGTTGGCCAGGAAGGAGTTGGGGCGCTTGGCGGGGTTCAGCTTCTTGAAGGTGCCAGCCGCCACCAACTGCTCGCACAGGCGGGCATATTCTTCATCGCTGCCATCGCACCACTCGATGCGCTCGGGTTTGCACAGGGCGGCCATGTCGGCCACCCAGGCGATCAGCTTGGCGTTTTTGACGTAGGAGGGCGCCTCAATGGCGAGGCCCTTCATCGTGGGTGCGTTCATTCGAAATACTCCGGAGTTGAAAAATCGTCTTTTCCAACGCCGCTTCGCCGGGTCCGGCGGGCTCGAGCGGCGTTGGAGAAAACGTTTTCCGTTCCTGGAGGGCGCGAATGAGGTTCGAGCCTAAACGGCGGGACTGCCCAAGGCACTGGGGCATTTCCCTCATGTCTGCGCTGGCGTGGCAAGTGCTTTGCCGGCAGCGCGCGGGGTCAGGCCATGTAGATCGCGATGGACGCGAGCAGCAGCATCAGCACGGCGCCGACGAGCGGCAGCACGATCGGCATCAGGTGAACAACGGCTTCGACGGCGTCTTTTTCGACGATCGCGTCATGGCCGGGCTCGACAGGCGTAGGGGTGGACATCGGGATCCTCGGGTTCTTGAAACTGGCTTTAGTTTAGCGAAGCGGGCCCGGTCGTCCTATCCGGGGCATCCCGTGCCGTCGCTGTGGGATAGGCAGACGGTGCATTCCAGGGCGCGTGTGCGTGCGTCAGTGCTGCTCTTGCGCCTCGAAGCCGGACCGCCGAAGTGCGTCCAGCACGTCGCCCAGATGGGCACGTCCGCGCGTCTGAAGCACCAGTTCGATGTCCACGTTCTGCGCGGCCAGCATGGTGAAGGCGCGCTGGTGGTGCACCTCGTCGATGTTGGCGCCCGCTTCGGCCACAGTGGCCGTGATGCGGGCCAGCATGCCGGGCACATCGCGTGAGCTGATGCGCACGCGAGCGAGCCGCCCGGCGCGCACCATGCCGCGCTCGATGATCGCGGCGAGCAGCAGCGGATCGATGTTGCCACCCGAGAGCACCAGGCCGACCTTCTTGCCGCGAAAGCGCTCGGGATGCCGCAGCAGCGCGGCCAGCCCGGCCGCGCCCGCGCCCTCGACCACCGTTTTCTCGATCTCCAGCAGCATCAGCACGGCCTGCTCGATATCGCCCTCGTCGACCATGACCAGATCGTCGACCAGGCTCATGACGATTTCGCGCGTAAGCACGCCCGGCGTCCCCACGGCGATGCCCTCGGCGATGGTGTTGAGGCCCTGGGGGTGTTGCGTGCCCTGCACCGAATTGACCATGGCCGGAAAGCGGGTGGTCTGGACGCCGACGATGCCGATGCCGGGTTGGCGCGCCTTGGCGGCCACCGCCATGCCGGCGATCAGTCCGCCGCCGCCCACCGACACGACCAGCGTGTCCAGCCCGGGCACCTGGTCCAGCATTTCCAGCGCCACCGTGCCCTGGCCCGCGATGATCGCGTTGTCGTCGAAGGGATGCACGAAACTGAGGTCTTCACTCTCGGCCAGCGCCTGCGCGTGGGCGCGCGCTGCATCGAGCGTGTCGCCATGCAGCACCACCTCGGCGCCGAAGCCGCGGGTGCGCTCGATCTTCACGCCCGGCGTGAAGCGCGGCATCACGATCACCGCCCGCATGCCCAATCGCTGCGCGTGGTACGCGACACCCTGCGCGTGGTTGCCGGCCGACATGGCCACCACGCCCTGGACGCCGGCCTCCGACAGGTCCACCAGCTTGTTGCAGGCGCCGCGCTCCTTGAACGACGCCGTGAACTGCAGGTTTTCGAATTTCAGGAACACCTGCGCGCCGACGATGTCCGACAGCGTGCGCGACTCGACACACGGCGTGTTGAGCAGTTGCCCCTGCAGCCGCGTGGCGGCGCGTTGAATATCTTCGATTCCGACCATGCACTGATTGTGAGCGGAATCCAGACATACCGGTTTTTCCGGTCGATGTGTCTTCCCCAACACAAAACTCTGCGTTATGGTCGCACCTGATATTCCCTTAGCTGGAGATTGCGCAATGGTCAAGCGTGCCGATGGTGAGGTGGTGGCCGCGGCCGTCCGCGCGCAGGCATTGCCGTCCCCCGGGCTGAAGGAGGCGCCGGTGCTCGAGCTCATGTGCTCGCACTTCGTGCTCACACTGGCGGCCAAGCAGGGGCCGCGTTTCAACGTGCGTCGCGACCTCAACGGCTTGCTCTCGTTGACCGGACGCCATCTCGTGTGGCCGACCCCTGTGATGCAGCGCTTGCGCGAGTTCCTCGGTCGCCGCTGCGCGGGCAATGAGGTGTGGAAGGGCGTGGAAAACCTGGATGGCCGCACGCTGCTCGCGCGCCACGGTGTCTGGCGCGGTCCTTACGAAGAAGGCACGCTGTTCTTCTACCTCGACGAATACGTCAAGGACCAGCCGAAGGACCTGCTCGCCGTGCTGTCGGTCACCCGCGACTGGCTCACCCAGGCGCTGCGCAAACAGTCGACGCTGGTCGAGAAGAACATCGACGCACTCGCCGGGCTGCTGCAGCTCAACAAGGCCGAACGCGCGCTGCTGCTCTACGGCACGCTCGCGCGCTACCAACGTGACCTGCGATCGCTCTTGGTCGAATTCAAGGTCAACAATGCACCTGAAGCCTACGCAGCCATCGCCGAGGTCGCCGGCGTGAATGCGAGCGAGGTCGGCGAGGCACTGCGCGCCGGTTCGCGGCTCGAACGCATCGGCCTGGTCGAGAACCTCATCTCCGAACACAACATCACCGACCTGGCCGACCTCATGAAGGTCAGCGAGAAGCTGCCGCCGGTGCTGATGCGCGAGTACCGCGACCACAACGAGCTGATGGCGGTGTTCACCCGGCCGTCGGCCAAGAGCGCACTGACCGTCGACGACTTCTCCTTCGCCGCGGACGACGCGCAGATGCTGGTCACGCTGCTGCGCGCGGCCGTGCAGCGCAAGGAGCCCGGCGTCAACGTGCTGCTCTACGGCCCGCCCGGCACCGGCAAGACCGAGCTGGCCAAGGTGGTGGCGCAGGCCGCGGGACTGGAACTGTTCGAGGTCGAGTACGCCGACCGCGACGGCAATTCGCTCTCGGGCCGCGACCGCTACCGCTCGCTGCAGATCGCGCAGGTTTTCCTCAAGGGCAGTGCGCAGGCCGCGCTGTTGTTCGACGAGGTCGAGGACGTGTTCCCGCCCATCAGCACCGAGGCCGCGCAGTTCATGTCGCGCGCCGAGCAGATGCCGTCGCCCGCGAGTGGCAGCGTGAGCGGCAAGGCCTGGGTCAACCAGATCCTGGAGTCGAACGCGGTGCCCACGCTGTGGGTGACCAACCGCATCGAGCAGATCGACCCGGCTTTCCGCCGCCGCTTCGCCTACCACCTCGAACTCAAGTCGCCGCCGCCCGGTGCGCGCGAGCAACTGGTGCGCAAGACGCTCGAAGGCGTGACCGTGTCCGACGCCTTCACCGCCAAGCTGGCTGAGCGCAAGGGCCTGACGCCGGCGCAGATCCGCACCGCGGTGCGCTTCGCGCAACTGGCGAAGACGGACGACGCCTCGGTCGAAGGGCTTATCGAACGCCAGCTCAAGAACGCCGACCAGGCGCTCGGCACCATCGACCGCCAGCACGGCGCGCGCCGTGCGGTCACCACCTATGACCTCGACATGCTCCACGTCGAAACGCGTTTCGAGATACCGCGCATCGTCGAAGCATTGAGGGTGCGCGGCCACGGCACGCTGTGCTTCTATGGTGCGCCCGGCACCGGCAAGACCGCGCTGGCAGAGCACATCGCCAAGGCCATCGGTCGGCCGCTGCTCGTCAAGCAGGCGAGCGACCTGATGAGCAAGTACGTTGGCGAGACCGAGCAGAACATGGCCGCCATGTTCCGGGAAGCCGAGGCCGAGAAGGCGGTGCTGCTGCTCGACGAGGCCGACTCCTTCCTGCAGGACCGGCGCGGCGCCCAGCGCACCTACGAGGTGACCGAGGTCAACGAGATGCTGCAGGGCATGGAGCGCTTCGGCGGCATCTTCGTGTGCACCACCAACCTGCTCGACCGGCTCGACCAGGCGGCGCTGCGGCGCTTCACCTTCAAGATCAAGTTCATGCCGCTGACGGACGTGCAGCGCGAGCGCATGTTCGTGACCGAGGCGCTGGCGGGCGACGCCGCGCTCATGACGCCGGAACTGCGCCAGCGCCTGCAGCGCCTGCCGCAGCTGTGCCCCGGCGACTTCGCAGCGGTGAAGCGTCAGACCGACATCCTGGCCACCGAGTTCTCGGCCGCCGAGTTCCTGGACCAGCTCGAGGCCGAGCACCGCATCAAGCCCGAGGTCCGCGAATCGCGCGGCATGGGCTTCGTGCAATAGCAGGGTGCCGCAGCGCGCCGCTGCTGGCGCTCAGGCCGGCACGGCGCCGCAGATCGCATCGGCGATGCGCTGGGCGGTCGGGAGGGAGTCTGTCAGGCCAAGGTGGCCATGCCCGACCGCCAGCCACAGCCCCGGCTGCCCCGGCGCCGCACCGATCACCGGCACGGAGTCCGGCATGCACGGGCGATGGCCCATCCACGTCACGGCCTGCCGGCTGGCCAGGTGCGGAAAACTCTCGATGGCGATGCGCTGGAGCAGTGCGGCCCGGCGCGGGTCGGGCGGGCTGCGCAGACCGCCGATCTCCACCGTGCCGCCAAACCGCAGGCCCTGTTCCATGGGGGTCACGAAAACTTTCTTGTCCGTCAGCACCACGGTGCGGGAGACAAGGTCCGCGCCGCCATCGAACTGCACGTGATAGCCCCGCTGGCTCTCGAGCGCGACCTTGACGCCCAGCGGATCGAGCAGGGCACGCGACCAGGCGCCCGCCGCGACAACGACGTGGTCGTGCGCGCGCTGCCGGGCGCCCTGGAGTTTCCAGCCCGCTCCGTCCCGGCCGATCGCCGACACCGCGACGCGTTCGATCTCGCCACCAGCACCGACGAAGGCCGACGCCATCGCCGTCACGTAACGACGCGGATTCAGGATCGTGGCGTGGTCGTCGAGGAACATGCCGACTTGGTAGCGGGCGGGCGCGGCGGGTTCGAGCCGCTCGATGCCCGGTCGATCGAGCTGCTGCGCAACGTAACCGTGGTTAGTGCGCAACCGCCAACCTCCCGCATCTTTCGCCAGCGCCGCCTCATCCCGGTAGAGGTGCAGGTGGCCGCGCGCCATGAAGAGTTCCGGCACGCCCAAGTCCTGGGTGAGCTGGCGATGCATCGCCACAGCGCCCCGGTGGAGCGAATCGAGCCGTGCGGCCGCCGTGGCGACCCTGGCCGGACGGGCGGAGGCCACGAACCGGGTCAGCCAGGGCACGGCGCGAGGCAGATAGCCCAGTGGCAGGTAGAGCGGACTTTCTTCGTCGAGCAGCATGCCAGGCACCGATGCCAGCACGCCAGGCATGGCCAGCGGCGCGACCGACCCCGGACTGATGGCGCCGGAGTTGCCCGCGCTGCACCCGCTACCCGGCTCGTCCGGATCGAGCAGCACCGTGCGCATGCCGCGGCGCTGCAGCCAGAGGGCGATGGCCGTGCCCACCACCCCGGCGCCAATGACTGCGACGGTAGGTCCGCCCTTGGAATTGTTCATCTTCTTGTCCTTCGACCAGCCCGGATCACCGATTCATGGATCGGGCTAGAGGAAATTGTATTGCAATATTTATAAATCGCAATTCGATAAAATAAATGGCCGTCGTGGCATCGAGGAGAATGGACCCACAACCATGGCCACCCGCAAGACTTCAGACCGCAGCGACTCCTCGATGACCACCCGGCCCGACGCGGACCCGACCCCTGCGCCCGGTGTCGGGGAACCCGGGCGGGAAAGCAGCCTGTTCGTTGCTTCCGTGGCCAAGGCCTTCGACGTCCTGCGCATCGTCAGCGCTGCACCGGAGCCGCTGGGCCTGACCGAGGTCGCCAAGCTCACCCACATGGGCCGCAGCGCCGTGCAGCGTTTCCTGCACACGCTCACCGCCCTGGGCTACCTGCGCCAGGACCCGAAGACCCGGTGCTACAGCGTGACGCCTTACGTGCTCGGACTCGCGCAGGGGTTTCTCGGGCGCGACGGCCTGCAGAGCAAGGCCTCGGAGCTGCTGAGGATCGCCAGCCTCGAATGCGGCGAGACCCTGAACTTCACCGTCCTGGAGAAGACCAGCGTGCTCTACCTGGTGCGCCATACCGGCCGGCATGCGGTCAGCGTCGAGCTTTCGGTCGGCTCGCGCCTGCCCGTCTACAGTTCGGCACCCGGCCGGGCCATGCTGGCCTTCATGGACCCGGCCGAAGCACAACTGGTGCTGGAGAGATCGGAGATGAAGCCGTTCACGCCCTACACCCAGTTGAGCATCGAGAAGTTCCTGGCGTCCTTTCCGGCGACCCGCAGGCTCGGCTACTACGTCAGCGACCAGGAAGGCTTCATCGGCGACATCTCGATCGCCGCGCCGGTGTTCCATCACGGGGGCGGCCTGGCGGGCGCGGTCAATGTCGCGGTGTCGACCTCGCGCTGGACCGCCAGGGACGCCGAAGCCGCCCTGGCGCCCATCGTGTTGAGCATCGCCAAAAAGCTGTCGGCTGCGCTCGGGCATGACGCTGCAACGTCCGGGGCGGTCAGCTGAGCGGCTTGTCGCTGTGCTCCTTGAGGTTCTGCTGCAGTTCCTTGCCCATCGGAATGCCGAGTGTCTTGCCATAGGGCGCAATGGGCTGCATGAACCACTTGTCATAGAGCTTTTCGAACTCGCCCGACTGCATCAGCCCGATGACCACGCCGTCGACGAGCGCCTTGAACGCGGGGTCGTCCTTGCGGATCATGCAGCCGTAGGGCTCCGGGTTGAGCGCCGCGCCCACCACGGCCAGCTCCTGCGGATTCTTCGACGTGGATCGGATGCCGAACAGGATGATGTCATCGGTCGCGAAGGCGGCGGCGCGGCCACTCTCCACCAGCAGCAGGGCTTCGGCGTGGTCCTTGGCCTGGATGAGGTCCATGCCCAGAGCGTGCTGAGCGTCGTACTTGCGCATCGTCAAGACATTGCTCGTGCCCGCCGTGGCCACCAGGGTCTTGCCCTTGAGGTCCTCGTAGTTTTTGATGCCCGATGACGTTTTGACCAGGATACGGGTGGCGGTGTAGAAATGGTTCACGCTGAAGGTGACCTCGGCCTGCCGCGGCGTGTTGTTGGTCGTGGAGCCGCATTCCAAGTCCACCGTGCCATTCTTGACCAGCGGAATCCGGTTCTGCGAGGTGACCGGGATCATGTTGACCGCCAGGTTGGGCTTGCCCAGTTGCTTCTTCACCTGGTCCACGACCCTGCTGGCGATGTCGGCCGAGAAACCGATCGGCACGCCATCCTGCAGGTAGCTGAATGGCACCGACGATTCCCGGTAGGCGACCGTGATCGCGTTGTTCTGCGCGATCCTGGAGAGGGTGTCCTGGGCGTGCGCGGCCCAGGAGCCGCTCGCGCCCACCAGTGCGAGAAGTGCGATCCTGCGGATATTTTTCATGGTCGTTTCCATCCTGTGAGGTTGCCAGATGCGAAGTTGATAAGTATTGAAATGCGATAAATTAATATTGCATTTCAAGTAAATTAAGCAAAGGACGTGCCACCGAGATCGTGTTTCTCGTGTTTCATTTGCGGTCGGGTGAAGAAGCACGAAAACCAAACTTTCCAGGAGAAGCAGATGCGCAAATGGCTTGTAGCGACCTTCGTTGCCGTCCTCACGGTGGTGGCGGGTTGTGGCGGGGGAGGAGCGGGGGCGATCGGTCTCGGCCCTGGTCTCGGCGGATGGTCGGGGTCATCGGGCGGCACCGCCCAGAAGATCATCATCGACAGCGACTACAACACCATGAGCGACGATGGCCAGCTGGGCGTCATGGCCGCGCAACTGCAGGCCGACGGCAAGGTGCAGGTCATGGGCATCAGCGTGGTGTCGGGCAACCAGTGGCTGCGGCAGGGCGTGGCCGACGCGCTAATGTCCGTGGAGCGGCTGGGCGTAGGCGATCGCATCGGCGTGTACGTGGGAGCGAACTACGCCCTCCACCACACCCTGGCCGACGTCAAGGCCGAGATGGCCGCCGGCGCGGGCGGCGACGGTTATCTGGGCGCCTGGAGCGGACCCGAGCCCAAGACGGACGCCGACCTGAAGCCCTCGCCCGACGGCTTCGCCCGGCACACCGTGGTGCAGCGCAAGAACGCGGTCGACTTCATCGTCGACACCGTGAAAGCCAACCCCCGCGAGGTCACGATCCTGGCGATCGGCCCGCTCACCAACATCGCGTTGGCGGTCAGGCAGAACCCGGAGATCGTCCCGCTCATCAAGAAGATCATCTACATGGGCGGTGCCGTCGACGTGCCAGGCAACACCACCAAGGCGGCCGAGTTCAACTGGTGGTTCGACCCCGACGCCGCGCAGTTCGTGGTGCGCCTGCCCATCCCGCAGGTGGTGGTGCCGCTGGACGTGACCGACACCGTGTTCCTGGACAAGCCCCTCTACGACCGCATCGCGCACCCGGCCAAGCCCACGGCGGTGACCGACGTGTTCCAGAAGCTCAACGGTTACGGCTTCGACGGCAAGAACGGCTTCGAGACCAACGCCCGCTACACGCAGAACATCTGGGACACACTCACGCTCGCCTACCTCATCGATCCGAGCTACGCGACGCAGACCGCGCAGCGCTACGTCGACGTGATCGCCCAGCCCGGTGCGCCCGACAACGGCCGCTCCATCGGCTATGCCGCGCAGCCGGCCGGTGTCACGCTGCAGAAGATAACGGTGGTGCAGAAATTCGACAACGCGCGCTTCTTCGAGCTTTACGTCGATCTGCTCACGCGGCCGGTGCCGGTGCTGCTGCCCTGAACGTCGGCATTCCTCGTACCGGGTAGGTCCGCACCGGCTGACCAGGCTCAGAAGCGGTAGCTCAGCCCGGCCGTCAGCACCAGCGGGTTGAGCCGCACCTTCGCATGGGCCGGTACGCCACCGAGGGCCGGCAAGGTGCCGGTTGCGGTGGTGCTCAGCCAGATCTTCTTCGCGTCGAAGAACAGGCTCCACTGCCCGTTCATCGGCACTTCCAGGCCGGCCTGCAGCACCGGCCCCACGCCGCTTTTGACCTTCAGGTCCGAAACGAAGCCGTCGCGAGAGGCCATCACCAGCGTGTAGTTGACGCCTGCACCGACGTACGGGATCACCGGACCGTCTGCGAGCAGGTCGCGCCGCACCGACAGCACCGCCGGCCCGTACTTGACCCGCCCCAGCACGCCCGCGCCGGCCAGGGTGCCGGTGCCGACGAGTCGGGTGGTGGGCGGCAGGCCCAGGGCGAGCTCCGCGCTCCATCCCGGCTGGATGTCGTAGATGAGGCCGAAGGCCAGGCTGCGGTTGGATGTGGCCTCTGCATTGGCGCCGGGCACCGGTTGCCCGCCGGCCCGGATTTCCGCCGACGTGCTGAAGCCGATGTGCGCGCCGCCCGCGTAGACCCGCCAGGGCGACTCCTGCGCCTGGGCCGGCGGGGCGGCGATGGCGGTGGCGGTGGCGGTGGCGAACAGCGCGAGCGCGTCGGGGCGAACCCGCGAGGACGATGCATGCGCGCGTGTGTTGCTGGGCATGGTGCGTTCCTCCTCAGTCGCGGCCGGCGCTTTCGATGCCGTCGGCGAAGGCTTGCGCATCGGTGAACAGCACCTCGTGGCTGCCGTCCATCTCCACGTAGCGGAACAGGCCCAGCCGCTCCGACAGGCGCGGATGCCACGGCAGGCTGTGGGGCAGTGCGGTGTCCTGGCGGCAGTTCAGGTACGACTTGCCCACCGGCAGCGCGGCCGTGGGCTGCGACAGCGCGATGGGGTCGAGCAGGCAGCGCAGCGGTTGCGGGTGCAGCGACGCATAGGTGCTGCGCGCCAGGGCGTCGTCGGCGTCGTTGATGAAGCACTCGCGCCAGACCTCGAAGGGCAGCTGCACCGCGCCCTGGTTGGCAGCGGCGATGCCTTCGAACATGGCCCGGTAGTGCGGCGGTGCCATGTCGCTCAAGGCTTCGCCGGGCAGCGGGACGAAGGCGTTGGCATACACCAGCCGCCGAATGCGGTGCGCTACCCGGTCGGCGGCGCCCGACAGCAGCATGCCGCCGTAGCTGTGGCCGACCAGCCGCACGTCGTGCAGGTCGGCGTCTTCCAGGAAATGCACCAGTGCATCGATGGCGTCCTGCAGGCCCAGCGGAGCCGTGCCGTCGCCGGGCCGGTTGCCCGGCAGGGTAGGGCAATGAACGACGTGGCCGCGCGAGCGCAGGTGCCGTGCCGTGTCTTCGAGGGTTTCGCCGGTGTGCCAGGCACCATGCACCAGGACGTAGGTATCCGCCATGTTTGTCTCCATCTCTTTGGGTTTGTGGGAGCCGCATGGTGGCGCTGCGCCTGGTCGGCGGATGGCCGATGCGTGCCAGGCTGGCGGACGGTGCGTGCCAGCGTGTGCCAATAGCTGGCAGCGGGCTCAGCGCAGCGCGCGTTCCTGCGCGGGCGTCCGGCCGCACCAGGCGCGGCAGGCGCGCGCGAAGTGGGACGGGTCGAGAAAGCCGGCACGTCGGCCGATCTCGGCCACCGTCAGCTGGTCGTGCGACGGTGCGCGCAGCATGCGCTGCGCTGCCTGCATGCGCTCATGCATCAGCAGCAGGGCGAAGGTGCTTTGGCCCGCGGCCAGCGCCCGGTGCAGCGTGCGCAAAGAGACGCCGATCTCGCAAGCCACGTCCGCCGCCGCAAGCCCGGGTTCGCTGAAGCGGCGGCGCACGCAGTGCTCGATGCGTTGCAGCAGGGCCGGGGTCGTGGGCATCTGCGGCGCGGCACCGCAGGCCAGCGCCAGCAAGCCGCCCAGTTGCTCGGCATGCCGCGTGCCCAGCCGGGCGGGCGGCTCGGCCCGCAGCTGTCGAACGTAGGCGCTCAGCACCTGCCCCCAGCCGGCGCTGCCGTCCAGCCGCGTGCCCAGCCACTGGCCGGCCGCGGGCAGCCAGGTGTCGAGCCAGCCGATGGGCAGCTGGACGGAGACGATGTCCACCGCCTCCGGGAACTCCAGCAGATAGCGCCGCCGCGAGTCGATGAGCGCCAGGTCGCCGGGCAGCAGGCGCGCGGCGCACGCGTCGTGCTGCGTCACCAGGCAGGGCGAGTCTTCCTTGCAGAGCAGGTAGTAGTAGTTGTCGCAACCCTGCCGGATGCCCTGCAGCGTGCGGCGCACCTTCTGCGCCCGCCCGGTCACGTGGTTGACCCGCAGCTCTGCGCAGCTCGCCGACGTCAGGGCCGCCGAGAACGCCTGGCGCTGATGCGGGTCGACCTCCATGTCGAGGAAGCAGTCACACACCGCACCGACCCAGTAGTCGGCACGCTCGGCCTCGGGTACCAGGTCGGTGGTCCAGCTGCGAATGCCGTCGTCCATGGCAAGCATTCTCGGGGTCGAGCCGGTGCGGTGCGCGTCAGTCGGCCTCGCGCCGGATGCGCCCCAGCAACGCCACCGCGACGGCGGCCAGCACGGCCGGCACGGCGGCCACCAGGATGATGGAGGCGGGCGGCCAGGCAGCCGCCAGCAGCGCGCCACCCGCCAGTGGGCCGACCACGGCGCCGATGCGCCCCACGCCCAGAGCCCAGCCCACGCCGGTGGCACGGATGTGGGTCGGGTAGATCGACGCGGCCAGCGCGTTGCAGCCGATCTGCGCGCCCACCACGCCGAAGCCCGAGAGCGCCGCACCGGCCAGCAGCCCCGTGAGGTTCTGCCCGCTGAAGGCGATCAGCCCGATGAAGGCGGCCGATGCGGCATAGGCCGCGCTCAGCACCACATAGGGGCTGAACCGGTCGATCAGGCGGCCCAGCGCCAGCGCGCCGACCACGCCGCCCAGGTTGAGCATGGCGGTGGAGAGGATGGCCTTTTCCAGTGGCAGGCCCGCGCTCTTGAGCAGGGTCGGCAGCCAGTTGACCAGGAAGTACATGACCAGCAGGTTCATGAAGAAGGCCAGCCACAGCAGCACGGTGGTCGGCAGCCGGCCATGGCGGAACAGCTCGAACACCGAGAACCCTGCCTGCACGCTGGCGGCTTCGCTGCGCAGGCCTGCCATCACGGTGGCCGCGTCTTCGCCGGGATAGGCGCTGCGCACGATGGGTTCGTAGCGCGCCAGCGACGCGCCGCTGGCGGCCAGGTAGCGCAGCGATTCCGGCAACACCGCCGCCAGCACCGGCAACAGCAGCAACGGCAGCACGCCGCCCAGCACGAACACTGCATGCCAGTCGAAGTGCGTGAGGAGCCAGCTCGACACCAGGCCGCCCAGCGTGGAACCCAGCGGAAAGCCGCAGAACATCACCGTGACCAGCGTGGCGCGCAGGCGCTGCGGCGCGTACTCGCTGGTCAGCGCGATGATGTTGGGCATGGCCGCGCCCAGGCCCACGCCGGTGACGAAGCGGTATGCCAGCAACTCGTTCATGCCGGAGGCCGTGGCCGTGAGCAGCGCGAACAGGCCGAAGATGAAGGACGACAGCAGGATGATCTTCTTGCGGCCCCAGCGGTCGGCGGCGGGGCTGAGCAGGAAGGCGCCCGCCATGAGGCCGAAGAGGCCGGCCGCGAAGATCGGGCCGAACGCCGAGGCCTTCAGCCCCCAGTCTTCGGCGATGCGCGGGGCGACGTAGGCGATCGACTGGGTGTCGAAGCCGTCGAGCATGGCGACGAGGGCGCACAACAGCGTCACGCGCAGCTGCAGCGGCCCGAAGGCGGCGCGGTTCGCCGCCGGAATGTCGGCGGCCAGGGATGGGGTCATTTTTGTCTCTCCTGTTCTTTTGTGGATGGGCGCCCGGCGGTGGCGCACGGGCAGGTGTGCGTTCAGGGCTGGTGATCGGGCTGTGCCTGCGGCCGGGCCGCGATGAAGGCGGGATGCTGCTGCGCGTGCGCATGCACGGCCATCACGCGGGTGTAGGGCGCCAGATCGCAGCCCGCACGCAACGCATTTGCCACCTGCGGCACCAGGCACACGTCGGCCGCCGTGGGCTGGTCGCCGAAGCACCACGGCCCGCTGCCGTGCAGTGCCAGCAGCCGTTCCACGGCCTCGAAGCCCTCGGCGGCCCAGTGGGCGTACCACGCGTCCTTCTGCGCCGCGCTCAGGCCCAACGGCCCCTGCAGGTACTTCAGGATGCGCAGGTTGTTGACCGGGTGCATGTCGCAGGCGATCACGTTCGCCAGCTCCAGCACGCGCGCGCGCAGCCGGGGCTCCTGCGGGATCAGGCGCGGCTCGGGCACGCGCTGGTCCAGGTAGTCCAGGATGGCCATCGACTGGCCCAGCGAGAAGTCGCCATCCACCAGCGTGGGCACGACCCGCGACGGATTCAGTTCGGCATAGCCCGGCGCGCGGTGCTCGCCCGTGCGGATGTTCACTCCACGGTAGTCGGCCGCCAGGCCCTTGAGGGCCAGTGCGATGCGCACCCGGTACGAGGTGGAGCTGTTGAAGAAGCTGTAGAGCTGCACGGCGTGCTCCATCGCGTCAGACCACGTCGACCCGCAACTCGCCCAGGCGCTCCACGCCCACCACCATGTGGTCGCCGCGCACCACCGGGCCCACGCCTTCGGGGGTGCCGGTGTAGATCAGGTCGCCCGGCTCCAGCCGGAACCAGGTCGAGAGGTCGGCGATGGTTTCGGCCACCGACCAGATCAGGTGCGACACGTCGCTGCGCTGGCGGTCCGCCCCGTTCACGGTCAGCCAGAGGCCGGCCTGCGTGAAGTGGCCGACCTCGCTCGCGCGGTGCAGCGGCCCAATGGGGGCCGAGGCATCGAAGGCCTTGCCGATCTCCCAGGGTCGGCCCATCTGGCGCATCTCCATCTGGCGGTCGCGGCGCGTCATGTCCAGGCCCACGGCATAGCCCCAGGCGTGGTCCAGCGCGTCCTCGCGGGCGATGTCGCTGCCGGCCTTGCCGATGGCGACCACCAGCTCGGCTTCGTAGTGGAAGTTCTCGGTTCGCGAGGGGTAGGGCAGCCGCAACGTCTCGCCGTAGGCCACGGGCAGCACCGCATCGGCGGGCTTGCAGAAGAAGAAGGGCGGTTCGCGGTCGGGGTCGAACCCCATCTCGCGGGCGTGGGCGGCGTAGTTGCGCCCCACGCAATAGACGCGGCGGACGGCGAATGCGTCGTCGCTGCCGGCGACAGGAACGGTGACGGTGGCTGGCGCGGGAAACACGAGGGCCATGGGAGCGCTTTCGAAGGCTGGGGAGAGTTCTGAAGTGGCCATGCGGGCGAACCGCATGCACCGGACCGCCGAATTATTCGGCGCCAGGAATAGCTCGTAAAATCACTTATTGGTCTCATCCATATCGTTCTTGATATAGCAAGCCGACACCGCACGACCCCATGGACTGGACCCATCGACTGAGGCTGCGCCACTTGCAGCTGCTTCTGAGCCTGGCGCAGACGGGCAACATGAGCCACTCGGCCCAGCTGCTCAACACGGCGCAGCCCGCCCTTTCCAAGTGGCTGCGGGAGCTCGAGGAAGACATCGGCGTGCCGCTCTTCCAGCGCCATGCACGCGGCCTGCGGCCCACGCCCGAGGGCGAGGCGCTGATCGCGCATGCGCGGCGCATCGAAGCGCACCTGGACACCGCCCGCGACGACATGCACGCGCGGCGCGAGGGCGGCAGCGGCCTGGTGGCGGTCGGCACCTCCGGCGCCTCGGCCTCGGACGTGGTCCCCATGGCGGTGCTGCGTCTGCTGTCGTGGGTGCCGCGTGCGCAGATCCGGCTGACCGAGAACACCATGAACCTGCTCATGCAGCAGCTGGCCAACGGCGAGCTCGACGTGGTGGTGGGCCGCTCCGCGCCCGAACTGCACGACGCGCGCATCCAGTCGGAGCGGCTCTACATGGAGCCCATCCACCTCGTCGCGCGCGCGCAGCACCCGCTCTTCCTGCAGGAGGCCGCGCCCGACTGGGACGCGCTCATGGCCTACCGCTGGCTGGTCTGGCCGCGCGGCACGCCGATCCGCACCGCGCTGGAGAGCGCGCTTGCGACGGCCGGGCACGCGATGCCGCGCGACCACGTGGAATCGAACTCCGTCACCATCAACCTCACGTTGCTCAACCACAGCGACATGATCGGCATGGCCTCGCACCGCGCCGCGCTGCGCTTCACGCAGATGGGCGCGATGCGCGTGCTGCCGGTGCCGCTGTCGGGCTTTGGCTCGGTGTCGATGTACTGGCGCGCGGACGCCGCCGACCGCACCGCCGTGGCCCGTACGCTCGATGCGCTGCGCGAGGTGGCGCAGCCCGCCGCTGCCTGAGCCGCGCGCGGCGCCGGGTCAGGCCATGCCGCAGACGCGCAGCACGTCCGAGCCGTAAGCCTCAAGCTTCTTGGTCCCGATGCCGCTGATGCCCTGCAGGTCTTCCAGCGTGCCGGGCGCGCGCTCGGCGATGGCGGCGAGCGTGGCGTCGTGGAAGATCACGTAGGCCGGCAGGTTGTGCTCGCGCGCCACCTCGGCGCGCCAGGCTTTCAGCGCTTCGAAGCGCTTCTGCGCCTCGGCGTCCAGCGTGGCGGCGGCGGGCGAGGGCGCGCCGCGTGCGGCGCGTTCGCGGCGCGGCTTGCGCTCGGCGGGCGACGACACCGATTCGCGCAGGCGCACGGTGGTCTCGCCCTTGAGCACCGCGCGCGAGCCGTCGGTCAGCTGCAGCGTGTTGAAGGCTTCGGCGTTGACGGCCAGCGCGCCGGTGGCGATCAGTTGGCGCAGTACGCCGCGCAACTGCACCTCGCTGAATTCCGCGCCGATGCCGAAGGTGCTGATGCGTTCATGCCCGAACTGCTTAACCTTCTCGGTCGCCTTGCCGCGCAGGATGTCCATGATGTGCCCCGCACCGAAGCTGATGCCGCTGTGCTGGTTCACGCGGTAGACGGTGCTCAGCAGCTTGCGCGCGGCGTCCGTCCCGTCCCACACCTGCGGCGGGTTCAGGCAGTTGTCGCAATTGCCGCACGTGGCCCCCACGCTCCCCGCTGCGCGAGGTTCGCTGCCCCCCAAGGGGGCTGGCCCGCCTTGGGGCGGCCCGGCGGCGGGCCCGGCGTAGACCTCGCCGAAGTAGCCCAGCAGCCGCACGCGTCGGCAGTCGCTCGCCTCGGCCAGCGACAGCAGCGCGTCGAGCTTGCCGCGCATCACCTGCTTGAACTCCTCGCCGGCGGGGCTCTCGTCGATCATTCGGCGCTGGTTCACCACGTCCTGCAGGCCGTAGACCATCCAGGCGTCGGCGGGCAGGCCGTCGCGGCCGGCGCGGCCCGTTTCCTGGTAGTAGCCTTCGATGTTCTTGGGCATGTCCAGGTGGCCGACGAAGCGCACGTCGGGCTTGTCGATGCCCATGCCGAAGGCGATGGTCGCGACCATCACGACGCCTTCTTCGCGCAGGAAGCGGTCCTGGTGCTTTTGCCGCACCGCCGCGTCCAGGCCGGCGTGGTAGGGCAGCGCGTTGATGCCCGCGTCCTTGAGCGTCGCGGCCACGTCTTCCACCCGCTTGCGCGACTGGCAATAGACCACGCCGGCGTCACCTTCGTGCTCGCGCTCGATGAAGCGCAGGAGCTGCGTGGTCGCCTCCTTCTTCTCGACGATGCTGTAGCGGATGTTCGGCCGGTCGAAGCTGCTGACGAACTGCCGCGCCTCTTCCAGCTGCAGCCGCTCGACGATGTCGGCGCGGGTCAGGTCGTCGGCGGTGGCGGTCAGCGCGATGCGCGGCACGCCGGCATAGCGCTCGTGCAGCACGGTCAGCGAGCGGTACTCGGGCCGGAAATCGTGGCCCCACTGGCTCACGCAGTGCGCCTCGTCGATGGCGAACAGCGACAGCTTGCCGCGCTCGTGCAGCGAGTCGAGCTGCGACAGGAAGCGCGGCGTGTTGAGCCGCTCGGGCGCCGCGTAGAGCAGCGTGATTTCGCCGCGCAGCATGCGGCGCTCGACGTCCTGCGTCTGTTCCCAGTCGAGCGTGGAATTGAGGAAGGCGGCGCTCACGCCGGCCTCGTGCAGCGCGCCGACCTGGTCGTGCATCAGCGCGATCAGGGGTGACACGACGATCGACACGCCGCGCCCTGCGCGCTGGCGGGCAATGGCCGGAATCTGGTAGCACAGCGACTTGCCGCCGCCCGTGGGCATCAGCACCAGCGCGTCGCCGCCGGCGACCACATGGTCGACGATGTCGGCCTGGGCGCCTCGGAACTGGGCATAGCCGAAGACCTCGTGGAGGATGGTGGCGGGCGAGGCGTCAGCCTCGGCGTCGGCGGAACGGGGAAGGGTGGCGGAGGACAAGCGGTGATTGTCCCCGATCGCCTTGGCCAGGTGCTGGCACGCGCTTTGCAATAGTCGAGGGTTCGGCAGCCTTTCACTTGTATAGACAGCAATTTGGTGCACCGCTCGGTGAGAAATGCACCTTGACCGGGATTTGGGTTAACCCTGTATAGACAAGTTGGGCGACGGACCACAATGCGACGCGTGCGCACCGGTTGCCGCAAGGCAAGCGCGCTGCCAGCTTCAATTCTTCTCAAGAACGGAATCCAGGAGTACCTATGGTCAAGATGGTTGTCAAAGTCGCGTCGCTGGTAGCGGCAGGTGTGTGTGCTGCGGGCATGGCCACCACGGCGTCCGCGCAGGACACCAAGATCGTGCTCGGCATGTCGGGCTGGACGGGCTTCGCGCCGCTGACGCTGGCCGACAAGGCCGGCATCTTCAAGAAGAACGGGCTGGACGTCGAGATCAAGATGATCCCGCAGAAGGACCGCCACCTGGCGCTGGCCGCCGAAGCCATCCAGTGCGCGGCCACCACCGTCGAGACGCACGTGGCGTGGAACGCCAACGGCGTACCGATCGTGCAGATCTTCCAGATGGACAAGTCCTACGGTGCCGACGGCATTGCGGTGCGCGGTGACATCAAGAGCTTTGCCGACCTCAAGGGCAAGACCATCGGCGTGGACGCGCCGGGCACCGCGCCGTACTTCGGCCTGGCCTGGATGCTCAACAAGAACGGCATGACGCTCAAGGACGTGAAGACCACCACCCTGTCGCCCCAGGCCGCGGCCCAGGCCTTCGTGGCCGGCCAGAACGATGCCGCCATGACCTACGAACCCTACCTGTCGACGGTGCGCGCCAACCCCGCGTCCGGCAAGATCCTCGCGACCACGCTCGACTACCCGATGGTCATGGACACGGTGGGCTGCGCGCCGACCTGGCTCAAGGCGAATGCCAAGGCGGCACGGGCGCTGACCAACTCGTACTTCGAGGCGCTGGAGATGATCAAGAACGACCCGGCCAAGTCCAACGACATCATGGGCGCAGCCGTCAAGCAGACCGGCGAGCAGTTCGCCAAGTCGTCGGCCTACCTGCGCTGGCAGGACAAGGCGGCCAACCAGAAGTTCTTCGCGGGTGAACTCACCGCCTTCATGAAGGACGCCGAGAAGATCCTGCTGGAAGCCGGCGTGATCCGCAAGGCGCCCGAGAACCTGGCCGTCACCTTCGACGCTTCCTACATTCAATGAGAGCGTTCGCACCGCTCGAACCCGTCGGCAGCAGCGCCCGCTGGCTGCTGGGCATCGGCTTCTTCGTGCTGTTCGTCGCGGTCTGGGCCGCCTTCACGCTGGGCGGCTTCGTGTCGCCCACCTTCCTGGCGAGCCCCGTCACGATGGTGCAGGAAGGCTGGCTGCTCTTTACCGAATACAACTTCATCCACGACATCGGCATGACGGTGTGGCGCGTGCTCGGCGGCTTCGTGCTGGCGGCGTTGGTCGCCGTGCCGCTGGGCATCGCGATGGGGGCGTACAAGCCGGTCGAGGCCTTCTTCGAGCCCTTCGTGTCGTTCTGCCGCTACCTGCCGGCCTCGGCCTTCATTCCGCTCCTGATCCTGTGGGCCGGCATCGGCGAGACGCAGAAGCTGCTCGTCATCTTCATCGGTTCGGTGTTCCAGATCATTCTGATGGTCGCGGTCATCGTGGGCGGTGCGCGCAAGGACCTGGTCGAGGCGGCCTACACGCTGGGCGCCGACAGCCGCGGCATCGTGC
This sequence comes from Variovorax ginsengisoli, assembly GCF_030811835.1. GTDB lineage: Bacteria > Pseudomonadota > Gammaproteobacteria > Burkholderiales > Burkholderiaceae_C > Variovorax > Variovorax ginsengisoli_C. Next base: position 184,454 of record NZ_JAUSRO010000005.1, on the reverse strand, counting down.
GGCGTGTGCTGATTCCGGGCGCGGCGCCGGGCATCGCCGAAACGCTGCGCCTGGTGCTGGGCTGGGCCTGGACCTACGTGATCGTGGCCGAGCTCATCGGCTCGTCCTCGGGCATCGGCCACATGATCACCGACAGCCAGGCGCTGCTCAACACCGGGCAGATCATCTTCGGGATCATCGTGATCGGCGTCATCGGCCTCGTCTCGGACTTCGCTTTCAAGGCCGTGAACCGCAAGCTGTTTGCCTGGAGCACGCTGTGAACAACCAACTTTCCATCCGTGGCGTCTCGCGCGTGTTCGAAGGCCGCAAGGGCCAGCGCACGCAGGCCTTGCAACCCATCGACTTCGAGGTCAAGGAAAACGACTTCGTCACCATCCTCGGCCCGTCGGGTTGCGGCAAGTCGACGCTGCTGCGCATCGTGGCGGGCCTGGACTTTCCGACCACCGGCGAGGTGCGCCTGGACGGCCAGGCCATCGACGGCCCCGGCGCCGACCGCGGCGTGGTGTTCCAGAGCTACACGCTCTTTCCGTGGCTGACGATCGCGCAGAACATCCGCTTCGGCCTGCGCGAGCGCGGCATGTCGGAGGCCCAGCAGAAGGAGCGCAGCGACTTCTTCATCGCCAAGGTCGGGCTGCGCGGCTTCGAAAACCACTTCCCCAAGCAGCTCTCGGGCGGCATGCAGCAGCGCACGGCCATCGCGCGCGCGCTGGCCAACGACCCGAAGATGCTGCTGCTCGACGAGCCCTTCGGCGCGCTCGACAACCAGACGCGCGTGCTGATGCAGGAGCTGCTGCTGGGCATCTGGGAGTCTGCGCAGAAGACGGTGCTGTTCGTCACGCACGACATCGACGAGGCCATCTTCATGGCCAATCGCGTGGCCGTGTTCAGCGCGCGGCCGGGACGCATCAAGACCGAGATCGCGGTCGACTTTCCGCATCCGCGCCACTACACGATCAAGACCTCGCCCGAGTTCATGGCGATCAAGGCGCGGCTGACCGAAGAGATCCGCGCCGAGTCGATGGCGGCCGCCGAACACTGAGCACGCGCATGAAACGCGACCTGCCCTCGCTCGCGCTGTACGCGCAAGTCAAGGAACACATCTCCCGCAAGATCCAGGACGGCACCTGGCCGGCGGGCCATCGCCTGCCCTCGGAGCACGAACTGGTTGCGCAGTTCGGCATTTCGCGCATGACGGTGAACCGCGCACTGCGCGAGCTGGTCGACCAGGGGCGTATCACGCGCGTGGCCGGCGTGGGGAGTTTCGTGGCCGAGGACAAGCCGCAGTCCACGCTGCTGCAGATCGCCAACATCGCCAGCGAGATCCGCCACCGCGGCCATGACTACCGCTGCCAGATGCTGGCGGTGGAGCGGGTCGCGGCATCGCCTGACGTGGCCGCCTGGCTCGACCTGCGCGCGGGCGAGTCGGTGTTCCACAGCCTCTGCCTGCACCGCGAGAACGAAACGCCGGTTCAGCTCGAAGAGCGCTACGTCAACCCCCTGGTGGTGCCCGACTACCTGGCGCAGGACTTCACCGCCATGCCCCCGAGCGAGTACCTGGTGCGCAACGTGCCCTTCGACCAGATCGAGCATCTGGTGGACGCCGTGCTGCCCACCGCCGAGCAGGCCGAACACCTGGCAATGTCGATGGCCGACCCCTGCCTGCTGCTCACGCGCCGCACCTGGACGCGCACCACGCCCGTGACCTGGGTGCGCTGCCTGCATCCGGCCTCGCGCTACCGCCTGGGCAGCCGCTTTCGCGCCAACGGCAATCCGAGTTCCGGTTAGCCGGACGACGTTTGCCGTCGTTCCGTTTCGCTTCATTTCACTTGTATAGACAGGTTCCATGACCCACCCGCACACTCCTTCCGCCGATGCCCCCGAAACGCTGGTGCTGACCCCTGGCCAGGTCGATCTCGCGCTGCTGCGGCGCATCCATCGCGGTGGCGTTGCGCTGTCGCTCGACCCGTCGACGCTCGATGGCATGCAGGCGGCCCAGGCTGCGGTGCAGCACATCGTGGACAACGACGAGGTGGTCTACGGCATCAACACCGGCTTCGGCAAGCTGGCGAGCACGCGCATCGGCAACGACCATCTGGCCGCGCTGCAGCGCAACCTGGTGCTGTCGCACAGCGTGGGCACGGGCGCTTCGCTGGCTGCGCCGGTGGTGCGGCTGGTGCTGGCGACCAAGGCGGTGAGCCTGGCGCGCGGCCATTCGGGCGTGCGGCCCGCGCTGGTCGACGCGCTGCTCGCGCTGTTCAACGCTGGCGTGATGCCGTGCATTCCGGCCAAGGGGTCGGTGGGCGCGTCGGGCGACCTCGCGCCGCTCGCGCACCTGGCGTGCGTGCTGATCGGCGAGGGTGCGGCGACCACCGCCGACGGCACAGTGGTCAGCGGCGCCGAGGCGATGCGGCGCATCGGGATGGCGCCCTTCGTGCTCGGCCCCAAGGAGGGCCTGGCGCTGCTCAACGGCACGCAGGTGTCGACTGCGCTGGCACTCGTGGGACTGTTCGGTGCCGAGGATGTGTTTGCAGCCGGACTGATGTCCGGCGCGCTGTCGCTCGAAGCCATCCAGGGCTCGATCAAGCCCTTCGACGCGCGCATCCATGCCGCACGCGGACAACCGGGCCAGATGGCCGTGGCCGGCGCGGTGCGCATGCTGCTCGAAGGCAGCGAGATCGTGCCCTCGCATGCCGACTGCGGCCGTGTGCAGGACCCGTATTCCATTCGCTGCGTGCCGCAGGTGATGGGCGCCTGCCTGGACAACATCGCCCATGCGGCGCGGGTGCTGGAGATCGAGGCCAATGCGGCGTCGGACAACCCGCTGGTCTTCGCCGCGACGGGCGAGGTCATCTCGGGTGGCAACTTCCACGCGGAGCCGGTGGCCTTTGCGGCCGACATCCTTGCGCTGGCGATTGCCGAGATCGGTGCCATTGCCGAGCGCCGCATCGCGCTGCTGCTCGACAGCGGCCTGTCGGGCCTGCCGCCTTTCCTGGTGCACGATGGCGGGCTGAACTCGGGCTTCATGATCGCGCAGGTCACGGCGGCCGCCCTGGCGTCGGAGAACAAGTCGCTCGCGCATCCGGCCAGCGTCGACAGCCTGCCGACCTCGGCCAACCAGGAAGACCATGTGTCGATGGCCACCTTCGCGGCGCGCCGGCTGGGCGACATGGTGGACAACACTGCAGTCGTGGTCGGCATCGAGGCGATGGCTGCAGCACAGGGCATCGAGCTGAAGCGGGGCCTGAAAAGTTCGCCCCTCGTCGAAGCCGAGTTCGCAAAGATCCGGGCCAAGGTCGCATTTCTCGAGCGTGACCGCTACCTGGCCCCCGACATCGAGGCGATGCGCCAGTGGGCGCTCGCCGCCGATCTGCCCGCCGCCTTGCTGGACATCCTGCCCAGCCACGCCTGAGCCGAACGAAGAACACCCCGTCCGAAGGAGATCATCGCCATGAACGCACACGACCCCATTGCCGCAACGTCTGCTGCATCCCCTGCATCCCCTGCATCCCCTGCAGCCGATCCACGCCACGACGCGAGCCGCGTGATCCGCGCGCCGCGCGGCAGCACACTCAGCTGCAAGAGCTGGCTCACCGAGGCGGCCTACCGCATGCTGCAGAACAACCTGGACGCCGAGGTGGCCGAGCGGCCGCAGGACCTGGTGGTGTACGGCGGCATCGGCCGCGCCGCGCGCAACTGGGCCTGCTACGACCAGATCCTCGCGTCGTTGAAGGAACTCAACGATGACGAGTCGCTGCTGATCCAGTCGGGCAAGCCGGTGGGTGTGTTCAAGACACACGAGAACGCGCCGCGCGTGCTCATCGCCAACTCGAACCTGGTGCCCAAGTGGGCCACCTGGGAGCATTTCAACGAGCTCGACCGGAAGGGCCTGTTCATGTACGGCCAGATGACGGCGGGCAGCTGGATCTACATCGGCAGCCAGGGCATCGTGCAAGGCACCTTCGAGACCTTCGTCGAGGCCGGTCGCCAGCATTACAACAACAGCCTGGCCGGCAAGTGGATCCTCACGGCCGGCCTGGGCGGCATGGGCGGCGCACAGCCGCTGGCCGCCACGCTGGCCGGTGCCGTGTCGCTGAACATCGAGTGCCAGCAGGCCAGCATCGACTTTCGCCTGCGCACGCGCTACGTCGACAAGCAGGCGCGCGACATCGACCACGCGCTCGAACTCATCGCGCAGCACACGGCCGCCAAGGAAGCCGTGTCGATCGCGCTGCTGGGCAACGCGGCCGAGGTGCTCCCCGAACTGGTCAGGCGCGCCAAGGCCGGCGCCATCCGGCCCGACCTCGTGACCGACCAGACCTCTGCGCACGACCTGATCAACGGCTACCTGCCCTCGGGTTGGACCGTGCCGCAATGGCAGGCCGCCATGAAGGATCCGTCGCAACACGACGCGCTTCGGCGCGCGGCCGCGAAGTCGTGCGCCGTGCATGTGCAGGCCATGCTCGACTTCCAGGCCATGGGCATCCCGACCGTCGACTACGGCAACAACATCCGCCAGGTCGCGTTCGACGAGGGCGTCAAGAACGCCTTCGACTTTCCCGGCTTCGTGCCCGCCTACATCCGACCGCTGTTCTGCGAGGGCAAGGGGCCGTTCCGCTGGGTGGCGCTGTCGGGCGATCCGGAGGACATCTACAAGACCGACGCGAAGATCAAGGAGCTGTTCCCCGAGAACACGCACACGCACCGCTGGCTGGACATGGCGCGCGAGCGCATCGCGTTCCAGGGCCTGCCTGCGCGCATCTGCTGGCTGGGCCTGGGCGAGCGCCACAAGGCCGGGCTGGCCTTCAACGAGATGGTGAAGAACGGCGAGCTGAAAGCCCCGATCGTGATCGGTCGCGACCACCTGGACACCGGCTCGGTCGCCAGCCCCAACCGCGAAACCGAGCGCATGAAGGACGGCACCGATGCCGTGAGCGACTGGCCACTGCTCAACGCGCTGCTCAACACGGCAGGCGGCGCCACCTGGGTCAGCCTGCACCATGGCGGTGGTGTCGGCATGGGCTATTCGCAGCATTCGGGCGTGGTGATCGTGGCCGATGGCACCGATGCCGCTGCGCAACGCATCGGCCGCGTGCTCTGGAACGACCCGGCCAGCGGCGTCATGCGCCACGCCGACGCGGGCTACGACATCGCGGTGGCCACGGCCAGGGCCCAGGGGCTGAAGCTGCCGATGGTGAAGTGACGGCGGCGGCTGGTGAACCAGGCCTGAAGAACCAAGACTGAAGAAAGCCACACCCATTCCCACTGATTGGGAATAGGCGCTTGGAGCCGGGAACGGCGAGCCAGATACTGGACACCGGTTTCCCCACTCCTGATCGCAACCGCCCGTCATGACGCTTCCGACCGACACTCCTGCCAACGACCGCGCGCTTTTCGTGCTGTCGGTGCTGGCGCAGAGCCGGTCGGCGATGACGGCGGCCGAGCTGGTGCGGGCCACCGGGCTGTCGCAGAGCACGCTGTACCGGCAGGTCGCCGCGTTGCGTCGCTGGGGTTTCGTGATGGAGGCCGATGGGCGCTATTCGCCGGGCCCGGTCAGCGTGCAGCTCGCCAGCGGCTTCGACGGCAACTCCGATCTGGTCATGGCCGCGCGCGCCGACATGCGCATACTGGCCCAGCAGACGCATGAGAGCGTGGCGCTGGTCACGGTGGTCAGCGACCGCGTGGTTTGCCTGGAGATGATCGACAGCGAACAGTCGCTGCGCTGCTCCTTCGACCGCGGCCGCAGCGTTCCCGCGCGCGACGGTGCCAGCGCCAAGTGCCTGCTGGCGCACCTGCCGCTCGACCAGCGCGATGCCTTGCTCGAAGGTCTCGACGAGACGGCGGAACGCCGCGCAGAGCGTGCTGCCGAGCTGGACGCCATCCGCGAAGCCGGGCATGCCGTGACCCACGGCGAGGTCGATGCCGGCGTGTGGGGGGCGAGCGCACCGGTGCTCGCCACCGGGCGGCGCCTGCGCGGCGCGATCACCCTCATGGCCCCACTCACGCGCGTCGAGGGCATGGAAGCTGCGTTGCTTCACATGACCGTCGTCACGGCCGCCCGCATCTCGCGCGCCTTGCAATAGTCAGTCGCGCGCTGCTTTTTTCCTCTGCCCCCCTTTTCATTCCCACGAAAGCCCCCTCGCCATGAACACCCGCCGCACCCATCTGGCCGTTGCCGCCGCCGCACTTTCTGCCTTTGCCTTCTTCGGCCTTGCCGCCGGTGCCCACGCGCAGGGCGAGCCGCTGCGTGTCGCCACCGACGCCACCTTCCCGCCCATGGAGTTCGTGGAGAACGGCAAGCGCACGGGCTTCGACGTGGAGCTGGTGGAAGCCATCGGCAAGACGCTGGGCCGCAAGATCGAGTGGATCGACATCGACTTCAAGGGCCTGGTGCCGGGCCTGGTCTCCAAGCGCTTCGACATGGCCGTCTCGGGCATCTACATCACCGACGAGCGCAAGAAGGTCGTCGACTTCACCGTGCCCTACTACGCGGGCGGCCTGGTCGTGATGGTGAAGGACGGCAACACCACCATCAAGACGCCGGCCGATATCAACGGCAAGAAGGTCAGCGTGCAGGTGGGGACCAAGTCGGTGTCGTACACGAAGGAGAAATTCCCGCAGGTGCAACTGCTGGAAGTCGAGAAGAACCAGGAGATGTTCAACCTCGTGGACATCGGCCGGGCCGACGCCGCCGTCACCGGCAAGCCCGCCGCCTACCAGTACGTGCGCACGCGCGGCGGGCTGAAGGTGCTGCCCGAGCAGATCACCACCGAGGAATACGGCATGGCCATCCGCAAGGACACGCCCGAACTCACCAAGGCGGTGAACGGCGCCATCGACAAGCTCAAGGCCGACGGCACCTACGACCAGATCGTCAAGAAGTGGTTCAGCACGAGCACGAAGTAAGCGCGGCATGGATCTCGACTTCTCGCCGGTCTGGCAGGGCTGGCCCGACCTGCTGCGCGGCGCCGCGGTCACGGTGGAAATCACCGCCTGCGCGCTGGCGCTCGGCTGTGTGTTGGGGCTCCTGGTCGGCATTGGCCGGCTGAACCCGAAGCGGCGCTGGATCTACGGACTCTGCACCGCCTATGTGGCCGCCATTCGCGGCACGCCGCTGCTGGTGCAGCTGTTCATCCTTTTCTTCGGGCTGCCGCACTTCGGCATCCTGCTGCCCGCCTTCCTGTGCGGCGTGCTGGGGCTGGGCGTGTATTCGGGTGCGTACGTGTCGGAGATCGTGCGCGGTGCCATCCAGTCGATCGACCGTGGCCAGACGCTGGCGGCGCAGTCGCTGGGCATGACGCCCGCGGTGGCCATGCGCCAGATCGTGCTGCCGCAGGCGGTGGTGCGGATGATCCCGCCGCTGGGCAACGAGTTCATCGCGCTCATCAAGAATTCGGCGCTGGTGTCGCTGCTGACCATCCACGACGTGATGCACGAGGGGCAGAAGATCATCAGCGTGTCGTACCGCTCGCTGGAGGTGTACCTGGCCATTGCTCTGGTCTACTTCGTGCTGACCGGTGCAGTCACCCTGGTGCTGCGCCATTTCGAGCGGCGCTTGCGCCAAGGAGGATTACTGAGATGAGCATTCAACGGTTCAGCCGCGACGCCCTGCGCGTCATGCCCTGGAAGAACGGCGGCGGCACCACCTGCGAGATCGCGAGCTGGCCGCCGGGCGCGGCCATCGACGACTTCATGTGGCGCGCCAGCATTGCGACCATCGTGAAGGCTGCGCCGTTCTCGGTGTTCCCCGGCGTGGACCGCACCATCATGCTGCTGGACGGCGGCAGCGTGCAGTTGCACGCGGACGACGGCAGCTTCGACCACCGGCTCGATCCGCACGCGCCCTTTTCCTTCAGTGGCGACGTGGCGCTCGGCTGCACCCTGCATGGCGGCCCGTCGACGGACTTCAACGCGATGAGCCGCCGCGCGCAATGCCACGCCGAGGTGCAGGTGCTCGACGCCGCGCAGGCGCTCGATCTGGCGCCGCACGGTCTGCTGCTGGGCCTGCATGGGAGTTGGCAGGCCGGCGACCAATCACTGGACGCGGGCGACGGTCTGTGGTGGGCAGACGCCCCCATGGCCTGGCCGCTGTCGCCCGCCAGCGACGGCGCGCGCCTGCTGGCCGTGCGCTGGTTCCCGAACGACTGAACCCTGGAGCTTCCAACGATGACGAGCGCGCGCCTCTGCGATACATTGCCCTCGGCCGACGGCCTGTGGACCGGCCTGCGGCTGGCGTCCGACCCGAGCGTTGAATCGGCGATCGTGGTCGAAGAAGGCGTGGTCGCCTGGGTCGGCCCGCGCAGCGCATTGCCGGGCCGCTTCGACGCGCTGCCGCACCATGGCGGTAGCGACGCGCTGGTCACGCCGGGCCTGGTCGACTGCCACACGCATCTGGTCTACGGCGGTCAGCGCGCCAACGAGTTCGCGATGCGCTTGGCCGGCGCGAGCTACGAAGAAGTCGCGAAGGCTGGCGGCGGCATCGTCTCCAGCGTGCGCGCCACGCGCGAAGCGAGCGAAGACGAACTGTTCGCCAGCGCCGGCAAGCGCCTCGAATCGCTGCTGGCCGAAGGCGTGTGCGCGATCGAGATCAAGTCGGGCTACGGGCTGTCGCTGGAACACGAGCGCAAGCAGCTGCGCGTGGCACGCCGACTCGGTGATGCGTATGGCGTGACGGTGCGCACCACTTTTCTGGGGGCTCACGCGCTGCCGCCCGAGTACATGGGCCGCAGCGGTGCGTACATCGACCTCGTGTGCGACGAGATGCTGCCCGCGCTCGCGGCCGAAGGGTTGGTCGATGCGGTCGATGTGTTCTGCGAGCGCATTGCCTTTTCGCTGGAAGAGACCGAGCGCGTCTTCCAGGCGGCGAAGCGGCTGAACCTGCCAGTCAAGCTGCATGCCGAGCAGCTGTCGGACATGGGCGGTGCGGCCCTGGCTGCGCGCTACGGTGCGCTGTCCTGCGACCACATCGAGCACCTGTCGCAGGCCGGCATCGACGCGATGCGTGCCGCAGGCACGGTGGCAGTGCTGCTGCCGGGTGCTTTCTACACGCTGCGCGACACGACGGTGCCACCGATCGCCGCGCTGCGTGCAGCGGGCGTGCCGATGGCGGTGTCGACCGATCACAACCCCGGCACCTCGCCGGCGCTCAGCCTGCTGCTGATGGTGAACATGGCGTGCACCTTGTTCCGCCTGACGGTGCCGGAGGCCGTCGATGCGGTGACCCTGCATGCGGCGCGTGCGTTGGGGTTGCAGTCGACGCATGGGTCGATCGGCGTGGGGATGCCAGCGAACTTCGTGCTGTGGGAGGTGCGGGAGGTGGCGGAGTTGGCTTATTGGTTTGGGCAGCGGCCGGTGCGTGGGATTGTTCGGCAGGGGAGGGTGGCGCTGTGATGTTGTGCGTTGGAGAGCACGCCCGGCAGGCGGTGCGGGCCGAACGACCCCACTGCGCCGGCCCTTCGGGCTGCCTTGCGGTGCTCGCCTGTCGCGGGGTCTCGCTCAAACTCGCTGCGCTCAGACAATCGCGAGCCCTGGTCCGCGACAGGCTGTGCTCCTCAGCGGCGCAGAGGGGATCGCCCGGCCCGCACCGCCTGCCGGGCTTGGGGGCGGCGCAATCGCTGCGCTCGCTGGAGAGCGATGCACAACGACCGTGCCGACGTTCCGCGCACAAGGTGGTGATTGCATGACACAAAGCATCCTCGCAAGCCACGCCTTGCTTCCCACGGGCTGGCACAAGAACGTCCGCCTTGAATGGAACGACAAAGGGCAACTGACCCACGTCGAGCCGAACACGGCCGCATCGACAACGACGCGCGGCCCCGCCATCCCTGGCACGCCCAACCTCCACTCCCATGCCTTCCAGCGCGCCATCGCCGGCCTCACCGAATACCGCGCCGAGGCGAGCGACAGCTTCTGGAGCTGGCGCACGCTGATGTACCGCTTCGCGCTGCGGCTCGATCCCGCGCAGCTCGAAGCGATCGCGCTCGGCCTGTACGTCGAGATGCTGGAGGCGGGCTACACGTCGGTGTGCGAGTTCCATTACGTGCATCACCAGGGCGATGGCCGGCCCTATGCCGACGATGCCGAGCTGGCGCATGCGCTGATGCGCGCAGCGCAGCGCGCGGGCATCGGCCTCACGCTGCTGCCGGTGCTGTACCAGACGAGCGGCTTCGGCGCCAAGCCGCCGAGCGACGGGCAGCGGCGCTTCATCCGCTCGACCGAATCGATGTTGCGCCTGCTCGAAGGCCTCAAGCCGTTGTGCGATGCGCAGGGTGCACGCCTCGGCCTCGCGCCGCATTCGCTGCGCGCCGTGCCGCCCGATGCCTTGCGCGACGTGCTCGCCGGCCTCGACGCGATCGACCCGACCGCACCGGTGCACATCCACATCGCCGAGCAGACGCAGGAGGTCGACGACTGCGTGACCTGGAGCGGCCAGCGCCCCGTCGCCTGGCTGCTCGACCATGCGCCGGTCGACGCGCGCTGGTGCCTGGTGCACGCGACGCACATGGACGCGGACGAGTACCGTCGCGCTGCCGCGAGCGGTGCCGTGGCCGGCCTGTGTCCGACCACCGAGGCGAACCTGGGCGACGGCATCTTCGACCTGCCCGCGTGGCGCGCGGCCGGTGGTGTGTGGGGTGTCGGCTCCGACAGCCACATCTGCGTGAACGCTGCGGAGGAACTGCTGATGCTCGAGTACAGCCAGCGCCTGGCCACGCGCCAGCGCAATGTGGCGGCCGATGCTTCGCAGCCCCACGTCGCGAGCGCGATGACGTTGGCGGCGGTGCAAGGCGGCGCGCAGGCGTCCGGCCGCGCCGTGGGTGGACTGGCGGTCGGGCAGCAGGCCGACTTCACCGTGCTCGACGCCGAACATTCCGCCCTCGCCGGGCTCGATGCGCCCGACATGCTGTCGTCGCACGTCTTCGCCAGCCATCGCACCAGCGCGATCGACGCCGTGTGGGTGGCCGGGCGGCCGCGCGTGCAGGCAGGCCGCCATCCGCTTCACGACAGCGCGTCAGCCGGCTTCGTCGCCGCGCGCCGTCAACTGCTTCAGGATTCCCCATGACTTTTCAAACGACCGAACCCCCGTTCCGCTTCCGCCAGGGCACGCGGCCCTTGCTGATCTCGATGCCGCATGTCGGCACGCATGTGCCGCCCGCGCTGGCGGCGCGCTTCACTGACGAGGCGCGGCAGGTGCCCGACACCGACTGGCACCTCGAACGGCTCTACGACTTCGCCGACGAACTGGGCGCGTCGGTGCTGGTCGCCACGCACTCGCGCTATGTCATCGACCTCAATCGCCCGCCGGACGGTGCCAGCCTCTATCCGGGCCAGAGCGTGACCGGCCTGTGCCCCGTCGACACCTTCGACGACACGCCCATCTACGCCGCGGGCGACGTGCCTGACGACGATGAGATCGCCGCACGCCGCGAGGCGATCTGGCACCCGTATCACGCGAAGCTCACCGAAGAGCTCGCGCGCATCAAAGCGCAGCACGGCATTGCCGCGCTGTGGGACGCGCACTCGATCCGCTCGGTGCTGCCGCGCTTCTTCGAGGGCAAGCTGCCCGACCTGAACCTCGGTACCGGCAAGGGCATCAGCTGCGACGCCTCGCTGGCGAAGACGCTGCTCGGCATCGCCGAGAGCGCGCCCGGCTACACCGGCGTGCTCAACGGCCGCTTCACCGGTGGCTACATCACGCGCCACCACGGGCAACCCGCGCAGCGCGTGCATGCGGTGCAGCTGGAGATGACGCAGTCGAGCTACATGCAGGAGGCGCTGCCTTTCGACTACCTGCCCGACGTCGCGGCCGGCGTGCAGCCGCATGTGCGGCGGATGATCGAGGCCGTGCTGGCGTTCGTCGAGGCCCAGCGTGGCTGATGCTGCTGATGCGGCCTTCGTCGATGCGCTGATCGCCGCAGCCGGCGCCGATGCGGTGCAGACCGGCGACGCGGTGCCGCCGCGTCATTGCACCGATTGGGGCGGTGGCACCCCGGTGCAGCCGGTCGCGCTGGTGCGTCCGCGCAGCACCGACGCGGTTGCGGCCGTGTTGCGCGTGTGCAGCGAATTCCGCGTGCCGGTGGTGCCGCAGGGCGGCCTCACCGGCATGGCCGGCGGGGCGGTGCCGGTCGCCGGGGCGATCGCGCTGTCGCTCGACCGAATGAACGCCATCGAGTCACTCGACGTGGCGGCTTCAACGATCACCGTGCAGGCCGGCGCCACGTTGCAGGCGGTGCAGGAAGCTGCTGCCGCGCAGGGCCTGCAGTTCGGCGTCGACCTCGGCGCGCGGGGTTCGTGCCAGATCGGCGGCAACCTCGCGACCAACGCCGGCGGCAACGGTGTGCTGCAGTTCGGGATGATGCGCGAGCAGGCGCTCGGGCTCGAGGTGGTGCTGGCCGACGGCACGGTGCTGCCGATGCTGCGGCCGATGATCAAGAACAACACCGGCTACGACCTCAAGCAGCTCTTCATCGGCGCCGAGGGCACGCTCGGCGTCATCACGCGCGCCGTGCTGCGCCTGCACCCGGCGCCGCGCGCGAAAGCGACGGTGCTGGTCGCGGTCGGCCGCTTCGAACAGTCGCTGGCCTTGCTCGGGCGGTTGCAGGCGCGCTTCCCTGGTGCAGTGGCGGCCTTCGAACTGATGTGGCGCGACTTCATCGTCGCGTCGCTGCAATGGCAGTCGCTGCGCGAGCCCTTCGATGCGCCGCACCCGTTCGCGGCGCTGGTCGACGTGACGGGCAACGACGAAGACGCGCTGCGCGCCGCTATCGAAGAACTGCTCGGCGAATCGATGGAAGCCGGCGAGGCGCTCGACGCCGTCATTGCGCAGTCGCAGGCCCAGGCGCGTGCGCTGTGGAAGATCCGCGAGGCGACGGCCGAGCTGCCGGCCAACATGCACCCGCCGATCAACTTCGACGTGAGCCTGCCGATGGCCGAGATCGGCCGCTTCGCCGAAGGCTGCCGTGCGGCGCTCGATGCGCGCTGGCCCGGCAACATCGCCGTCTTCTTCGGCCACGTGGGTGACAGCAACCTGCACATCTCCGTGGATGCGCGCACGGTCGGCGGCGACGAGCCCGGCGTCGAGCGGCTGGTGTACGACCAGGTCGCCGCGTTCGGCGGCAGCGTGTCGGCCGAGCACGGCATCGGCACGCACAAGAAGCCCTACCTCGGCGCCAGCCGCACGCCGGCCGAGCTGGCGGCGATGCGCGCGATCAAGCAGGCGCTGGACCCGCACCATCTCATGAACCCGGGGAAGGTCTTCGACTGCGCTTGAGGATTGCTCGGCGTCGCGATCACACACCGCGGCAAGCCCTTTGGGTGCTTTCTACAATCGTGGGTTATGAAGCCCGTCATCTACACCCGCGGCCAGGCCCTGCCTGGCATCCTCGCCCAACGCATCGCCATCCTCGACGGCGCCATGGGCACGATGATCCAGCGCTTCAAGCTGACCGAAGAGCAGTATCGCGGGGCTGGATATGCCGGCCCTGGCGGGACCGGCGAGCGCTTCAAGGACTTCGAGCGCGACGTGAAGGGCAACAACGAGTTGCTCTCGTTGACTCGCCCCGACGTGATCCGCGACATCCACGAGAAGTACCTCGCGGCCGGCGCCGACCTGATCGAGACCAACACCTTCGGCGCGACCACCGTCGCGCAGGAGGACTACCAGATGGCGCATCTTGCACGCGAGATGAATCTCGAATCCGCGAAGCTGGCGCGCGCGGCCTGCGACAAGTACAGCACGCCCGACAAACCCCGCTTCGTCGCCGGCGCCCTCGGCCCGACGCCCAAGACGGCCAGCATCAGCCCCGACGTGAACGACCCCGGTGCCCGCAACGTCGACTTCGAGACGCTGCGCGCCGCTTATTACGAGCAGACCGAGGCACTGGTCGAGGGCGGCGCCGACGTGATCCTGGTCGAGACCATCTTCGACACGCTCAACGCCAAGGCGGCGCTGTTCGCGGTCGACGAGTATTTCGAGAACTCGGGCGAGCGCCTGCCGCTCATCATCAGTGGCACCGTGACCGATGCCTCCGGCCGCATCCTGAGCGGCCAGACCGTGACGGCCTTCTGGCACAGCGTGCGCCACGCCCGGCCGCTGGCTGTCGGCCTGAACTGCGCCTTGGGGGCGGCGCTCATGCGGCCTTACATCCAGGAGCTGGCCAAGGTGGCCGACGACACCTTCATCAGCTGCTACCCGAACGCCGGCCTGCCCAACCCCATGAGCGACACTGGCTTCGACGAGACGCCCGACGTGACGTCGCGCCTGCTGCACGACTTTGCCGCCGCAGGGCTGGTCAACATCGTGGGCGGCTGCTGCGGCACCACGCCTGAGCACATCGCCGCCATTGGCCAGGCGGTGGCACCGACGGCGGCGCGCAAGCTGTTCTATCCTGAAGCCGCCTGACGTGGTGGCCGCGGCAGGTTGCCTGGGTGTCAGGAAAGGCTCCGGCTGATTGACAGGAACTCTGCGCGGCGCCTATGGTGAACTCAAAGGAATCCAAGCCCTATGACACCTCTGAATTCAACCCTCCAGCGCTGGCTCGGCGTGGGCGCGCTGGCGCTGCTGCTGCCTGTGGCGGCGTCCGCCCAGCAGGCCTATGCGAACAGCTCGGTGAACCTTCGCGCCGGTCCGGCGACCAACTACCCGGTGGTGGCAGTGGTCGGCTCGGGGCAGAACTTCGAGGTGCTCGGCTGCACGCAGGGCTACGGCTGGTGCGACGTGGTCATGCCCGATGGCTTGCGGGGCTGGATCTACTCGGCGGCCATCGACTACGCCTATCAGCAACAACGCGTGCCGCTGGCGACCTACGGCGCAGCCATCGGCATTCCGATCGTCGGCTTCGCCATTGCCAACTACTGGGGCAACAACTACCGCGACCGTTCGTGGTACGACGACCGCCGCTGGTGGGGTAACCGTCCGCCACCACCGCGCGACGGCTGGCGCCGCCCGGCACCTGAGCAGCCGAACTGGCGCCCGCGTGACTGGGAGGGGCCGCGTCCGGGCCGCGGCAACGACTTCCGGCCGCGTCCGGACTACCAGCCGCCCAATTCGATGCGTCCGCAGCCGCAAGGCTACCGGCCGCCGCGCGACGACGGGGTGCGCCCCGGGCGCGATCCGGGTATGCGGCCGCCGCGCGAGGGCATGCGTCCGGACGGTGGCGGACGCCCCCCGCAGGGCGCACAGCCCCAGCCGCAGCGCCCGCAGATGGCGCCGCAGCAGCAACGTCCCCAGATGGCACCGCAGCAACCGCAGCAACGTCCGCAGGGCGGTCCTCCGCGTGGTGGACCGGGCGGGGGTGAGCGGGAGCGGGGTGCTCCTGGCGGCGGTGGCGGGGGAGGTGGCGGTCAGCCCTCCAACTCGATGCGTCCGGGCTGAAGCGGCCCCTTCGCAAGTGCCGACTGATGGGCGCTAAGGCTTGCGCCCGATCAGCGCCACAAAGCGCTGCGCTCCCAGGCCGAGCGGCCTCTCCCGCGACCACACCACGTCCACCCACAGTGCCAGCCCGTTGCTGAGGTTCTC
Source organism: Variovorax ginsengisoli (assembly GCF_030811835.1). Lineage (GTDB taxonomy): Bacteria > Pseudomonadota > Gammaproteobacteria > Burkholderiales > Burkholderiaceae_C > Variovorax > Variovorax ginsengisoli_C. The sequence goes on along the minus strand of NZ_JAUSRO010000005.1, from coordinate 168,943 downwards.
GAACGGAATCTCGATCAGGTCACCGGCCGCGACATGCGGTTTGACGAAGTTGCGCGGCAGCCAGCCCCAGCCGAGGCCTGCGGTGATCAGGCTCAGCGCAGCCAGCGCGTTGTCGGTGCGCCAGACGTGGCGCGCAAAAACGAAGCGGGGGTCGCTGGCACTCAGGTCCCGGCCCGCCACCACGATCTGGCGGGTCGTTGTCAGATGCGCTTCGCGCAGGCGGCCACCCGCTGCCGCGAGCACGGGGTGGCTGGGCGCGATGACCGTCACCATGGTGTCGTTCGCCACTTCCTGGAAGCCCTCTCGGCCGTCCAGGCTCGGCCGCTCGAACACCAGGGCGAGGTCGGCGCGTCCACTGTGCAGCAGGGCCAGCGCGTCGGCCTGGGGTGCGGCCAGCACCTCGACTTCGAGCAACGGGTATTCCTGCGCCAGTTGGGCGAGCGGCCCAGCCCAGGGCGCGGCCAGCAGTTCGGGTGCGATGGCGAGCGTGAGCCGTTTTTCGAGTCCCTGTGTCAGCGCGAGTGCTTGCACCTGCAGCTGTTTGAGCTGCGCGGCCAGCAGGCGCGCCTGGGGTTCCAGCGAGCGGGCCGCGGCCGTTGGCCGGGGCTCGCGGCCGACGCGTTCGAACAGCGGCAGGTCGAGCTCGGCTTCCAGCCCCGCGATGGTCATGCTCACGGCCGAGGGCACGCGTCCGAGCGCGCGCGCCGCTGCCGAGAAGGACCCGTGGTCCAGCACGGCCAGGAACACCTGCACGTTGTCGCTCGAAAAGCTCATGGCAGCCGATCTATCAATTAATCTGAAAGAAGATGACTTTTTATATCAGCTCACAGCAAATAAAGTCCAGTGCTGTTTGTTGCCAGTCCGCCGAGAGAAGTCATGCAAGGAATCAAGCGCCGCGTCGTCTACATCACGCTCTATGAAGGCATCGCCATCGTGGTGGCGAGCATCGGGCTGGCCCTGATGTCCGGCCAGGGCATGGGCCATTCGAGCGTGCTGGCGGTGATCGCTTCGGTCATCGCGATCGTGTGGAATCTGGTCTTCAACACGCTGTTCGAGCGCTGGGAAGCACGCCAGGCCGTGCGCGGGCGCGGCCTGGGGCGCCGGGTGGCCCATGCCATCGGCTTCGAGGGCGGGCTCGTCGCGTTCCTGGTGCCGACCATCGCCTGGTGGCTGCACATCAGCCTTTGGCAGGCGCTGGTGATGGACCTGGGTCTCGTGGTCTTCTTCCTGGTCTACACCTTCGTCTTCAACTGGGCCTTCGATGCGGTGTTCGGCCTTCCCGCCTCTGCCACCGGCGCCGCACAGCCCGCCTGACCCGCCATTCCCGCACCAGCGACGCCTGGGGGCGCACTGCTGTGCAACACTCAGGCATGTCTTCTTTGGAATGGGCCGCGTCCGCCCTGCAGGCGTTCGACGAGGTGGTGCAGGCCAGCGAGGGGTTTCGCAGCCGTGAGGGTCAGCGCGGCATGGCCGAACGGGTCGCCGGCACCCTGGCCGCTGCCACGCTGGGCAAGTCGGAAGACGAAGACGCCGAGCCACCACGCGCCATCGCCGTGATCCAGGCCGGCACCGGTGTCGGCAAGTCGCTGGCGTACTGCGCGCCGGCCATCGCGCTCGCGTTGGCGCGCAACACCCGCGTCATGATCTCCACCGCCACCGTGGCCCTGCAGGAACAGTTGGTCAACAAGGACCTGCCCGCACTCGCCGCGCTCATGCCGCAGCCCTTTCGCTTTGCGCTGGCCAAGGGGCGAGGCCGCTACGTCTGCCAGCTCAAGCTCGGTCGCCTCACCGGCCTGGCCGAGGAAGACGATGGCGAAGACGCCGACGATCTCTTTGCAGAGGAAGAGGCGATGCACCGCGCAGCGCGTCCTCAGCACGAAGTGGACGCTCGCATCCATTTCTACACCCACACCGCGCAGGCGCTGGCGCGCGGCGCCTGGGACGGCGACCGCGACACGCTCGATACGCCCCCTGCGCCCGATGTCTGGTCGGCCATGGCGGCCGATGCCGCCTCGTGCACCGGCAAGCATTGCCCGTCCTTCAACGGCTGCGTGTACTACGAGCGCCGCAAGACGCTGGTGGGCGCGCAGGTGATCGTGGTCAACCACGACCTGCTGCTTTCCTCGCTGGGCAATCGCCTGCTGCCCGAGCTCGACAACTGCCTGCTGGTGCTCGACGAGGCGCACCACCTGCCGGCGACCGCGCTGGCCCAGTTCGCCTGCCGCATGGACCTGGGGCGCCACGCCTGGGCCGAGCGGCTGGCGCAACGCGCGGTGCGCGTGGGGGTGCTGCTGGAAGTGACGGAGGTTGCCGACATTCCGACCCACGCCGCGCAGATGCGCCAGGCGTTGCAACAGGTCGAACGCCTGGTGATCGACCTGTACGGCGAGCGCCTGCGTGCCGATCTGGCGAACGGCGCGCCCGGTCGCGGCCCGGCGCGCGCGCGACTGCCGCGCGGCGAGTTGCCCGAGGCGCTGCAGGAGCCCCTGGGCCTGGTGGCGCACCACGCCAACGGTTTTCTCGATGCGCTGCGCGCCATCGCCAAGGCCTTGCGCGCCGAACTGCGCGACAAGCCCGAACAGGCACGCCGCCTGTCGACGATGTACGCGCAACTCGGCGCCATGGCGCCCCGGCTGGAGGCGGTGCTCGAAACCTCGCAGCTGCTGCTGCGCGAAAGCGCGAGCGGCGCCGTGCCCGCCGCCAAGTGGTTCACGCTGGAAACCGACGGCGAGCAGGCCACCCTGCAGGCCCACGCCAGCCCGCTGCTGCCGGGCGCTACCCTGCGCAACCATCTGTGGAGCAAGGTGCGCGGTGCGGTGCTGACCTCGGCCACGCTCACGAGCTGCGGCCGCTTCGACTTCTTCCTGCATGAAAGCGGCCTGCACCAGTTGCACGACGAGGGCGCCGCCACGTCGCTGGAAGTGCCCAGCCCGTTCGACTACGCCAGGCAGGGCCGGCTCATCGCCACGGAAACCCTGGCCGACCCGCGCGACGCGGCGGCCTACACCGCCGAGATGGTGCAGGCGCTGGTGGGCGATCTGGCCGAGGTGCGCCACGGCGCGCTGGTGCTCTTCACCTCGCGCGAACAGCTGCGGCTGGCGGTGCTGGCGCTCACCCCCGCACTGCGCCCGCGCGTTCTGGTGCAGACCGCGCTGCCGCGCCAGCAACTGCTGGCCACGCACCGCAGCCGGGTGGCCGACGGCGCGCCGTCGATCATCTTCGGCATGCAGTCCTTTGGCGAAGGGCTCGACCTGCCGGGGCGGCTGTGCGAATCGGTGTTCATCACCAAACTGCCCTTTGCCCCGCCGGACGACCCCGTGGGCGAGGCGCGCGCCGAATGGCTGCGCACGGTGGGGCGCGATCCCTTCACCGAGCTGGTGGTGCCAGCCACGGCGATCCGCCTGGCGCAGTGGGTGGGCCGGGCCATCCGCACCGAGGAAGACCGCGCGAGCGTGTACTGCTACGACCGGCGGCTGGTGCGCACGGCGTATGGGCAGCGGTTGCTGCAGGGGTTGCCGCCGTTTGCATTGACGACGGTGCGGGCGGGGGAATCGGCGGCCGTCGCGCAGTAAGCGGTTCAGCCGCCGTTGCCCGCCGGCTTGCGCATCGCACTGGCGCGCATCGCAAGCGCTCCGCTCAGCCGCAGGCGTTCGGTGTCGTTGAACAGGTTTTCGCGCAGCTGCGCCTGTTCGGCCTCGGAAGCGGCCGCATAACGGTCGAGCCGGGCGGTCCACTCCTGGTCGCGCGCGCCCGCTGCGGCCAGCTTGTCGGGATGCCGTAAAAATAGTCGATGTTCGTCGGACGCTGGCGCGCGAGCCGTCAACAGTATCGACACGCCGCTGGCCGCTGCATGGGCGACCGGCGCCGTGGCGATGATCGCCGCGGCGGACACACCGAGCGCACCGCAAAGAACAGCATTCAGTTTCCTGGCCATTTGAACTCTCCCGTCATTCGCCGGCTCGGCGATATAAAAGCACGAGCGTTCGTTTAAGCGGGCGCGTGAGTTTTTGTGCGTGCGTGCCTGAATGGAAGTGAGGTTTCCCCGCGACTCTTTTCGAATCGCCCTAAAATGCGCAGCATCCCGAGGAGCGTTGCAGCAGCCGGCCCAGAGCCAGTCGCCAGGCTCGGGCGTTTTCCTGCAACGACGCTCACCTGAACCTCTGCGAATCCAGGTGAGCCCATGTCGTCTTCTTCCTCAGCCAACCCTGAACCCCAATCCGGCGTTCCTCCCATGAAGCTGTCGGGCCTCGAGCCCGTGCAGATCGGCGAGGGCACGCTGTTCGTCAACATCGGCGAGCGCACCAACGTCACCGGCTCCAAGGCCTTCGCGCGGATGATCCTCAACGGCCAGTTCGAGGAAGCCCTGGCCGTCGCGCGCCAGCAGGTCGAGAACGGCGCGCAGGTGATCGACATCAACATGGACGAGGCCATGCTCGACAGCAAGGCCGCGATGGTCCGCTTCCTGAACCTCATCGCGTCGGAGCCCGACATCGCGCGCGTGCCGATCATGGTCGACAGCTCGAAGTGGGAGGTCATCGAGGCCGGCCTGCGCTGCATCCAGGGCAAGGGCATCGTCAACTCGATCAGCATGAAGGAAGGCGAGGACCAGTTCCGCCATCAGGCCAAGCTGCTGCGCCGCTATGGCGCCGCGGCGGTCGTGATGGCCTTCGACGAGAAGGGTCAGGCCGACACCTACGAGCGCAAGGTCGAGATCTGCCAGCGCGCCTACCGCATCCTGGTCGACGAGATCGGCTTTCCGGCCGAGGACATCATCTTCGACCCGAACATCTTTGCTGTGGCCACCGGCATCGAGGAACACAACAACTACGCGGTCGACTTCATCGAGGCGACCCGCTGGATCAAGCAGAACCTGCCGGGCGCCAAGGTGTCGGGCGGCGTGTCGAACGTGAGCTTCAGCTTCCGCGGCAACGACCCGGTGCGCGAGGCCATTCACACCGTGTTCCTGTACCACGCGATCAAGGCCGGCATGGACATGGGCATCGTCAACGCCGGCATGGTCGGCGTGTACGACGACCTCGAGCCGGTCCTGCGCGAGCGCGTCGAAGACGTGATCCTCAACCGCCGCCCCGATGCCGGCGAGCGCCTGGTCGAAGTGGCCGAGACCGCCAAGAGCGGCGCCAAGGACGAGAGCAAGCGCAACGACTGGCGCGGCACGCCCGAGGCACCGGTGAGCGTGGGCGACCGGCTCAGCCACGCGCTGGTGCACGGCATCACCGAGTTCATCGTCGAGGACACCGAAGAGGCCTACCAGGACATCCTCGCCAAGGGCGGCCGCCCGTTGCACGTCATCGAAGGCCCGCTGATGGACGGCATGAACGTCGTCGGCGACCTGTTCGGCGCCGGCAAGATGTTCCTGCCCCAGGTGGTGAAGTCGGCCCGCGTGATGAAGCAGGCGGTGGCGCACTTGCTGCCCTACATCGAGGAGGAGAAGCTGCGCGATGAAGCGGCCGGGCGCGACGTGCGCACCAAGGGCAAGATCATCATCGCGACCGTGAAGGGCGACGTGCATGACATCGGCAAGAACATCGTCACCGTCGTGCTCCAGTGCAACAACTTCGAGGTGGTGAACATGGGCGTGATGGTGCCGTGCCACGAGATCCTGGCGCGCGCCAAGGTGGAAGGCGCCGACATCGTGGGCCTCTCCGGCCTCATCACGCCGAGCCTGGAAGAGATGCAGTACGTCGCTGGCGAGATGCAGCGCGACGACCATTTCCGTATCAAGAAGATCCCGCTGATGATCGGCGGCGCCACCACCAGCCGCGTGCACACGGCCGTGAAGATCGCGCCGCATTACGAAGGCCCTGTCGTTTACGTGCCCGATGCGTCGCGCAGCGTGAGCGTGGCGCAGTCGCTGCTCTCCGACCAGGCCGCGAAGTACATCGACGAACTCAACGCCGACTACGACAAGGTGCGCCTGCAGCACGCCAACAAGAAGCAGGTGCCGCTGTGGCCGCTCGCGAAGGCGCGCGCCAACAAGACGCCGATCGACTGGACGAGCTACACGCCGCCGGTGCCGAAGTTCATCGGCCGCCGCGTGTTCAAGAACTTCGACCTGACCGAACTGGCCAAGTACATCGACTGGGGCCCGTTCTTCCAGACCTGGGACCTGGCCGGGCCGTTCCCTGCGATCCTCAAGGATGAAGTTGTCGGCACCGAGGCCGTGCGCGTCTACGCTGATGGCCAGCGCATGTTGAAGCGCCTGATCGAAGGCCGCTGGCTCAGCGCGAGCGGCATCGTGGGCTTCTGGCCGGCCAACACGGTGAACGACGACGACATCGAGCTCTACACCGACGAGACGCGCAGCGAAGTCGCGATGACCTGGTACGGCATGCGCCAGCAGACCGAGAAGCAGGCGATCGACGGCGTGATGCGCCCGAGCCGTTGCCTAGCCGACTTCGTCGCGCCGAAGGACAGCGGCATCAAGGACTATGTCGGCATGTTCGCCGTGACGGCGGGCCTCGGCGTCGAGAAGAAGGAGAAAGCCTTCATCGACGACCTCGACGACTACTCGGCCATCATGCTCAAGGCGCTGGCCGACCGGCTGGCCGAGGCGTTTGCCGAATCGCTGCACCACCGCGTGCGCACCGACCTGTGGGGCTACGCCGCCGACGAAGCCTTGAACAACGAAGACATGATCGCCGAGAAGTACCGCGGCATCCGTCCGGCGCCCGGCTACCCGGCCTGCCCCGACCACAGCGTGAAGCGCGAGATGTTCGAGGTGATGCAGTGCGCCGACATCGGCATGACGCTGACCGAAAGCCTTGCCATGACGCCTGCGGCCAGCGTGAGCGGCTTCCACCTGAGCCATCCGGCGTCGACGTATTTCAACGTCGGCAAGATCGGGCACGACCAGTTGGCCGACCAAGCCGCACGCCGACAGACAAGCGAGAGCGAGCTTGAGCGACTGCTGGCACCCAATCTGTAGGCGCTTACCCTTTTTACGTTTTGGACATGCACGGGACGCACGCAACGCGTTCCGGGCTGGCTAAGCTGCGGTCCAGTGCCCAACCCATCCCGACGTGGTGGTGGCACACAGGAAAAGAAAGGACACAGCCATGAACTCCATTCTGGAAACCAATCCGTCCAACGCCCGCGCGCCCAAGGCGCTGTGGGCCACCGTGGGTGTGCTGGCCGTCGCAGTGGCTGCACTCGGCGGCACGATGCTCTATCAGCATGCGAGCGCGCCTGCGGGCACCGCGATGCCGCTGGCGGCCAGCCAGCCCCTGCAGGGGCCGGACGACTTCAAGGCCGGTGAGGTGCCGCCGGCGCTGGCCTCGCAAGGCCCGGGCGGCCAGGCCGTCGCTCAGGCCCCAGCCCCCGCGAACACGGCGCGCACCCCGATACAGGCGCCCGCCAACGCCTTGCCTGCCGCGCCCGCCGTGGCGACCGCGCCTGCACCTGCCCCTCGCGCTGTCTGCGCTGTGTGCGGACGGGTCGAGTCGGTGCACGCTGTGCAGACCGCCGCACCAGCCACGGGCGTGGGCGCCGTCGCAGGCGGTGTGCTTGGCGGTGTGCTGGGCAACCAGATCGGGCATGGCGGCGGTCGCGCTGCGGCCACCGTGATCGGCGCCGTTGGCGGCGGCTACCTCGGCAACACCGTGGAGCAACGCACGCGCACCAAGACCACCTACCAGGTGCACGTGCGGATGGACAACGGCACCCTGCGCACCGTGACCACCGCGACGGCGCCACCCATCGGCAAGTCGGTGACGCTGGAAGGCGGCGTGCTGCGTCCGGCGGACGGACAAGTTTGAGCGGCTTCTCGCTACCGTGACTTGCCGAGGCCCGCTGCGCGCTTGCGTGCGGGCCGTGGAGCCAGTTTCAGGTCCTCAGGCTGCAGCACGAACGCGACGCTGTCTGTCAGCATCTCCACCGCGAGGTCGATGAAAGCACGCACACGCAGCGGCTGCGCCACCCGGCTACCGTAATAGACGTACAGGCCAAGGTGGTCCGTGATATGTTGCGTCAGCAACGGCACCAGTTGGCCGTTGCGTATCAGTGGTGCCGCCGTTGCACCGATCAACTGGCCGATCACCTGGCCTGCCAGCACCGCGCGGATCTCCAGGTCGACGTCGTTGGTGCATAGCGCAGGTGCGATGTCACGCGCGACGATCTGGTCGTCGACCTTGAACTCCCAGGGCATCAGCTTGCCGCTGGTCGGGTGCCGGAAGCAGCTGCAGCGGTGCTGTGCCAGGTCTTCGATGTGGTGTGGCGCACCGAAGCGCGCGATGTAGGCTGGCGCGGCGCACACGACCAGCTGGACCGGCATCAGCCGCCGCGCGATCAGCCCGTCCTGCGGCACCAGTCCGCTGCGGAAGCCGACGTCGACACGCTCCTCGACCCAGTTGCCGACGCGGTCGTCCAACTGCACGTCGGGTTCGATCTGCGGATGCTGCGCGCAGAAGGCTTCGAGCACCGGCCAGAGAACCTGCAGCATCGTCGCGCGCGGCGCCACGATGCGCAGCGGCCCGGCGATCTCTTCGCGGCCTCGACGCGCGTTGCGCAGCGCGCGTTGCAGCGTGGTCAAACCGGGCTGTGCGGCCTCGAGGAACTGGCTGCCTTCTTCGGTGAGGCTCAACCGCCGCGTGGTGCGGTGGAACAGACGTACGCCCAGATGCGATTCGAGTTGCATCAGCGCCTGACTGGCGGCCTGCGGCGTGATCGCCTGCGCAGCGGCAGCCTGCCGCAGGCTGCCCAGTTCGGCCGCCTGGATGAAGGTGGTGATCGCGCGTAGTTCGTTGAATGCCATGGGCGAATTATCACGATTGTCTTGCGGAATAAGCGAGCGAACGTGGGCTATTCCGATGCGGATGCAAAACCTACATTTCCCTCACCGCATCCCTTCATCACCCTGATTTCAAAGGAATCGACATGACTGCAACGAACGAATTCAAGCGCGTCTGGATGATCACCGGCGCCTCCCGCGGCCTCGGCGCCCGCATGGCCGAAGCCGCACTCGCCCACGGCGACGCGGTGGTGGCGACGGCCCGCAACGCTGCCGACGTGGCCAAGCGCTTCGGCGACCATCCAGGGCTGCTGGGCGTGTCGCTCGACGTGACGGACGAGTCCCAGGCTGCGCGTGCCGTCGAAGCGGCGATCGCCCGCTTCGGCCGCATCGACGTGCTGGTCAACAACGCCGGTTTCGGGCTGCTCGGCGCCGTGGAGGAAGCCACGGCCGACGAGGTGCGCAAGCTCTACGAGACCAACGTGTTCGGCCTGCTGAACGTGACGCGTGCCACGCTGCCGTCGATGCGCGCGCGTCGCAGCGGCCGCGTCCTCAACCTCTCGTCGCTGGGCGGCCACCAGTCCGGCCCCGGCTTCGGGCTGTACTGCTCGACCAAGTTCGCGGTCGAAGGCATCAACCAGGCGCTGCACAAGGAACTCGCGCCGCTGGGCATTCATGTGACAGCGGTCGAGCCGGGCTACTTCCGCACCGAGTTCCTCGAAGGCAACTCGCTCACCGTCTCGCCCAAGCGCATCGCCGACTACGAAGGCACGTCGGGCCAGGTGCGCATCGCCGCGCGCAGCATCAGCCTCCACCAGCCGGGCGATCCGGTCAAGCTGGCGCAAGCGGTGATCCGGTTGGTCGAGTCGCCGAAGCCACCGATGCGCCTGCCGCTGGGCACCGACACGTTGCAGGTGATCCGCGACCACATCGATGGCCTGCAGCGTGAAACCGCGGAATGGGCCGAGGTGGCCGCGTCGACCGACTACGCCGCAGCCTGAGTGCCCTGTGCCGGTAAATGGTCTTGCTTGAACATGCGCTCGCTCGCGAAATCGACGAAGGCGCGCACCTTGGGCGACAACTGGCGGCTCGACGGCCAGAGCGCGGAGAACTGGCCCTGGCGCACCAGGTGCGAGGCCAACACGCGCTGCAGTTCGCCGCGGCATAGCGCATCGCGCGCGAGAAAATCGGCCATGTAGGCGATACCGAGGCCAGCCACAGCGGCGCCGAGCATGGCTTCCATGTTGTTCGAGAGCAGGCCCGGCGGCAGCTGCGTCGGCAGGCCGGGCAGGTCCCAATCCTCGATCCTGCCGCCGGTCACGAACTTGTAGCGCAGACAGGCATGGCGTGCGAGGTCGGCCGGCACCTGCGGCACGCCGTGGCGTGCCAGGTAGGCCGGCGAGGCCACCAGCACAAAGTCGAAAGGCCCCAGCCGCCGGGCCACCAGCCGCGAGTCCGCCAGGTCGCCGCTGCGGATCGCGACGTCCACGTTCTCGGCGATCACATCGACCAGGCGGTCGTTGAAGTCGAGGTCGAGCTCGATTTCGGGGTAGCGCGCCTTGAAGTCCGGCAGCACCGGCAGCAGGAAGCGGTAGCCGATGGTCGGCAGGCTCACACGCAGGCGGCCGCGTGGCGTGGCGGCTGCGTCTTGCATCATCGTGCGCGCATCGTCGAGGTCGTCGAGGATGCGGCGGCAGCGCTCATGGAACATCGCGCCTTCCGCCGTGAGCCGCACCTGTCGGGTGGTGCGATGGAACAGGCGCAGGCCCAGTTGCGCCTCGAGCCGCGCGACGTTCTTGCCCACGGCCGACGCCGAAATGCCCAGCTGCCGGCCAGCGGCGGCAAAGCTCAGCAGGTCGGCTGCCCGTACAAAGGATTCGAGTCCGCTGAAGCTGTCCATGGTGATTGGCAACCTGGGGTTGGGAGTGAGAGGAGTCCGGCCGCTATTTTCATTCCATTGAATCCTTTTTATCTTGTGCTCCTTCCTCCCCTTCCCGTGTGAAAGCCATCCCGATGTCCTCTTCCGTTTCCAAGAACTGGCTGCTGGCCGCCGTCTGCCTGGCGGCGCTGGGCATGCCGCTGAGTTTCACCGGCCCCGCCGTGGTGCTGCCCGCGATCCGCGATGCGTTGGGTGGCAGTCCGGTGCAGCTCAACTGGATCACCAATGCCTTCATGCTGAGCTTTGGCGCCGCGCTGCTGGCGGCCGGCGCGCTCGCCGATGCCTGGGGGCGCAAGCGCGTCTTCCTGCTCGGGCTGATCGCGGTGACGCTGAGCTGCGCGCTGCTGACGTGGGCCCCGGGCATCGTCGCGTTCGACGCGGTGCGCGCGCTGCAGGGGCTGGGTTCGGCCGCCGCATTTGCTGCCGGCACCGCCGCGCTGGCCCAGGTGTTCGACGGCGCGGCGCGCACGCGGGCCTTCAGCCTGATCGGCACCTCCTTCGGCGTGGGACTGTCCTGCGGCGCGATGCTGTCGGGCTGGCTGGCCCAGACCTTCGGCTGGCAGGCCGTGATGTTGAGCCCGGGCGCGGTGTGCCTGTTGGCGCTGGGCATCGCCGCGCCCGCCATGCGCGAGTCGCGCAACCCACAGGCGCAGGGGCTGGATCTGCCTGGCGCCCTGAGCTTTACCGCCGCGCTGAGCCTGCTCACGCTCGGCGTGCTGCAGGCGCCCGACAGCGGCTGGCGCAGCCCGTGGGTGATCGCTGCGCTGGCCGGTGCGGCGCTGATGGGCGCGGCCTTCGTCGCCGTCGAGCGCCGCGCCGTGCATCCGATGCTCGACCTGTCGCTCTTCCGCTTCCCGCGTTTCGTCGGCGTGCAGCTGCTGGCCGCCGCACCGGCCTATGGCTTCGTCGTGCTGCTGGTGCTGCTGCCGCTGCGCTTCGTCGGGCTCGAAGGGCGCAGTGCGCTGGAGGCGGGCGGCTTCATGTTCGCGCTGTCGGGGCCGATCCTGGTGGTGCCGACGCTGGCGGCCTGGCTTGCCCAACGCTATCCGGCCGGCACCTTGTCGGCGCTGGGCCTGCTGGTGTGCGCGGCGGGCCTCGTCTGGCTCAGCCGCTGCGCGCCCGGCACCCCCTTGCACGCCATGGTGTGGCCCCTGCTGCTGATCGGCACGGGCATCGGCCTGCCCTGGGGCCTGATGGACGGCCTCGCAGTGAGCGTGGTGCCGCGCGAACGGGCCGGCATGGCCTCGGGCATCTTCAACACCGTGCGCGTGGCCGGTGAGGGCATCGCGCTGGCGCTGGTCGGTGCCGGGCTCACCTCGCTCGTGGCGCTGCAGCTTGCCCACCTGCCGGGGCACACGGCGCAGGCCGCATCGCAGGCCGCGCAGCGCCTGACGACCGGTGACCTGCCGCAGGCCTTGGCGCTGCTGCCAGGGCTGGGCCGCGAGGCGCTGCTGCATGCCTACGGCGCAGCCTTCGCGACGTTGTTGTGCGTGCTGGCGGGCGTCACTGTGCTGACGGCGCTGGCGGTGTTCAGCTTCCTGCGGGGCGAGACGCCGGCCGAGAAACCGTTGGGCCAGGCGCAAGCATCGGAGCCGCAGGCTTGCGCGTGAGCGCGCAGCGCTTCAGTGCGTCAACACCACCGGAATCTCGGTAGCCGGCGGCGTGTTCCGGCTGCGGCCACAGCGCACCAGCCCGTCGATCATCACCATCCCGACGCCGGGAATGTCGCCGAGCTGGACGCTTTCGAGCAGGCCCGGCGCGGGCGAATGCTGGGCACGGTCCATGAAGACGAAATCGGCGTCGCGGCCCACTTCGACCAGGCCGCAATTGAGTTTGCGGATCTTCGCCGTGTTGCCGGTGGCAAAGCAGAACACCAGTTCGGCCGGGATGTTGGCGATGCTCGACAGCATGGCCACCATGCGCAGGATGCCCAGCGGCTGCACGCCCGAGCCTGCGGGCCCGTCAGTGCCAAGGATCACACGGTGCGGACACTTGAGTTCCAGCGCCGCCTTGGCCGCGGCGATGGCCACCTTCTCGTTGCCGTTGTGCACGATCTCGATGGCGCGCGAGCTCTTCTCGCACAGCTCGCACACGTGTGCTTCGGGCAGCGAGGTGTGGCCGCCATTGATGTGGCCGATGATGTCGGCATCGGCTTCGAGCACCACGTCCTTGTCGATCAGGCCGGAGCCGGGAATCGACGGGCCGCCGGTGTGGATGGTGCTCTGGATGCCGTATTTGCGCGCCCACGCCACCATCTCCTTGGCCTCGTAGCCGGCCTTCACCGAGCCCAGGCCGACTTCGCCCAGCAGTCCGACGCCGGCTTCTGCGAGTTCCTTGAAGTCGCTCTCGACCATGCCCTTTTCGATGACCGGCGCACCGGCCAGCACCTTCACGCCACCGGGGCGGAAGTTGTCGAAGGCGCGCTGTGCGGTGATGGCCAGCGCCTTCAGGCCGACGATGTCCTTGGGCCGGCCCGGCAGATGCACTTCGCCGGCCGAGATCATGGTGGTCACGCCACCGTGCATGGTGGAGTCGATCCAGCCGATCTGGCCCTGGCGCGGCGTCCAGTCACCGAAGACCGGATGCACGTGGCTGTCGATCAGGCCGGGCGCCACGCAGGTCTGGCGCGCGTCGATGACGGTCTGGGCGCCTTCCAGGTCGCAGTCCTTTTCCTTGCCGACCGCGACGATCAGGCCATCGTTCACGACGATGGTGTCGGCGTCCAGGATGGGGCGGTCGATGTCGCCCGAAAGCAGCAGACCTATGTTCTTGATGACGACTTTGCCGGACTTGGCGCCGGCGGCGACTTCTGCCATGGGGAGACCTCGTGGGGTGGGGAAATGCGTTCTTGGGGCTCGTCCGCGCGCACGGTGCGCAGGACGGTTTCGATGACAAAATCTTCCCAGTGCGTGACCGCTTCCGGGGTTTCCAGCGTCTCGCCGAGGAAGGCGGTCAGCGTGTGGCGGTTCGACGTGTAGAAATAGCCAGTCGCCGTGATGAGCAGGTACACGTCGCGCGGCGCCAGATCAGCGCGGAACAGGCCTTGGGCGGCGCCGCTGGCGATCAGCTCCTGCACGATCGAGATGGCGCGCGACGAGTACTCGCTCGCGCGCAGCGACTTGGCGATGTGCCGGCCCTTGTGCAGGTTCTCGGTGTTGAGGAGCGTGACGAATTCGGGATTGCGGCGGTAGTAGCCCAGCACGAAGCGGATCACCGCGGTCAGCGCCTCGACCGGCTTGCCCGTGTCGAGTTCGAGTGCAGCCTCGGCCTCGTCCATGCGCCTGTAAATACCTTCGAGCACCGCAATGAAGAGCCCTTCCTTGCTGCCGAAGTAGTAGTAGATCATCCGGTCGTAGGACTTCGCAGCCTTGGAGATTTTCTCCACGCTGCCGCCGTCATAACCGTACTTGGCGAACACCTTGGTGGCCGCCTTCAGGATGGCATCGCGCGTGGCCTGCGCCGCGGCCTCGCGCACGCCGGTCTTGCGCTGGGGCTTGGCTGCGGTTCGGCTCGTGGCCATCGTCTTATTTTTCAGCGAAGGCGCGTTCGACGACGAAATCGCCGGGGGTGCTCGTGTTGCCTTCCTTGAAGCCGCGGCCTTCCAGCATGTGCTTCAAGTCGACCAGCATGCCCGGGCTGCCGCACAGCATCACGCGGTCTTCCGCGGCGTTGATCGGCGGCAGGCCGAGGTCGTCGGTGAGTTTTCCGCTTTCGACCAGCTCGGTGATGCGGCCCATGTTGCGGAACTCTTCGCGCGTGACCGTCGGGTAGTACAGCAGCTGCTTCTCGATCAGTTCGCCCAGAAACTCATGCTTGGGCAGGTGGTCGACAACAAGGTCGTGGTAGGCCAGTTCGTCGACCTGGCGCACGCCGTGCACCAGGATGACCTTCTCGAACTTCTCGTAGGTCTCCGGGTCGCGGATGATGCTCATGAAGGGCGCCAGGCCGGTGCCCGTGCCGAACAGGTACAGGCGCTTGCCCGGCAGCGTGTAGTCGATGAGCAGCGTGCCGGTGGGCTTGCGGCCCACGATGATCTTGTCGCCGACCTGGATGTACTGCAGGCGCGAGGTGAGCGGGCCTTCGTCGACCTTGATGCTCAGGAACTCGAGGTATTCCTCGTAGTTGGCGCTGGCGATGCTGTAGGCGCGCAGCAGCGGCTTGTCGTTCACGCGCAGGCCGATCATGGTGAAGTGGCCGTTGGAGAAACGCAGCGACGGATCGCGCGTGGTCGTGAAAGTGAACAGGCGGTCGGTCCAGTGGTGGACGGAGAGGACGGTTTCTTCGTTGAAGGCACTCATGGCAGTCGGCGGTAGTTCAAGTCAAGTCAATAAGAGCGGGTTCGCAGGCCAGGGCGCTGCGGGCGGCTGATTCCGGAGCTTGCCACGACCGCCTTGCGGGTCAACCGCCTGCAGCCGTCACCTTCCAAAAGAAGGGGACGACCCGGATGAAAACGCCGTTGCGCGTTGGCACTGCTTTTGCTACATTGATTTTAAATGTAGTGTTTGCAACATGAAAGTGGAGTGAATGCTACACAAAGAGCAGGTCGATCACAAGCATCTTCCGGGCCACCAGAATCAGTGACACCACGACATTTTCCGCGATGACCGAACACACGAAAACAGATGGCCTTCCCGGCATGGACATGCCCGTGTTGCCAGAGGCTGCGGGCAAGCCTGCATTGCGCAACGAGCGCATGAATGCGGCCAAGGTCGAATGCAATGCGTGCCCGGTGCTCTGCCAGATTTCCGATGGCCGCACCGGTGCTTGCGACCGCTACGCCAACCGCGACGGCGTGCTGGTGCGGGTCGATCCGGTGGTGCTGCTGCGGCGCGCGGTGGCCAGCGAATCGCCGGCGCTGGTGCCTTTTGCACGAAGCGGTGCGCAGGAGGCACCGTCAGAGGGCGCCGACCCCGACTGGAACGGCGACCTGCTGCACGCCGACGAGGTGTTCGTCACCGGCGTCGGCTCTTCCACCACTTACCCCGACTACAAGCCTGCGCCCTTCATCGTGGCTTCCAAGGCGCAGGGCGTGGACATGGTGACCGTGGTCACCGAAGGCATCTTCAGCTACTGCAGCTTCAAGGTGAAGATCGACACCGACCGGTTCCTCGGCGCCGAACAGGCCAACGTGCGTTACCGCGGCGAGGTGGTCGGCCACGTCACCACGGCCGAATACGGCTCTCAGATGCTGTCGCTCGGCGGCGTGCACCACCTGACCGGCGGCAGCAAGAAGGAAGGCCGCATGACGGCCGAGCTGATGCAACTGCTGGGCAACAAGAAACCGGTGGAGTGCGTGATCGACGGTGGTGCGAGCATGGTCATCCAGGCCGGCAAGGCGCCCATCGTCAACGGCGTGGAGGAGCAGCGCATGCGGGTGGGCTGCGGCTCGGCCGCGGTGGGCATCTTTGCACGCCAGTTCGCGGCCGTGGCCGACGAGGTGGTGGTGGTCGACGACCACATCACCGGCGTGCTGACCGAGCACCAGGCCGGGCGCTGCCTGGACATGCCGCGCTCGGGCATCCAGATGCGCGGGCGCAAGTCGACGCCGGGGCGCTACTTCCAGGTCGCCAATCCGGGCAATGGCTGGGGGGGCACCGACATCGCCGATCCGCTGTCGATCATCGAGCGCTGGGAAGAGGGCGTGGCCAAGCCAGGATTGCGCCTGCTCATGACGTCGACCACGGGTGAGCACGCGCAGTGGTACGTGCTCGACGACGCGTTGCAACCGGTCGAGCAGCCCATGCCCGATGCGGTGCGCGCCATCGTCGAGCGCATCGGCGAGAACTGCGAACCGTCGCTGTGCACCGTGCTCTTTCTCGGTGGTGCGGGCGGCAGCCTGCGCGCCGGGGTGAGCGAGAACCCGGTGCTGCTCACGCGCGCCATCAAGCGCGCGCTGGTCAACGTGACCTGCGGCGGCGCGCCTGCCTATGTGTGGCCCGGCGGTGGCATCACGGTGATGGCCGACGTCATGCGCATGCCCGACAACAGCTTCGGCACGGTGCCCACGCCGGCCATCGTGGCGCCCATCGAATTCAGCATGCGCCTGGACGACTACGCCGCACTCGGCGGCCACGTGGACCACGTCTTCCCGCTGGAACAGGCGCTGGCACGCGGCGCGTGGCAGGACGACGGCGCACCCCTGGCGCGCCAGTGGGTGCAGATCGACCCGGCCAACCCGTGGCCGATCGGTCAACCTCCGATGCTCGGCTGAACGCAAGCTGCGCCATGTCCGCCCAACGCACGCCGCTCGACGGCCATCGCTGGCACTGGCACCACGGCCCGATCGACATCGTGGCCGAGGCGCACGGCGAAGCCGCTGCCGTGGCCGCCGCGCACGAAGCGGCGTGGCAGCGCTTCGCGGGCCTGCTCGACGAACTGGTGGGCGAGCTGCCACTGCTGCGCCAGCCCGTGGGCCCTGCGCACGGGCTGCACGGACTGCACGGACTGCACCACCTGCAGGGCCCGGTGGCGCGGCGGATGTGGCAGGCCTGTGCGCCCTTTCGCGCCGGCTTCATCACGCCGATGGCGGCCGTGGCGGGCGCCGTGGCGCAGGAACTCATCGCTTGCTATCAGCGTCCGGGCATCGAGCGCGCGTGGATCAACAACGGCGGCGACATCGCGCTGCATTTGGCGCCCGGCGCATCGGCACGCATCGGCGTCTTTGCCGACCTTGCGAACTACGACGTGCGCGATGCGCTGGCGCCGGGGCGCGATCTGCCGGTCGATGGCGCTTTCGAGCTGCATGCCGACATGCCCGTGCGCGGCGTCGCCACCAGCGGCTGGCGCGGGCGCAGTTTTTCGCTGGGCATCGCCGACAGCGTGACGGTGCTTGCCGCCACGGCCGCCCAGGCCGATGCAGCGGCCACGGTGATCGGCAATGCGGTCGACGTGGTCGACGCGGCCATCACGCGCCGACCGGCCAGTGAATGCAAGGATCAGAGCGACCTGGGCGACATTCCCGTGACGGTCGATGTACCGCCGCTGGCGCCCGCGCAGGTGCGCCGTGCACTCGATGCGGGCGCGGCCCGCGCCCTCGCGCTGCAGGGCGAAGGCCGCATCTGGTCGGCCGTGCTGGTGTGCCAGGGCCAGTGGCAGGTCGTGAACCCTTTATGCTCCAGCGCCAAGGGCGTGCACAGGCTCTCTTCGCAGGCAGCCCGTCATGCAGTTGGTTCAGTATTTGCTTAACGAAAAGCAAGGCCATTCAATGATCGATATCCGTCGCGTTTTCACCCATGTCGAGCACATCCACCACGAGTTCGGTCCGCGCGCCGCGGTGCCGCTGGTGCGCGGTGCCGTCGGCGTGGTGCTGACCAATCCCTTCGCCGGCCGTTACGAGCCCGACATCCTGCCGATGATGAAGCTGCTCGACCCCGTGGGCGTGGACATGGCGCATCGCCTGCGCGCGGCCATGGACGTGCCGGTCGAGCGCATCGCCACCTACGGCAAGGGCGCCATCGTCGGCGCCGCCGGCGAGCTGGAGCACGGTGCGCTCTGGCACGTGCCCGGCGGCTACGCGATGCGCGAGCTGCTCGGCTGGAAGGGCGATCGCGATGCCTACCGGCAAGGCAAGGCCGAGGACAAGACCGGCCAGCCGGCCAACGCGCTGTCGATCGTGCCCTCGACCAAGAAGGTCGGCGCGCCGGGCACCACGCTCGACGTGCCGCTGACCAACATCAATGCGAGCTACGTGCGCGGACAGTTCGACGCGATCGAGGTGCGCGTGCCCGGCGCGCCTGCAGCCGACGAGATCGTGTTCATCCTCGCGATGACCACCGGCTACCGCATCCACGAACGCGTGGGCGGGCTGCGTGCAGAAGACATTTCCAAATGGGACGGCCTGCGCTGACCCGACGAGACCAAGGAGCATCCATGACTGTCGAAATTCGCAAACTCATCGTCCAGGTCGACGAGACCCGCAAGGAAATGGGCCAGGACGTCACGCCGCCCACGCGCCGCGCCGTCGCCATCGCCGTGATCGAGAACCCCTACGCGGGTCGGTACAGCGAGAACCTCGATGCGTTGATTGCCATCGGCGAAGAGCTCGGTGCGCTGCTGGGCCAGAAGGCCGTGGCCGCGCTGGGCATCGAACCCGGCCAGGCGCAGAGCTACGGCAAGGCCGCGATCGTCGGTGAAGCGGGCGAGCTCGAGCATGCCGCGGCGATCCTGCATCCCAAGCTCGGTGCGCCGCTGCGCGTGGCGGTCGAGAAGGGTGCTGCGCTGGTGCCCTCGGCCAAGAAGCGCGGCACGCTGGGCACGGCCATCGACGTGCCGCTCGGCCACAAGGATGCGGCCTTCGTTCGCAGCCATTTCGACGCCATCGAGGCGCGCGTGTCCGACGCGCCGCGCGCCAACGAGATCGTCGTGGCCGTGGCGGTGACCGACAGCGGCCGACCGCTGCCGCGCGTCGGCGGCCTGCAGCACAGCGAGGTCAAGGGCCAGGACGGCCTGCGATAGCGCCGGCCTTGCGCCTGACTTTTTTTGCGTCTCTTTTCTTGTCCCCTAGGAGTTTCCCGATGAATCACTTGCGTCATGTCTTCAGTGCAGCCGCCCTCGCCACGCTCGCCACCGCCCTTGTGCCCGCGCATGCCCAAGGCGTGATCAAGATCGGCGAGGTCAACAGCTACAAGGCCCAGCCCGCCTTCCTCGAGCCCTACAAGAAGGGGATGGAGCTGGCCGTCGAGGAGATCAATGCCAAGGGCGGCGTCAACGGCAAGAAGATCGAACTCATCACGCGCGACGACAACGCCAACCCAGGTGACGCCGTGCGCGTGGCCGAGGAACTGATCTCGCGCGAGAAGATCGACGTGCTCGCCGGCACCTTCCTGTCGAACACCGGCCTGGCCGTGGCCGACTTCGCCAAGCAGAAGAAGTTCTTCTTCCTGGCCGGCGAGCCGCTGACCGACAAGATGACCTGGCAGGGTGGCAACCAGTACACCTTCCGCCTGCGCCCGGGCACCTACATGCAGGCCGCGATGCTGGTGCCTGAGGCCGTCAAGCTCAAGAAGAAGCGCTGGGCCGTCGTGTACCCCAACTACGAGTACGGCCAGTCGGCCGTGGCTGCATTCAAGACGCTGCTCAAGGCGGCGCAGCCCGACGTCGAGTTCGTCGCCGAACAGGCACCGCCGCTGGGCAAGGTCGATGCGGGCAGCGTGGCGCAGGCGCTGGCCGATGCGAAGCCCGACGCGATCTTCAACGTACTCTTCGGTGCCGACCTCTCCAAGTTCGTGCGCGAAGGCAACACGCGCGGCCTGTTCAAGGACCGCGAGGTGGTCAGCGTGCTGACCGGCGAGCCCGAGTACCTCGACCCGCTCAAGGACGAAACGCCCAACGGCTGGATCGTCACCGGCTACCCGTGGTACGGCATCCAGACGCCGGAACACAAGGCCTTCTTCCTGGCCTACCACGAGAAGTACAAGGACTATCCGCGCCTGGGCTCTGTGGTCGGCTATTCGATGATCAAGTCGGCCGCGGCCGGCATCGCCAAGGCCAAGAGCACCGACAGCGCCAAGCTGGTCGAGGCGTTCAAGGGCCTGCAGGTCGACACGCCCTTCGGCAAGATCACCTACCGCGCCGAGGACCATCAGTCCACCATGGGCGCCTTCGTCGGCAAGACGAAGAACGACAACGGCAAGGGCGTGATGGTTGACTACACCTACTTCGACGGCGCCAAGTTCCAGCCGCCTGCCGCCGACGTCAAGAAGTCGCGCGCCGCCGACTGACCTTCCGAGCAAGCCCACCATGAGTTTTTCCGGTTTCATCGTTCAGCTGCTCAACGGGCTGGCGGGGGCGTCCTCGCTGTTCTTCGTGGCCGCGGGGTTGTCGCTGATCTTCGGGGTGACGCGCATCGTCAATTTCGCGCACGGCTCCTTCTTCATGGTGGGCATCTACATCGCTTACACGCTGGTCGAGAAGCTGGGCACGGGCCTGGGCTTCTGGCCGGCGCTCGCGCTCGCGGCGGTCTCGGTGGGCGTGCTGGGTGCCCTCATCGAGGTGGTGCTGCTGCGCCGCATCTACAAGGCGCCCGAGCTGTTCCAGTTGCTGGCAACCTTTGCGCTGGTGCTGGTCATCAAGGACGCCGTGCTGTGGCTCTGGGGGCCGGACGAACTGCTCGGGCCGCGCGCGCCGGGCCTGTCGGGCTCGGTCCTGATCCTCGGGCGCCAGTTCCCGGCCTATGACCTGTTCCTGATCGTGGTCGGACCCATCGTGCTGGCGCTGGTGTGGCTGCTGCTCACGCGCACGCGCTTCGGAACGCTGGTGCGTGCGGCCACGCAGGACCGCGAGATGGTCAGTGCGCTGGGCATCAACCAGGCCTGGCTGTTCACGGCGGTGTTCGCACTGGGCGCCATGCTCGCAGGCCTGGGCGGTGCGCTGCAACTGCCGCGCGAGCCGGCCACGCTGGAGATGGACCTCAACACCATCGGCGCGGCCTTCGTGGTCGTGGTGGTGGGCGGCATGGGCTCCATTCCGGGTGCCTATGCGGCTGCGCTGCTGATCGCCGAGATCAAGGCCATCTGCATCTGGCTCGGTGTGGTCGACATCTTCGGCTACAGCGTCTCCTTCTCGAAGCTCACGCTGGTGGTGGACTTCATCGTGATGGCAGTGGTGCTGGTGTGGCGTCCGTGGGGCCTGTTCGGTCGCCCGCAGGCGCCCAGCCGTTACGTGGGCATGCAGGAAGAGCCGCTGCGTCGGGCAAGTCGCACCTACCTCGTGGCCGCCGCGCTGTTCGGTCTGGTGCTGGTCGCGCTGCCGTGGCTCACGGCCGACTCGCCCTACACCATGGTGCTGGCCATCGACCTGCTGATCGCGGCCCTGTTTGCAGCCAGCCTGCACTTCATCATGGGTCCGGCCGGCATGCATTCCTTCGGCCACGCAGCGTACTTCGGGCTCGGCGCCTATGGCGCGGCGTTGCTGGTGCGTGCGAGTGGCATGCCGATGGAAGCGGCGCTCGTGGTCGCACCTTTCGTGGCAGCGCTCGGCGCCTTCGTCTACGGCTGGTTCGCCGTGCGGCTGTCGGGGGTGTACCTGGCCATGCTCACGCTGGCCTTCGCGCAGATCACCTGGGCCGTGACCTACCAGTGGGACGCGTTCACCGGTGGCAGCAACGGGCTGACCGGCGTGTGGCCCTCGGAATGGCTGTCGGACAAGCGCGTCTACTACGTGCTCACGCTGGTGCTGGTGGGCGCGGGCGTGATGTGGCTGCGCCGCGTGCTGTTCTCGCCCTTCGGCTATGCGCTGCGGGCCGGGCGCGACTCGGTGCTGCGCGCGGATGCGATCGGCATCGACGTCAAGCGCATGCAATGGGCTGCCTTCGTGATCGCGGGTGGCGTGGCCGGCCTGGCCGGTGCGCTCTATGCGTTTTCCAAGGGCAGCATCTCGCCCGAGAGCATGGCGGTGGGCAAGTCGGTCGACGGGCTGGTGATGGTGCTGCTGGGCGGCATCCAGACACTGGCCGGTCCGGTGGTCGGTGCGGTCACCTTCACCTGGCTGCACGACACGGTGGCGCGCAACACCGACTACTGGCGCGCGATGCTCGGCGCCATCATCCTGATCCTGGTGCTGCTGTTCCCGCAGGGCATCGCCGGCTTTGCCAAGCAACTGTTCGACCGCGTGCGCGGTGGCGCGAAGGAAACGAAGGCATGAGCCTGCTGCAAGTCAACAACCTGGGCAAGTCGTTCGGCGGCGTGAAGGCCGTCGACGGCATCAGCTTCGAGCTGGCCGCCGGCGAGCTGCTGGCGCTCATCGGGCCCAACGGCGCGGGCAAGTCGACCACCTTCAACATGGTCAATGGGCAGCTCAAGGCCGACCAGGGTTCGATCCTGTTCGACGGCGAGGAACTCGTGGGCCGCAGGCCGCGCGAGATCTGGCGCCGTGGCGTGGGCCGCACCTTCCAGATCGCGGAAACCTTCGCGTCGCTCACCGTGGTGG
The DNA here is from genome assembly GCF_030811835.1 of Variovorax ginsengisoli. Classification (GTDB taxonomy): domain Bacteria; phylum Pseudomonadota; class Gammaproteobacteria; order Burkholderiales; family Burkholderiaceae_C; genus Variovorax; species Variovorax ginsengisoli_C. The sequence continues at coordinate 146,333 of NZ_JAUSRO010000005.1, read as the reverse complement.
AGAACGTGCAGATGGCCTTGCTCTCGCACGACGGCAAGCTGTTCTCGACCTGGCGCCGTGCGGCCGACTACCGGCGCGACGACGCCCTGCAGCTGCTCGACCAGGTCGGCATGCAGCGCCAGGCGGACCGGCCCTGCAGCGTGCTGGCCTATGGCGACGTCAAGCGCGTCGAACTGGCCATCGCCATGGCCAACAGCCCGAAGCTGCTGCTGATGGACGAGCCCACGGCGGGCATGGCGCCCCAGGAACGCAACTCGCTCATGGCACTGACCAAGGAGCTCGTCGTCCAGCGCGGAATGGCCGTGCTCTTCACCGAGCACAGCATGGACGTGGTGTTCGCCTATGCCGACCGCATGATCGTGCTGGCCCGTGGCCGGCTGATCGCGCAGGGCAAGCCCCTGGAGATACGCGACCACCCGAAGGTGCAGGAGGTGTACTTCGGCAGCGGCAAGACATTCGAAAACAAGGAGGCCGCGACATGACCGACACACTCCTCGAAGCCAAGTCGCTGTGCGCCTGGTACGGCGCTGCGCAGATCCTCTACGACGTCGACCTGGAGGTGCGCCGCGGCGAAGTCGTGGCGCTCATGGGCCGCAACGGCGCGGGCAAGTCGACCACGCTCAAGACGCTGATCGGCATGCTTTCCAAGCGCCGGGGGAGCGTTCGCTTTCTCGGCCAGGACATCTCGCGCAGCGAGCCGCACGTGGCCGCGCGCATGGGCCTGGGCTTCGTGCCCGAAGACCGGCGCGTGTTCACCGACCTCACGGTCATGGAGAACCTCGAGGTCGGCCGGCAGCCCGCGCGGCGCTGGGCCGACGGCACCGATGCGCCGCTGTGGACACCCGAGCGGCTCTTCAAGCTCTTTCCCAACCTGGGCGAGATGCCCCAGCGCCCGGGTGGCCGCATGAGCGGCGGCGAGCAGCAGATGCTCACCGTGGCCCGCACGCTGATGGGCAACCCGTACCTGGTGCTGCTCGACGAGCCCTCCGAAGGTGTGGCGCCCGTCATCGTCGAGCAGATGGCCCAGATGATCCTGGAGCTCAAGGCGCAGGGCGTGAGCATCCTGCTGTCCGAGCAGAACATGCATTTCGCCGAGCTGGTGTCCGACCGTGCCTACGTGCTGGAGAAGGGGCAGATCCGCTACCAGGCCAGCATGGCCGAACTCTCGGCCAACGACGAAGTGCGCCGGGCCTATCTTTCGGTATGACCAGGAGACCGTGAATGCGCACCTTTCCCGCCCATGTCGCGCTGATCGTGGTGGACGTACAGAACGGCTTCATCGAAGGCGGCGGTCTGCCCGTGGTGGACGGCGCCGCCGTGGTGCCGGTCATCAACCGCCTGGCGCCGGCCTTCGAGAACATCGTGATCACCCAGGACTGGCACCCGGCCGGGCATGCGTCCTTCGCCAGCAGCCACGCGGGCCGCAAGCCCTATGACCTGGCGACGCTGCATTACGGCCCACAGGTGCTGTGGCCCGACCATTGCGTGCAGGGCACGCACGATGCGGCGCTGCACGCCGACCTGCATCTGCCGACGGCGCAGCTCATCATCCGCAAGGGCTTTCATCCCGGCATCGACAGCTACTCGGCCTTCGAGGAGGCCGACCGCCAGACCTCGACCGGCCTGGCGGGCTACCTGCGGGCGCGTGGCATCGACACGGTCTATGTGACCGGCCTGGCCACCGACTTCTGCGTGGCCTGGACCGCGCTCGATGCGCGCAAGCACGGCTTCGCGGCTTACGTGATCGAGGACGCCACGCGTGCGATCGACCTGAACGGTTCGCTCGCCGCGGCCTGGGCGCAGATGACGGCCCAGGGCGTCGGCCGCGTGCAGTCGGGCGAGCTGGCCTGAGCGTCCCGCTGCGCGGCCGAGCCCCCACCGACGAATGCCGACTTTCGAGCTCACGGTCAACGGCCAGGCACAGGCACTGACGGTGTCGCACACGGCGTCGCTGCTGCACGTGCTGCGCAACGACCTGGGCCTCAACGGCCCCAAGTACGGCTGCGGGCTGGGCCAGTGTGGCGCCTGCACGGTGTGGGTCGACGGCGTGGCCGCGCGGGCCTGCGTGATTCCGGCGCACGGCGTGGCAGGCCGCGCCATCACCACGCTGGAAGGCCTGGGTTCGCGTGGCGACTGGCATCCGGTGCAGCAGGCCTTCGAGGACGCCCAGGCCGCGCAGTGCGGCTACTGCCTCAACGGCATGGTGATGCAGGCCGCCGCGCTGCTCGCGCGCGAGCCGCATCCGGACGCGGCGCGCATCCGCAGCGAACTGTCGGGCAACCTGTGCCGTTGCGGCACGCACGTCGAAATCCTCGACGCAGTGCACCGCGCGGTCGTGCTGCTGGCGTCTCGTCGCGAGACACCGGCCTGCCGTGAGGCGCCGGTGTGACGCGCCGCGCCGACCTGCCCGCCACGCGCGCCGCATTCTTCGCCGCCCAGGGCGTGCTGCTGGTGGTGCGGCCGCCGCTGCCCGCACCGCCACCGGCGCAGGGTCAGCCCCCGCTGGTCACCGGCCATCCAATGGAAGGCGACGAGGTGCTGCTGGCCGTGTGGGACGACGGCAGCGCCACCGCACTGAGTGGCCACGTCGACCTGGGCACGGGCCTGCAGACCGCGCTGGCGCAGGTGGTGGCCGAAGAACTCGACCTCGGCCTGCCGCGCGTGCGCGTGATGCTCGGCGACACCGCGCGCGCGCCCAACCAGGGCGCGACCATTGCCAGCGCGTCATTGCAGATCCATGCGCAACCGCTCAAGCTCGCCGCGGCGCAGGCGCGCGCCTGGCTGCTGGCGCGCGCCGCCGAGCGGCTGGGCGTGGCGGTGGCGGCGCTCGCGGTAGACGACGGCACGGTGCGGGTCGTGGACGACACCGCGCATGCGGTCGGCTATGCCGAACTCCTCGCCGGCGCGCGCATGGTGCTGCACCTCGCGCATGACACGCCGCTCAAGGACCCGGCCGATCACCGTGTGGTCGGCACGCGCGTGCCACGGGTCGACATTCCGGCCAAGCTTGCGGGCGAGCTGGCCTTCGTGCACGACATGCGCGTGCCCGGCATGCTGCATGGTCGCGTGCTGCGCCCGCCCTATGCGGGCGCGGACCATGGCGACTTCATCGGCAACACGCTGGAGTCGGTCGACGAGGCCTCCATCGCGCACATCCCCGGCATCCGCTGCGTGGTGGTGATCCGCGACTTCGTGGGCATCGTGGCCGAGCGCGAGGAGCAGGCCGAGCAGGCGCTGCGCGAACTGCACGTGCGCTGGAAGCCGTGGCCCGGCCTGCCTGCGCTCGACGACCTCGAAAGCGCCTTGCGCGCCAACCCGTCGACCCAGCGCCTGCTGGTGGACGAGGGCGATGTCGACGGGGCACTGGCTGCGGCCGCGCAACCGATGGCACGCACCTACGTGTGGCCGTACCAGATGCATGCGTCGATCGGGCCGTCCTGCGCGCTGGCGCAGTGGCAGCCCGAAGGCGAAACCCTGAGCCTGCGCGTGTGGGCCGGCACGCAGAACCCGCACGTGCTGCGCGCCGACCTCGCCCGGCTCGTGGGCGTCGACGACCTGGCCGTCGACGTGGTGCGCATGGAAGCCGCCGGCTGCTACGGCCGCAACGGCGCCGACGACGTGGCCGCCGATGCCGCGCTGCTCGCGCGCGCGGCCGGTGCGCCGGTGCGCGTGCAGCTCACGCGCGAGCAGGAGCATGCGTGGGAGCCCAAGGGCGCGGCGCAGCTCATGCAGGTGCAGGGTGGGCTCGATGCCGCGGGCGGCCTGGCGGCCTACGACTTCGAGACCTCCTACCCGTCGAACGGCGCACCCACGCTGGCGCTGCTGCTCACGCGCACGGTCGAGCCGGTCGCGCAGGCCTACGAGATGGGTGACCGCACCGCGCGACCGCCTTACGCGTTCGACAACCTGCGCGTCAAGGTCAACGACATGGCGCCGATCGTGCGCGCCTCGTGGCTGCGCGGTGTGTCGGCGCTGCCGAACTCCTTCGCGCACGAGTCCTACATCGACGAGCTGGCCACCGCTGCGGGCGTGGACCCCGTCGCTTTCCGGCTGCGGTACCTGCACGATCCGCGCGCGGCCGAGCTGGTGCGCGAGACCGCGCAGAAGGCCGGCTGGCGCATGCGCACCGGACCGCAGGAAGGCGCGGATGGCGGCGACGTCCTTTTTGGTCAGGGCTTTGCCTACGCCCGCTACGTGCACAGCAAGTGGCCCGGCTTTGGCGCCGCCTGGTCGGCCTGGGTGGCCGATGTCGAGGTCAACCGCAAGACCGGCGAAGTGCACGTGCGGCGCGTGGTGGTCGGCCACGACGCGGGGCTGATGGTCAATCCGGCCGGCGTCGAGCACCAGATCCACGGCAACGTGCTGCAGACCGCCAGCCGCGCGCTCAAGGAGAAGGTGCGCTTCGCGCCGCAGCAGGCGCCAGGCACGGTGCTGACGCCCGGCCAGCAAGGCTCGGGCGTGGTGACCAGCCGCGAATGGGGCAGCTACCCGATCCTGAGCTTTCGCGACGTGCCGGTGATCGAGGTCGTGCACATGCAGCGCCCGGGCGAGCCGTCGCTGGGCGCGGGCGAATCGGCCTCCGTGCCCGGCACGGCGGCCATTGCCAATGCCATCTTCGATGCGACCGGGGTGCGCTTTCGCGCGCCGCCGTTCACGCCCGAGGTGGTGCGCGCTGCGCTGAATCCGCTGCCTTCCCCTTCGGCGGAGCGCGAGGGCCAGGGTGAGGGCACGCCCCCATTCCAGTCTTCCCGCCAGCGGGAAAGGGCGCAGGTCGATGCGCCCTGGCCCCGCAGGAAAAGCCTCTGGGCCACCGGCGCCGCGCTCGTCGTCGGCGGGTTGGGCGTGGTTGCGGGCCTGCTCGGCGGGCGCTCGGCGATCGCGCCGGTCACATTGAGCGCTTCGAGCGCACCGGTCTATAGCCAGGCCACCATCGAACGCGGACGGCAACTGGCCGCGATGGGCGACTGCGCGGTCTGCCACACCGCGCCCGGTGGTGCGCCCCACGCCGGCGGTCGCGCAATGCAGACGCCCTTCGGCACGCTGTACAGCACCAACCTCACGCCCGATGCCGAGACCGGCCTGGGCCGCTGGTCGTTCAGCGCGTTCCAGCGCGCAATGCGCGAAGGCATCTCGCGCGACGGCCATCACCTGTACCCCGCGTTCCCGTACACCGCCTTCGCCAAGACCAGCGACGACGACCTCCAGGCGCTGTACGCCTACTTCACGGCCATGGCCCCGGTGCACGCCCCCACGCCCGCGGCCGAGTTGGCCTTCCCGTTCAGCGTGCGCCCGCTCATGGCCGGATGGAACGCGCTCTTCCATGACTCCGCGCCCTACCAGCCGGTCGCCACGCAAAGCGCCGAGTGGAACCGCGGCGCCTACCTGGTCAACGGCCTGGGCCACTGCGGCGCGTGCCACACGCCACGCAACGCACTCGGCGCGGAGCAGGGCGGAAGTGCCTTCCTGTCGGGCGCGATGGTCGACGGCTGGGAGGCGCCCGCGCTCACGGCGCTGTCGAAGTCCGCCGTGCCCTGGGATGCCGATGCGCTCTACCGCTACCTGCGAAACGGCCATGCGCCGTCGCACGGCACCGCCGGCGGCCCGATGGCCGAGGTGGTGCGCGAACTGCAGCAGGTGCCCGACGAGGACATCCGCGCGATGAGCACCTACCTCGCGTCCTTCAACCCGAAGGTGCCTGACCCGAAGGCGCTGGCCGCGCAGGCCGTGCAGACGGCTGCCGCCAACAAGGGCCGGCTGCTCGGCGCGCCGCAGCGCCTGTTCGACAACGCCTGCGCCGCCTGCCACCACGACGGCGACGGGCCGACGCTGCTGGGCGTGAACACGCCGCTCGCGCTCAACACCAACCTCACGAGCGACCGGCCGGACAACCTGCTGCGCACCATCCTCGACGGCGTGCGAGAGCCGGCCACGAAGGACATCGGCTTCATGCCGGCCTTCGGCGATGCGCTGGACGACGCGCAGATCGTCGAGCTGGCCGGCTACATGCGCGCGCGCTTCGCGCCGCAGGCCGCGCCCTGGCCGACGCTGGCGAAGGACGTGGCGCGGCTGCGGGCGGGGAGCCCACGATAAGGTGGCCAGTGCAGCGGCAAGGTTCGTGCGTCAAGGCCGCCAGAGTTCATTGGAGAAAAGGGTCAGTTGGCGCTGGCGTTCTTTCACGGCGAGCGCAAAAGCCTGCTCGTAGCCATGAAGGTCTATCCGGAAAGAGCGACTGATGGGGCGGCCGTTGACCACCGTGACCGCCTTCCAGCACTGGGTTCCTGTTGACCTTGTGTAGAGCGATACGCCGGCCACGCCGCTGGTGTTGTTCGGGCGAAGCTGGGTGGCATAGCCTTCTTTGGTGTAACCCGGGTGCGTCGCGAAGATCTCGTCGCGCCATGCCTGGGCGGCCCGCAGCGAGGCCTTCTTGCCGCCATACACCGAGTCGCTGAAAACGCTGCGAAATAGTTGATGACTTCGTCGGATGTCAACGTACCAGGCTTGGCGACTTGCGCGTCGCCCGATGCAGCGCATTGGGGATACCTGAATCATCAAAGCACCATTCGTCGGTCGCTTGCCCTGAAAAATCTGCTCGTCCAATCTCACATGGGCCCGCGCTTGGCGGCATCGATCAGGGTCTGGGGGTCGCCATCCCACATGGGGAGTTCGGCGGGGGGTAAAGGCAGTACCTTGTCCAGGTTGGGCAGGCGCAGATCTGGGTTGCGTTCGAGGGCTGCTCGGAGTTCGCGGTAGCGGTCTGCGCGGGCTGTATCGATTGTGTATGCGTTCAGAGGTTCCGCATCCCGAAAGGTTGCAGACAAGTAGCCCGCACTTTGTGAGCTACCGAATTTCACTGCATCGTGGAGGATGTTGAGGGCGCGAGCGTAGTACGAGGCGGCTTGACCGGGCATGAGCCCCAGCGACATGCCTAACTTAAAGGCACCATCCCCATTGGCCTGTGCATAGCTACATTCCAACATCTTGAGACCCACCTTCTCGTTGCCCCAGAACCCTTGGCTTGGGTTGTCATAGGTGGCATCCAACTTCTCACCCAAGAAGGCTTGCGCGTCCGCACTCCCCATGTCGGCCGCCAGTTGCCAGAACCCATAGGCTCGGCTTGTGTCGCCCTTCACACCGATGCTGCGCTGGTGGTACGTGCCCATCTTGTCGAAGGCGGCCGGCACACCTTGCTTCATCAAGCCTTCGACGATCAGCACCGCCTTCTCGGTGTCTTGCTCGACGCCCAGGCCCTGCTCGTACAGGCCCGCCAGATTCAAAGCAGCCTTCCAGTGCCCCAGGTCCGCCGCCTTCTTCCACAGCACCGCAGCCTTCGCATAGTCGCGCTTGTCCTCGGTCCATGACCGCTCGTAGCGGGTCACGGCCATGCCCTCCTGGAAGAGCGCGTCTGCTTCTGCGGTGATCGGTGGATTCGCATCAGCCTCGTACTTGCAGGTGAAGTCGGCCCGATGCGGGTCGAAGGCCTTGAGGTTCATGTTGCGGGGCAGGCTACTCAAGGTACAACCTGCGGCGCCGATCAGCATCGCGGCCAGCGACAGCAGGATGCCGGCGTTGCAGGTGACCGTGGCCATGCATGGCCCGCGTGATTCACGGTGAATCACGCCAACGGCTTTCCTTGGTCATCGTGCAGATCGGTCAGCGTCACGTCGACCCGCCCCGAGGATCGGACCTGGTTGGCGTTGTCCAGCCACAGCCAGCTCACCTGGTGCACTTCGATCTCCAGGTGCTGCGCCTTGGGGTCCGGGAAGCGCTGGCCCTGCTTCACATACGCAAAGCCACGATCGCCTGCGTTGTAGACCTTCGCCAGAGGATGGCCCGGTCGCACCTGCCCGACCCACACGCCGGTCTGGGGGCAAGGGTGTGCGCCGTGGCAGCGCAGCAAGGGCTCCGGCACGCGGGTGCCGCGGGCGATGCCCTGCACGACCAGGGGGTGCGCCGGCGCAGCGGGGAGTTGGATGGCTTCACCCAGGTAGTGCCAACTCGCGGGATTGAACCGGGCGTACTCGCCCATGCGCCGGCGATCGGTGGCATCGAAGGTTTCACCCTTGGCATAGCGCAGGGGAATCTGAAGATCGTTCCACTCGCGCTGGAATGCCCGGCCCACATCCTTCACCCGTGCGATCCAGTAGCCGCTGTAGGGCACCACGGCTTGTTCGGCCTGGGGGTCGATGAGGTAGTGGCCGCTGTAGTTGAGCGGCTGGGCGACACGTTCGGCGGCTGGTGGCAGGGGCTGGCGCGCCAAGCCGTAGCCTTGCGGAATGTGGGCGCGGCCCGTGCGCTGCGAGCCGGCGCTGGGAGGGGTCTTGGGCACGGGCACCAGCCGCTTGGCGGCGTCGATCAGGGTCTGGGGGTCGCCGTCCCACATGGGGAGGTCGGCGGGAGGCAGGGGGAGTACCTTGTCCAGGTTGGGCAGGCGAAGGTCGGGGTTGCGTTCGAGGGCGGCTCGGAGTTCGTGATAGCGGTCAGCGCGGGCGGGGTCGATCAAGTTTCCAGTGAGAGGCCGCCCTTGATTGAAGTACGAAGATAGGTAGCCCGCGCTCTCGGGACTACCGAATTTCACGGCATCGTGCAAGGCTTTCAGGGAACGGCCGTAATTCTCTCCGAGCGACTTGTCGTCACCGTTGATGGTCACGCCCAACTCAAAAGCTCCAGTTCCATTTCCCTGCGCATAGCTGCACTCCAGCATCTTGATTGCAACCTTGCGATTGCCCCAAAAGCCCTGACCTGGATTGTCATAGGCTCCTGACATCTTGGTGCCCAGAAAGGCCTGCGCGTCCGCGCTCCCCATGTCCGCCGCCAGTTGCCAGAACCCATAGGCGCGGCTGGTGTCACCCTTCACACCGATGCTGCGCTGGTGGTACGTGCCCATCTTGTCGAAGGCGGCCGGCACACCTTGCTTCATCAGGCCTTCGACGATCAGCACCGCCTTCTCAGTGTCCTGCTCCATGCCCAGCCCCTGCTCATATAAGCCGGCGAGGTTCAAGGCGGCCTTCCAGTGCCCCAGGTCCGCCGCCTGCTTCCACAGCACCGCAGCCTTCGCATAGTCGCGCTTGTCCTCGGTCCACGATCGCTCGTAGCGGGTCACCGCCATGCCCTCCTGGAAGAGCGCTTCGGACTCCGGGGTGATTGGTGGATTGGCGTCGGCCTCGTACTTGCAGGTGAAGTCCGCCCGATGCGGATCGAAGGCCTTGAGGCTCATGTTGCGGGGCAGGTTACTCATGGTGCAGGCGATCAGGCTGAAGGAGGTCAAGACAGCGGCCAGCAGCAGGGCAGGCCGAAGGGAGTGTGAGGGGCGATACGTGCTCATCCGAAGCGGATCGTGCTGGTGCGGTCGTCAAAAAACTTAACGAGGGAGCAGGAGAGTGCATGGCCCTTTAGCTTTCTTGTGGCGTTGTCTTTGGCCTCTGTTTCCCATTTCTCAAACGTCTTTCCCAACACCTTCTGATCCGCGGCGTCTGTTCCCCCATCCATATCCTTAAGCCCCGCCGTGTGCTGCGCCCACACCCGCTGCCGCAGCGCCGTGGCCGCTGCCCAGTTGTCGCTGGCCATGTTCATTTCGCTGTCCACCGCGAAGCTGCGCAGGTTCAGGTTGGCGCTGCCGAGCGTGAAGAACGCGTCGTCGATGATCATCAACTTGCTGTGGATGTAGATCTCCCGATAGCGCTGGGCCGTGGCCTGCTGGAGTTGCTTGCTGCGGTCGGGCGGCTGCGGGATGGGCGCCTGGCTGTCGGTGTGGTTCTCCCACCCGCCCAGCGACACGTTGCGCGCCTGCGCCGCCGCGCGGTCGGCCTCGGCACGGCCGCGCTCGCGCAGCGCCCTCTCGTAGTCCCGCCGTTCAAGGTCGGCCTGCCGGCCCACCTTCGTTTTGCCCAGCGACCATTCCCGGTCGTACGTCCACAGGCTGCAGACGAGGGTGCGCATGCCCAGGGTGTTGGCCAGTTCGTCGCGCACGGCCTGGGCGTCCTTGTCGCCGCTGCTGGCCTGATGGGCCTTCGCCAGTTCGGACAGGGGCTGGGCGTGGGGCGGTGACATCGGGAAGGGCAGTCCCTTGGCCTCGAAGGACTTCTTCTTGGCCTGGTAGTCGGCCATGTCCCGCTTGTACTGCGCATGGGCGGCCAGCTCCTGCTTGATGCGCTTGTCCTGCTCGGGCATGGAGTCGCCCTGGCCGAGGTCGGTCACCACGTCATGGGTGCGCGGCACCATCTGCCCGCGTTCGGGCGTGGGGGTGACCGCCATCACATGCAGCGTGGGGACGCGGGTCACCGGCACACCGGCTGCGCCCAGGCCCTGCACGTATTTCTTGCGCTGGTCCTTGAGGTAACGCGCCCAGTCGCTGTTCTGGAAGTACTGGTTCTCGATGTAGATGAAGTGGCGCGCAAAGCTGCTGGCTTGGTAATACGTTCGCTCGATGGCGTGCTCGCCGCCGCCATCGGCACTGGGCAGGGTGCGCACGATCTGCACTCGTTGGCAGGGCCCCTGGATGTGCTGCGTGAGGTTCTTCGGCACGCTCTTGAGATCGACGCGACGCGCGTCGTTGCTGCCCGCGCACGCGTCCTGCTGGCGCGCCGTGTTCCAGGCTTCGACGAAGTTCTTGAAGACCGGGGCGATGGCCTGGCCTTTGATTCGGCACACGAAGTCCTGATAGGGCTTGAGCGTGGCCTGCCCCGAACTGGCGTATTCCCAGCCCGAGCCGACGGAGTGGTCCGCGCCGTCGCCCTCGTGGTTCTGGCCGCGCAGCGGGTCGTTGAAGGTGTGGGCGGGCGTGTCCCAGTAGTCGGTGACGGAGTTCAGGCCCATGACGTACGCCACGGGCGGTGCGTCGGCATCCGTGCTGTCGTAGTCGATGACGATGGTCTTCTGGTGGTGGGTGGCGGTCAGCTCCAGCGTTGTGTTCTCGGCGACGGTCCGGGGACTGGCGCCATAGCCCCGGTCGGCCTTCAGGCTGGCCACGACATCGGCGTGGTGGCTCCCGCGCGTGCGCAGCGATAGGCCTTCGATCCTGCCGCTCACGGTGTCGTGGTACCAGGAGGCGTTGAACGTCGCTCGGCGTGCTTCGGGTGACTGGTCGCGCCGCGCGTCGGCGGATGCGCCCAGCGGGGTGTTGGCGCCGCGCGCATAGGTGTCGCCAGGCTGGCCTTTGCTGCCATTGTTGGTCTTGTAGCCGGGCATGTTGCCCATCGCAAGGTTCAGGAGCGGGTCGTACCAGACCAGCAGACGCACCTTGACGCCTCTTTGCACTGCAGCCCGCAGCAAGTCGCCGTAGGTGGTGCTGGTGTCGTTGACGGACGTGCCTCCGCGTGGCCAGCTGCCGCCTTTGTCGCCGCGTATCAGTTCCATGGCTGGGTCGAAGCCCCAGGCAATGATGTCGATGCTTTTGCGCGCGCGCCGGATGTCGCCGGCGATCTTCGCGAAGCTTTCCTGGCCGCACAGGAAGACGGCCAGGTTGTTGAAGTGATAGATGGGCGTTCCGGCGTCTTCGGCGGATTCGAGCAGCCACTGGCTGCATCCGGTGGCTGTGCGCGTCTGGTCGCTCAGCGGGACGGTGGACCTGTGCTGGGTTTTAGGAGCGGACATGTCGGCACTCCGATCTCTCGCTTGCGGTGCTTGCGGAACCGCATCGCTGCACGGGCTGCACTGCAGGCTGGCCAGAGACCAGGGCATTGGCTGGCCAATGGATGCTCAAGGCGTGCGAACACACACCGTTGGAAACGAACATAGGGACTCCCTGGCATGCCAGCCTCTCACGGTGAGGGCCGATCTGAGCGCATTATTCAATGCACTACAGACCTTTGCGGCAGTGGCGGCAGGGTCTTCTGAAATGCATATCCACTATGCGTGACCGATTTAACGCCCGTTGAAAGCGCCGGAATCGGGTCCAGGGATGTCTATCCAGGAATTCAGGGTTTCAGATGCACGCCGTCGCCTGATGCCGTCCGCGTTGCCAGCAGCCCGTCGATCTCCGCATCCTTGAACGCCCAGAGGCCAGCCAGCCAGCGGTGGAACTTGCCGCGGAAGACCGAGTCGGCGACGTAGTCGCCCTGCGCGAACTCGGCCGGAATCGGCACTTCGCGCGCCCGCACCACCACCCGCGTCGTGCGGCCGCAGAGAAAGTCCCAGAAGCTCGGCACGCCGTCGGGGTAGACGATGGTCACGTCGATCAGCGACTGGAACTTGGCGCCCATCGCTTCGAGCGCCAGTGCGAGCGCACCCGATTTCGGCTTGAGCAGGTGGCGGTAGGGCGAGCCCTGCGCCTTGTGCTTGTCGGCGGTGAAGCGCGTGCCCTCGGCGAAGTTCATCACGCTGGTGGGCACCAGCGCGAATTTCTCGCAGGCGCGGCGTGTGGTCTCGCGGTCCTGGCCGCGCAGGGCGGGGTTCTTGCGCAGGTCGGCCTTCGAATGGCGCGCCATGAAGGGAAAGTCGAGCGCCCACCACGCCAGGCCGATGACCGGCACGTAGATGAGCTGCTGCTTGAGGAAGAACTTCAGCAGCGGGATGCGCCGGTTCATGGTGTGCTGCAGTACGAAGATGTCGACCCACGACTGGTGGTTGGCATTGACCAGGTACCAGCCGCGGTAGGCCAGGCCGTCGATGCCCTGGACGTCCCACTTCGTGCGCTGGGTCAGGCGCATCCAGCCGCTGTTGCAGGCGATCCAGGCCGTGGCCACGCCGTTGAGCACCGGGTCGATGGCCTTGCGCACGGCGGCGAAGGGCAGCACCAGCTTCACCAGCGCGAGCAGGAAGACCAGGCTGCACCAGAACAAGGTGTTGACGACGAGCAACAGGAAGGCGATGACGCCGCGGACGACGGGGGGCAGGAAACCGAGCATGAAGGTTCAGTGTTCTTTGGGCAGCAAGCCGGAAGTGGCGGAGCGCTGGCCGGCAGCGAGCCGGGCGCACGAGCGCGCCATTCTCCGCCTTGTTGCATGGCACGACCCTGCGCTGCATCAGTCTTCGTGCCTGCCGATGCATTGCAGTTCAGAATCCGGAGATTCCAACAACATCCTGAATGAAGAGACACGCCCATGCCCCAACCGACACCTGCTGCCACCGCCACCCTCCACCCCACGGCAACGACCACCCCTTCCACACTGCCGCACGATGCGGACCGCGCCACGCTGATCGGCCGCGTCTGGCAGCCTGAGCTCGGCCCGGTGCTGGTGGCGGTGCATGCGGGGCAGCTGCACGACCTGTCGCGTCTTGCGCCGACCACCAGCCAACTGCTCGAACGCGAGACCCCCGCCGCCGATGTGCAGCAGGCGCTGCGCGACGGCAGTGCGCCAGCCATTGCCGCGCTCGACGCGGTCTTGGCCAACAGTGACGAGGCCACCCGCGACACCGGCCGCGCCTGGCTGCTCGCGCCTTGCGACCTGCAGGCCGTCAAGGCCAGCGGCGTCACCTTCGTGGCCAGCCTGCTGGAACGCGTGATCGAGGAGCAGGCCCGCGGCGACGCCTCCCGCGCCGAAGCCACGCGCGCGGCGCTCGGCGGCGTGCTGGGCGACAACCTCGCGGGCATCGTGCCGGGTTCGCCCGAGGCCGCGAAGGTCAAGGAGCTGCTGATCGCGCAGGGTGCCTGGTCGCAGTACCTGGAAGTCGGCATCGGCCCGGACGCCGAGATCTTCACCAAGGCGCCCGTGCTCGCCGCCGTGGGCCAGGGCGCCGACGTCGGCATCCATTCGGGCTCGGCCTGGAACAACCCGGAGCCCGAGGTGGTGCTGGCGGTCGACAGCCGTGGTCGCACCCTCGGCGCGGTCCTGGGCAACGATGTGAACCTGCGCGACTTCGAAGGTCGCAGCGCGCTGCTGCTGGGCAAGGCCAAGGACAACAACGCGTCGTGCGCCATCGGCCCGTTCATCCGGCTGTTCGACGCGCACTTCGGCATCGACGATGTGCGCCGCATCACCGTGGCGCTGAAGGTCGAGGGTCCGGAAGGCTTCGTGATGGAGGGGGCCAGTTCGCTGGCGAAGATCAGCCGCGACCCGCTCGACCTGGTGGCGCAGGCCATCGGCACGCACCACGACTATCCAGATGGGCTGATGCTCTTCCTGGGCACCATGTTCGCGCCCACGCAGGACCGCCACGGCCCGGGCCAGGGCTTCACGCACGTGGTCGGCGACCGCGTGACGATCTCGGCGCCGGAGCTCGGCGCGCTCGCCAACCGCGTGGTGCATGCACAGGACGCCGCGCGCTGGCGCTTCGGCATCGGCGCGCTGATGCGCAACCTGGCGGGGCGCGGGCTGCTCTGAGGCCTCACCCGCCCTGCAGTGCCCGCCGGTACTGCACCGCCTCCGCCACATGCGCCACCTGCACCTGGTCGGCGCCGGCCAGATCGGCGACGGTGCGCGCCACCTTCAGTGCGCGGTGCGTGGCGCGGGCGCTCCAGCCCAGCTTGGCCGACGCGGTCTGCAGGAAGCGCATCGCGGCATCGTCGAGGCCGGCATGCCGGTCGATTTCTGCGCCGTGCAGGGCCTGGTTGGGCTTGCCCTGGCGTTCCAGCGCGCGGGTGCGGGCGGCCTCGGCTCGCGCGCGGATGTCGGCGGTCGCTTCGCCGGCCGGCGCGCTCAGCAGCTCGGTGGCTGGCACCGCAGGCACCTCGATGTGCAGGTCGATGCGGTCGAGCAGCGGGCCGCTGAGCTTGGACTGGTAGCGCGCGATCTGGTCGGGCGTGCAGCGGCAGGCCTTGGCCTTGGCGCCGAGGAAGCCGCAGGGGCAGGGGTTCATCGCCGCGATCAGCTGGAAGCGGGCCGGGAATTCGGAGCGCCGCGCCGCGCGCGAGATGGTGATGGTGCCGGACTCCAGCGGCTCGCGCAGGGCTTCCAACGCGCTGCGGGGGAATTCGGGCAGTTCGTCGAGGAACAGCACGCCGTGGTGGGCCAGCGAGATTTCGCCCGGCCGGGGCGGCGAGCCGCCGCCCACCAGCGCCACCGCACTGGCCGTGTGGTGCGGCTGGCAGGTCGGCCGCAGCCGCCAGCGCGCGAGCTTGAAGCGGCCCCCCAGGCTGGCGACGGCCGCGCTTTCCAGCGCCTCGTCCACCGTCATCGGTGGCAGCAGGCCGGCAAAGCGGTGCGCCAACATCGATTTGCCGGAGCCTGGCGGGCCGACCATCAGCAGGCTGTGGCCGCCGGCTGCGGCGATTTCGAGCACGCGCTTGGCGGCGGTCTGGCCCTTCACGTCGGCCAGGTCCGGGTACGCCTCGGTCTGGATGGCGGTGTCGGGTACCACGCGGGCCCAGCCGTCTGAATCGGGCGTGAGCGGCTCGGGCGGTTCGACGCCCGGCGGCAGGAACTGGCGTACCACGTCGAGCAGGTGGCGCGCGCCATAGATCTCGGCGCCGGGCACCAGCGCGGCCTCGCTGGCGCTGGCGGTGGGCAGCACCAGGCGGGTGGCAATGTGGTGCGCATGCAGCGCGAGTGCCATGGCGAGCGCGCCGCGCACCGGGCGCAGTTCGCCCGACAGCGACAGCTCGCCAGCGAACTCGTGGCCCGCCAGCCGACTGGCGTCGATCTGGCCGCTGGCTGCCAGGATGCCCAGTGCGATGGGCAGGTCGAAGCGACCGGAATCCTTGGGCAGGTCGGCCGGCGCCAGGTTGACCGTGATGCGCTTGTTGTTGGGGAATTCCAGACCGGCGTTCTGCAGCGCCGAACGCACCCGCTCGCGGGCTTCCTTGACTTCGACGTCGGCCAGACCGACCAGCGTGAAGCTCGGCAGGCCATTGGCCAGATGCACCTCCACAGTGACATTGGCGGCGTCGAGGCCCACCAGTGCACGACTTTGGACCAAACACAGACTCATTCGGACAAAACTCCCCAAAAAGGTGCCAAAGAATGCCGGTGCGGTCTGGCGCACTCTTTGTGTGCACCCATGGACGTAACAGTCGGCAAGCAATTGGAACCCGTCTGCGCGGACTGAATCATCGCTGCGCTGCACCAACTGTGCGGTTTGGCACGCTCCCTGCTTTGACAAGGTTCCCATTCAATCAAAGTTCCAGGAGTCACTCGATGATGCACCGTAAAACTGCCCAGGCCTTGGCCGTGGTCGCCCTTGCAGCCCTGCCCATGCTGGCCAGCGCCCAACTCACGGCCAACATCGGGTTGACTAGCAACTACAAGTTCCGTGGCCAGGACCAGGATTCCATCGGCAGCAACGGCACGGTGAAGTCCAAGGCATTCAAGCCGGCCATCCAAGGCGGTTTCGACTACGCGTTCGGCGAAACCGGCTGGTACGTCGGCAACTGGAACTCCAGCGTCAACTGGCTCGCTGGCAACAGCATCGAGAGCGACCTCTACGGCGGCTACAAGTTCACCGCCGGCGGCATCGGCTGGGACGTGGGTGCGCTGACCTACATCTACCCGGGCAACAAGAACGGCAACACGACCGAGCTCTACGGCGCCGGCTCGTTCGGCCCGCTGACCCTCAAGTACTCGCACACCGTCTCCAAGGACTACTTCGGCTGGGCCGGCGAGAACTCGGGTTCGGGTCTCAAGGGCACCAACACCGGCTACCTGAACCTGGCGTTCGCCCAGGAAGTCGCACCGTCGGTGACGCTCAAGGCCGCCGTGGGCTATACGCGCTTTGCCAGCGACATCAAGGACCTGGGCGTGCCCAACTACGTGGACTACGCGCTGGGCGTGTCCTATGACTTCGGCAGCGGCGTGGCCCTGTACGGCGGCGTGCAAGGTGCCAACAAGAAGAACTACTTCGGCGACGTGAACAAGGCGCGCGTCATCGTCATGCTGAGCAAGACGCTGTAAATACAAAAGGCGCGGCCCATGCTGCCGCGCCGAAGCTTTTCATCTCAAGGAGAACTTCCATGAAGTTGGTCACAGCCATCATCAAACCATTCAAGCTCGACGAGGTCCGAGAGGCCCTCTCGACGATCGGTGTGCAGGGGATCACCGTGACCGAGGTCAAGGGCTTCGGTCGCCAGAAGGGTCACACCGAGCTCTACCGCGGTGCGGAATACGTCGTCGACTTCCTGCCCAAGGTGAAGATCGAGGCAGCCGTGTCCGACGATCTGGTCGAGCGCGTGATCGAAGCCGTCGAAGGCGCTGCGCGCACGGGCAAGATCGGCGACGGCAAGATCTTCGTCTACAACCTCGAGCAGGTCGTTCGCATCCGCACGGGCGAAACCGGCCGCGAGGCGCTCTGACGCATTGAGTTCACAAGGCACGAAAGAATAATCGACATGAAAAAACTGCTTGTCTCACTGGCGCTCGGTCTGAGCATATTGACGGCCGGCGTGAGCGCTATCGCTCAGGCCCCAGCCGCCGATGCCGCGGCGTCCGCTCCTGCTGCTGCGGCGGCACCGGCTCCCGCCGCAACGCCTGCGCCTGCCGCTGCCGCGGCCGCGGCACCTGCCGCCGAGGCCCCCGCAGCCGCCGCGCCGTCGTTCAACAAGGGTGACACCAGCTGGATGATGCTGTCCACCCTGCTGGTCATCATGATGACCGTCCCCGGCCTGGCGCTGTTCTACGGCGGCTTGGTCCGCAGCAAGAACATGCTGTCGGTGCTCATGCAGATCATGGTCACCTTCTCGCTGATCGTGGTGCTGTGGCTGATCTACGGCTACAGCCTCGCGTTCACCGAGGGCAACTCCTTCATCGGCGGCTTCGATCGCCTGTTCATGAAGGGCATCTTCGATCCGGCCACCGGTGTGTTCGCGCCGGGTGCGACCTTCAGCAAGGGTGTCTACATCCCCGAGCTGCTGTTCGCTGCCTTCCAGGCCACGTTCGCCGGCATCACCTGCTGCCTGATCGTCGGTGCCTTCGCGGAGCGCGCCAAGTTCTCCGGCGTGCTGCTGTTCATGGTCCTGTGGTTCACCTTCAGCTACCTGCCGATCGCCCACATGGTCTGGTTCTGGATGGGTCCTGACGCCTACACCGCCGCCAACGTGGTGGACAGCATGAATGCCAAGGCCGGCCTGATCTGGCAATGGGGTGCGCTCGACTTCGCAGGCGGTACCGTGGTGCACATCAACGCCGCCGTCGCCGGTCTGGTCGGTGCCTACGTGATCGGCAAGCGCGTTGGCTACGGCAAGGAAGCCTTCACGCCGCATTCGCTGACGCTGACCATGGTCGGTGCCTCGCTGCTGTGGGTGGGCTGGTTTGGCTTCAATGCAGGTTCGGCCCTCGAAGCCGGCACCAGCGCTGTCCTCGCCTTCATGAACACCTTCTCGGCCACCGCCGCCGCCGTGCTCGCATGGTGCATCGGTGAAGCACTGATGCGCGGCAAGTCGTCGATGCTCGGTGCCGCCTCGGGTGCCGTAGCCGGCCTCGTGGCCATCACCCCTGCCGCCGGCAACGTGGGCCTGATGGGCGCCATCGTGATCGGTTTCGTCGCCGGCTTTGCCTGCCTCTGGGGCGTCAACGGCCTCAAGAAGATGCTCGGCGCGGACGACTCGCTGGACGTGTTCGGCGTCCACGGTGTCGGCGGTATCGTCGGCGCGCTGCTGACCGGCGTGTTCAACACGCAGGCCCTCGGTGGTCCTGGCCTGGTCGGCGACTGGGTCACGGCGGCGGTCACGTCCAACGGCATCGGCGCGCAGGTCTGGATCCAGCTCAAGGCTGTGATCCTGACGATCGTGTGGTCGGGCGTGGTGGCGTTCATCGCTTTCAAGATCGCCGACCTGACGATCGGTCTGCGTGTCACGGAAGAAGAAGAGCGCGAAGGCCTCGACATTTCTTCCCACGGCGAAACCGCCTACAACCGCTGATCTTCCCGCTGATTTTCCGGAACGGCGCCGCGTCCCTGAGGGGATGCGGCCCGTCCCGAACCAAAGAGTTTTCACGCGAGAGTCTCCTTTGGATGTTCGGCCCGCTCGTGCTTCGGCACTGGCGGGCCTTTTTTTCGTCCAGGTCCGACCTGCAGCCCGAAGCGCCAGCACCCATGCACAATGGTCGGTATGTGGCACAACCTCAACGACAGCCTCAGCGCGCTGGGCGAATCACCTTTCTGGCATCCGCAGGAGCGCTCCCTCTATTGGCTGGACATCGCCGGCCGCGCACTGTTGCGCACCCGTGGCGACATCGCCGACGCGAGCGTCGAACGGTGGGCGCTGCCGAGCGAGCCGGGCTGCGTCGCGCCTGCGCGCCGCGGCGGTCTGGTGATCGCGCTGCGCGACGGCATCTACCGCGCCCGTGAATGGGGCGGTGCGCTCACACGCATGGCCGCCTTCGACTACGACACGCGCACCATGCGCTTCAACGACGGCAAGTGCGACCCGCGCGGGCGATTCTGGGCCGGCACACTCAACGAGGCGAAGGACGGCCCCACCGCCCGGCTCTACTGCCTGGATGCGCGCGACGGCATCGCACCGCGCGTGACCGAGATGGCGGGCGACGCCACCACGGCCAACGGCCTGGCGTTCTCGCCGGACGAGCGCACCGTGTACTGGTCCGACACCGCCGCCCACGTGGTGCGCGCCTGGGACTGGGACGCCGAGACCAACGCCATGCGCCAGCCGCGCGTGTTCCACCAGTTCCCCGCCAAGCCCGAAGGCTGGACGCCGGACGACGGCGCCAGCTATGCGGGCCGCCCCGACGGTGCCACGGTCGACGCCAACGGCCACTACTGGGCCGCGATGTACGAGGGCGCGCAACTGCTGCGCTTCACCCCGCAGGGCGAACAGGTCGAGGCACTGCCGCTGCCGGTGCAATGCCCGACCATGCCCTGCCTGGGCGGCGACGACCTGCGCACGCTTTTCGTCACCAGCGCGCGCCGTGGCCGTCCAGAGGCCGAGCTCGCGGTGCGGCCGGCTTCGGGCAGCGTGCTCTGGACGCGCGTGGCCACGCCGGGCCTGCCCGTGCATTTCTTCGAGGACTGACGCGCACGGCGCACGCAGGCGACGCCCGCGGCCGTACCATTGCCGACATGGACCCCGAGCTGCATCACATCGTCGAGCGCATCCGGGCGGCGACCGCCACGGCCAGCCCCCTGCGCATTCGCGGTGGCGACACCAAAGACTTTTATGGCGAGGCGGTGGCGGGCGACGTGCTCGACCTGCGCCCGCTTTCCGGCATCGTCAGTTACGAGCCCAGCGAACTGGTCGTGACCGTGCGCGCGGGCACGCCGCTCGCAGAGCTGGAAGCGCTCCTGAAGGGGCAGGGGCAGTGCCTGCCTTTCGAACCGCCGCATTTCAAGCCGGGCGGCACGGTGGGCGGCATGGTCGCCGCGGGGCTGGCCGGCCCGGCCCGGGCCAGCGTCGGTGCGACGCGCGACTATGTGCTCGGCGCTATGCTGGTCAACGGCCGTGGCGACGTGCTGGGCTTTGGCGGCCAGGTCATGAAGAACGTGGCAGGCTACGACGTCTCGCGCGTGCTGGCCGGATCGCTGGGCGTGCTCGGGCCGATCACCGAAGTCAGTCTGAAGGTGCTGCCGGTCGCCCCGGCCGAGACCACGTTGAAGTTCGACTGCTCGCAGGCCGATGCGCTTGAGTTGCTCCACGGCTGGGGCGGTCGGCCGCTGCCGCTGAACGCGAGTTGCTGGGTCGAGGACCAGGGCGTCGGCACGCTCTACCTGCGCCTGCGCGGCGCCGTAGCGGCCGTCGACGCGGCCTGCGCGCAGCTCGGCGGCGAGCGCCAGCCCGATGCGGCCGCCGACTGGATCGCCTGCCGCGACCTGCGGCTGCCCTGGTTCGCCGGGCGGCGTGGCACGCACGCGCTCTGGCGGCTTTCGGTTCCGCAGACCGCACCGGTGCTGCCGGTCGCGGGCACGCCCTTGATCGAATGGCATGGCGGCCTGCGCTGGTACTTCGCCGAAAGCGAGCCAGAGGGCCAGGCGCTGCGCGCGGCCGCGCGCGCCGTGGGAGGGCATGCCACGCTCTTCGAGCCAGCCGAAGGCCACCGCGGCACGCTGCCACGCTTCGACACGCTCAGCGTGCCGCTGCAGCGCATCCACCGGGCGCTGCAACGCGAGTTCGATCCGGCCGGCATCTTCAATCGCGGCCGCCTTCTCGCGCATTGATCAGACTGCACCATGCGCCGCCTGCTTCACCTCTCGGGCCAGCACCGCACCTTGTCGCTGGACCGCATGTTCGGCCTGCTGCTTGCCTTCAACGCGGGCGCGGTGAACGCCGGCGGGCTGCTGGTGGTGCACATGTACACCTCGCACATGTCGGGCTTCGCTTCGCAGGTGGCCGACGGCCTCGTGCTAGGGCATCTGCCCTTGCTGCTCGGTGCCGTCGGTGCGCTGCTGGCCTTCACCGTCGGCGCCGCCACCAGCGCCATGATCGTGCACTGGGGCCGGCAGCATCACCTGCGCAGTGCCTATGCGATGCCGCTGCTGCTCGAGGCAGCCTTGCTGCTGGTCTTCGGGTTGCTCGGCGCCCTCACGCTGAGCTGGCACACGCCCTTCGCGGTGCCGCTGACCGTGCTGCTGCTGTCCTTCATCATGGGCCTGCAGAACGGGCTGAGTTCCATCATGTCGCACGGCAAGATGCGCACCACGCACATGACCGGCCACGTCACCGATCTGGGCATCGAGCTGGGGCGGCTGTTCTATCGCAACCAGCGCCACACGCCCGAGCACGTCCGCGTGCGTGCCAGCCGGCCGGCGATCGCCCAGCACGGCGGCCTCATCGGCATGTTCATCGTCGGCGGCCTGGTGGGCGCGGCGGGCTTCAAGTACGTCGGTTTCGTGTGGGTGGTGCCGCTCGCTGCACTGCTGCTGGCGCTGTCGTTGCCGCCGTTCCGGCGCGACCTGCGCCGGTCGGCCTTTCTGCGTGCGCGGCTGCATGGCCTGGTGGCGCGCCTGAAGCCCGCGCGGCGCCGGAGCACGCCCGCGACGGCATCGCCGCCGCCTCCAGAAACAACAACGGCAAGACCGGGACCCACCCACGATGCAAACCGAACTCGCTCCTGAATTCCAGGGCACGGCCGAGGGCCTGGAGGCCGAAGCCATCCTGCGCAAGTGCGTGCACTGTGGCTTCTGTACGGCCACCTGCCCGACCTACCAGCTGCTCGGCGACGAGCTCGACGGCCCGCGCGGCCGCATCTACCTGATCAAGCAGGTGCTCGAAGGCAAGACGCCCACGCGCGCCACGCAACGGCACCTGGACCGCTGCCTGACCTGCCGCAACTGCGAGAGCACGTGCCCGAGCGGCGTGCAGTACGGCCATCTGGTGGACATCGGGCGCCGGATCGTCGACGACAAGGTGCCGCGCCCGGCGCTCGAATCCGCCACGCGCTGGCTGCTCAAGGAGGCGTTGCCGTCGCCCGTGTTCGGCCCGGCCATGAAGCTGGGCCAGGCGGTGCGCGGCCTGTTGCCCGAGGCGCTGCGGGCCAAGGTGCCTGCGCGCCAGGCTGCCGGCAGCTGGCCCACGCGCACGCATGCGCGCAAGGTGCTGCTGCTCGCGGGCTGCGTGCAGCCGTCGATGAAGCCCAACATCAACAGCGCGACCGCGCGCGTGCTCGACGCGGCCGGCATCCAGACCGTGATCGCGAAGGACGCCGGCTGCTGCGGCGCAGTGAAGTTCCACCTCAACGACCAGGAGGGCGGCAAGGCGCAGATGCGCGCGAACATCGACGCCTGGTGGCCGCAGGTCGAGCAGGACGCGGTCGAGGCGATCGTCATGAACGCCTCGGGCTGCGGCGTGACGGTGCGCGATTACGGCCATCTGCTGCGCGACGACACGGCCTACGCGCTGAAGGCCCGGCGCATCAGCGAACTCACGCGCGACCTGAGCGAGCTGCTGCCTGACCTGGTGCCGCTGCTCCGAGGCCGCGTGCAGGCCCCGTCCGGCGTGGTGGCCTACCACCCGCCCTGCACGCTGCAGCACGGTCAAAAGCTGCGCGGCGGTGTCGAAATCAACCTGCGCGCGCTGGGTTTCGACGTGCAGGTCGCCAAGAGCGAGGCGCACCTGTGCTGTGGCTCCGCGGGCACCTACTCGGTGCTGCAGCCCGAACTGGCGTACCCGCTGCGCGACCGCAAGCTCGGCCACCTCAACCAACTGCAGCCCACCACCATCGTGTCGGCCAACATCGGCTGCATCACGCACCTGCAGAGCGGCAGCGCGATTCCCGTGGCGCACTGGGTCGAGCTGCTGGATTCGGCGCTGGCGCCGGCCTGACAGCCGCCACCGCCATCGGCTGACGCGCACGGACCGGTGCGCGCGGCATGCTTGTCCGCATGTTCAAGTCAGAGGAGTCGCCCATGTCCCCCCGTCGTCTGCTGGTCGTTCAAAGCTGTGTGGCCCTGGCCTGTGTCGGTGCGAGCGCGCTCACCCTGGTGCAGGCACAGAGTGCGGTGCCCCCGATGCGCAGTGAAGGCCCGGTGAGCTACGCCTGCGGCGGGATCGGCGTCGACGAATCCACCGCGATGCGCGCCGCGATGAAGTCGCACCCGCTCTCGTTGCTGTTCGCGCGTGCGGACGGTGCCTATGTGGCGGACGTGTCGGTCACGCTGACCGGCGCAGGCGCGCCCGTCCAACTGCGCGCGGGCGGCCCCGTATGCCTGCTGAACCTGCCTGCTGGCCAGTACACGGTGGAAGCGGTCACCGACGGCATGAGCAAGCGGCAGGCCGTGACGGTGGGCGGCGCGCCCAAGACGCTCGACTTCCGCTTCTAGTTTCTGCACCGATGTAGTCGCATCCCACACATCGGTGCGCGTTTGGGATGAACCGTCGCCTCAGGTTGGGGGGGCGACATCGATGCACTTGACAGGGCCGGGTATTGCGCTTCAGATTTGAGTCCGTCGCGCGGCATTTCAAACACGAATCGCCACACTTACTGTGGTAATTGCTGCAACACCTCATTAGTAAAGTAGGGTTCGTCCTCGACCCAGAAAATATAATCCAGCCCGAGGTGGTTTCGGGAGAAATCGATAATATCGGCAACCGTGTTTTTCTTTCCTGTTTTGGGGTTGATTTGGCGCAGATTGCCGTTCTGGACTGCCATCCCTTTTGCCAAGGTATCTGGATATGCCTTGAAGAACCCGTAGGTTTGTGCCATATGACTTTTACGATAGGGCATCAAGTCCGGTCCACCTACTCTCATTTTCAGTTTCTTCGCTTCGGCGAATAAGCTGCGCATATAGCCCTTGTCCTGCTAGGGTAGCCACTCGCCAGGTAGAAAATTCACCTACACCATTTGTGTCGATTTTCTGAAAGCGCGACTCAGTGCCTCCATATTTGACTTGATCGCATTCGCGTATGTTTTTGGATCAAAATCCTTTGGGGGAAACGGTCGTGCCGTCCGGCTGCTCGATGCCGATTTCGATAGGGCTCTCGCTAAAATTCATTCCTTCGATTTGCCCGTCTAGTTCCTTTCCTGACGCAGCAATTAGCTTTTGGAAGCGATCGCGCACCGGTTTCTCCCACATCTTTGCCGACCACCTGTATTCGTCATCAGTCTCGGGTTTTTTAGGATCGCGCTCTGAAGCTGAGAGCATGCTCTGTTTCAATACGCCACCCTTGTAGATGGGATCGAGCAACAGATCATTCGGTACATTTTTTCTATTGGTCTGGAAGGATTTTTCCTGTAGTTGTATCCAGAGTTTCTTGTTGATAGAACTCAAATAGCCAAAGTCCTGCTTGATCGCGGAAAAATCGTATTGGTCTTTGACTGGCTCCAGGCTGCGCCAGGCATAGACAATTTGCGCCCCGCTAAAACGCGAATCGAACAAGGCCTTTTCCGCTCTGACATTTGGGCCGTTTGCTTCGCGATTAGGGAGGTAAATGTAATTTTTGGCGGGCTGGCCTAAAGCAAAAGCCGTGCTGGTTATGAGTAGGGCTAGAGTAAAAATTAAATTATTTATTTGGTTCATCTTGTAATTTTTTATTTAGAAGTACATTCAATAGACGGATGAACGCTGATCTTTACTCTTCGGCGCGAACCCATTCCAGCCGGTAGCCTTGCCCGTACACAGTTTGAAGTCGAATGCCGTTGGCGGGATGAAGGCCGAGTTTGCTGCGCAATCGGTAAATATGGCTGTCCAGGGCGCGGGACGACAGGTTTTCGCCGCGATAGCTGGACTGCTCGAGCAGGTAGGAACGTGAAACCGGCTGCCCGATGTGCCTGAACAGTGCCAGCGCCATGCGGAATTCGCGGTCGGTCACGCAATGTTTTTGCGCCCGCTCGCCGGCACGAGCGGAAAACTCCACGAACAATTGCCCGCGATCGAACAGCCAGGCGCCGTAGCGTTCCTGCAAAGGCGTCTGGGTGATGGCCTTGGCCTGTGTCGAATCCCTGCGTTGCTTGAGTAGCCGACGCACCCGTGCACACAACTCGAGCGTTCGGAACGGCTTGACGACGTAGTCGTTGGCGCCTTCGTCCAGCGCCTGGACCACCTGACGCTCGGATCCCTGCGCGCTGAGCATGAGAACCGGCGTCGTGTCTTTCTGGGAATCGCGCAGCCAGCGCAGCAGATCGATGCCATCGAGATCGGGCACGATCCAGTCGAGGATCAGCAGATCGAAGGTGTCCACGCGAATTGCCCGGCGCAACGCCTCGCCGTTGTCGAAGGTGCAGATTGCGATGTGTTCATCGGATATCACCATCTGCTGACTCAGGGCCTTGATCAAGTGGACCCGTTGATGAGTGTCCTCCTCCAGCACTGCGATGCGCATCATTCGAATTTCTCACCCTGTATTTATCTCTCTTATTTCCCCTGCCGCAACGATCACCAGACCTGCACTCGACGATCGCTCCCTGCAGCTTCCTCGGCAATTCTAGAAGTGTGTGAAACACCGCAGCGTTTTGTAAATGCCAACTAAGTTGCATTTTCAGATTCGATCTTCGCGCAAATATCGCTAAATCTCGCGCCTCCCGCTGCGGACGCCCCTTTGTCGGCACCATCCGCCCCCTGCTAAAGAAAGTTGACCCCAAGCAACAACAACAACGTTGCGCCGGGCCATTGAACAACTACGGAACAGGGGCGAAAGCATGAACAGGACTTATCGATCGGTATGGAACGAGGCGCTCGGCGCCTGGGTGGCAACGTCTGAACTCGGCGGTGGTCGCCGCAAGGGAGGGCTGCGGGTGAGCGTCGCAACGGCGACGTTGCTGTTGGCAGTGGGCGCGGCACAGGCACAGTCGCAAGGGGCGAAGTTTTACGGACCGGTGCAAATCACCGACGGCACAGCCGATATCAACCCGGGCTCCATGCTCGAAGTTGAAAGCACCAACCGCGGCGTGCTGATGCCGCGCATCGCTTTGAAAGACCGAGCGACCTGGGGCCTCAACGGCAACAAGCCGGTCGAAGGCATGATGGTCTACAACACCACTGCCACCACGGGAGCCAACGGCCTGCAGGCTGGCATGGCTGTCTGGAAGGGCGGACAGTGGGTCAGCGTGGACGAGACGCCGTACCTGCACGTGAACTCGACCGCCACGGGCAACTCCACGCTGGCCAATTCCGGGGCGACCGGAGCCAACTCCATCGCCATCGGCCCGGGGGCTGCGGCAAACACAGCCGACTCGATCGCCTTGGGTCGCAACGCATCGGTCGCGGCTGGCAACTCCAACGTCCAGGCGGGCGGCCTCGCCATCGGCGTTGGAGCGCAGGTCAAGCACAACGACGTCAAGCTGTCGGACGGTACCGTGGTGACGCCCGGCGGCAATCTGGGCTCCGTCGCCATCGGCCAGAATGCACACGCCAACTACAACAAGGAAACCGTCGTCGGTGCCAACGCCGGGTTGAACGGCAAGCGCTACATCCCGGAGGGCGAGACGGCGGCCGACATCCGGACCTATGGCAGCGACAGTGTCATGTTCGGCACCAACGCGGGCCAGGATTCCCAGTACCTCTATGCCACGTTCATCGGTGACGAAGCCGGGCGCGGCAGCGCGGGCCAGCACAACTCGTACGTGGGCCAGAACGCAGGCCGCTGGCGGGATGGCAGTTTCAACACCACGTTGGGCAGCAACACGTTGGCTGGCACGAGTTCGTCATCGCACTTGACCGGTAACAACAATGCGGCCATCGGCACCTTCACGGGGGCGGGTTCTAGCGGGGACTACAACACCTGGACCGGTTACTTCGCAGGCGGCTATACCAAGGGCAACCACAACACGGCAACCGGTGATGGTGCTGGCGGCGGCGTGACGGGCGACAACAACGTCGCCAGCGGAACAGCCGCCGGTGCTGCCGTGAACGGCAGCGACAACGTGGCGATCGGCAATTTCGCAGGTTATGGCGTGTCCGCCAACCGAACGATCTCGATGGGGAGTAGCGCGCAGGCCTCCGCGGATGACGCCATTGCCATCGGTAGCTTCAGCACGGCCTCGGGCGCGAGCAGCATCAGCGTCGGTACGGGCAACACCGTCAGCGGTAACAAATCCGGCGCCTTCGGCGACCCGACGACCATTACAGGTACGGGCTCGTATTCGGTGGGCAACGACAACAAGATTGATGCCAACAACGCTTTCGTCGTGGGCAACAACGTGACCATCGACAAGGGTCTGGATGGCGCGGTGGGTATCGGCAACAACAGCACCGTGGCGGCCTCGACTGTTGCTTCGTACAACCCGGGCACCGGCAAGGTGGCGGGTACGGCCACCGGCAGCAATGTGGTGAGCGTGGGTGCCGAGGGCGCCGAGCGTCGCCTCACCAATGTGGCGGCGGGTGGTGCCGATACCGATGCGGTGAACGTGTCGCAGTTGAAGGCGACCGACGCGACGGCCAACAAGGGCTGGAACGTCTCGGCCCAAGGTGCGAACAGCACGAACGTGACGCCGGGTGCTTCGGTGGATCTGAAGAACAGCGACGGCAACGTCGTGGTCAGCAAGACCACCGACAGCAACGATGTGACCTTCAATCTGGCGAAGGAACTGGCGGCTAACAGCATCACCACCGGCAACAGCAAGCTGGACACGAACGGCCTTGTCGTCAACGACGGCACGAACAACACCAGCTATGGTCCGACCGGCATGACCATTGCCAACGGCCCGAGCGTGACGATCAATGGCATCGACGCTGGAAGCAAGAAGATCACCAATGTCGCCCCTGGCACGATCTCGTCGAGCTCGACCGATGCGGTCAATGGCTCGCAGCTCTATGCGGTCAGCACGGCAGCCAACGCCGGCTGGAACATTTCGGCCCAAGGTGCGAACAGCACCAATGTCGCCCCAGGCGCCTCGGTGGACTTGAAGAACAGCGACGGCAACATCGTTGTCAGCAAGACCACCGGTAGCAACGATGTGACTTTCAACCTGTCGAAGAACCTGATGGCGGACAGCATCACCACGGGCAATTCGAAGCTGGACACCAACGGCCTGACGATCGCGAACGGCCCGAGTGTCCTGGCGAGCGGTATCGATGCAGGTGGCAAGAAGATCACCAATGTGGCTGCTGGTACCGCCGGCACGGACGCCGTCAATCTGAACCAGCTGGCGGCAGCCCAGGCGGCGGCCACCACCCATTACTACAGCGTCAACTCGACGGGCGGTACGAACCAGGACAACCTGGGCGCGGCAGGTGCGGATGCCATCGCATCCGGCAAGAATGCGTCGGTTGCAAGCACCAGTGCTGGCGGTGTTGCCATGGGCTTGGGCGCGACCGTGCAGGCGAATGCGGCGCAGGGCGTGGCCCTCGGCGCGGGCAGCCAGGTGACGCAGGCCGGTGGTGTCGCACTGGGCGCGGGCTCCGTCGCGTCGACGGCCGCTGGCGTCGCAGGCTACGTGCCACCGACCGCGACAGCCGAGCAGCGCGCAGCGATCGGCGCGACGACCAGCACGCAGGCGGCGGTGTCGGTGGGTGATGCGGCCAATGGCCAGTACCGCCAGATCACCGGTGTGGCCGCAGGCACGGGCGACAGCGACGCGGTGAACGTGAACCAGTTGAAGGCGGTGCAGGGCCAGGTCATGCAGATGGACCAGGGCGCGGTGAAGTACGACACCAATGCGGATGGCTCGGTCGACCACAGCAACGTGACGCTGGGGGGCAGCAATGCCACGGGTCCGGTCACGGTCCACAACGTGGCGCCCGGCGTGCAGGGCAATGACGCCGTCAACGTCAACCAGTTGAACGCTGTCAACAACAACCTCAACAGCCGCATCGATTCGGTGAACAACCGCATCGATGGTGTCGCCAGGAACGCCTATGCGGGCGTCGCCTCGGCGATGGCCTTGCAGATGCCTGGAACCTACGTACCGGGCAAGACCGTCATGCGCCTGGGCGTCGGCGCCTTCAAGGGCGAGAGTGCGGTGGGCCTCAGCTTCCGCCGCACCTCCGAAAACAACGCATGGAGCGTGACGGGCGGTGTCGCCACCAGCCGTGCGGGCGTCGGTGCCACGGTCGGCGCCGAGTGGGTCTTCAACTGATCACGACAAGGACTGCATTCATCATGAAAACGATTTTTCAAACCAAGACCCCCGTCGTCGGCTCTGCGCTGCCGCTCATTGCAGCCTGCGTGTCGGCCCTGCTGACGGTGGGTTGTGCCTCGCCGAGCTACACCATCACGCCGGAGATGCAGGCGCGCGCTGCCGCCGACAACCCGGCACCACCGAAGGACGCCGACTTCCCCGCCATGACTTCGGCCAAGTGGCAGCAAGGCAGCTTTCCGAGCCTTGAGGCCCTGCGCGCCATGCGCACGGGCATGGGCAAGGACCAGGTGCGCGATCTGCTGAGCTTTCCGCATTTCAGCGAAGGGCTGGGCGGCGTGCGCGAGTGGAACTACATCTTCCACTTTCGCACCGGTCGCGGGCCGGAGTACATCACTTGCCAGTACATGGTGCGTTTCAATGCCGACGTGCTGACCAACGGCATGTATTGGAAGGGACCGGGTTGCACAGAGCTGCTTGCGCCCCCGGTCGCAGTGGCGCCGCCGCCGCCCGTCGTGCTGCCACCGCCTCCACCCGTGGTGCCCGCGAAGACCATCCTGGGCGCCGACGGAATGTTCCGTTTCGACCGCAGCACGCAAGGCGATCTGCTGCCCGAGGGCCGGCAGCGCATCGAGAAGCTCGCATCGGACCTGCGTGGCCGGTCCTTCGACCGGATCGTCGTCACCGGCCATACGGACCGGCTGGGCTCCGCGGCCTACAACGACACGCTGTCGCTGGCACGTGCACAGACCGTACGGCAGTTGCTGGTGCAGAACGGGGTTGATCCCGCACGCGTGCGTGCCGAAGGCCAGGGCGAACGGCAGCCGATATCCCACTGCGCCGGTACGGCTCGGACGCCTGAGTTGATCGCGTGCCTGCAGTCGGACCGCCGCGTCGAGATCGAGGTCATCGGCTTGCGGTAGGGCGGACATGCCGGGCGCATCATTCGTACCGAGTGTTTCCAAGGCCAAGGCGCGTGCATATGGCGTCGTCCTTGGCGCCATGCCGGCCATGCTGGCATGGCCTTCGCACCGCTCGGCGTGACGATCGCACGCACCGATGCGGCTGCGACGAGCCTGGGGAGCGCCTCTTTTGCGCCGACCCTGCGCGGACGTGGCGGCGCAAGACCTGCGCTACACCCAGCCGCTGCAACGTCTGGGCGACCAGATCGTCGTCGTTCCCCACAGCGCGACGCACCATGTCTATCTGATCCGCACCGCGGGAGGATGCGTCAGCGTGATGAAGGAAATGATCTACTCGTGAAGGCGCTGCCTGCGCCGGTGCGCCGATGCGCAGCCCCTCATCCCCGCAGCGCGGCTTCGATGTCCTTTGCCAGCGATGCGGGTGTGTCGAGCGGTGCGTAGCGCTTGATCACCTGGCCGTCGCGGCCGACCAGGAACTTGGTGAAGTTCCACTTGATGGCGGTGCTGCCGAGCAAGCCCGGTTTCTCCTGGACCAGCCATCGGTACAGCGGGGCGGCGTCGTCGCCCTTGACGGCGATCTTCTCCATCATCTGGAAGCTGACGCCGTAGTTCTTCGTGCAGAAGGCACCGATTTCATCGTTGCTGCCCGGGTCCTGTCCGCCGAACTGGTTGGACGGGAAGCCGAGGATGCTCAAGCCCTCATCGGCATAGCGTTGATGCAGTTCCTCGAGCCCGGCGAACTGCGGCGTGAAGCCGCACTTGCTGGCGGTGTTCACGATGAGCAGCACACGGCCGCGGTAGTCGCCCAACGAAATGGCCTGGCCGTCGATGGCCTGTGCGGTGAAGTCGTAGATCGATGCCATCGGCGTTCCTCGTGGGTAGGTGTGAAGGAAAGGCGCGCCGCCGGCTGTGCGGCACTCAGTGGTGCTTGTCGCTGCGCGCGATCGACAGCAGGTGTTCGACCTCTTCGGGGTATTTGCGCAGGTTGCTTTCGTGCCAGCGCTTGATGACCCACATGAAGCCCGCGACCACGATGCCGAAGGCGGTGATGGCGGAATACGCCGACAGGCCCAGGCCGGTGCAGGCGCTGTAGAAGGCGCCCAGCACCAGGATGCAGGCCTGCTCGTTGAAGTTCTGCACGGCAATCGAACGCCCTGCGCCCATGAGGTTGTGCCCGCGATGCTGCAGCAGCGCGTTCATCGGCACCACCAGGAAGCCGCCGAAGGCGCCCAGCAGGATCAGGAAGGGCACCGCGACCCACAGGTTGCCGATGAAGTTCATGCAGATCACCAGCAGGCCCATGCCGATGCCCAGCGGGATCACGCGCGTGGCCATGTCCAGCCGCATGCGCATCGAAGCGACCACGGCACCCACCGCAGTGCCGATGGCGACCACGCCGGTCAGTGACGACGCCTGCGCAGTGCTGTAGCCCAGCGCGAGCGACGCCCATGCCAGCACGATGTATTTCAGGTTGCCGCCCGCGCCCCAGAACAGTGTGGTCGTGGCCAGCGAGATCTGGCCGAGCTTGTCGCGCCACAGGCGCGAATTGCACTGCCAGAAGTCGGGCAGCAGGGCGCCCAGGTTGCGCAGGAAGCCGTGCTCGGGGTTCGAGCGCAGTGGGCGCATCTTGACGCCGGTGTGCGGAATGCGGGTGTTGAACCAGGCCGCGATCATGTACACGAAGATGAGCGAGGCGATGGCGGCGGCCGGTGGCGAATCGACACCCGTGTCGATGAACGGGAAGTCGAAGGCCAGCAGGTGGCTGGACACGGTATGGCCGACCAGCGTGCCGCCCAGCACGATGCCCAGGATGATCGACGCGATCGTGAGACCTTCGATCCAGCCATTGGCCTTGACCAGCTGCGACGCCGGCAGCAGCTCGGTGAGGATGCCGTACTTGGCGGGCGAATAGGCCGCCGCGCCCAGTCCCACGACGGCATAGGCCAGCAGGGGATGGGAGCCGAACAGCATCATCAGGCAACCCACCACCTTGATGGCATTGCTGATGAACATGACCTTGCCCTTGGGCAGCGCGTCGGCGAAGGCGCCCACCAAGGGCGCGAGTGCCACGTAGAACAGCGTGAAGATCGGCACCAGGGCCGCACGCTGCCATTCGGGCGCCCCCGACGAGCGCATGAGCTCGACGGCGGCCACGAAAAGCGCGTTGTCGGCCAGCGACGAAAAGAACTGGGCCGACATGATGGTGAAGAAACCGCGCTTCATCGATGGGCTGGCTGGCCAGAGATCTGCTGGCGATGGGTAAGAGGGCGGTTGAAGAAACTTCGCGGGCGTAGCCCTGAGGCGAATGCGCGGTTATAGCATGGGGTGAAATGAGAAAATGTCGGCCACAACCCGACATCTTGTCGCCCCCGTGGCATGCGAGGCGGGTGAATCCCCACGCTCACCAGGTTTTTTTCGTGCCACGCCCCATTCTTGCCACCGTCCATCCGGCTGCCCTGCGCCACAACCTCGACCGTGCACGCCGTGCGGCGCTCGACGCGCGGATATGGGCCGTCGTCAAGGCCAATGCCTATGGTCATGGCATCGAGCGCGTGTTCGACAGCCTGCGTGCGGCGGACGGCTTTGCCATGCTGGACCTGGCCGAGGCCGAGCGCGTCCGTGCGCTCGGCTGGCGCGGCCCCATCCTGCTGCTCGAGGGCGTGTTCGACGCGCGCGACCTCGAACTCTGCTCGCGGCTGGACCTGTGGCACGCCGTGCACTGCGACGCGCAGATCGACTGGCTGGCCGCCCACAAGACGCAGGTGCCGCAGCGCGTGTTCCTCAAGATGAATTCGGGCATGAACCGCCTGGGCTTCGCGCCCGAGCGCTTCCGTGCGGCCTGGACGCGGCTGAACGCGCTGCCGCAGGTCGACGAGATTTCGCTGATGACGCACTTCAGCGACGCCGACGGCCCGCGCGGCGTGGCCGATGCGCTCGCCGCGTTCGAGCACGCCACACAGGACCTGCCGGGCGAGCGCTCGATCGCCAACAGCGCGGCCGTGCTGCGCCATGGCCCGCAGACGCGTGCCGACTGGGTGCGCCCGGGCATCGTGCTCTACGGCAGCGCGCCCGACTTCCCGGCGCACGACGCGGCGCATTGGCAACTTCGGCCCACGATGTCGCTGCGCACCAGGCTGATCGGCGTGCAGACGCTGCAGCCCGGCGCCACGGTCGGCTATGGGTCCAGCTTCGTCGCCGATGTCCCCATGACCATCGGCGTGGCCGCCGTGGGGTATGCCGACGGCTATCCGCGCCATGCGCCGACCGGCACGCCGGTGCTGGTCGACGGCGTTCGCACACGGGTCGTCGGGCGTGTCAGCATGGACATGGTCACCATCGACCTCACGCCCGTGCCGAACGCCGGGTTCGGCAGCGAGGTCACGCTGTGGGGGAGTGCCTCGACCGGCGCCGTGCTGCCCATCGACGAGGTGGCGCAAGCGGCGGGCACGGTCGGCTACGAGCTGATGTGCGCCGTGGCGCCGCGGGTGCCCTTCGCGGTCGAAGCCGACTGAAAAGGGTGCACGGCCGTCGGGCGTGCGCTTCAAAGTCCGGGATACAGCCCCAATTGGCGCGTGCGCAACCGCGCCAGACCCAGGAGCGCGTCGGTAAAGGGCGTCGGTGTCTGCGTGAGCTGGCCGAGTTCGCGCACCACCGTCACCAGCGCGTCGAGCTCCACCGGCCGCGATGCTTGCACGTCCTGCAGCATCGAGGTCTTGAAAGCGCCGAGCTTGCGGGTCACGACGTGGCGGTCTTCGGGGCTGTCGGCAATCGGCACGCCGATGCGCGCACCGATCTCCTTGGCTTCGAGCATCACGCGCGAGATGAAGCCGAGCACCAGATCGTCCTGCATGATCAGGTCGGTGGTCGTCCCCGTGAGCGCGCTGATCGGGTTGACCGTCATGTTGCCCCAGAGCTTGTACCAGACGTCTTTCTGGATCTGGGGCGACACGGTGGCCTGGATGCCGCCGCGCACCAGCCGTTCGGCCAGCGCCTGCACGCGGGGCGTGGCTTGGCCCGAAGGCTCGCCGATGATCAGCCCGTTGCCGAAGTGATGCCGCACCACGCCGGGCGCGTCGAGCGAGCAGCTCGCATGCACCACGCCGCCGATGACATGGCGCGCCGGTATGGCGGCGGCGATCTGCCCGTCCGGGTCGACCGCAGCCAGCCGCTGGCCGGCCAGCGGGCCACCGAAGCCGCCTTCCAGGAACCACCACGGCACGCCGTTCATGGCGGTCAGCACGACCGTGTCGGGGCCGATCAGCGGCGCAATGCGTGCCGCAACCGACGCCAGCGCCGGCGCCTTGACCGCGATCACCACCAGGTCCTGCACGCCGAGCGCAGCGGGGTCTTCCTCGGCGCGGACCGGCATGGACGTGCGGACTTCGCCCTGCACCAGC
This sequence comes from Variovorax ginsengisoli, assembly GCF_030811835.1. Lineage (GTDB taxonomy): Bacteria > Pseudomonadota > Gammaproteobacteria > Burkholderiales > Burkholderiaceae_C > Variovorax > Variovorax ginsengisoli_C. Next base: position 111,746 of record NZ_JAUSRO010000005.1, on the reverse strand, counting down.
GTCAGCCCGTCGGCGCGCAAGGCCGCAAGGGTCGCGCCGCGTGCCACCACGTGAAGCTGCTCGCCTGCGCGGACCAGCGCCGCACCGATCCACCCACCGATGGCGCCGGCGCCATAAATGCAGATTTTCATGTCAGTTCTTGTAGCTGTCGTCGATGCGGTCGACCTGCCGCACCAGGGCGTCGAACACGTCCTGGCCGGCACCGTGGTTCGGATTGAACTGCAGCGCATCGCGCGTGCAGCGGGCGGCCACGGCTTCGCTCACAGGAATCGCACGGCCCATCGAGAACGTCGCCATCTGGATTTCGCAGGCGCGTTGCAGCGTCCAGAGGATGGCAAAGGTCTGCGGCAGGGTGTGGCCCCAGGCCAGCAGGCCGTGGTTGCGCAGGATCACCGCCTGGCGCTCGCCAATGCTTTGCAACAGCCGCGGGCCTTCGTCGGCATGGATCGTGATGCCTTCGAAGTCGTGGTACGCGACCATGCCGTGCAACTGCGCGGTATAAAAGTTGGTCTGCTGCAGGCCGCCCTCCAGGCAGGCCACCGCCACGCCGGCCGTGGTGTGCGTGTGCATCACGCAGTGCGCACCGGGCAGGCCGTCGTGGATCGCGGCATGCACCGTGAAGCCGGCCGGGTTGACCGCATGCGTCGAGCCGTCGAGCACGCGGCCCTGCAGGTCGATCTTCACCAGGTTGCCGGCGGTCACCTCGCTGTAGTGCAGTCCGAAGGGGTTGATGAGGAACTGCTTGTCCCCGCCCGTCACGCTGTCGGGCAGCCGCAGCGTGATGTGGTTGTAGATCATCTCCGTCCAGCCCAGCATCGCGAAGATGCGGTAGCAGGCCGCGAGCTGGAGGCGGGCGGCGCGTTCGTCGGGGTGGATCGTCGGATGGACCAGGGTCGAGGCGGTGGTGTTCATGGCAGCTCCTTCACGCTCAGCCTTCCGCGGTGAAGCCGACCTCCTTGACGATCGGTCCCCACTTGGCCGTGTCCTTCTTGAGCAACTCGGTCAGCTCGGCCGGGGTCGACGACATGGCCTCCAGGCCGAAAGTGCCCAGCCCATCGATCACGTCCTTTTGCGCCAGCGCGGTCTTCATCGATGCGTTCAGGCGGGCAACCAGTTCCGGCGAGGCCTTGGCAGGCAGGAAGAAGGCGAACCACTCGCTGTGCGCCATGTCCTTGATGCCCTGTTCGCCGAAGGTCGGCACGTCGGGGGCAAAGCGGTTGCGCTTGGCACCCGACACACCCAGGATGCGGACCTTGCCCGAGGGCAGGTGCTGCGTGATGTCGCCGATCGGGCCGGACACCGCCGAGATGTTGCCGCCCAGCAGGTCGAGCATGGCCGGCTGCGTGCCGCGGTAGCCCGCGTGCTTGAGCTCGACGCCGCCCTGCTTGCCCAGCAGCGCGCCGATGAAGTGCGGCGTGGAGCCGGCGGCCGGCGAGCCGAAGTTGGCGCCCGCCGGGTTGGCCTTGGCCCAGGCCAGGAATTCGGGCACGGTCTTCACGCTGGCCGGCACCGACGGGCCGACCGCAAAGCCGAAGTCGAAGATGCAGCCGATGCTCACGGGCGTGAGGTCGACCATCGGGTCGTACGGCAGCTTCTTGTAGATGTGCGGGTAGATGGTGAGGATCGAGGTCGGCGTCTGCAGGATCGTGGTGCCGTCGGCGGGCTTGCCCTTGACGTAGGTGACCGCGATCTGGCCACCCGCACCGGTGCGGTTTTCCACCACGGCGGTGCGCGCATAGTCGCCGCCGAGCTTCTGCGCCAGCCGGCGGCAGATGTTGTCCGAGGTGCCGCCCGCGGCGAAACCGGTGACGATGGTGGCCGTTTCGATCGACGCCTGCGCGAAGGCCCGCTGGCCGATGGCGGCGAGCAGCGCCGAGGCACCGGTGGTCTGCAGCAGATGGCGGCGGTTGAAATTCATGTCTGTCTCTCTTCGGTGGGATGGCTTTTTCAGGATGCGTCGCGCAGCCAGGTGACTGCGCCCGAGTGGGTCACGGCGCCGCGATGGGCCGGGCGCACGGTGAGGGCGTATTTTTCCAGCAAGCCGCGGTGTTCGACCCCCTCGTTTACCTCACGTCGGGCGAGCCGGTCGGCAATTTCTGCCGCGCTCAGCTCGACCGTGATGGTGCGTGACCCGGCACGCGCGTCGATGGCGATCAGGTCGCCGTCGCGCAGCGCCGCGATCGGCCCGCCGTCGGCCGCTTCCGGCCCGGCATAGCCGATGCACAGCCCGCGCGTGGCCCCCGAGAAGCGCCCGTCGGTCAGCAGCGCCACCTTGTCGCCCATGCCCTGGCCGTAGAGCAGGGCGGTAATGCCGAGCATCTCGCGCATGCCGGGGCTGCCCTTGGGGCCTTCGTTGCGGATGACGATGACGTCGCCGGCCGCGTAGCGCAGGTGCTGCACCGCGGTCTGCGCTTCTTCCTCCGACTCGAACACGCGCGCCGGGCCGCGGAACACCAGGCCCTGCAGCCCCGCCGTCTTGAGCAGTGCGCCGTCGGGGCACAGGTTGCCCTTGAGCACGGCCAGCCCGCCGTCCTGCGAGAGCGGGTCGCCCGCCGCGCGCACCACGCGGCCATCGGGCAGTGGCGCGCCGGCCACCTCCTCGGCCAGCGTGCGGCCGGTGAAGGTGAGGGCGTCGCCGTGCAGATAACCCTGGTCGAGCAGCGTGCGCAGGATCACGCCCGCACCGCCGACGTAGAACACGTCGCGCGCCAGGTAACGGCCGCCGGGCCGCAGGTCGGCAATGAGCGGCGTGCGCGCGAAGACTTCGGCCACGTCGTCGAGGTGGAACTGGATGCCAGCCTCGTGCGCGATGGCCGGAATGTGCAGCGCCGCGTTGGTCGAGCCGCCGGTGGCCGACACCACGGCGCAGGCGTTCTCCAGCGCCTGGCGGGTGACGATGTCGCGTGGCAGCGGACCGTCGCCCAGGACGGCCTTCATGAGGGTCCTGGCGGCACGGCGCATCAGCGGCGCGCGTTCGCTGAACACGGCCGGCACCATGCTCGAGCCGATGGGCGCGAGGCCCAGCGCTTCGCTCACCATGCCCATGGTGTTGGCCGTGAACTGGCCCGCACAGGCCCCTGCGGTCGGCAGGCAGGCGCGGCTCATGGCATCGAGCTCGTCGGGCGTCGCGCTGCCGGCGAGCACCTTGCCGATGGTTTCGTAGGTGTCGACCACGTTGAGGTCGCGCCCCCGTACTTCTGGATGTGGGCCGGGCATCTGGCCGGGCAGGGCGGAGCCGCCGTGCACGAACACGCTGGGCACGTTGCAGCGCACCATGCCCATCATCAGCCCCGGCAGATTCTTGTCGCAGGCGCCGATCGCGAAGATGCCGTCCCACTGGTGGCCGCGGGTGGACGCCTCCACGCTGTCGGCGATCAGCTCGCGCGAGACCAGCGAGAAACGCATGCCCGAGTGCGCCATCGTCAGGCCATCGCTCACCGACACCACCGGGCATTCGTGCGGCGTGCCGCCACCGGCATAGATGCCGGTCTTGGCATGCTGGGCCTGCTCGCGCAGGTTCAGGTTGCAGGGGCTCATCTCTCCGCCGGTGTGGAAGACGCCGACGTGCGGGCGCTCGATGTCCTCGTCGTCCTGGCCCAGTGCGTGCAGGAAGCTGCGCGTGGTGGCGCGGATGGTGCCGGTGCGGATGGTGGCCGAGCGCAGGGGCAGCGGTGGCGCGTTCGTGGGTTCGGTCATGCCTGCGCGCGCCTCAGTAACCGTTCGGGCCAGCGCCCGGCTTCGACGTGTAGGTCGCCAGCAGCTGCTGCGCCGCCGCCGTGAGCAGCATGGTGTCGACCCCCACGGCCACGAACAGGGCGCCGGCCGCGAGCCACTTGCGCGCCTGTTCCTCGGTGGTCGACAGGATGCCGGGCGCCTTGCCCGCCTTCAGGATGCGTGCGATGCCGTCGGCGATGGTGGCCTGAACTTCGGGATGGTTCGGCTGGCCGACGAAGCCCATCGAGGCCGACAGGTCGGCCGGGCCGATGAACACGCCGTCCACGCCGGGCGTGGCCGCGATGGCGTCAAGGTTCTTCATCGCCTCCACCGTCTCGGCCTGCACCAGCAGGCAGGTCTGCGCGTTGGCCTCGTGCAGGTAGTTCGGGTACGCCTGCCAGCGCGAGGCGCGCGCCAGGGCACTGCCCATGCCACGGATGCCCTCGGGCGGGTAGCGCATGGCCTGCGCCAGTTGCGCGGCCTGCGCGGCGGTGTCGACCATCGGCACCAGGATGGTCTGGGCGCCGATGTCGAGCATCTGCTTGATCAGCGCGGTTTCGCCCACCGGCACGCGCACCACCGGCTGCGACCGCCCCGCCGCGTCGGGCTGGGCCGACCAGGCGCTGTAGATCCCCTGCAGTTGCGCGCTGATCGAGCGCACGTCGTTGGGCGCGTGCTCGCCGTCGACCAGCAGCCAGTCGTAGCCGACGCCTGCAAGGATTTCGGCCGCGTAGCCGTCGGCCAGGCCGACCCACAGGCCGATCTGCGGTTGGCGGTCGACCAGGGCTTGCTTGAAGGTGTTCAGGGGTGTCTTCATGGGGGGGAGAGGTGACGTCGTGGGAATGCGATAGATTGAATCATCCCGGCCGTGCTTCATTGCACCGATCGGTCAGGGTTTTCCCTGGGTCCGTGCCGCCATGTCGCCCCCTTGCTGCCTACACTTGTCCGATGGCCAAGGAAAAAACCAATTACGTCTGCACCGAGTGCGGCGGCACCAGCGCGAAGTGGCTCGGCAAGTGCCCCAGCTGCAACGCCTGGAACACCCTCGTCGAACAGGTGGCGACGCCCGCGGGCGGCCCGGCCCACAACCGCTTCGGCACGCAGTTCGCGTCGCTGGCGGGCACCGGCGACCTGTCGGTGCTCTCGGAGATCGAGGCCAGCGACGTCGACCGCACCTCCACGGGCATCGAGGAACTCGACCGCGTGCTGGGCGGCGGCATCGTGCCCGGCGGCGTCACGCTGATCGGCGGCGACCCGGGCATCGGCAAGTCCACGCTCTTGCTGCAGGCGGTCGACGCGTTGCAGCGCGCGGGGCAGAACGCGCTGTACGTCACGGGCGAGGAGAGCGGCGCGCAGGTCGCGCTGCGCTCGCGCCGGCTCGGCCTGGACCGTTCGCAGGTGCAGGTGCTCGCCGAGATCCAGCTGGAGAAGATCATCGCCACGCTCGACGCACACCGGCCCGCCATCGCGGTGATCGACTCGATCCAGACGGTGTATTCCGACCAGCTCACCTCCGCGCCCGGCTCGGTGGCCCAGGTGCGCGAATGCGCGGCGCATCTCACGCGCTTTGCCAAGGCCAGCGGCACGGCCATCGTGCTGGTCGGCCACGTCACCAAGGAAGGCGCGCTCGCCGGCCCGCGCGTGCTCGAACACATGGTCGACACGGTGCTGTACTTCGAGGGCGACACGAATTCCAGCTTCCGGCTGGTGCGCGCGATCAAGAACCGCTTCGGCGCGGTCAACGAGATCGGCGTGTTCGCGATGACCGAGCGTGGCCTCAAGGGCGTGGCCAACCCGAGCGCGATCTTCCTGAGCCAGCACAGCGATCCGGTGCCCGGCAGCGTCGTGCTGGTCACGCTGGAAGGCACGCGGCCGATGCTCGTCGAGATCCAGGCGCTGGTCGACAACGGCGGGCCCAGTCCGCGGCGCCTGTCCGTCGGCCTCGACCGCGACCGGCTCGCGATGCTGCTGGCGGTGCTGCACCGCCACGCCGGCGTGGCCTGCATGGACCAGGACGTGTTCGTCAATGCGGTCGGCGGCGTGCGCATCAGCGAACCGGCGGCCGACCTGGCAGTGATGCTGGCCATCACCTCGAGCCTGCGTGGCAAGCCGCTGCCCAAGGGTTTCATCGCTTTCGGTGAGGTCGGCCTGGCCGGCGAGGTGCGCCCCGCGCCGCGCGGCCAGGAGCGCCTGCGCGAAGCCGCCAAGCTCGGCTTCAGCGTGGCGGTGGTGCCCAAGGCCAATGCGCCGAAGAAAGGCAGCAAGGAGATCGAGGGGCTGACGATCCATCCGGTCGAGCGCATCGAGGAAGCCCTGGACATCGTGCGGCGGCTGGACTGAGCCGGCGCCTGTCGCGGCGACAATGCGGCGCATGCAATTTCAGAAATTCCTGGTGCCGATCGGCGGGCTCGTGCTGCTCGGCTTCGCCTATCGCAGTTATGGCTGGTCCGGCGTGGCGCTGGTCTCGGGCGCCATCGTCATGTTCCTGCTGATGCACTTCAACCGCACCATGCAGGTGCTCAAGCGTGCAGCAGACAAGCCCATCGGCTACGTCGCCAGCGCGGTGATGCTCAACGCCAAGCTCAAGAAGGGCGTGACGCTGATGCACGTGATGGCACTGACCCGCGCGCTCGGCGAACTGCGCTCGCCCAAGGACACGCAGCCCGAGCACTACCGCTGGACCGACACCGGCGGCTCGTACGTCGACGCCGTGTTTTTGGGGGGCAAGCTGCAGAGCTGGTCCTTGACGCGACCCGAAGTCGGGCCTGAAGGGGTCACCTCGCAACCTGGCAAGCAGGCGGGCTGACGCTCAGGTCTGCCGCCGGGGTGGATTCACCTTGGCATGGTGGCGCGCCTCTTTCGCGAATTCGCTGCAGGCGTGCGTCATGAGGTCGACCGAGCGGTAGACCAAAAACACCTCGAAGTCGGGCAACCGGTCTGTGATCGGCAGCTTTTCCAGAAAACCAGGCTGCAGGCGCAGCGGTCCGGCCCCGTGAAACACGAAATCCGACCACATGCTGATGAGGTCGGTCTGCGTGGCCAACTGCAGGCCCAGCAGGTTCGAAGCGCTCTGCACCATGCGCGTTGGCAGCTCCAGCCCGTGCATGTGCATCATGCTGACCAGCGGGCTGCCGGCGTCGTCGATGGGGTCGAGCACCAGCCAGTCGGCGTCCAGCAGCGGCTGCAGCTTGCGCACGCGCCGCAGCGGATGGCCGGCGCGCACCGACAGATGCATGGCCACCGAGAACAGCGGCTCCCATTGGAAGCCGCCTGCCCCCGGGCCATTGCAGGTCGAGACGAAGCCCATGTCGAGTCGGCCTTCGCGCAGGCCTTCGAAGATCTGCTGCGGCCGCAGCTCGAAGCCGCGCAATGCCACGTTCGGATGACGCTGGCGGAACGTGGCCATGGCATCGGGCAGAGGCCCGCTGGAGGACACGGCGGTGAAACCGATGTGCAACTGCGCCTCGTCGTGGCCGCGAATCGCCTCGATGTCCTCCAGCGCGTGGCGCAACTCCTGTTCGACCACGCTGGCGCGCTTGACCAGCGCGGTGCCGTAGGCGGTCAGGCTCACGCCCCGTGTGGAGCGCGACATCAGCGTCACGCCCAGTTCCCGCTCCAGCTCGGCAATCGTCTTGGACAGCGCGGGTTGCGTCGTGTGGAGACTGCGCGCGGCCTCATGGATGCTGCCGTGCTGCGCAACGGCCAGAAGGACGCGCAGTTGCTGAAGCTTCATCGTGGTGCCCTTCTGCGCAAAAAGGATGATTCATGCACGGTCCGAAGACCGACATTCCCTTGGGACCCACGTCCTGGAAAGGGTGATTCCATTTGGTTATCAATATGAAAATATGTGATTCTCCGCGTTCGCCGTTTGCCTGAATACTCCGCCGCATCGGGGCCTCGATGGTCCCTTCTTCCACCTGTCCTGGAGATGCACTTCAATGAGCGACGCCGTCTTGTCCGCCAGCCCCGTCCTCGGCTCGCCTTCCGTCACGGCCGCGCCGCCGGGCAGGGCCAGGCAAAGCCAGTTCAGGCTCATTGCCGCCTGCTCACTGGGCAATGCGCTGGAGATGTACGACTTCACGGTCTACAGCTTCTTCGCACTGCTGATCGGCAAACTGTTCTTCCCGTCCCACAGCCCCTACGGCTCGTTGCTGCTGGCCGTGGCGACCTTCGGCATCGGCTTCGTGATGCGGCCGCTCGGCGGCGTGATCATCGGCAACTTCGCCGACCGCAAGGGCCGCAAGGCGGCCATGACGCTGACCATCGGCTTCATGGTGCTCGGCACGCTGTGCATCGCGTTCGCGCCGACCTACGGGACGGCCGGCGTGCTGGGCTCGCTGATGATCGTCGGTGGGCGCCTGCTGCAGGGCTTCTCGCTCGGCGGCGAAGTGGGCGCGTCCACGGCGATGCTGATGGAGGCGGGCGGCGTCAAGGGCCGCGGCTTTCGCGTCAGCTGGCAGCTGGCCAGCCAGGGCATTGCGGCGCTGCTGGGCGCACTCACTGGGGCAACGCTGTACGCGCTGCTGCCGCAGGCATCCCTCGAAAGCTGGGGTTGGCGCTTGCCGTTCCTGCTCGGGTTGCTGATCGCACCTGTCGGCCTCTACATTCGCTCGCACCTCGACGAAACGCACACGCCCGACGCGAACGAACACAGCCCCATCGGTCGGCTGTTCCGCGCACACGGGCCGCTGGTGCTCAAGGGCGTCCTCGCCACCACCGCCGGCACGGCCACCATGTACCTCGTGGTCTTCTTCATGCCGACCTACATGATCCGCGTGCTGAACATGCCGCCGTCGCTCGCGCTGATCTCCGGCTGCGTCACGGGCATCACGCTGTTCGTCGTGTCCCTGGTGGCCGGTCGCCTGGCCGACCGGCTGCCCCACCGTAAACCGCTGGTCATCGGCTCGCTGTTGTTCAGCCTGTTGGCCGTGGGTCCGGCGTTCTGGCTCATCACCCACTACCCGAGCGTGCCGCTGGTGCTGGCGCTGTCGGCGCTGTTGACCGCCAGCGTGAACATCGGCACCACACCCATGTTCCTGATGCTGCTCGAGTTGTTGCCGATCGGCGTGCGGGCCAGCGGTATCTCGGTGATCTACAGCATCGGCGTGACGGTCTTCGGTGGCTCGTCGCAGTTCATCGTGACCTGGCTGCTCGCGAAGACCGGCAACCCGATGTCGCCTGCGTTCTACATGATGGCTTGCGGCGTGCTGAGCCTGTGCGCCCTGCTGGCCCTGCGCGAGCGCAAGGCCGATTGAACGAGATCCAACGCGAAAGACACCATGACCCGTCAACTCAGCCTCCACACCCGCAAGCTGCTGTCGCGCCTCCTGCCCGACGCCGACACCGAAACCTTCGTCGGCATCCGCCGTCAGATCCATGCGAATCCCGAACTCGGCTTCGAGGTCGGTGCCACCAGCCGGCTCGTGGCCGACCTGCTGCGTGCCTGGGGGTACGAGGTGCACACCGGTGTGGGCAAGACCGGCATCGTGGCGCAGCTCAGGCTCGGCACCGGCACCCGCAAGCTGGGCATTCGCGCCGACATGGACGCCCTGCCGATCGTCGAGGCCACCGGCCTGTCGTATGCGAGCCAGACGCCAGGCCGCATGCATGCCTGTGGCCACGACGGCCACACGGCGATCCTGCTGGCCGCTGCGAAGGCGCTTGCCGAGCGTCGCGATTTCGACGGCACGCTGAACCTGATCTTCCAGCCCGACGAAGAGAATCTCTGCGGCGCGCGCGCCATGATCGCGGACGGCCTGTTCGAGCGCTTCCCCTGCGACGCAGTCTATGCATTGCACAACGCGCCGGGCGTGCCTGTGGGCACCGTGCTGGCCGTCGAAGGCCCCGTCACGCTGTCGTCCGACGTGGCCGACGTGACGGTCGACGGCGTCGGTGGCCATGGTGCAATGCCGCACCGCGCACGCGATCCGGTCGCCGCGTCGGCTGCCATCGTCACGGCCTTGCAGACCGTGGTCGCGCGCAACGTGGCGCCCGACGATGCGGCCGTGCTGTCGGTCGGCTTCATTCGCGGTGGTGCCACGCACAACGTGATTCCGCAGACGGTGACGCTGGGCCTGAACGTGCGCGCGGCGCAGCCCGACACCCGGGCGCTGGTGGAGCAGCGCATTCGAGAGATCGTGAGCCTGACCGCACAGGCGCATGGCGTGCAAGCCACGATCGACTACCGCGCGCTGGTGCCGCCCGTGGTCAACACGCGCGCCGAGACGCAGCTGATGGCGCGCGTGTGCGCCGAACTGGTGGGCGAAGCCAACGTGCTCTCGCAGCTACCCAAGGGCTTTGCCGGCAGCGAAGACTTCGCATGGATGCTGGCCGAGCTGCCCGGCTGCTACCTGCTGCTGGGCAACGGCGAGGGCGAGTTCGGTGGCTGCATGGTGCACAACCCCGGCTACGACTTCAACGACCAGGTCTTGCCATTGGGCGCTGCCTGCTGGGTGCGGCTGGCGCAGACGTACCTGGTCGCTTGAGGCCCTGCCCACAAGGGCGTCGCACGCGCATCAGAAGGGCGCGTCTTCCGCTTGCTCCGAGGCGGGCGCAGGTGGCGACAGGGACGCCGGTGCGTCGGGAACGGCCGCCGTGAACGCGGCCTCGCCGCCCAGCGCTTCCAGGAGCGCGGGCACCAGTTGGCCGAGCTCACCGGTGGCAATGGCCACGTCGGCGTCGAAGTTGTCTTCCTTCTTGCCGTCCTTGGCGCCATCGGTGCTCTCGAGGAACACGATCTTGCGCACCTGCATCGACTCGCTCAACTCGAACGACACGCGGTCTTCCCAGGTCATGGCCAGGCGCGTCGGGCGCTTGCCGGCGGCGATGTGCTGGCGCACTTCCTCGATGTCCAGGGCGTGCTTGGCGTAGCGCACCACCGACTTCGACTCGTCTGTGGCCTTGAGCTCGCACTCGCGGTCGATGGTGAAGCCCGCAGGTGGCTCCTGGCTGGCCAGCCAGCCGGCCATGGCGCTGGCCGGCTCGATCGCGGTGTTGACCTGCGAGACGGCAAAGCCTTCGAGCGCCTGCGTGAGGCTGGTGATGACCTCGTCGGCGCGCGACGCATTGCTGCAGTTGATGACCAGCCGGCGCTCCGACGGATCGATCCAGACTGCGATGCGCGAGAAGCGCGCGAAGGCCATCGGCAGCAGCTCGTGCGTGATGTCTTCCTTCAGGTCGCGCTTTTCCTTCTTGCCAGGCTTGCGGCCGGTGGTCTGCTCGATCTGCGCGCAGCGCTCGTCGACCTTGCGGCGCACCACCGCACCGGGCACGGCCTTGGTCTCGACCATGAATTCGAGCACCCACTGGCCGCCGATGGATTCGACCAGCGGGCCGTGTTCCTGGCCGCGCGGCTCGATCCAGCCGATCGACTTTTCCTGCGACGGACTGGACGGGACGTACCGCAGCTTTCCGATCCCTTCTTCCGCGTCGCCCAGCGATGGCGACCACTGCGGTTCGATGCGATAGACGATGACGTTCTTGAATACGGACACTGAAACCCTTTTCAGACTGGTTGGCAAAGCCTTCCATTGTCGGCGCCCCGGCCGCTGGCGCCGCCGTAAAATCGAAAGCTTTTGCGACTTCCCCCTCGTCGCTTCAAAGGATGAACAACATGAGCGTGCTCCCCCCTTCGCTGGACGACCGCGACGGCAAGATCTGGATGGACGGCCAGCTGGTCGAATGGCGCGATGCCAAGATCCATGTCCTGAGCCACACCCTGCACTACGGTTGCGGCGCTTTCGAGGGCGTGCGCGCCTACAAGACGGTCGACGGCACGGCGATCTTCCGCCTGCAGGAGCACACCGACCGCCTGTTCAACAGCGCGAAGATCCTGCGCATGACGCTGCCCTTCACCCGGGAAGAGCTCAACGAGGCGCAAAAACAGGTCGTGCGCGAGAATCAGCTCGAGAGCTGCTACCTGCGCCCGCTGGTGTGGATCGGTTCCGAAAAGCTGGGTGTGAACCCACGCGGCAACAAGATCCACGCCATGGTCGCGGCCTGGGCCTGGGGTGCCTACCTGGGTGAGGAAGGCATGCGGCGCGGCATCCGCGTGAAAACCTCCAGTTACACACGCCACCACGTCAACATCACCATGACGCAGGCCAAGGCGGTCAGCAACTACAGCAACTCGATCCTCGCCAACATGGAAGCGCTGGACGACGGCTACGACGAGGCCTTGCTGCTCGACGCGAGCGGCTTCGTCTCCGAAGGTGCCGGCGAGAACGTGTTCGTGGTGAAGGACGGCGTGGTCTACACGCCCGACCTGTCGGCTGGCGCGCTCAACGGCATCACCCGCAACACCATCCTGCACATCTGCAAGGATCTCGGCATCGAACTCGTGCAGAAGCGCATCACGCGCGACGAGGTCTACATCGCCGACGAAGCCTTCTTCACCGGCACCGCCGCTGAAGTGACGCCCATCCGCGAGCTCGACCGCGTGGAGATCGGCAACCGCGGCGACGGCGGCTCGCGCGGTCCGGTCACCGAAAAAATCCAGTCTGCCTTCTTCGACATCGTGAACGGCAAGAATCCCAAGTACGCTCATTGGCTCACCAAAGTCTGAACACCATGGCCACCAACGCCGTCATCGAATTGCTCGCCAAAGACCTGAACCACCAGGGTGGCGTCTTCTGCCCGAATCCGCAGGCCGACATGAAGCTGTGGAACAGCCACCCCAAGGTCTACCTCGACGTGGCCCGCTCCGGCGAAGCCAAGTGCCCTTACTGCGGCACGGTCTACCGGTTGAAAGCCGGCGAGACAGCCCATGGTGCCCACTGAGGGCGTCAGCGGCTCACTGGCTTCCCCTTCCCGCGCGCCGCGGCTGTCGGTGGCGATCCTGACCAAGAACGAGGCGCACGGCATTCTCGAATGCGTGCGCAGCGCCGCCTTTGCCGATGAGATCGTCGTGGTCGACAGCGGCAGCACCGACGACACCGTGGCGCTCGCGCGCCAGGCCGGCGCGCAGGTCCATAGCTACCCGGACTGGCAGGGCTTTGCGGTCCAGCGCAACCGGTTGCTCGCGCACGTGACCGGCGACTACGTGTTTTTCCTGGACGCCGACGAGGTCATCACGCCCGCCGTGCAGGCAGAACTGCAGGCCATCGTGCAGGCCAACCAGCGTGGCGTGTGGAAGATCCGCTGGCGCATGGTCGCATTCGGCCGTGAACTCACCTACTACCGGGCGCAGTCCACCGTCGAGCGGCTGTTCCGGCGCGACATGCTGATCGAGTACATCGGCGTGGTCCATGAAGAGGCCGTGCTGACCGAGCCCGGCACGCCGCGTCATACGCTGCGTGCGCCACTGCTGCATCACTCGCGCCCGACCATCCGTGCGAGCCTGGAGAAGCTCACGCAGTACGCCATGCTCGGCGCGGCCAAGCGCGCGGCGCTCGGCAAGCGCGGCGGCGTGTTGCGCGGCCTGGCATCGGCCACTTCGATGTTCGTGCGGCTCTATGTCGTTCGCCTGGGATTCCTGTGCGGCGGGCCGGGCTTCCTCTATTGTTTGTTCGTGGCGCTGGAGAGTTTCTTTCGCTACGCCGCGCTGTATTACGACCGCGCGGACCTGACTGAAAGCGTGGGCCGATGAAGTTGGCGCAAAGCACCGAGCGTTACTGGATCTGGGCGGCCACGGCGGGCGCCTTTCTTCTGCCCGGCGTCGGGCTCTGGATTCCTTCGGGCTACTCCATCGGCACGGTGGTCCTGCTCCTCGCGGCCCTCGCGTCGGTGCCGTACTGGGTGCCGCGCATGCGGCCGCTCGGCGCGATGGGCTGGCTGGCGGCGTCGTTCGCGCTGATGGGGCTGCTCTGGTGGGTCGATGCCGAGCCTGCGACCTACGGCACCGGGTCTTACGAAAAGCCGTTGAAGTACCTGCTTGCGCTGCCCTGCGTCTTTTTCCTGCGTGTGTACGCACCGCGCCCGGCGGCGCTGTGGAGCGGCTTTGCCGTCGGTGGCATCGGTGCCGGGTTGATCGCCATCTACCAGGTCCTGGTGCAGCACCTGCCGCGCGCCGAGGGCTACACCAACGCCATCCAGTACGGCGACCTGAGCCTGCTGTTCGGCCTGATCTGCCTGGTGTTCCTGGCAGCCCGGCCGCCGGGCATCGACCGTGCGCTGCGCGGGCTGCTGGCGCTAGGCGCGGCACTCGGTGTGTTGGGTTGCATCATGTCGCAGTCGCGCGGCGGCTGGCTGGCGCTGGTGCTGGTGCTGCCGGTGCTGGCGGTGCTGCTGGCGCGCTATCTGCCGCGCCGCACGATGGTGCTGATGGGCGTGCTCAGCGTGGCCGGCATCGTGGCCCTGGTGGCGACCCAGTCGCGCCAGGTCGACGAACGCATCGAGCGGGCCGCGCAGGAAATCGCGCTGTTCAAGGCCGGCGACACCGAGGTGACCTCCGTGAGCCAGCGTCTCTATCACTGGCAGCTGGCCTGGCGCATGGGCATGGACAAGCCGCTGACCGGCTGGGGCCGCAAGGGCTACATCGACGAGAAGAAGCGGCGCGTCGAGGCGGGCCTGGCCAACCCGAGCGTGCTCGAATTCACACATGCCCACAACGAGGCGCTGGACCTCTTCGTCAAGCATGGCGTGCCCGGCGTGCTGGTGCTGCTGTTTTTCTACGGCGTGCCGATCGCCATCTTCTGGCCGACCGCGGCGCGCATGCGGCGGCGCGATGGCACCGTCGACCGCACGGCGCTCAGCCTGCGCGTGTCGGGCCTGCTCGTGCCGCTGAGCTGCATGGGCTTCGGCCTCACGCAGGTCTTCACGGCGCACAACAGCGGCAACCTCAACTACCTGTTCCTCAACATGCTCATCTATGCCAGCCTGCGCGGCCATGAGCAGTCGCTGAGGAACGCCCTCCCGCCGGCGTCGGCCGGACGGATGGCCTGAAGCGGCCAGCCCGCGAAAGTCCCTGGCGATGCACATCCTGCTGGTCAACAACTCCGTCATTCCCGTGTTCGCCTATGGCGGCACCGAGCGCGTCATCTGGGACCTGGGCAAGCAACTCGTGGCCATGGGCCACCGGGTGAGCTACCTCGTGCCCGAAGGCTCGACCTGCGATTTCGCCCAATTGCTGCCGATCCAGCCGGCGCGGCCGTGGCGCGAGCAGGTACCTGCGGACGTCGACGTGGTGCATTTCCAGTTCAACCCGCGCTTTGCGACGGAGGACGAACTGGGCAAGCCCTACCTGTTCACCGAGCATGGCAACGGCACCAAACCCAAGCCGTTGCCTCTGAACACCGTGTTCGTGTCCGGCAACCAGGCCTCGCGCTACGGCTCGACCGCCTTCGTGGCCAACGGCCTGGACTGGTCGGCCTACGGTCCCGTGGACTTCGACAGCCCGCGCGCGCACTTCCATTTCCTGGGCAAGGCCGCGTGGCGGGTCAAGAACGTCAAGGGTGCGATCGACGTGGCACGGCGCGCGGGCGTGGAGCTCGACGTGCTGGGCGGAGACCGCTTCAATTTCCGGCGCGGCATCCGGCTGACCTTTTCGCGCCGCGTGCACTTCCACGGCATGGTCGGCGGCGCGCAGAAGGCCCAGTTGCTCAATGCCTCGCGCGGCATGATCTTCCCGGTGCGCTGGCATGAGCCCTTCGGGCTGGCCATCGTCGAGAGCATGTACTTCGGCTGTCCGGTGTTCGCCACGCCCTACGGTGCCCTGCCCGAGCTGGTGCCCGAAGACTGTGGCGTGCTGTCCGACCAGGCCGGCGTGCTGGCCGATGCCGTGCGCAGCCGGAATTTCGACCGCCGCGCCTGCCAGGCCCACGTGATGAAGCACTTCAGCGCCGAGGCGATGGCCCGGGGCTACCTGGCCTGCTATGAGCGGGTGATGGCCGGCGAGACCCTCAACCCACGCCCGCCGATCATCCAGGGCCAGGCCCGCGCGCTGCCCTGGCACCGCTGAAGAACCACGGGCACGGGTCGGGCAGACCGGGCAGGTCAGCCGGATCGGTCAGCCCGATGTGGCTGGCAATTCGATCACGAAGCTCGCGCCGGGCAGGCCGTCGGGCCGGCTCTCGCAGCGCACCGTGCCGGCATGGCGCCCGACGATCGACTTCACCAGGGCCAGCCCCAGGCCCACGCCGCCGTCGCGCTCGCTCGCGCCGGGCAGGCGATAGAAGGGTTCGAAGATGCGCTCGCGCAGTCCGGGCGGCACGCCCGGTCCACGGTCGTTCACGCGAAGGAGCGCCTTGCCACCCCGTGTTTCGAGCTGCACGCTGATCTCGCCCGCCCCGTAGCGGCGCGCGTTCTCCAGCAGGTTGCGGATGGCGCGCCGCAGCAGCCGGGGGATGCCCTGCACCGCCAGCGCGTCGCTGTGCGTGCCTTCGGCCAGGTCCAGTTCAGCGCCAGCGCGTGCGCATTCCTCGGCGGCCAGGCCGGTCAGGTCGACGGTCTCGACCGTGCCCACGTCGGCCTCGCTGGCGTCGAGCCGGCTGGCCAGCAGGATCTCGTCGATCAGCTGGTCGAGCTCGCCGATGTTGCGGTTGATCTCGTCGCGAAAGCCCGGGCTCGGGCGCTCGCCCATCAGCTCCAGGCCCATCCGGATGCGGGTGAGCGGCGACCGCAGTTCGTGCGAGGCATTGGCCAGCAGCGACTTGTGCGAGCGCACCAGCGTCTCGATGCGTCCGGCCGCTGCGTTGAAGCGCTTGGCCAGGTCGGCCACTTCGTCCTCGCCGCCTTCGGGCACGCGCACGCTCAGGTCGCCCTCGCCCCAGCGCTGCACACCGCGCTGCAACGCTTCGAGCCGCTGCGTGAGCCGGCGCACGATCGGGAACAGCGCCACCGCCACGGCCAGCCCGACGATGCCCAGCATCCAGAGGTAGCTGGTTTCCGGGCGGAACCAGGGCGGCGGTCCACTGCGGTCGTCGCGGTTGCGGGGCAGCAGTTGCAGGTTGAAGACCTGGCCGTTGTCGAGCGTCACGTCAAAGCGCAAGCCCTCGCCGGGCCGGCCGGTGCGCATGGCCGTGCCTTTGCCCAGCGGCTGGTCGTCGGCGTCGCGCACGATCAGCTCGCGCGGCAAGGGCTGTGTGCGCTCGTTCTCGGCGGCGATGCGCCAGGCCATGCCCGCTGCGAAGGTGAGGGCGGCCACGCCTGCGAGCACGGCGACCCAGATCCGGACATAGAGATGGCGGGTGAACAGGCCGACCATGGCAGCGTGTGCGTCAGTCCTGCTGCTTGGCGAACACGTAGCCCACGCCGCGGACCGTGAGGATGCGCTTGGGGTTCTTCGCATCGACCTCGATGGCCGCGCGAATGCGGCCCATGTGCACGTCGATCGAGCGGTCGAAGGCCTCGAGCTCGCGTCCGCGCACGGCTTCCATGATCTGGTCGCGCGTGAGCACCCGGCCTGCGCGTTCGGCCATGGCCACAAGCAGGTCGAACTGGTAGGAGGTGAGTTCGGCCGGCGCGCCGCCCACCGTGACGGTGCGGGCGTTGCGGTCGATCTCCAGCGTGCCGAAGCGCACCACCTCGGCGGCAGTGGATTCGGCGGCGGTCTCGCTGCGGCGGCGCAGCACGGCGCGGATGCGCGCGAGCAACTCGCGCGGCTCGAAGGGCTTGGGCAGGTAGTCGTCCGCGCCGATTTCCAGGCCGATGATGCGGTCCATCGGATCGCCCTTGGCCGTGAGCATCAGCACCGACACCTTGGCCAGCGCACCGGGCAGCGCCCGGATGCGGCGGCACAGTTCCAGGCCGTCGATGTCCGGCAGCATCAGGTCGAGCACGACCAGGTCGGGCGCGTGCTGCTGCAATTGCTCCAGGCCGGAGGCGCCGTCGGCCGCGTGGTGGACGTTGAAGCCCGACTGCTGGAGGTACTCGCTGACCATCTGCGCGAGTCGGGCGTCGTCTTCGATCAGCAGGAGTTGGGGTGTGCTCATGACCGCCATGATTGCGCGTCGCCGGCAAGGCGGGTTGAACGCCCCGTAAAGTTGGGTAAAAGATGATCGCAGGAAAACGGGCGCATGGCCGCCGTCATGCGGCCTCGAACAGCAGCGTGCCCGGGGCCGGACTGGTAGAGGCGACCGCCATGCGCCGCGCCAGCAACGTACGCAGCGCGCTGGCATCGACCGTTGGATTTGCAAGTGTTGCGCGCTCGACGATCTCGCCGGCCAGCACGCGCAATTGCTCGGTCGAGGCGCGCAGGCGCTCCTTGAAGGCCTCGCCATCGAGCGTGTCGGTCAGGCTGCGGTTGAGTTCGGCGAACCAGGGCAGCGCAGCCTGGTCGAGCATCACTGCCGGGTTGCGCTTGTCGCTCACGTCCGACCAGGCGCGCAGGAAGTGCTGCACCGCTACGTTGAGCTGCTGGCAATGCTGCAGCTCGTCTTTCAGGCTCCCGAGCATGGCCAGATCGGTCAGGCGGTCGTGGAAGAAGATCTGTGAGAGCACGCCCCAGTAATAGGTGTAGTCCCAGATCACCTTGACCGGCAGTACCTGGGGATCGCCGAAGATCGCGTACTGGTCCTGGTAGAGCGCGAGCGTGCTCTCGTAGAACGAGTGATAGAGCTGGTCGTAGAGTTGCGCGCGCGCCTCGATGGCGTGGCCTGCGCGGTCGTGGCCGATCAGGTCGCAGATGTAGGTGTTGCCGATGGCGATGAAGTCGCTGCCTGGCGAATAGAAGGGGTCGAGGAACAGGCCGGCCTCACCCGTGAGCGCCCAGCGGTTGCCCGAGAAGACCTGCTTGCAGCCGTAGGAAAACTTGCGAAAGAACGCGAAGTCCTGCAGCAGGTGCCGCTTGCCGTCGAGCTCGTCGAACAGGCGCGGCTGGTAGGTTTCCAACCAGGCCATCGCCTTGTCGAAGCTGTCGATGGTGTCCAGCGGATGCAGCTTCGGGTCGGCGACGATGCCCACCGAATGCGAGCCCGAAGCCAGTGGAATCAGCCACACCCAATAACCTGCGCCGACCAGGTGGTTGGTCGACAGCCAGCGTGCGCGCGGCTCGCAGCGCGCCTGCCATTCGGGGTCGTCGCTCCACTGGTCGAGCGTGATGCGGTCGCTGATGCGAAACCACACGGCGTTGACGTCGTGCGCGTTCGGCTCGGCCAGGCCCAGCTTGCGCTTGAGCAGCCCGGCGCGGCCGCAGGCGTCGATGAGCCAGCGTGCCTGGATGCTGTGCGTCTCGCCGTCCTGCGTCCAGCTCAGGCGATGCAGCGCGTCGCCCTCCGCGCCCGCTTCGGCCAGGTCGATCTGCCGCACCATGGCATGGTCGACGAACTGCACACCGCGCGCGGCGGCCTCTTCGGCGAGGTAGTTCTCGAAGATTCCGCGGTCGATCTGGTAGCTTGCGACCGCCAGCGGCCGGCTCGCGCCGATCTCGGTGACCTGGTCGATGTCGCGGCGCCCTTCGCTGAAGAAGAAGCGAAAGCCGAACTTGCGCAGCTGCGCTTGCTGCAGGTGGGGCTTGAGGCCCAGCACCGTGTCGAAGTAGTGCGCGCCGATTTCCACCGACGACTCGCCCACCTTGTGCGCGGCATGCGGCACGGGATGGCTGCGTCGCTCGAGCACCAGCACGTCGATGTCGGTGAAGCGCCGTTTGAGCTGCAGGGCCAGCGTCAGGCCGGCGAGTCCGCCGCCCATGATCACCACGTCGTGCTGTCGCTGTAGGGTTGTCATGGCAGGTTCAGTCGGTGTGCAGTTGCAGGCGCAGGGCCAGTGTGGGGGAAAGCGGCATGTCGAGCGTCTTCGGCGAGGCGTGGCTGACGGCGAGCGCTTCGAACAAAGGCAGCGCGTCGGCCATCGCATTGCCGCGCAGGGCGGTCGCGGCGTCGGACAGGGCCGCTCGCGCGGGCATCGTCGCTGCTGCTCCCGCGCCGGCTTCGCGGGCGGCGAGCGACCAGTCGATGGCTGCCACGGTGCGCTCGGTGCGTTGCGGCGAGATCACCAGCGCCACCGCCAGCAGGCCACGGCTGGTGGTCACTGAAGACAGCGCGCCCACCGAGGGCATGTCGTAGCCGACCAGCAACACGGCCTGGTCGTCGGCCGCACACTGGGCCGCGGCTTCGAGCAGGCCCGAGGCAAAGCTCTGCGCATAAGCCGAGATTGAATTGCTCGCGGCCATGCAGCCGGTGCCGATGGTCCAGTACCCCACGGCCGCGTTGTGCACGGAGTTGTGGAACTTGATGGGCGAGAGCAGCATCGGGTCCTTGGCCAGCGTGCTGCACATGTAGTCGTTGATGCCCAGGTCGCCGTGGGCCGAAACGAACACGCAAGGCAGGTCCTTGGCATCGCGGCCTGCGCCGGCGATGGCTGCGGAGGCGACCTCGAGCGCCAGCGCCACCGTGTCGGGCGCGCGGCGGCGTTCCGCGGGGGCGAGCACCTGCGGCGACGGCCGCTTGGCCGGCGGATCGACAGGGGCACCGGTGCCTGCGAACACCGCGCGCGCGGTGGCCCAGTCCGGCAGCGTGGGCGACCAGAAGGCCGGCCCTTCGATGTAGAGCGTGGGTGGGGTGACGGTCGACGCGCTCATGCGGCTACCCCCTTGCCGAAGATCAGTGCGCAGTTGTTGCCGCCAAAGCCGAAAGAGTTCGACAGCACGTGGCGCACCTTGCCGTGTGCGGGCGTGAGCCGCACCTGCGGTCCGCAGTCCGCGTCCAGCGTTGTGGTGTTGACGGTGCCAGGCATCAGGCCGGTTTCCAGCGTCAGCAGGCTGACTGCGGCTTCCACGATGCCCGCGGCGCCCAGCGTGTGACCTGTAAAACCCTTGGTCGAGCTGGCATGCGTGTGCTCGGGGAAGCGGCGGGCGATGAGTGCGCCTTCGACCTCGTCGTTCTTGGTGCTGGCCGTGCCGTGCATGTTGATGTAGTCGATGTCGTCGGTCGTGAGGCCGGCGCGCGCGAGGGCTTCGTCCATCGCGCGCTCGGCGCCCAGTCCCTGGGGATGGGGCGTGGACATGTGGTGCGCATCGCTCGCTTCGCCGTAACCCTGCAGTTCGAGTGCGCCCGGGCCGCGTTCGAGCAGCGCGAAGCCAGCGGCCTCGCCCAGGCTGATGCCGTCACGCGCCGCGTCGAACGGCCGGCAGGGCGCGCTGGAGACCAGTTCCAGTGAGTTGAAACCGTACAGCACACTGCCGCACAGCGTGTCGACGCCGCCGACCACGGCCGCGTCGACCAGGCCGAGCCGGATCAGCCGTTCGGCCGAAGCAAACGCCTTGGCGCTCGACGAGCAGGCGGTGGAGATCGTCTCGCACGGGCCTTCGAGACCCAGCGCCTCCTGGACGAACAGCGCGAGCGAATGGGGCGTGTGCACGTCGGGACGGCGTTGCGCCTCGGCAAACCCGCCGTCGGCGTCGAGCTGGGTGTAGGCCAGTTCGGTCTCGCCGATGCTGGAGGTCGAGGTGCCCAGGATCAGCGCGACGCGCGTCGGGCCGTAGGCAGCGCGCACGCGCGCCACGGCGTCCATGAAGCCGTCGGCCTGCAGGCCCATCCAGGCCAGGCGGTTGTTGCGGCAGTCCCAGCGGGCGAGGGCTTCGGGCAGGTGCAGTGCTTCGAGCCCGTCGACCCGGCCGATCCACGTGGGCAGGTGCGGCGCGGCGCCGAAGTCGTTGGCCCGCAGGCCGCTGCGCGACTGCGCAAGAGCATCGCGCAGCGCGGCCTTGCCCTGGCCGACGGCCGAGGTGGCGGTGTAGGCACTGATGTGGAGAGGAGGAATGCGGGAGGGCACAGGTGGAACTTGTTCGACGGGAAGCCGCAAAGCCTACCAGTTGCCGGACCGCCGCCGCGTCGGCGTTTTCCGATAACCCGCCGGGGTGCCCGCCGTGCCGCCCACGCAGCGCAGCGGCGCTAACGCAGGCGTCGCGACGCCAGCGCCACCAGAGCCAGCACGGGCAGCCCGAGCACCGCGGTCGCCACGAAGAAGGTGCTGTAGCCATAGGCGTCGACGAAGGCGCCCGAGTAACCGGCCACGAACTTGGGCAGCAACAGCATCAGTGAACTGAACAGCGCGTACTGGGTGGCCGAGTAGCTGATGTTGGTCAGGCTCGACAGGTAAGCGATGAACGCGGCCGAGGCGATGCCGCCGGCCAGGTTGTCGGCCGACACCACGGCCACCAGCGCCGTGAGGTCGTGCCCGCGCGTGGTCATCCAGGCGAACAGCAGGTTGCTCGCCGCGCTGAGCACGGCGCCCAGCATCAGCACGCGCATCACGCCCAGGCGCATCGACAGCACGCCGCCCACGAAGGCGCCCACCAGCGTCATGATCACGCCGAACACCTTGCTGACGTTGGCCACTTCGTCCTTGGTGAAGCCCATGTCGACGTAGAACGGGTTGGCCATGATGCCCATCACCACGTCGCTGATGCGGTAGATGGCGATCAGCGAGAGGATCAGCACCGCTTCCCACTTGTAGCGGCGCAGGAAGTCGGCGAAGGGTTCGACCAGCACGCTGCGCAGCCAGTCGGCGATGTTCTTGGCACGCTGCAACTCGCGCTGCGCCGGCTCGGCCGACAGCAGCACCGTGAGCACGCCGACCGCCATCGAGGCGGCCATGGCGTAGTAGGCGATCTTCCAGGCCTGGTTCTGGTAGCCGCTGGTGCCGGGAATCTCGGCCCAGGCCGCGATCCACAGCACGCCCGCGCCGGCCCAGATCATCGCCAGCCGATAGCCCGTCTGGTAGGCGGCGGCCAGCGCGGCCTGCTTGCGGGTTTCGGCCGACTCGATGCGAAAGGCATCGAGCGCAATGTCCTGCGTGGCCGAGCCGAAAGCCACCAGCAACGCGCACCAGACCAGGGGGGGCAGACCGTCGCGCGGGTCGTTCAGGCCCATGCCGATCAGCCCGGCCACCACCAGCGCCTGCGCCACCAGCAGCCAGCTGCGACGGCGGCCGAGCATGCCGGTGAGCAGCGGAATCGGCATCCGGTCGACCAGCGGCGCCCAGACCCACTTGAAGGCGTACACCAGCCCGACCCAGCTCAGGTAGCCGATGGCGGTGCGCGCCACCCCGGCCTCGCGCAGGCGAAAGCTCAGCGTGCCGAGCACCAGCAGCAATGGCAGTCCGGCCGAGAAGCCCAGCGTCAGCATGCGCAGCGTGGCGGGCTCAAGGTAGACCTTGAGCGTTTCGCGCCACGACGGGGGAGCGGCAGGCGGGGGTGGCGTGGGTGCTGGGAACGCGTCGGAAGAAGCGTGGGAAGCGGTGTGGGAGGAGGTGTCGGATGCGGAAGGTGGGGACATGGCGCGGCGAGGGAGGTGGCTGCTCATTATTCACGCATGTGTTCATGCGGAGGTTTCCCCGGCGCTGGCACGCCACTTGCATCTCAACATGTACACAAGACAGGATGCTTGATGATGGTGCATGCAAAGACTTCGCTGACGACCGATGACGCGCAATCCGCTGACCGTGGTGTTGCCGACCCTGGCGCCGCCGCCTGGATCATGCGGATCGACCCGCCGATCACCGCCCCTGGCGCTGTGGCCCACGGCCCGCTGGCCGGGCTGCGCTTCGCGGTCAAGGACAACATCGACGTGGCCGGCCTGCCGACCACCGCGGCCTGCCCGGCCTTCGCCCGCGAGGCGGTCACCCACGCTCAAGTGGTGCAGCGCCTGCTCGACGCCGGTGCGGTGCTGGTCGGCAAGACCAACCTCGACCAGTTCGCCTGTGGCCTGAACGGCACGCGCTCGCCCTACGGCGCGGTGCCCAACAGCTTCGATGCGCGCTATGTGTCGGGCGGCTCCAGCTCCGGCTCGGCGCGGGTGGTGGCCACGGGCGAGGTCGACTTCTCGCTCGGCACCGACACGGCGGGCTCCGGTCGCGTGCCGGCAGGGCTCAACAACATCGTGGGCCTCAAGCCGACCAAGGGGCTCATCAGCGCACGCGGCGTGGTGCCGGCGGCGCAGAGCGTCGACTGCGTATCGATCTTCGCGCGCACCGTCGCGCTGGCGGCGCGCGTGCTGAGCGTTGCCATGGGGCATGACGCACACGACCCGTACTCGCGCGCCCTCGCGCCGCTCACCGCACCGCTGCCGTCGCGCTTGCGCATCGGCGTGCCCTCGACGCTCGAATTCTTCGGCGATGCCGATTCGGCCGCTGCCTTCGAGCGCTCGCTCGCGCAGTTCGAGGCGCTGGGCGCCACGCGCGTGCCGATCGACTACGCCCCACTCGCCGAAGCCGCGGCGCTGCTCTACGACAGTGCGCTGGTGGCCGAGCGCTACGCCGCGGTGCGCCCCTTCTTCGACGCGCACGAGGACGAGGTCATCGAGCCGGTGCGCAGCATCCTGGCGCGCGGGCGCCAGTACAGCGCCGCCGACTTCGTCGATGCCCAGACCCGGCTGCGTGCGCTGGCCCAGCAGGCCGCACCGATGTGGCAGAACATCGACATCCTGGTCGTGCCGACCGCGCCCACGCACTACACCATCGCCGCGATGCGGGCCGACCCGGTCGCGCTCAACCAGCACCTCGGCGCGTACACCAACTTCGTCAACCTGCTCGACTACGCGGCGCTGTCGGTGCCGACCTGCCTGCGCAGCGACGGCCTGCCTTTCGGCCTGACGCTGATCGGCCCCTGCGCCAGCGACTTCCAGCTGGCTGAACTGGGTCAGCGGTTGCACCACGCCACCGGGCTCACGCTCGGTGCAACCGGCGCAGCGATGCCGGCACCTGCCGCCCTGCCGGCGCTCAAGCCTGCCGCCACCGTGAAGGTGGCCGTGGTCGGCGCGCACCTGTCGGGCATGCCGCTCAACAGCCAGCTCACCGAGCGCGGCGCGACGCTGCTGCGCGAGACGCTCACCGCCCCGCAGTACCGCCTCTACGCCTTGCCCGGCACGGTGCCCCCCAAGCCCGGCATGGTGCGTGTGCCGGCCGGCGGGGCTTCGCTCATCGTCGAAGTGTGGGAGATGCCGGCCACCGCCTACGGCTCATTCGTCGCGCTCATCCCCGCGCCACTGGGCATCGGCACGCTCACGCTGGACGACGGCAGCAGCGTGCAGGGCTTCGTCTGCGAGTCGATCGCGCTCGACGGCGCCGAGGACATCACGCACCACGGCGGCTGGCGTTCGTACATCGCATCCCGCCAGGCAGCGCTTGCCTGAGCGCCACCCTTTCCTTTCGCTTCAACCATCCATCCACGCAGGAGTCGGCCCATGGAATCCCCGAACAAGTCATTCGCGGCGCGCGCGCCCCAACCATCGCGCCGCCATGTGCTGCAGGCCGGTGCCGCCGGCATCGCGGCACTCGCCGCCCCGTCGCTGGTGCTGGCGCAGGCCACGCCCAAGATCCGCATCGGCTTCTGGCCGGTGGCCGCGGGCCTGCCCTTCTTCGCTGCTGTCGACAAGGGCTACTTCAAGGAGGCCGGCCTCGACGTCGAGCCGCTGAAGTTCGCCGGCGCGCAGCAGGTGATGGAAGCGATGCTCTCAGGCCGCTCCGACGGCAGCGCCAACGGCACCGGCTCGGCCAACCTGGCCATCGGCGAGATCGCGCAGCCCGGCCTGTTCAAGATCTTCTGCACCAACCCGAGCAATGCCAAGTTCGTGCTGGACGAGTTCATCACCGCCAAGGACAGTCCCATCAAGACCATGGCCGACCTGAAGGGCAAGAAGGTCGCCTCGGGACCGGGCATCCAGAACGTCACGCTGTGCAAGACCATGCTGGAGCGCGCCGGTGCCACCGGCGCCACGGTGACCGAGCTGCCCATCGGCCAGCACGTCGCCGCACTGGTGGCGGGCCAGGTCGACGCCTGCTACACACTGGAGCCGACCGGCACCATCGGCCGCATGAACGGCACCACGCGCGTCATCGAGGCCGGCGTGGTCGCCAAGTACATCCTGGGTGACCCGATGGCCCCGTGGCATGGCGGCGCGGCCAGCCTCACGACCGAGTTCATCAAGAAGAACCCGGAGCTGACGAAGAAGTTCATCGCGGCCTACGCGCGCGGCGTCGAGCTGGTGCGTACCCAACCCGCCGAGGCGCGGCAGTACATGAAAGGCTACACCGCCATCGAAGGCCCGCTCACCGCCGAGGTGCCGCTCGCGTCGTACATGCTCTACAACGAGTTCAAGCCGAGCGACGTCGCCTACTTCCAGAAGTTCTACGACCTGTTCACCGAGAAGGGCATCTTCGAGAAGAAGGTGCTGGTGGACGCACTTCTCTACAAGGCCTGAAATGTTGCTCGCCCCCAGTCTGCGCGCACTGCGTGTCGCTTCGCCAACCCCCTACCGGGGGCGATACCAGAGGCCCGGCAAAGCCGGTTCCTCGGTATCCCTGAAACTGAAGGAGTGCCGATATGGCTGAAGCCACCGCTCCCGCCACCAAGCCCTGGTCACCGCCCGCCAACGGCGCTGCCTCGGCGGCGCCCAAGCCGCCGCTCTGGGACAAGCTGCTGCCCTTCATCGGGCCGGTCGTGCTCTTCATTCTCTGGGACCTGGTGGTGCGGCTCGGCTTCATCAAGCCGATCCTTCTGCCGGCGCCCGCGGACACGGTCAGCACGCTGATCACCGGCCTGGCCGGCGGGCCGCTGCTCACCGATTTCGCCGTCACGGTGTGGCGCACGGTGCAGGCCTTCCTGATCGCCGCCGTCGTCGGCGTGCCGCTGGGCGTGCTGCTCGGAAGCAACGAGCGGGTCTACCGCAGCGTCGAGTTCCTGATCGACTTCTTCCGTTCCACGCCATCGTCGGCACTGATCCCGCTGTTCCTGTTGATTTTCGGCGTGTCGGACATCAACAAGATCGCCATCGCGGCTTTCGGTGCCTTCCTCATCGTGATCTTCAACAGCGCCTACGGTGTCATCAATGCGCGCAAGCAGCGGGTGATGGCTGCGAAGGTGATGGGCGCCTCGCGCTGGCAGGTGTTCAAGGACGTGCTGATCTGGGAAAGCCTGCAGCCGTCGTTCGTGGGCTTGCGCTCCGCGGTGTCGATGGCCCTGGTGATCGTGATCGTGGCCGAGATGTTCATCGGCTCGGACGCCGGCCTGGGCCACCGCATCATCGATGCGCAGCAGGTGCTCAACGTGAAGAGCATGTACGCGGCCATCCTTGCCGCCGGGGCGTTGGGCTATGCGCTCAACATCCTGTTCCTCGTTGCCGAACGCAAGATCGTTCACTGGAGTGGAAGATGAGCGCAGTCCTCAACGGCCCGGTGTACGCCGACGTGCCCACCCCCACCTTCCAGCCCGGCCCGGCCGGCACGCACATCACGATCCGCGGCCTCACCAAGTACTTCGCGGGCTGGCCGCTGTACGAGAACTTCGATCTCGACATTCCCAAGCACAAGATCGTCTCGGTCTTCGGGCCGAACGGTTGCGGCAAGTCGACGCTGATCAACATGATCGCGGGGCTGATCCCCATCGATTCGGGCGAGATCCTGTTCGACGGCAAGTCGCTCAAGGACACGAAGATCGGCTACGTGTTCCAGAACTACCGCGAGGCGATGTTCCCGTGGATGCGCACCATCGACAACATCGCCTATCCGCTGAAGCTGGAAGGCCGGTCGAAGGCCGAGGTCGACCGTCGCATGGAAGAACTCGTCGCGTCCTTCGACGTGAAGTTCGACCTCAAGCGCTATCCGTACGAGCTGTCGGGCGGCCAGCAGCAGACCGCGTCGATCATGCGGGCGCTGGCACCCAACCCGGAGGTGCTGTTCCTCGACGAGCCCTTCTCCGCGCTCGACTTCGAGATGACGCTGTTCATCCGCGAGAAGCTGCAGGAGGTGTTCATGAAGACCGGCACCACCATGCTGCTGGTGTCGCACGACCTGGAGGAGGCCGTGTACCTGGCCGACCAGGTGCTGTTGCTGACCAAACGGCCGACCAAGGTGGCGGAGATCCTCGACTACGGCGACGCGCGTCCGCGCACGCTGGAGACGCTGAGCTCGGCCAGCTTCGTCGCGATGAAGAAACTGAGCCTGGAGATCTTCCAGCGCGAAGTTCGGAGATAGCGCGATGACACCCGCCCAGGTCGAAACCTATGTCGACGCGGCAGCCGCCGCGCTCGACCTGAACCTGCGTCCCGACCACCGCCCCGGCGTCCTGCGCTTCTTCGCGCTGGCCGCCGAGATGGCCGCCGTGGTCGATGCCGTCCCGCTCGAGCCACACGTCGAATCGGCGGTGAGCTTCGTGCCGGTGAGCCCGAAGGAGAGGGATGTATGAACGCCGACGCCTTGATCCTGCAGGACGCCGCGGCGATGGCCGAGGCCGTGCGCAGCGGTGCGGTCAGCGCCGTCGCGCTGACACAGGCGAGCCTCGACCGCATCGGCGCCACCGATGGCCGCATCAACGCCTTCACCGACGTGGTGCGCGAGCGCGCGTTGCGCCGTGCCGCGCAGGTCGATGCTTCGCTGGCCTCGCCGAACGCCGCGCGCACCCGCGAACTGCCGCTGCTCGGCGTGCCCTTCGCGGTGAAGAACCTGTTCGACATCGCCGGCCTGCAGACGCTGGCCGGCTCGAAGATCGAGCGCGACAGCGCGCCCGCGCGGGGCGACGCGCTGCTGGTGCGCCGCCTCGAAAGCGCCGGCGCGGTGCTGGTCGGCGCGCTCAACATGGACGAGTACGCCTATGGCTTCACCACCGAGAACAGCCATGTCGGCCCGGCCCATAACCCGCACGACCTGACACGCATTGCGGGCGGCTCGTCGGGCGGTTCGGGCGCGGCGGTCGCTGCCGGCCAGGTGGCGCTCACGCTGGGCTCCGACACCAACGGCTCGATCCGCGTGCCCGCGTCGCTGTGCGGCATCTTCGGCCTCAAGCCGACCTTCGGCCGGCTGCCGCGCACCGGCAGCTACCCGTTCATCTCCAGCCTCGACCACCTGGGCCCGTTCGCGCGTTCGGTGCGCGACCTGGCGCTGACCTACGACGCGATGCAGGGACCCGAGACGCATGCGCCGCGCGACCCCGGCTGCGCGCAGCGCACGGCCGAGCCGGTGTCTGCACAGCTGTCCCACGGCACGCGCGGGCTGCGCATCGGCGTGCTGGGTGGCTACTTCCGCGAGCGCGCCTTGCCCGAGGCGTTGAGCGCGGTCGACCGCGTGGCGGAGGCGCTCGGCGCGCACCA
This sequence comes from Variovorax ginsengisoli, assembly GCF_030811835.1. Lineage (GTDB taxonomy): Bacteria > Pseudomonadota > Gammaproteobacteria > Burkholderiales > Burkholderiaceae_C > Variovorax > Variovorax ginsengisoli_C. The sequence goes on along the minus strand of NZ_JAUSRO010000005.1, from coordinate 83,076 downwards.
GATGGTCGAGCTGCCGATGGTCGAGGCCGGTCGCGCCGCGGCCTTCCTCATCACCAATGCCGAAGGTGCCGCGCTGCATCTGCACGACCTGCGCCAGCGTCCTCAGGATTTCGAGCCGCTGTCGCGCGATCGCTTCCTGGCCGGTGCGTTGATCCCGGCGGCGTGGGTGGCGCGTGCGCAGCGCGTGCGACGCCTTTATGCCGAGCAGGTGGCCAGGTTGTTCGAGCGCTTCGACATCCTGCTGGCCCCATCGACACCGTGCGCCGCGACGCCCATCGGCGCCGAGTGGTTCGAACTCAACGGCCAGCGCCTGCCGGTACGCCCCAACATGGGCGTGCTGACCCAACCGATCTCGTGCATTGGCCTGCCGGTATGCGCCGTTCCGGTGTGGGGCGCGCACGCCAGCCTGCCCATCGGCGTTCAGGTGCTCGCGGCACCGTGGCGTGAAGACCTGGCATTGCGCGTTGCTGCTGCGCTTGAGGCAGCAGGCGTGGCGCAGGCGCCTGTCGCAGCGCTATGAGAAACACAGAAGACCGATGCAATTCGGGACGGGCTCACGCCGACGGCGTACTCCCCTCCGCGAATGTCCCCCGCCGTCAGCCTTCGGCTGCCGGCTCCTCCTTTATTTCGCTGCGGGGAGCACGCCATCGACGCGAGCCTAGGGCGGGATCGTGGTTCATCGACGGCACACCACGGGCGCGTCCAAGTGCGCAGGGCGCCGGGTGCTTCTCGCAGCGAAGTAAAGGAGGAGCCGAAGGCGGGGGACATGAGCGGAGGGAAGTACCCGGTGCCCTGTGCACGCGCCCCGGATGAGCGTCCCGAAAAGCAGCGCCCCACCCACACACAAGAACCATGACCCCAGAAATCAACATCCCCGCCGTCCTCGCCGAAGTCCAGGAAGCCTTTGCCCGCTACGAAGACGCGCTCGTGCACAACAAGGTCGAGGTGCTCGACGAACTGTTCTGGAACAGCTCGCACACCCTGCGCTATGGCGCGACCGAGAACCTCTATGGCTACGACGCGATCCGGGCCTTCCGCGCGGGGCGCCCGGCCGTCGGACTCATGCGCGAACTGCTGCGCACCGAGATCACCACCTACGGCACTGATTTCGCCACCGCCAATTGCGAGTTCCGCCGCGAAGGCAGCGCCAAAACCGGGCGCCAGAGCCAGACCTGGATGCGCACCGCACAAGGCTGGCGCGTGGTGTCTGCGCACGTGAGCCTGCTGTCTTGAGGCGCCTGCCAGCTCGGCACACTTTATGCATCCCCACTTGTATCCAAGTTTGATCCCCATCCGTCCAGCTGTTGCCCCAACCCGGAGAGAGCCATGAAACATCAATTCAACCGTCGCGATTCCCTCAAATCCATCGCCGCCCTCGGCGCCGCCGGCACGCTCGGTGGCTGGAGTGCCCTGGCCAGCGCCCAGGCCAAGCCGCTGACCGTCGGCGTGATCTATGTCGGCCCGCGCGACGACTACGGCTACAACCAGGCGCATGCGCAGGCCGCAGCCGAAGTGAAGAAGATGCCCGGCGTGAAGGTGGTCGAGGAAGAGAACGTGCCCGAGACCGCGGCCGTGCAGAAGACCATGACCGGCATGATCTCGCAGGACGGCGCCAAGCTGCTGTTCCCGACGTCCTTCGGCTACTTCGACCCGCACATCCTGGCGCTCGCGCCGAAGAACCCCGACGTGCGCTTCTCGCATTGCGGCGGCATGTGGACCGAAGGCAAGCACCCGAAGAACGTCGGCAGCTTCTTCGGCTACATCGACGAGTGCCAGTACTTGAACGGCGTGATCGCCGCGCACATGACGAAGAGCAACAAGATCGCCTTCGTCGCGGCCAAGCCCATTCCGCAGGTGCTGCGCAACATCAACGCTTTCACGCTCGGCGCGCGCTCGGTCAAGCCCGGCATCACCTGCAGCGTGATCTTCACCGGCGACTGGTCGATGGCGGTGAAGGAGGCCGAAGCCACCAACAGCCTGGCCGACCAGGGCTGCGACGTGTTCACGATGCACGTCGACGGGCCGAAGGTCGTCGTCGAGACGGCGGCCAAGCGCGGCAAGATGGTCTGCGGCTACCACGCGAGCCAGGCCAAGCTGGCACCGCAGGCCTACCTCACGGGCGCCGAGTGGAACTGGCTCACCGCGTACAGGACCATCATCGACGCAGCGCAGGCCGGCAAGCCGCATCCCAACTTCCTGCGCGGCGGCCTGAAGGAAGGCTACGTGAAGATGTCGGCCTACGGCCCGGCCGTGACCGACGCCGCCAAGAAGCAGGCCGACGGCATCAAGGCCCAGATGATCGCGGGCACCTTCGACATCTTCAAGGACGGCATCAAGGACAACAAGGGCGCGGTCGTGGTGCCGGCGGGCAAGTCGCTCAAGCAGACCGACCTGGAGCTCGAGAAGATGAACTACCTGGTCGAAGGCGTCCTAGGCTCGATCTGAGCGCACGGCCATGCGCAACGCGCTGAAGGAAATCGCCCTGCCGGCCTTCGCCATCGCGGCGGCGCTGGGGGTGTTCGGGCTGCTCGTCTGGTTCGCCGGGGTCAGCCCGGTGGACGTGTGGGTCACGCTTTTCAAGGGCGCCTTCGGCGACTGGTTCTCGTGGCAGAACACGCTGCAGCGCGCCGCGCCGCTGATGCTCACCGCGCTGTGCGTGGCGATCCCGGCGCGCGCGGGGCTGGTCATCATCGGTGGCGAAGGTGCGGTGGTGCTGGGTGGGCTCGCGTGCGCTGCGCTTCCGTACGCCATTCCGCTGCCGGGCAACATCGTCGGCACGGTCGCCATCTGCATCGCCGGCGCGGTGGCGGGCGCGCTGTGGATCATGCTGGCGGGGTGGCTGCGGCAGTACCGTGGCATCAACGAAACCATCAGCAGCCTGCTGCTGGCCTACATCGCCATCGGCATCTTCAAGCACCTAGTCGAAGGCGCGCTGCGCGACCCAGCCAGCCTGAACAAGCCGTCGACGCGCTCGCTGCCCGAGGGGCTCGGCATCGGTGGCATCGCGGGGTCGGACGTGCATTGGGGGCTGGTCATCGGCATCGTGGCGTGCGTCGGGCTCGGCCTGTGGCTGCGCGTCACCGCATCGGGCTTCTCGGTGCGGGTGGTGGGCGGCAATCCGCGCACCGCGCAACTCGTCGGCCTGCCGGCGACACGGCTCATCCTGGCCGCCTGCGGTGTGGGCGGTGCCTGCGCCGGCGTGGCGGGCGCGGTCGAGGTGGCGGCGGTGCACACCAACGCCAACGCCTCGATCATCGCGGGCTATGGCTACGCGGGCATCCTGGTGTCGTTCATTGCGCGGCACAACCCCATCGCGATCATTCCCGTCGCGATTCTGTTCGGCGGCTTCGGCGCGGCGGGCAGCTTGCTGCAACGAAGGCTGGGCCTGCCCGATGCATCGGTGCTGGTGCTGCAGGGCATCGCCTTCGTGCTGATCCTGGCGAGCGAGGGGCTGCGCATGATCGACTGGAAGACGCTGCTGAAGAACCGCATGCCCAAGGCGGTGCAACCCAAGCTCACCAAGGAGGTGGCATGACCGCCGACCAATGGATCGCGTTGGTCGCCGGCATCGTCGGCGGCGCATTGCGCGTGGGCGCACCCTTTCTCTTCGTGAGCCTGGGCGAATGCCTTACCGAGAAATCGGGGCGCATCAACCTCGGCCTCGAAGGCGTGCTGGTGCTGTCGGCCATGGCGGCCTTCGGCGGTGCGTACCTCACCGACTCGGCCTGGCTCGGCGTACTGATCGGCGCGGCGGCGGGCGCCGTGCTCGCGCTGTTGCACGGCCTGCTGTGCTCGCTCGACCGCGTGAACGACGTGGCCACCGGCATCGCGCTGATGCTGCTGGGCACCGGGCTCGCCTTCTATCTGGGCAAGCCGCTGATTCAGCCGCAGGCGCCGCAGCTGCCGGCGATTCCGCTCGGCTTCTGGAGCGACAACACGGTGGTGCAGTCGGCGCTACAGGTCAATGCGCTGGTGCCGCTGGGCATCGTGTTGGCGGGCCTCATGTACTGGGGCTTCGCGCGCACCCGCGCCGGGCTGCTGGTGCGCATGGCGGGCGATTCGGCGAATGCGACGCGGGCGCTGGGCTATTCGGTGTCGGGCATTCGCATCGCGGCGACGACGGCGGGCGGTTTCATCGCGGGGCTTGGCGGTGCGTCGCTCACGCTGTTCTACCCCGGCAGCTGGAACGAAGGCATCTCCAGCGGGCAGGGCCTGATCGCGGTGGCGCTGGTGATCTTCGCGCGCTGGAGCCCGCTGCGCTGCGTCGGCGCGGCTTTTCTGTTCGGCGGTGCGGGCGCCATCGGCCCGGCCTTGCAATCGATCGGTGTCGGCTGGGGCTACCACCTCTTCAACACGGTGCCCTACGTGCTGACGCTGGTCATCCTGGTATTCACGTGCAAGCCGGGCAGTGTCGCCATCGGCAGTCCGGGCGAGCTTTCGTCCACACGTTGAGGAACATCCCATGAGCGGTTTCGGTGGTCTGAACAAATCCGAGAATGGCGTCGTCATCGGCCTGGTGCAGTGCCAGTTGCCGGTGGTGCGCACCCCGGAGGAACTGGCGGCGCAGACGCAGCGCATCGTCGAACTGGTCGGCAAGGCCCGGCGCAACCAGGGCACGATGGATCTGGTCGTGTTCCCGGAGTATTCGCTGCACGGCCTGTCGATGGACACCTCGCCCGAGATCATGTGCACGCTCGACGGGCCCGAGGTCGCGGCCTTCCGCAAGGCCTGCATCGACAACACCATCTGGGGCTGCTTCTCGATCATGGAAGCCAACCCCGGCGGCAACCCGTACAACAGCGGCCTGATCATCGACGACATGGGCGCCATCCGCCTCTACTACCGCAAGATGCATCCGTGGGTGCCGGTCGAGCCGTGGGAGCCGGGCAACCTGGGCATCCCGGTGTGCGACGGCCCCAACGGCAGCAAGCTCGCGCTCATCATCTGCCACGACGGCATGCTGCCCGAGATGGCGCGCGAGGCCGCGTACAAGGGCGCCGAGATCATCATCCGCACCGCCGGCTACACCGCGCCCATCCGCCACGCCTGGAAGATCACCAACCAGGCCAACGCCTTCTGCAACCTGGCCTACACCGCGAGCGTGTGCATGTGCGGCAGCGACGGCACCTTCGACTCGATGGGCGAGGGCATGTTCTGCAGCTTCGACGGCACGGTGATGGTCGAGGGCGGTGGCCGTGTCGATGAGATCATCACCTGCGAGCTGCGGCCCGACCTGGTGCGCGAGGCGCGCACGGGCTGGGGCGTGGAAAACAACATCTATCAGCTGTATCACCGTGGCTACGTGGCGGTGAAGGGCGGTGCGCAGGACTTTCCGTACACCTACATGCAAGACATGGCGTCGGGCCAGTACAAGCTGCCTTGGAGCGACCAGGTGAAGGTGGTCGACGGCACCTCGTGCGGCTTCACGGCGCCGCTGCGCGCGTACAAGGGCCCCGAGTCGCACCCGCTGGTGCCGCAGGTACCGAGGACCGTGCCCGACATCCCCGATCAACCCGATTCTTCGCACCGCAAGGCGACTGGCGCATGACGACCGTTGCAGCCCAGCCTTACGCATGGCCCTACAACGGCGACCTGCGCCCGGAGAACACGGCGCTCATCGTCATCGACATGCAGACCGACTTCTGCGGCAAGGGCGGCTATGTCGACGTGATGGGCTACGACCTGTCGCTGGTGCAGGCGCCGATCGGGCCGATCCGCAAGACGATGGCGCGCCTGCGCGAATTGGGCTTCCACATCCTCCACACGCGCGAAGGCCACCGGCCCGACCTGGCCGACCTGCCGGCCAACAAGCGCTGGCGCTCGCGCCAGATCGGCGCCAACGGCGTGGGCATCGGCGACGACGGGCCGTGCGGGCGCATCCTGGTGCGCGGCGAGCCGGGCTGGGAGATCATTCCCGCGCTGGCGCCGCTGCCCGGCGAGGTGGTGATCGACAAACCGGGCAAGGGATCGTTCTATGCGACCGACCTCGAACTGATCCTGCGCACACGCGGCATCGAGAACCTGATCCTCACGGGCATCACGACCGACGTGTGCGTGCACACGACCATGCGCGATGCGAACGACCGCGGCTTCGAATGCCTGCTGCTGTCGGACTGCACGGCCGCGACCGACCACGGCAACCACCTCGCGGCGCTGAAGATGATCACGATGCAGGGTGGCGTGTTCGGCGCGCATGCCGATTCCGAGGCACTGCTGGCCGCCCTGGCCTGAGCCCCACGCAAGGACCGAGTTCATGAACGCTGTCGTCACCCCCATCGGTGCCTTGCCCGCCGCCACCGGCGCGCTGGCGCTCGACACCTACCAGCTCACCAAGCGCTTCGGTACCTTCACCGCGATGGACAGCGTGACGATGCATGTCGAGCCCGGCACGGTGCACGCGCTGCTCGGCGAGAACGGCGCGGGCAAGAGCACGCTGGTGAAGTGCGTCGCCGGCTTCCAGCGCGCGGAGGAGGGCAGCATATTGATCGACGGGCGCGAGCAGGACATCGCCAACCCGATCGTCGCGCGCGCGCTCGGCATCGGCATGGTCTACCAGCACTTCACGCTGGCGCCGGGCATGACGGTCGCCGAGAACCTGCTGCTGGCCGGCGGCAAGACGCCCGCGCTGATCGACTGGAAGAAGAAGCGCGCCGAGCTGGAGGTATTCCTAGCGACCACGCCCTTCCGCCTCGACCTCGATGTGACGCCGTCGTCGCTCGCGGCCGGTGAGAAGCAGAAGCTCGAACTGCTCAAGCAGCTATACCTGCGCCCGCGCCTCTTGATCCTCGACGAGCCGACCTCGGTGCTGACGCCGCAGGAAGCCGACGAGGTGCTGGGCCATGTGCGCGACTTCGCCAAGAGCGGCATGTGCACCGTGCTCATCATCACGCACAAGTTTCGCGAGGTGATGGCGTATGCCGACAGCGTGACGGTGCTGCGACGGGGCAAGGCGGTGCACCATTGCCAGGTCGGCGACACCACGCCGGCGCTGCTGGCCGCGGCCATGATGGGCGCCGGCGCGGCACCACCCTCCGAAGGCGACACACCCACTGTCCAAGCACCGACGGGGCGCGCGTCGCACACCATGAAGGCCGTGGCCGCCGATGCGCCGGTCGCCTTGAACGTCGATCGCCTGCAGGCCATGGGCGATCGCGGCACGCTGGCCGTGCACGACCTGAGCCTGTCGGTGAAGGCGGGCGAGATCCTCGGCGTGGCCGGTGTTTCGGGCAATGGCCAGCGCGAGCTGGTCGAGGCGCTGGTCGGCCAGCGCGCGCGGCTGTCGGGCCAGGTGACGGTGATGGGCCAGCCCTATGCCGCCACCCGCAGCGAGAACCGCGAACTGAAGGTGCGCAGCCTGCCCGAGGAGCCGCTGCGCAACGCCTGTGTCGGTGACCTGAGCGTGGCCGAGAACATGGCGCTGCGTGACTTCGACCAGGCGCCGTTGGCACGCGGTGGCCTGCTGAACTTTCCGACCTGGCGCAGCCGCGCCCGCGAATGGATCGCCGAGTATGGCGTGAAGACGCAGGGCGAGGGCGCGCCGATCCGCAGCCTGTCGGGCGGCAACGTGCAGCGTGCCGTGCTGGCGCGCGAGCTGGCAGGCGACATCAACGTGCTGATCGCGGCCAACCCGGTGTTCGGCCTCGACTTCGCAGCCGTCGCGGAGATCCATTCGCGCATCGTGCAGGTGCGGGAGAAGGGCGGGGCGGTGCTGCTGATCAGCGAAGACCTCGATGAGCTGCTGGAGCTGTCGGACCGCATCGTGGTGATGAGCGAAGGGCGCGTGGTGTTCGAGACGGCGGCTGCGACGGCGCAGCGGCATGAGTTGGGGGCGCATATGGGGGGAGGGCATCATTGATGTGTTCTCTCGCTTTCTTTGGGGCGAGCGCCCGGCAGACGGTGCGGGCCGATCGACCCCACTGCGCCGGCCCTTCGGGCTGCCTTGCGGTGCTCGCCTGTCGCGGGGTCCCGCTCAAACTCGCTGCGCTCAGACAATCGCGAGCCCTGGTCCGCGACAGGCTGCGCTCCTCAGCGGCGCAGAGGGGATCGCCCGGCCCGCACCGCCTGCCGGGCTTGGTGAGCGCAATCGCTGCGCTCGCCGGAGAGATGCACAACGATCGTGTCCACGTCGGTGGGTGGTATGTCTTTGGGCGGCTGTTGAGGCTCCGGCGAGCACCGCAGCGGCAGGCGGATCAGGGCCGCGCGTGTTTGAGCGAAGCGAGTTTGCGCGGACCCCGCCTGACGCGAGGAGCAGCAGCGAAGCCCGAAGGGCCGGAGACGTCTGCCGCCCAAAGGCATGCCGCCCACCGACGCTCCCCGCACATCAACGAACAAATCGGCGAAGGCATCTCATGCGCATAGAACAAGCCCAACCCTTCCCCTACGACTTCGACCTGCAGAAGACCGCACTGGTCCTCATCGACATGCAGCGCGACTTCATCGAGCCTGGTGGCTTCGGCGAGACCTTGGGCAACGACGTGTCGCTGCTCGAAGCCATCGTGCCGACAACGAAAACCGTGCTGGACGCATGGCGAGAAGCCGGCGGCCTGGTGATCCATACACGGGAGGCGCACCAACCCGATCTTTCCGACTGTCCGCCGGCGAAACTGAGCCGTGGCAACCCCACGCTCCGCATCGGCGACGAAGGCCCGATGGGCCGCATCCTCGTGATGGGTGAACCTGGCAACCAGATCATCGACGCCCTCGCGCCCATCGCGGGCGAATGGGTCATCGACAAGCCGGGCAAGGGCATGTTCTATGCGACCGGCCTGCACGAGAAGCTGCAGGCGCGCGGCATCACGCACCTGCTGTTCGGCGGCGTGACGACCGAGGTGTGCGTGCAGACCAGCATGCGCGAGGCCAACGACCGCGGCTACGACGGCCTGCTGCTGGAAGACTGCACCGAGAGCTACTTCCCCGCCTTCAAGGCCGCGACCATCGAGATGATCCGCGCGCAAGGCGCCATCGTCGGCTGGACGGCGCCGAGCGCCGCCTTGCGCGCTGCGCTCAACGTCGTGCCGGGCAACGACTAACATCCCGGGGTGTCTACCGTTCCAGCCGCTCCTCCGCTCGCCGCCGATGCCGTCGTGTTCCGTACGCGCGCCGACGAGGTCTATGCCCAGCTCAAGCGCGACGTGGCCGAGTTCCGCATGGTGCCCGGCGATCGCTTCACGGAAAACGAAGTCAGCGAACGCCTGGGCGTGTCGCGCACGCCGGTGCGGCAGGCGCTCTTCAGGTTGCAGCAGGAGGGCTACGTCGAGGTGCTGTTTCGCAGCGGCTGGCGCGTGCTGCCCTTCGACTTCGACCAGTTCGAGCAGCTGTACGACCTGCGCATGGTGCTGGAGACGACCGCGGCACGGCGCCTGTGCGAAACCGACCGCCACATCGACCTCGGCCTGCTCGACCAGCTCGTGAGCATCTGGCTGGTGCCCGCTGCGCAACGCAGCACCCATGCAGCGCAGGTCGCGCTGTGGGACGAGCAGTTCCACTGCGCGCTGGTCGCCGCTGCCGGCAATGCCGAGATGGCGCGCGTGCACGGCGACGTGACCGACCGCATCCGCATCATCCGCCGGCTGGACTTCACCAAGCAGCCGCGCATCGACGCGACCTACGACGAGCACGCCAAGATCCTCAAGGCGATCCGCGCCCACCGCGGCGACCAGGCCGCCATGCTGCTGCGCGCGCACATCGAGACCAGCCAGGCCGAGGTGCGCAAGATCACGCTGCATCAGGTGCACATGGCACGGCACGCCCCGGGCTGACGGGCGTCTTGAATCCTTGCCTATGATCGGGCCGATGTGCCTGTGCTGTGAAACCCTGTCGACCCCGCCCGCCGGCCCTTGGCACGCGCGCCGTGCGTTCATGCTGGCGGCCGCAGGCGCCGCGCTGGCCGGCACGCCCGCCCTTGCGCAGGTCGACGTCGGCCGGCCGTCCATGGCGCGCAACCTGGTGCCCGCCGCCAACATCGAGCAGGCAGGCGTGCAGCAGTACGCCCAGCTCCTGGCGCAGGCCAGGGCCAAGGGCGCGCTGGCGGGCGACGACCACGCGCAGCTGCGGCGGCTGCGCGCCATCGCGCAGCGGCTGATTCCGTTCACCACGCCCTGGAACGAGCGCGCCCCGCAGTGGAAGTGGGAGGTCAACCTGATCGGCAGCCCGCAGATCAACGCCTTCTGCCTGCCGGGCGGAAAGATCGCGTTCTACACCGGCATCATCGACAAGCTCCAGCTCACCGACGACGAGATTGCGATGGTGATGGGCCACGAGATGGCACATGCGCTGCGCGAGCATGCCCGGGCGCGGCTGGCCAAGAGCACCGGCACCGGCGCGGCGCTCTCGATCGGCGCGCAGCTGCTGGGCCTGGGCGAGCTCGGCAACCTGGGCGCGCGCGCCACCACGCAGCTCATCACGCTCAAGTTCAGCCGCAACGACGAGACCGATGCCGACCTGGTCGGCCTCGACCTGGCCGCGCGCGCCGGCTACAACCCCCAGGCCTCGGTGGCGCTCTGGAAGAAGATGGCCGCGGCGTCGAAGAACCAGGGTGGCCTGAGCTTTCTGTCGACACACCCGAGCGGCCCGGACCGCATCCGCATCCTCGAGGCCAATGTGCCCAAGGTCGAAGGGCTGTACCGCGCCAGCGCGCGCCGTGCGGGGGCGGTCCGATGAGGGCCAGGCCCGCGGCCGCCCCTGGGCGCAGAAGGCGTGCCGTCAGGCGGCGTCCGTGACACGCCGCCAGGCGTCCAGGCCGAGGCGGTCGCGGAACGTCCTCGCACCATCGGGCGAGATCACCAGCGTTCGGCTCCCTGCTGCCCGGGTCAGCCATCCCTTCTCGAGGCAGTGCGTGCAGATCAGGGCGCCGAGCCGGCCGGCGAGGTGCGCCTTGCGTTCGCTCCAGTCCAGGCAGGGGCGGCAGTAGGGTCGGGTGTGGCGGGAGGTGTGTGGGTCCGGCGCCAGCGTGAGGCCCCACTGCTGAAGCACTTGGGGTGCCCGGCCCGTGACTTGGCCTCCGTCACCATCGAACTCGATCGCCTGCTCCGCCAGCAATGACTCGGCGATGGCCAGGCCAAGCCGGCCGGCGATGTGGTCGTAGCACATGCGGGCCCTTCGCATCGCGTCGTCACGCGGACCGACCACGAGCGCGCGATGGGCCGGGGGCTCGCCTGCGATCCGCATGAGGCCCTCCAGGACCTTGGCGACCTCGCCGGACGCGAGCCGGTGGTACCTGTGCCGTCCTCGCTGCTCCACGCACATCAGGCCCGACGCCACCATCTGCGCCAGGTGCCGGCTGCCCGTCTGCGCAGACACGTTGCCGGCCCTGGCCAGTTCGGTGGCAGTGAGCATGCGTCCGTCCATCAGTTGCAGCAGCATTGCTGCGCGCGTGGGTTCTCCTACGAGGGATGCGATTCGGGCAATGTGGTTGGTGTTCATGGGGTCGCCTGGGGGTCTAGCGTACGGCACGCGGCCGCCCTGACGCTTCGTTGCGCAGCGAAGTGTTCGAGGTGGCCAGGGCTGCAGCATCGAGCGCATCGCGGCACATGCCGCCTCCACCGCTGCCCGCACCATGTCCACCATGTCGTCACTGCCTTCAAAGCACGCCTCCCACCTCCATGGCGATGCCGTCGTACGCGCCGCATTCGCTGTCGCGCTGTTCGGCTGGGGGGTGGGGTTCTACGGTCCTCCGGTCTTCCTGCATGCGGTCCTCGTTCGCACCGGATGGTCGCTGCCCCTCGTCTCTGCGGCGGTCACCTTCCACTTTCTGTTCGGTGCCGGCGTGGTCGCTTTCCTGCCCAGAATCCACAAGCGTTGGGGAGTCGCTGCGACCACCATGGCCGGCGCTGTGCTGCTGGCCGCCGGCGTCCTGGGTTGGGCGGCTGCCGCCGAGCCTTGGCAGCTGTTCGTCGCCGCCATGTTCACCGGCGGGGGCTGGGTACCGTTGGGCGCGGCCGGCATCAACGCGATCATCGCGCCCTGGTTTGTCGACAAGCGGCCCCTTGCGTTGGCAAAGGCCTACAACGGCGCCAGTGTCGGCGGCATGGTTTTCTCTCCGCTGTGGGCCGTGCTGATCGATCGCGCCGGCTTTCCTGCAGCCGCCATGATGGTGGGGCTGGCCATGGTCGTCGTGGTGATGTCCATCGCGACGCGCGAACTGGCCGGCACCCCTCGTGGCGAAGGTCAAGACGGCGATGGGCGGGTGCGTGTCGATCACCCGGCCGCCGCCAGCCCGGCGCTCTGGAGAGACCGCAGATTCCTGACACTGGGGGCCGCGATGTCGCTGGGTCTGTTTGCCCAGATCGGGCTCATCACCCAACTCTTCTCCTTGATGGCGCCCAGCATGGGCGTGCGGCTGGCAGGCGGGACCATGGCGCTGGCGACCGGCTGTGGCATGGCCGGCCGGTTGATCATGGCGCGGCTGCTGGGGGAGCGGACCGACCGGCGCCGCGCGGCAGCCGCCAGCTACGCCGTGCAGGCACTCGGCACGCTCCTCCTGTGGATGGCGGGGCCTGAACACCTGGCGCTCTTCATGCTGGGTGTCGTGCTCTTCGGGCTGGGCATCGGCAATGCCACCTCGCTGCCGCCGCTGATTGCGCAAGCCGAGTTCGCACCGACCGATGTGCCACGCGTGGTGGCGCGGAGTGTGGCGCTGTCGCAAGCGCTTTACGCACTGGCGCCCGCGGTGCTGGCCGGGTTGCTCGTCGGCGGTTCTGGCGGAGCGGCATCGGCGTCTTCGGGCACGGTGACCGGCGCCTACTTCCTCGTGATCCTTGGGCTTGAACTCCTGGCGGCGGCGTGCCTGTTGAGCGGGCGCCGCTTCAAGGCCCGGGCGATGCCGGCGGTAGTAGCGCTCCAGCAAGGCACACCCTATGACGGCCTGATCGACCCTGGAACGCGTGGCTGCCAAACCCGCAAGGCAACCGGTCAACCAGAATGATGGAAATTGTTCTTGTTGTCATTCATGTGTGCCGCCGTATCGAGGCTGGCCCGGTGCTGCTTCTATGTGAGAATCATTCTCATAAACGGCTATGATGCCGGCTCCATGAATCCTTCCACGCCGTCGACCGGCGTTCTCCTCTCCGCTTTCGAGCAGCACTACGCCGAACTGGTCCGCTACATCGCGCGACGCACCGGCAGCATGGAAGAGGCTCGCGGCCTGGCGCACGACACCTGGCTGCGCATCGCGGAGCGGCAGGCCGACCAGGACGTGGCCCTGGCCGATCCGCGGGCCTACCTGTTCACCATCTCGCACAACGTGGCGATGAACCACCTGCGGCGCGGCAATTGGCTGCAGGGCTACCTGGCCGAATGTGGCGCGATCGACGGCGCGGCGCCGGCCCAGGCGCCTGACGTGGCCGAAAGCGCGATGTACCGCCAGGCCGTGGCCCGCGTCGAGGCCGCACTCGGCAGCCTCCCGGCCCGGGTGCGCGACAACTACCTCGCGCATGGCCTGCATGGCGAAAAGCAGGTCGACATTGCCGAGCGCCTGGGCCTGTCGATCGACACCGTCAAGCGCGACATCGCGCAGGCCACACGTTGCATCGAGGACGCGTTGCATGCCTGGCGGCACACGCAGAACGCGAACCGGGGCGGCGGCGCGGCCATCGCCGGGCGCACCGGTCGCCGCAAGTCGCTCGCCGCGCTGCTGGGCGTGTTCGCCGTCGGCGTGAGCGGCACGGCCGTGTGGCAGCACCTGCAGCGCGAAGCCCTGCGCTACCAGACGACGCTCGCGACGCTGCGTGGGCGGCTGCTGCAGCGCAGTCTGCCCGACGGCTCGGAGGTCACACTCGACGCCCAGAGCCGCCTGGAGGTCGACTACACGGCCACGCGCCGCCTCACGCGGCTGCGTGAAGGCGCGGCCTTTTTCTCGGTGCAGCGCGACGAGGCACGGCCTTTCGTCGTGCAGGCGCTGGGCGTCGAGGTCGCCGTGCTGGGCACGCGCTTCGGCGTGGAGATCGACGGTGGCCGGGGGGTCGTCGTGCAGGTCGAGTCCGGCCGTGTGCAAGTCGATGCCGATGGACGGCGTGCCGAACTGGGTGCCGGCCAGAGCCTGCGGATCGCCGGCGGCGAGCGCGTGCTGACGACCGTCGCCCACCCGGCCGCGTGGCGTCAGGGCGAACTCGCGTTCGACGCCGTGCCGCTGGCCGATGCGTTGGGCCGGATGGCGCGTTACTCGCAAACCGAACTGCGCGTGGCGCCTGCGGCCGCCCGCTTGCCGATCAGCGGCAAGGTGCGCGTGGCCGAGGCGCAGAGCTGGCTGGCGTCACTGCCGAGCGTGCTCCCGGTGCGCGTCGACCGGCAGCAGGACGGCAGCATCGACATCGTGCGTCGCTAGCGACAACAGACGGACGGTGCAAAAAGTCTGCCCGGTTTTTCCGCCTCGTGGGTCCTACAGGTTGTGAACCCGAAACAACCAACCCAGGTCCCCGTCATGCAGAAAAAACGTCAGGCCCGCCGCAGCGCAACGGCACGCGCCATCGCATCCCTCGGCTTTGCGCTGACCCTCCAGTCCGCGCTCGCCCAGAACATCGCCTTCGACATTCCCGCCCAGCCGCTGGCGACCGCGTTGAAGGCCCTCGCCGACCAATCCGGACTGCAGCTCGCGTTCTCGCCCGAGCAGGTGCGGGGCAAGCAGGCGCGCCGCCTGCAAGGCACGCGCGACCCGCGCCGCGCGTTGAACGAATTGCTGCAAGGCTCGGGTCTGCAGGGCCGGGTGGAGGGCACGACGCTGACGATCCAGCCGGCACCGGCGGCCTCGGACGTTGGTGATGCGACCCTGCCGTCGGTCACCGTGAGCGCGCAGGCCGATCGCAGCGGCACCACCGAGGGCACCGGCTCGTACACCACGCGTGCGACCTCGGCTGCTACCGGGCTCGCCCTGTCGCTCAAGGACACGCCGCAGTCCGTCAGCATCGTGACGCAGCAGCGCATCGAAGACCAGCATCTGCAGAGCCTGACCGAGGTGATGGCCAACACCCCGGGCATCTCGGCCAGCATCAACGACGGCAACCGCATGACGTACTTCTCGCGCGGCTTCTCGATCACGAACTTCCAGTACGACGGCATCCCCACGGCCGGCACGTCGAACTGGTATGCCGGCGAAAGCGAACTCGACGCTGCGCTGTACGACCGGGTGGAAGTCGTTCGCGGCGCGACCGGGCTGCTGACGGGCGCGGGCAACCCGGCGGCGTCGATCAACCTGGTGCGCAAGCACGCCGACAGCAAGGTGTTCACGGGCGAAGTCTCGCTGGGCGCGGGCTCCTGGGACAACTACCGAGGCGCAGTGGACCTCAGCACGCCCATCACCGCCGACGGTCGCATCCGGGGCCGCATCGTGGCCGCCTACCAGGACGCGGATTCCTACGTGAAGCTCAGCAACGTGAAGAAGAAGGTCTTTTATGGCGTCATCGATGCGGACCTCACGCCATCGACCAGGGTGAGCATCGGCGCCGATTACCAGAACAACGACCCCAAGGGCACGCCGTGGGGCGGCCTTCCGCTGTGGTACAGCGATGGATCGCGCGTCGAGTGGCGCCGATCGGCGACGCCTGCCCCATCGTGGTCCTACTGGGCAACGCAGACACAGACGGCCTTCGCCACGCTCGAGCACCGTTTCGACAACGACTGGAAGGCCAACGTGGGTGTCACCCACAGCAAGCAGTCCCTCGACACCAAACTTCTCTATCTCTGGGACTGGCCTGATCGAACGACCGGCCTGGGCATGAAGGCGGTCGCCAGCATGTACAACGGTTATCGCGCGCAGGACAGCGTCACTGCGCAGGTCGGCGGACCCGTGCAATGGCTTGGCCGCAAGCATGAGGTCACGCTGGGGTTTCTGGGCAGCGAGCAGAAGTACCGCTACGACTACCGCCAGGGACGCGACCTTGCACCCATCGTCTTTCTCGATGGTGGCGTCGACCCGTATCCCGAGCCGCAATGGGCCGCGTCGAGAACGCTGGAGCAGGGAAAGACCACGCAGCGCGGCTTGTACGGCGCTGCCCGCTTCTCGCTGAGCGATCGCATGAACCTGATCGCCGGCGGCCGCTACAGCACCTGGCGCGACCGCCAGCCGGAGTCCCAGCGCGAGGACAAGAAGTTCATTCCCTACATGGGGCTGACCTTCGACATCAGCAAGACCACCACGGCCTACGCCAGCTACACGAGCATCTTCGACCCGCAGGATGCGCGTGACCGCGAAGGTCGCTATCTCGATCCGATCACCGGCAAGAATTTCGAGCTCGGCATCAAGAACAGCCTGAACGACGGCCGGCTCAACACCTCGCTTGCGGTGTTCAGGATCGAGCAGGACAACCTCGCGCAGGCCGACGGCAAATTCTTGATTCCGAATGGCCTCGATCAGGCCTACTACGGTGCAAAGGGCGTCGAGAGCACCGGCTTGGACGCCGAGGTGTCGGGTGAAGTCCTGCCGGGCTGGAACGTGTTCGGCGGTTTCACGCACTACACCGCCAAAAAGGCATCGGGTGAGGCCGTCAACACCCACCTGCCGCGGACCCTGCTCCGGTTGTTCACGACCTACCGGTTGTCGGGCTCATGGAAAGACGTGACGCTCGGCGGCGGCGTGAACTGGCAGAGCCGCAACTATTCCATCGCGGACGGTCCCAACGGGCAGGAGCGCGTGGGCCAGGGCGCATACGGCCTGGTCAACCTGATGGTGCGTTACCAGGTCAATCCGCGCACCTCGGTGCAGGTCAATCTGAACAACGTGTTCGACAAGGCCTATTACAGCCAGATCGGCTACTTCAGCGATGCCGCATGGGGTGCGCCGCGGAGCGTGATGGCGACGCTCAGCTACAAGTTCTGAGCATTCCTGGCGGGCGTGAAGGAGGGCGCGAGGTTGCCCTCTGCGTGTTCGACCCTGGCCTGAAGGCCGTTCGAGGGATGACCCTTTTTCCGATCTCGTTGGTCCTGTATCGGGAAGGGCGCTTTTCCATGTGCGCCACCCGACCACCACCCGAAAGCGGCGATGTGGGAGTTGTGGCCGTCGGATGCCACAGGCGGCGGTGAACTGTCGGTCTTCTGGCTCAACGAGAAGCAGCAGTACGAGGCGGCGCGGCTGGACCCGTCGACCGGGCGCGCACTCGCTGAATCGCCGACCGCCCCGGTGCGCGGCACGCAGGCCGGCCACCACTTCGTCGACTTCCACTGCGAGCTGCATGCGGGCGCGGCATAAGGCTGGCGACGCTAGCGCCGTGCGCCGCCCGTGAGGCCCAGTCGGTTGAATGCGCCCAGCGTGGCCAGCACCGAGGCCGTGGCGATGTTCTCGTGGATGCCCACGCCGAAACGGCTGCCCGCCACACGGGGGTGTGCCACCTCCACGATGCTCATCGATCGCGCCTGTGCACCGGTGCCCAGGCTGCGCTGCTCATAGCCGTCCACCCGCATGGAGGGGTCCAGTGCCGCGACAGTGGCCGCAATCGGCCCATTGCCGCGGCCGTGGCGTTCGATCCGGTCACGCTGCGCTGCATCGTCGAGTTGCAGGCGCAGCGCGTCGCCCTCCCCATCTTCTTCCAGCGTGTGGCTGGCGTAGCGCCAGGCGCCCTGGTACGGCGACTCGAGATAGGTCTGCTGGAACAACCGCCAGATCTCCGCGCTGGCGATCTCGGTCTCGCTGGCATCGGCGTGTTTCTGCACGATGGCGCTGAACTCGATCTGCATGCGCCGCGGCATCACCACGCCGTTGTCGCGCTCGAGCAGGTAGGCGATGCCGCCCTTGCCCGACTGGCTGTTGACGCGGACGATGCTGTCGTAGGTGCGGCCGATGTCCTTGGGGTCGATCGGCAGGTAAGGAACCCGCCAGGGCGCGTCCGGCCGCTGCGCAGCGAAGCCCTTGGCAATCGCATCCTGGTGCGAGCCCGAGAAGGCAGTGAACACCAGGTCGCCCACGTAGGGATGGCGCGGATGGATCGGAAGGGCGGTGCATTCCTCGACGATGCGCGCCACGGCCGCAATGTCGGAGAAGTCCAGCCCCGGCGCGATGCCCTGCATGTACAGGTTCAGCGCCAGCGTCACGACGTCCAGATTGCCGCTGCGTTCGCCGTTGCCGAAGAGGCAGCCTTCGACGCGTTGCGCGCCGGCGAGCAGCGCCTGTTCTGCGCAGGCCACACCGGTGCCGCGGTCGTTGTGCGGATGCACCGACAGCACGATGTGCTCGCGCCGGTCCAGCCGGCGATGCATCCACTCGATCTGGTCGGCAAAGACATTGGGCGTGGCAACCTCGACCGTGGTCGGCAGGTTCACGATCATCGGTCGCGCGGGCCCCGCATCCCAGGCGGCAATGGCCGCATTGCAGACCGAGAGCGACACCTCCGGCTCGGCCATGCAGAAGGTCTCGGGCGAATACTGCAGCACCCATTGCGTTTCGGGCGCCTCGTCGGTGAGCCGGCGCAGCAGACCCACGTGCTGCGCCACCATCTCGACGATCTGAGGAACGCTCAGGCCGAAGACGATCTCGCGCCAGGCCGGTGCAATGGCGTTGTACAGGTGCACGATGACCCGGCGGGCGCCGCGCACGCTGCGCACCGTCTCGCGGATCAGGTCCTCCCGCAGCTGTGTCATGACCATCGGCGTCACGTCGTGGGGGATCAGTTGCTCGTCGACCAGCGTGCGCACGATGTCGAAATCGGTTTTCGACGCGGCCGGAAAGCCGACCTCGATCTCCTTGAAACCGAGCCGCACCAGTTCAGCGAACAGCTTGAGCTTGCGCGACCGGCTCATGGGCTCGAACAGCGCCTGGTTGCCGTCACGCAGATCGGTGGACAGCCAGATCGGCGCCTGCGTCAGCGTGCGAGAAGGCCAGCTGCGGTCGGGCAGATCGATGGGGGGATGGGGTCGGTACTTGTGTTGGGGTTGGGCGAGCATGAAAGAGACCTCGGTTGCGGACAGGAGAAGAAGACATCGCCTGATCCCCCTGCTTCCATGGGAAGCTCGCCGAAGTCGGGGTCAGGGGAACTCAGGACAGGTCGGGCGCCCCACAGGTGCGCCCGGACCCCGACGAAGGGGTGGGAGCCGTAGGGGTAGTCGCAGCGAGCGGGATGTGTGCATGACGAAGGTTTTCAGGGACGAAACGCAGACTAACGGCCGGGATGGCAGGCTGTCTCCATACAATTGGACGATTGATGTACTGAAATGGACATTCAAAAAGCATTCGGAGATCGTTTGGCTTTGACTTCCATGCAACGGCTTCAGACCGACCCGCACGACCATTCGGCCTTCGCCTCATGGATGACGGGGGTGGCGGCGGACCATCCGGCGGACTTCGAAATCGACTTTCATCGCCATGCGCGTGGCCAACTGCTGTACGCGTTGGACGGCGTGATGGTGGTCGAGGCCACGACGGGGCGCTGGATCGTGCCGCCCACCACCGCCGTGTGGCTGCGGCCCTATACCGAACATCGCCTGGCGATGCGCAGCGCGGTGCGCATACGCAGCGTGCTGGTGATGCCGGACGAAGCGCGCCCTCTGCCGCCCACCGACCGTGTGGTGCATGTGTCGCCCTTGCTGCGCGAGCTGATTGCCGCGGCCGCCGCATTGGGCACCGACGTATGCGCCACGGCGCGCGGAGAGGCCGTGGCGTCCTTGCTGCTGGAAGAACTGCGGCAGCCCAGCGCGCTGCCGTTTTACCTGCCGTGGCCGGACGATCCGCGCATGGCGGCCGTCTGTCGTGCGATCACCGAAAAGCCGGCGCAGGCTTGCCTGGCAGACGACTGGGCGCGGTCACTGGCAATGAGCGCGAAAACCTTCCATCGGCATTTCGCCAGAAGCACCGGAATGAACTTCGGCCAATGGCGCCTGCAGGCCCGGCTGCTGGGAGCCATGGATGCGATCGGGGCCGGCCAACCCTTGATGCGCGTGGCGCTGGAATGCGGCTACGAAAGCCACAGCGCCTTCACGCAGGCGTTCAAGCGCCAGTTTGGCCTGGCGCCCTCGAAGTTCTTGCCGTCGAACCGGCCGGCGGGCGATGGCACCGACCTTTCTGGTCAGCACTGAATCACGCCCAGGTCCGTCCGAGTAGGAACAGGGCCACGCCGGCAGACAACAGCGCGAAGCCGACTTGAAGCCGTGGACCTGGCAGGTGCGGTGCTGTCACCCTGCCGCAGGCCATGCCGATCATGGATGCGCCGATGAAAAAGGCGCCGACGCGTGAGATATGCGCGCCCGCGCCCAGCGCACTGAAGGTCGCCCCGATGGACACCAGCGCCACCACCAGCAGCGAGGTCGCGACCACGCTGTGCATGCGGATGTCGGTCCATTGGCGGAAGGCCGGCACGATCAGGAAGCCGCCGCCGACGCCGAGCATTCCTGTCAACAGGCCGGACACCGACCCGATGCCGGCCAGCGTCATGGCGCAACGGCGCGTCCAGCGCAGGCGCCCGGTCTGCGGACTGAGCATGCAGTTCTTTTCCAGCGCCTGCTGACCCGCACCATCGTTCGCCGAGGCGCGGCCTTGCAGCAGCGGGCGTGTGGAAGCCGCGAGCATGGCGATGGCGAACAACGTCATCAGCGTCTTCTGTGGCAGCACGTGCGCGGCATGCACGCCCAGCGGCGAGAACAGCACACCCAGCGTGGCCATCAGCAAGGCGGCGCGCCAGCGCACCAGCCCCTTGCGCAGCCCATCGACCGCGCCCAATGCAGCCGCCAGGCCGACCGCGAGCAAGGCGACCGGTGTGGCCTGCGGCAGGCTCCAGCCAAGGCCGATTACCAGTGCGGGCACGGCAAGGATGCCGCCGCCAGCGCCCGTCAGGCCCAGCACGAGGCCGATGGCAAGGCCGAAGAGGGTTCCGAGCAGCATGGCGTGTCCGTCGTGGGGCGAGGTGCGCCGCCGTTCAGATGCGCGCCTGGCTGCGCTGGCAGAGCGTCGTGGCACGCGCGCCGCTGCGGCAATAGCCGAGCACCGGGCCGGGCAGGGTGCGCAGCAGCGCCGCGAAGGCGTCGACCTGTGCGTCGGAGATCTGTCCCGGCACAACGGGGAGGTAGGCGAAGGCGAGGCCGAGTGACCGTGCGGCGGCAGCGAGTTCATCGCTGGTGGGTTGGTCGACACCGCCTTCGCCGTCCGGCCGGTTGCAGACGATGGCCCGGTAGCCGGCCGCCGCAATGGCCGGCAGGTCGTCCGGGTGGATCTGCGGCGCGCTGGCGAAGCCGGCACTCTGCACGGTGATGGGTGTTGTCATGTCAGGTCTCCGGTGTGGTTCTTCCGCTTCGGACGTTGTTCGATCCAGGTGAACAGGGCCATGCCGGCCACCATGGCGGCCACGAACAGCCAGGCCTCGCGGTGTCCGGAGGCTGCACTCACCAGCGCCGGGCCGGGGCAGAAGCCCGCCAGGCCCCAGCCCGCACCGAAGGCCAGGCTGCCCAGCACGAGGCGGCGATCGACGACGGTGCGCGTGGGCCATTGCAGCGGCGTGCCGAGCAGGCTGTGCGTCCGCCGCCGTAGCCAGGCGAAAAGGGGTGCCGCCACGGCGATCGCGCCGCCCATGACCAGCGCCAGCGACGGGTCCCACGCGCCGGCGACGTCAAGAAAGCCGAGCACCTTGGCCGGGTCGGTCATGCCCGAGAGGATCAGGCCCAGGCCGAAGACCAGGCCGGCGAGCAGGGCGAAGAAATTCCGCATGGTCATGCACTCCCCAGATGGCGCAGGACGAAGACCGTCACGAAGCCCGCGCCCATGAACGCCGCGGTGGCGGCCATCGAACGTGGCGAGCCGCGCGACAGCCCGCACACGCCATGGCCGCTGGTGCATCCCGCCGCATAGCGGGTGCCGATGCCGACCAGCAGGCCCGCGGCGACCAGCGCCGGCGCACCCGCATCGATGGTCGCGCCGGGCAGGGCATGCACCATGCGCCAGAGCGGCACGGCCAGCAGCAGGCCAACGATGAACACGGCGCGCCACAGCCGGTCGCCCGAAGCGCTGCGCCCGATCAGCCCCCCCAGCACACCGCTGATGCCTGCGATGCGCCCGTTGAACGCCATGAAGAGCGCGGCGGACAAACCGATCAGTGCGCCGCCCGCGAGCGACGACCAGGGTGTGAAGTGCGTCCAGTCGATGGTCATTTCGTGGCCCCTTTCGAGGTCTTGACGGTTTTTGAGGCAGCACCAGCGTGCGCCCGCGGCTGCACGCTCCCGCACACACTCGCATACAGCGCCTGCATGACCGCAAGCACCTCCGCGCTGGCGAGCTGGTAGTAGATGAACTTGCCCTCGCGCCGTGTCTCGACCAGGCCCTCGTCGCGCAGCACGCCGAGTTGCTGGGACAGCGTCGGCTGCACGATGCCGGTGTTGGCCTGCAGCTCGCCCACGTTGCGCTCGGCCTCGGCCAGTTGGCACAGCAGCAGCAGGCGGTCTTCGTTGGCCATGGCCTTGAGCAAGGCGCATGCGCGGCCGGCCGATGCGCGCAGTTGCAGCATGGCTTCGGGTGAGGGGGTGAAGAGAGACGTCTTCATGGCGTCGAGGGCAGTGGACATGTTTTCAGTATATTGAAAAACAAAATGTATTTCAATATACTGTCATTCAATAGATTGTTTTCGATCGCCTCGCGGCGGTTCCTCCGGCCATGAACAACCCTCGTGCTTCCACCCTCCCGTCTCCGACCCCGGCTCCAGCGCAGGTTCAGGCCTTCTTCGATCCGGGCACCTCCACCATCACCTATGTGCTCTTCGAGCGCGAAGGCAGTCCCTGTGCGGTGATCGACTCGGTGCTCGACTACGACCCCAAGGCGGGCCGGACGTCGACCGCCGCGGCCGACCGCGTGATCGAATTCGTGCGTGCCAAGGGGCTGCAGGTGCAGTGGCTGCTGGAGACCCACGCCCACGCGGACCATCTGTCGGCGGCGCTCTATCTGCGCGAGCACCTGGGCGGCACCATTGCCATCGGCTCGGCCATCCGCACCGTGCAGGGCGTGTTCGGCAAGGTCTTCCATCTGGAGCCGGAGTTCCGTCTCGACGGCTCCCAGTTCGGCCATCTCTTCGCGCCTGACGAGGTGTTCCACGTCGGCGCGCTGCGCATGAAGGCGCTGCACGTGCCGGGTCACACGCCGGCCGACATGGCCTACGTGCTGGAAGACGAGGCCGGTGTTGCGCAGCTGGCCTTCGTCGGCGACACGCTCTTCATGCCCGACGTGGGCAGTGCGCGTTGCGACTTTCCCGGCGGCAACGCCCACACGCTCTATGCCTCGGTGCGCAAGCTGCTGGCCTTGCCTTGTGCCACGCGCCTGTTCATGTGCCACGACTACCCGCCCGAGGGCCGCGAACCGCAATGGGAGACCACGGTCGCAGCGCAGCGCGAGGAGAACATCCACCTGCACGACGGCATCGACGAGGCCGCCTTCGTGGCCATGCGTGAAAAGCGCGACGTCACGCTCGCCATGCCGGTGCTCATCCTGCCGGCGATCCAGGTCAACATTCGCGCCGGCGCGCTGCCGCCGCCCGAGGCGAACGGCACGCGGTACCTGAAGATTCCGTTGAACGCGCTGTAGACCACGGGGGCCGTGGCCCAGGCGCCTCATGGCGCGCCCAGCACATGCCCGGCGACCGTGCTGCCGTACATCGAATCGCTCGGGTCGTCGTGGTACTTCTTGCGCGTCGCCTCCACCGTGCCCAGGAAGCGCGGGTCCTGCGGGCGCTCGTGGCTGTTCATGAACAGGGCGACGTCCCAGGCGTCCTGCTCGCTCAGCGTGCCGCCCTTGCCCAGCGGCATGTTGGCCTGGATGAAGCCGGCCGCATTGCCGATCTGGTGCATGCCGGCGCCCCAGTTGAAGGAGCGCGGGCCCCACAGCGGCGGGAACACCTGGTGATCGCCCGCACGCTGGCCCAGGCCGTCCGCGCCATGGCACAGCGCGCAGTTCTGCGCATAGACCTTTTCGCCGCGCACGAAGTCGGGCGCTTGCGCGGGCTTCTTGAGCTTGGGGTAGCCGCTGCCCGGCAGCGGCGTGCCCACTGGCGCGCCCTTGGCCAGCCAGAAGGCGTAAGTCTGCAGCGCCGTCATGATGTCGTCGTCCTGCGGTGGCGCCTTGCCGTTCATGCTGAACTGGAAGCAGCCCTGAATGCGCGAGGCCAGCGTGTCGACCTTGCCGGTCTTGCTGCGGAAAGCGGGGTAGTGGATGAACGACGCCCACATCGGAGCTGAGTCGGGCTTGCGGCCCGCGTCGAGGTGGCAGCTCGCGCAGTTGAGGTCGTTGCCGACATAGCGGCCGGCGTACTTCCCGGTCTGCATGAAGACCTGTTCGCCAAGCCGGATCACCTTGCCGTAGTCGCCGCCGGGCATGGCGCTTTCAGGCGGCGGAGAAAAAGCGGTAGGGATGATCGCTGCGCTGGCGGGCGCGCGTGCGACCTGCACCGCGGATGCGGACTCGGCCGCCGGTGCCACGGCAACCTGCGCAGTCTGCGGCGCGACGGGCGTCTCGAGCGAGCGTTCAAACATCACGTTCGCGCCGATGGCCACGCCGATCGCGGCCACGACGGAGAGGCCGGCGAAGACGGCCAAGCCGTTGAAGCGCGGCGTCGGTGCGCCGTTGTCCTTGGTGTCAACGCTCATGGCTGTTGTCCCTTGCGCTGGGTGTCGGCTGCAGGTACCGCCGTCCGGGCGGCGGAATCGGCGTAATAAGCGGCAACCGCGTCGATGTCCTTGTCCGACAGCTTGCGTGCCACCGCCGGCATCAGGCTCAGCGGGCCCGGTGGCCGCGTGCCGGCCTTCCAGGCCTGCAGCTGTTCGGTGAGGTACGCCACCGGCAGGCCCGCGAGCGGCGGGAACTGGGTGCCGACGCCGCTGCCGCCCGGGGCATGGCATTGCGCGCATGCCGGGAGCTGGTCGGCCCAGCGCCCCCGGGTGGCGAGCCAGGCGCCTGCATCGTCGGGCGCAGGCGACGCCGTGTCGGCCGCCACGAAGGGCGCTTTCAGCTGGCTGTAGTACATCGCCAGCGCGGTGCGCTCGGGGGCCGAGAGCTTCTGCGCGAAGGGCTGCATGATGGGGTTCTTGCGGCTGCCGTCGGCGAACGCATCGAGCTGCGCCTGCAGGTAGGCCTGGCCGGTGCCGGCCAGGCGCGGGAAGGCCGCGTTGCCTTCCCCCAGGGCGCCGTGGCAGCCGATGCAGGCCGCCACGCCCTGCGGCGTGCCCTGGGCGGCGATCTGCTGCCCCTGGGCCACACTGGGCTGTTGCGCCAGGGCCGGCGCCGCGCTGGCAACCCACGCGAGCAGCAGGGCTGCACACCATTCACGCGCGCACATAGCACCAGCCTTCCCTCTGCAGGCGTGCGATCGCGAGCACGGCGCCTTCGGGCAGCACCGTCAGCGGGTCAGGCGCTGTGCGGCCGATCTTGGTCAAGGTGTTGGGGCATACCCATGTGAGCGCGTCCGCGGCTGCGTCAGGCGCATCCAGCGTCGCAGCGACGGCCTCTGAATTGACGACGATGCGCACGGTCCGGTGAGGTGCGTTCTTGGCGATGTTGGCGACGTTGCCGCGCGCGCGGATCAGCGCGCCGGCCGTGGGCGCATGCAGCAGGATGCGCGGCTCGGAATCATCGGGGGAGGTCATGCGGTCTCTCACGTGTTTTCTGTGGGTGCGGGCATCAGCGCGGCCCCATGATTGCCGCCAGGGTTTGCTCCGGCACACCGGTGCGCATCTGCAGCCCGCCCCGTGCGTCGCGCCAGACCACCGCCGGCGTGGCACGCAGGGCGAGGGCGGCCATGATCTGTTCGTTGGCGTCGAGCTGCGCCTGGATGGCGGGCGGAATGGTCGCCAGCGGCTGGATGCCTTCATCGCCGAGCGGGTGGGGCCGGCCCGATGCCAGCGCCTTGGCGGTCGCGGCCACCTGCCCGCGCTCGTAGTCCGCCAGCGTCGCCGCGGGGTTCTTGCTGGTGAGCAAGGCCGCGGCCTTGCCCGGACTGGTCGGCGTGAGGATGCCGACGATGACGTGGCGCAACTGCACCTTGCCGGCGTCCACCCACGGGCGGGCGTCGGACCAAAACTTGTTGCAGTACGGGCAGTTTGGGTCGGTGAACACATAGACCGTGCGCGGCGCCTTGTCGGCGCCATTGGCGAGCCAGCGGCTGTTCTGCAGCAGGCCCCACACGGTCTCGGTCATCGCGCGGTCGGCGGGCGTGTCCGCTGCGCGGAATGGCGAGGTGCGATCCTGCGCCTGGGCGCACGGCAGGACCAGCATGCCCGCTGCCACGACGGTGGCTGCGAGCGCCCACGAACGGGCCGCGCGGGCCCAGGGCAGGGTCAAGAGGGAGGGGCAATAAAGGGACGGTCGCATGTGCTGGTCTCACGGTGGGGTGGTGGGGGATGGCCGCAAGGCGTCGAGCCGCTGCGCCAGGGTGGCCTGCGACAGCTCGCCGATGCGCTGGTCCACCAGGCGGCCGGTGGCGTCGAAGAAGAGGGTGGTCGGCAGCGCGCGCTGGCCGAAGTGCGCGCCGGCCTGCCCTCTGGCATCGAGCAGCACGTTGCGCAGGTCGAACCGGTGGCCAACCAGGAAGCGCTGGATCACCTCCGCAGACTCGCCTTGGTTCAGGAAGACGAAATGCACGTCGGGGTGCTCGGCCTGGGCACGCTGCAGCACCGGCATCTCGCGCTGGCAGGGCGGGCACCACGTCGCCCACAGGTTGACCACGGTCGGCTTGCCTTCGAAGGACTGGAGCGAAGTGGTGCCGCCTTCCAGACGGGCCAGGGTGATGCCGGGCAGCGGGGCTTCGTTCTGCGGCAGCAGGGCCAAGGCGATCGTCCCGAGGACGAACACCGCGCTGGCGCTGGCCAGCGCCGCGAGCAGCGGGGCGCGCAGCGCACGGCGGCGCCAGACCCAGAGGAGTCCGGCGACCCAGGCCGCTAACAGGCCCGCCGGCGCGTTCCAGCCGCCGTCGCGGATGTCCAGCATGCCCAGCGGTGCATCGAGATAGGCGGCCCGGTACTGCCAGACGAAGGCGAAGCGCGCGACCACCACGGCGACCAGCAGCACCCGGAAGGCATGGGGCTCCACATCGACGCCCGCCCTGCGGCCGATACGCTGGGCGACGACGCTGCCCAGGGCCACGGCGACCATGACGAGCAACAGGGTGTAGGGCAGGGCCAGCGGCCCGATCTCCAGCGAGGCGCTCACGAGCGGTCCCCGAGGGCCATCGGCGAGGCCGCGCCAGGCTGGCGCTGCAGCAGGTCCGCGACGCCGAACTCGCCGACCAGCCGGGCGTCGCGCCGCTCCTGGCCGCGGGCGTCGAACAGCATCACGGTGGGCGGGCCGAGCACTTGGTGGTCGCGCATCAGTGCCTGCTGCCCGGCGTCGCCGTGCGTCACGTCGGCCCGCAACAGCACCACGCCCGCCAGGGCCTGTCGCACCTGCGGATCCGTGAACACCTCTCGCTCAATGGTCTTGCAGGAGATGCACCAGTCCGCGGAGAAGTCCACCAGCACCGGCTGGCCCGCGCTGCGCGCAGCCGCGAGCCGCGTCTGCAGTGCCTGAGGGCTGACGATGGTCTCGAACGGAAGGGTCGTCGATGCCGAGGCCGATTCACCGGCGGCCAAGCCTGGCGCTGCGTTCGCGCGCAGGACGAAGGCGAGCGGCCGCAACGGGTCTTCGAAGGCGAGCGGCCGCAACGGGTCTTCGCCGCCCGCCGCCGCGCCCAGCAGCAGGGCGCAGGCCCAGATACCGCAGACGCCCGCCGCGCTGCGCGCCAGCAACCGCCCGCCCACCCCCGCTGCTGTCGCAAGATGGGCCAGCGTCACCGCGAAACCAGCCAGCCACGCGCCCCACAGGCCCAGCGCCCACGGCGCGGGCATCACCCGCTGGACCATCCAGATCGCCGTGCCCAGCAGCACAAAACCCATGGCGCCCTTGAGCCGGCCCATCCAGGGGCCCGGCTTGGGCAGATAACGCGCGCCCACCGTCACGATGAGGATCAGCGGCAGGCCCATGCCCAGCCCCAGCGCGAACAGCAACAGCGCGCCCGAGGCCACGTGGCCGGTCTGGGCGATGTAGAGCAGGGTGCCCGCCAGCGGCGCCGTCATGCAAGGCCCCACCAGCAGCGCCGAGAGCACGCCCAGCGCGGCGGCGCCTGGCACGGTGCCGCCGCGCCGGCGCTGGCTGGCGCCATCGAGGCGATGGCGCACGAAGGCGGGCAGCTGCAGCGTGAAGAAGTCGAACATCGCCGCGGCGAGCACCACGAAGACGGCGGCAAAGGCGGCGAGGGTCCAGCGGTTCTGCAGCAGGGCCTGCAGGTTGGCGCCCGCCAGCGCCGCACCCGCGCCCAGCAGTGCATAGGTCAGCGCCATCGGCAGCACGAAGGCGAGCGACAGCGCGAAGGCGAGCCGTGGCGGCGCCTGCTGGCCGACCACGATGCCCGAGACGATCGGCAGCATCGGCAGGACGCAGGGGGTGAAGGCGAGGGCGATCCCGAGCAGGAAGAACAGGGGCACGGTCCACACCAGCGTGCGTTCGCCGAGCAGTTGGGTGATGCGGCTGTCGCTGGCGCTGGCGGCCTCGGCGATCGAGGTCGGCGCCTCGGGGGTGGGCGCGCTGCCCGCCACGGCGATGGTCCGGGTCAGCGGCGGATAGCACAGCCCCGCCTCCGCACAACCCTGCCAGGTCACCGTCAACGCCTGTGCGCCGGGGGCACTCACCCCGACGGTGACGGCATCGTGGTAGACCGCCATCACGCCGAAGTTCGGGTCTTCCTTGCGTTCGCCGGCGGGCTTGTCGACGGTGGTCGCGCGGTCCGCGGGCGTGGCCGTCACGCCGATGCGGTCGCGGTACAGGTAGTACCCTGGGGCGATTTTCCAGTGCAGGTTCAGCGACGAAGCGGCGCGGGTCGATGGTTCCACGCTCAGTGCAAAGGCCGCCTCGGGCGCGAGGAAGTCGTCGGCGGCGTGCGCGGGGCCGGCGAGCAGGCTGGCCAGCAGCAGCAGCGCCGGCCAGGCGGCGCGGATGCCATGGGAAGGAAGCGCAGGCACGATGGAGGTCCACAGGAAGAAAGCGTGGGCCATCGTGGAAAGCGCGGATTAAGGCATCGTTAACACCGCCTTAATGCGCGCGCCGCAGATTCGTCTACGACCGAAAGAGAAGGATGGCATGCATGTTCTGTTGATCGAGGACGACCCATTGGTGGCCACCGGCATCGTCGCGGGCCTGCGCCTGCATGGCCTGACCGTGGACCACGTGGGCACGGCCGGCCGCGCGCGTTCGGCGCTGGCCACGTCGCACTTCGACATCTGCATCCTCGACCTCGGACTGCCGGACGAGGACGGGCTGACGCTGCTCTCCGGCTGGCGCATGCAGGGCCGCGACCTGCCGGTGCTGGTGCTGACCGCGCGCGATGCGGTCGCGCACCGCATCCGCGGTCTGGGCGCGGGCGCCGACGACTACGTGCTCAAGCCCTTCGACCTGGACGAGCTCGTGGCGCGCCTGCACGCCCTGCTGCGCCGCGCGTCAGGGCGCAGCGCCGATCGGGTCGAGCATGGCGAGCTTTCATTCATCCCGTCGACGGGCGAGGTGCGGCTGGCGGGCCAGGTGGTGGAGCTGGCGCGGCGCGAGCTGGCGCTGTTGCGTGCGCTGCTGCAGCATCCTGGGCAGATCCTGTCGAGCGAGCAGCTGCGCGACAGCCTCTACGGCTTCGACCAGGACGTCGAGAGCAATGCGGTCAACGTCCATATCCACCACCTGCGCCGCAAGCTCGGGCCGGAGATCGTGGAGACGGTGCGCGGGCTTGGCTACCGACTCGGGCCGGCCGGCGGAGCCGCGTTATGAGCCTTCGACTGCGCCTGCTGGCCATCATCGGCGTGTCGCTCACCGCGCTGTGGAGCCTGGTGGCGGTTTGGATGTTCCTGGACGTGCGCCACGAGCTGCGCACCGCACTGGACGATCGGCTGGCGGCGTCCGCGCGCATGGTGGCGGGGCTGATGTCGCAACTGCCGCCCACCGGTGCGACCGCGTCCGAAGATGCCGCGTCGCCGATGGACGTGATCGCCCGCGACGGGCTGGCCTGCGAGGTCAGCCTGCTGCGCGGCGAGGTCATGACACGCGCCCTGGCGCGAACCACCGGCAGCCCCGGCCTCCGGGCGGCCGAGGCGGGATACGGCACCCATGTCCTGGGCGGCAAGGTCTGGCGCACCTATGTGCTCGAACAAGGCGGCATCCGCATCGCGACGGCCGACCGCATCGACGTGCGCGAAGCGCTGCTGCGCGACATCGCGCTGACGGCGGGCGTGCCCTTCGTCGTGGCGCTGAGCGGAAGCCTGATGCTGCTGTGGTTCGGCATCGGCCGCGGTCTGTTGCCGCTCGAACGCGTGCGTGCGGCGCTGGCACGGCGCGCACCGGACGACGCCATGCCCCTGCCGGCCACCGACGTGCCACCGGAGCTGCGGCCCCTGGTGGCGACCATCCACCACCTGCTGGAGCGTGTCCAGGGCACGCTCGCGCGCGAGCGGCGCTTCACCGATGATGCGGCCCACGAGCTGCGCACGCCGCTCACCGCCATCAAGACCCACCTTCAGGTCGCCCGCCTCGCGGCTGCGAAGCCCGAGACGGCCGAGGTCATGACCCAGGCGCTGGGCAGTGCGGACCAGGGCGTGCTGCGCCTCCAGAACACGCTCGACCAGTTGCTGCTGCTGGCGCGCCTGGACGGCCGGGTCGAGCAGGATCGCCCTGAATGCACGCAGGCGCTGCGGGTGGCTCGACGCGCCATCGAAGACGCAAAGGCGCCAGGCGATGGCCCTGGCCGGGTCAGGCTCGAAGCGGGCGATTCGCTCCTCGAGCTGCGCATGCCCGAGGCGCTGGCCGTGTCCGCGCTGCGCAACCTGATCGACAACGCCCTGCGCTATTCGCCCTCGACGTCTCGCGTGACCTTGAGCGTCGAGTGGCGCGACGAGAAATGGGTGTGCTTCACCGTGCTCGACGAAGGCCCCGGCCTCACCGAAGCCGAATGCGCGCAAGCCCTGGAACGCTTCTGGCGACGAGGGTCGGGCGTGCAGGGCAGTGGGCTCGGGCTGTCCATTGCAGGTGCCATTGCGCTGCGTTACGGCGGGCGATTGCAGCTGCAGCCGCGTGGCCAGGGCGGGTTGAAGGCCGAGCTGTGCCTACCCGGCGCATCGCTCGGTCATCCGGCGGCGTTCAGCGCGTGAAGTCGTAGTCGATCGCGATCGGTGCGTGGTCGCTGAATTTCATGGCCTGGTAGATCGGCTGGTGCCGGACGAGGGCGTCCAACGTCGACGTCGACTCACGCCCCGCTTTTCTGGCCATTTCCATGTACCTCCTTGTCCAGCATGCAGTCGATAAAGGCGCGCAGCGGAGCGGGAAAATGGCGTCGGCTGGAGTGGTAAAGAAACAGCCCTGGCCGTGAGATCGACCAGTCTGCAAGGACCTGTATCAACTCTCCTCGGGCGAGATGCTCGTCGATGCGTTCGCGGTCGAAAGCATAGGCAATTCCCAGTCCCTGCAACGCTGCGGCCACGCCGATGTCCGAATGGTTGGTCACCAACGACCCTTCCACTTCCACCTCGATCTTCCGTCCTCGCTTAGCGAACTGCCAGCGGTAGGCACTGCCATCGACCTGAAGGCGCCAGTTGATGCAGTCATGGCCATGCAGGTCGCCCGGGGTGCGCGGCGTGCCGCGACGTGTCAGGTAATCGGGAGACGCGACGGCGACCATCTTCACATCGGGCGTCAGGCGTACAGCGATCATGTCCTTCTCCAGCCGTCCGCCCACGCGGATCCCGGCATCGAAACGGCCGGCTACGATGTCCTTCAATTCATCGTCGACCACGATGTCCAGTGTCACATCCGGATGCGCGCGATGGAACCGGCCCAGACGCGGCGCGATGACCTGCCGTGCCGCCATTCCCAGCGTGTTGATGCGCAGCGTGCCACCCGTCTGCCCGGCGGCGGCACTGGCTTGGGCCACTGCCTCGCTCATCTCACGGAAAAGAGGCGCAATGCGACCGTACAGCTGCTCGCCAGCGACAGTGGGCGCCAGGCTGCGCGTGGTGCGGTTCAGCAGCCGCACCCCGAGCCGGGCTTCCAACAGGCGGATGGTCTGGCTCAGCGCTGAAGGCGACACCCCCAGATGCGCCGCTGCACGCGCGAAGCTGGCGCGCTCGACCACCGCGGCAAAGGCCTTCAGCTCAGCGAATTCAGATCCGCGCATTCTGTACCGCTTTCTACATAACTCATGAAGAGTCTAGATGATTCTCTAATTTCTGCGGCGCGCGCAATCTCTGGTCATCACCACAACGGAGCCACCACCATGCCCGACCTGATCCTGCCCGAGCCGATTGCGGCCTATTTCGCAGCCGACACACGCAGCCCCGAAGCCGTCGCCCTGTGCTTTTCCACCGATGCCACGGTGAAAGATGAAGGCCTCACCCACACCGGCGTTGCCGCCATCAAGGCATGGAAGGCAGCGGCGTCAGCCCAATACACGTACACGGCGCAGCCGCTCGCGCTGGAGCGGAGAGATGGGTTTGAGGTGGTCACCAGCCGAGTGGTCGGCAATTTCCCGGGCAGCCCGGTCGATCTTCGGTACCGCTTTCGCCTGGAGCGCGGCCTGATCGCTTCGCTGGAGATCGGTGCATGAGCTTCGATCTGCAACTGACAGGCCTGCGGGCGCTGGTCACGGGTGGTACCAAAGGCATTGGCGCCGCCGTCGTTCAAAGCCTGCACGTTGCAGGCGTGCGGGTGATGGCCACGGCACGCGTCGTGCCTTCGCCGTCGGCCGGGGGCGTGTCGTATGTCGCGGCCGACCTGTCGACGGCTGAAGGTGCAGCCGAGGTGGCGCGGGCCGTGCGCGAGCATGGGGGCGGCATCGACATACTGGTCAACGTGCTCGGCGGCTCCAGCGCGCCGGGTGGTGGTTTTGCGGCCTTGGACGATGCGCAGTGGTTCGATGCGTTGAATCAGAACCTCATGCCGGCCGTGCGACTCGATCGCGCACTCCTGCCCGGCATGCTGGCGCAAGGCTCAGGTGTCATCGTCCATGTCAGCTCGATCCAGCGTCTTCTGCCCTTGCCGGAGTCGACGACCGCCTACGCAGCAGCCAAGGCGGCCTTGTCGACCTACAGCAAGGCCTTGTCGAAAGAGGTGACGCCGAAGGGCGTGCGCGTGCTGCGCGTCTCGCCCGGCTGGGTCGAGACCGAAGCCGCCGTCGCGCTGGCCGAGCGCTTGGCCAGCCAGGCTGGCACGGACTACGAAGGAGGCAAGCAGATCATCATGCAATCGCTCGGCGGCATTCCGCTCGGGCGGCCGGCCAAGCCGCAGGAAGTCGCCGATCTGATCACCTTTCTCGTGTCGCCTCGCGCGGGTTCGATTTCGGGCTCGGAGCACCTGATCGACGGCGGGACGGTGCCGACAGTCTAGGGTGCGGACGTTTCTGGAGCGGCGCGCAGACCTGCGCGAGACACCGATTCGTAGGAAATCTTGTAGGCCGTGCCCGCTCGCTCGATGTGTGCAAAACCAAGTTCACCCAGGTGCATGCCGGCGACGAGGAGCTTGTCCGCGCTGACGACGTCCAGCAGCTTCGCTCGCGTCGCCGAGGAAACAAGCGGGTCCTGGTCGAAGGCAATCGACACGTCAGGTCGGGCGATCTGGATCTGCGGAAAGTGAACGATGTCCCCCCATATCAGCAGGCCGCGTTCTCCCGACTCGATCCGATAGCCGGAGTGCCCGGCCGTATGTCCAGGCAAGGGCATCGCGCTGATCCCAGGCAGAACCTCACGATCGGAAAACGTTCGTATCCTTTCCTGGTACAGATCGAACGCCCTTCGGGCAAAGAGGAAGTTGCCGCGCGCACGCTCGCTCGCCTGAGCGAGGTTGCCGTCGTCTCTCCAGAAAGAGAGTTCGCGTTGGTGAACGATGAGTTCGGCGTTGGGAAAAACGACGTCGCCCGAGGCATCGACCAGGCCACCCACGTGATCAGGATGCGCATGGGTCAGCAGGATCGTGTCGATGTCGAGCGGCTGCACGCCAGCGAGGGCTAGATTCGCCGTGAGCTTGCCACCCCATTGCCTGAAGCCGCCTGCACCCGCATCGACCAGGATCGTGCGGCCCCGGCCACGAACCACGTAGCAATTGATGTGAATGGCCGAGGGATCCGTCATGCCTGCGTCCTGCTGCCATCGGGACGCATCCGCCGGGTCGATATTGGAGAGCAGTTCCAGGCTGGCGGACAGGTAGCCATCGCTGATGGCGGTGATCGAAAAATCCCCCAGTTGCTGGCTCGGGAATGTCGGGTTGTTCATGGTGGGTGTGGTCCGGCGACGCTCAGTGGAGCGCGTGAATGGTCGATGCCGCGTATCCAAAGCAGCGGATACGCGCTGTCAGCGCTGTGCAATTGCGTATGGTTTCATCCAGTCTTTCCATGAACGACGCCATCACGCCTTGCGTCCTGAACGGCTCGAGGCGGTACTTGAGTTCCGCGAACGCCGGATGTCCACGCCCCTCGTCGACGCAGACATAGACGATGTGGACGTTTTCTGGCGCAGCTTGGAGGATCTCGATGCACAACGCGGCGCATTGCGTCGTGAGCGCGTCCCGCGTTCGCGCCGGCGGCATCTTCTGGGCCGCGATGAAGAGCGTGAGGTTCGGCATGTCGGCCCTAACGCGCGAGGGCGGCGTCACCGCTGCGCGTGAGTTGCTCCGTCATCGGCGCATAGAGATGGATGCCCTTTGACAGTGCGCTGCCGCCATCGTCGATGGGATGGTCGAGCCGCGCCAGCCATCGTTGGGCGGGGAATCTCTCCAATGCGACTGCTTGCATCTGGCATGGAGCGAGGCCCATGTCGATCAACGGCTCGGGGCCGATTGCGCTCACGGCCAGGTAGTCGCCCGCACCGATGGCGGGCGCGCGGTCCAGCCCCGCGTAGAGATTGCGATGCCAATCCGTGATGTGCTGCTGCCAGCGCGCGAAGTTGCCACCACCCTTCTGACGGTATTCGCTGCCTTGCAGGACCTCGAGGCCATCGATCGAGTGAATGGCCAGATAGACCGGGCAGCCGGTGCGCAACGCCTTGAAGCGTTGCGAGGTATGGAACCCCTTCACCGAGATGAGCGCGGGGAGCTTCTCGAGGCTGTAGAAATCATTCCATTCTGCTTCGCTGACAGGATCGGCGAAGCTGCATTCGACGGTGTAGATCATTCGATCACTCATGCCCGAAGCGACGATGCATCCGGGGCTCGGTTGTTGATGTTTCATCATGGTATGGCGTGGATTTCGATTGATAAATCGAAGTTTCGGTATGCTTCGGTGATGAAAGATCAAGCTGACCGGGATGTGCCCACGTGCAATGCCTCAAGGCCGATACGCCGCAGGATCCCCAGCAGCAGCGCGTTGATGGCGTTCGAGGCGGCAGCGCGCCATGGCAGCTTCGCGCGCGCGGCCGACGAGCTGGCGCTCACCGAAGGCGCCATCAGCCGTCAGATCGGCCGACTCGAAGCCTTCCTCGGCGTCACGCTGTTCGAGCGGATCGGAAACCGTGTCCGGCTTCGGCCGCACGGCGAGCGTTATGCCGCCCAGGTCCGGGAGTCACTCGACCGGCTCGATCGCGACAGCCAGTACCTGATGGGCCAACCAAGCGGTGGGGTCAGCCTCGACATTGCGACCGTCTCGACGTTCGCGATGCGATGGCTGATTCCCCGCTTGCCTCGATTCCAGCGCAAGCACCCGAACATTCTGGTGCACCTTGCCGATCGCGTGGAGCCCTTCGTCCTCGTGGGCAGTGGCTTCGACGCGGCCATCCACTTCGAGCACCCGGCCTGGACGGGAATGCGGACCTACCCGCTGTTGCATGAGACGCTGGTTCCGGTCTGCCATCCGCAACTCCTGAAGGGCGGCGCAGACACGGCGACCTTGGACACGCTGCCACGGCTGCATCGGCGACAGAATCCGGATGCCTGGCAACGCTACGCGCAGGAAACCGGCATCGCATTGACCAGCCCGGCGACCGGTGCGCGCTACGAGCTTCATGCGATGTTGATCGAAGCGGCCCTGGCAGGGCTTGGCGTGGCGCTCGTGCCGCGCCTCTATGTCGAATCCGAGCTGACACAGGGTCGATTGGTCGCTCCGTGGCCGGAAGGAAGGACCATTGCCAAGACCTTCTGCCTGGTCCTCCCCGAGCCGATCGGGTTGAGCGGAGCGCCGGTTCAGGCGTTTGCGCAGTGGGTGATGGACGAAGCCAAGGCGACGACGACTGCCTGAGCAAATCCGATTCTTGTAGACCTTGATCGTCACCTGCAGCTGTTGACAATTCCTGTCGGATTTTATTATGATAAGCATCATGCGAAAATCCACTGCCACCGCCCGAAGCGCCACCAAGGAAGCCACGCACGAGCGCATCGTGAGGGTCGCGGCGCGTGCCATCAGGCGCAGTGGATACGAAGGAACCGGTGTCGCCGACATCATGAAGGAAGCCGGTTTGACGCATGGCGGGTTCTATGCGCACTTCGCGTCTCGTGATGCGATGCTGGCGGAGGCGGTGCACCGCGCTTGTTCGGAGTCTTCGGATGTGGCGGCGAACGTGGCGGCTGAGGTGGCTCCCGAGCAGGCACTGGCATCCATGCTCGGCGTCTATCTTTCGCGAGAACACCTTGAGCATGTCGACACAGGGTGCCCACTCGCCGCACTGGGTTCCGAGACATCTCGCCAAGGGCCCGAAGTTCGCCGAGTCATCACCCGACACCTCAAGGAAGTGATCGACGGCGTCGCCCGGCAGTCGTCGGACTGGGGGACACCGGCGGCCCACGAACGTGCCATGGTGACGGTCGCCACCATGGTGGGTGCCTTGCTTCTGGCTCGGGCCGTGGACGAACGCAAGCTGTCCGATGGGCTGCGCCAGTCGGCGCTCAAGCATCTGACCTCCTCCGGTTGATGGCGTTTTCCGCCCAAGCTTCCGCTTCGCACGGTTAAAAATATGATGATCATCATTTCAACCGCCGGGCAGCACTCGAAAAACCAGATGGCACGTTGAAGTGCACGCACGCAAAGGACACCATGAAAGCATTCGTTCTCGATCGATACGAAAAGAAAAGCACGCTGCGACTTGCAGACCTTCCGATGCCGGATTTGCGCAACGACGAAGTTCTGGTCGAGGTGCATGCTGCTGGGGTGAACCTGCTCGACGCCAAGATCAGGGACGGGGAGTTCAAACTCTTCCTGCCTTACCGCCTGCCCATCGTCCTGGGCCATGACGTGGCAGGCGTGGTGGTCAAGGTCGGTCCTCAAGTGCGGCAGTTCAAGGTCGGCGACGAGGTCTATGCGCGGCCGGACGACTTGCGCATCGGCAGCTTCGCCGAATATCTTCCGGTCAGGGAGTCCTCGCTGGCGCTCAAGCCCCAGGGCCTGACGATGGAGGAGGCTGCTTCCATCCCGCTGGTGGGCCTGACCGCATGGCAGGCGCTCGTTGAGAAGGCGGGCCTTGAAAAGGGCCAGAAGGTCTTCATCCAGGCCGGCTCGGGCGGCGTGGGTACCTTCGCCATCCAACTGGCCAGACACTTGGGCGCCATCGTCGCGACGACGACGAGCGCAAGCAGCATTGCGCTCGTGAAGCGCCTGGGCGCCGATGTGGTGGTCGACTACAGGCAGCAGGACTTCTCGGATGTCTTGAGGGACTACGACGTCGTTTTGAATAGCCAGGACGGCAGGACGCTTCAAAAATCTCTCGGGGTGCTCAAGCCCGGCGGCAAACTGATTTCCATCTCCGGCCCACCCGATCCCGACTTCGCACGAGCGGTCCATGCGCCCTGGTTCGTGAAGCCGATCATGCGACTCCTCAGTGCGCAGATTCGTCGAAAAGCGAACCAGCGCGACGTGCGCTACGCCTTCCTCTTCATGCGTGCCGATGGGGCTCAGTTGCGCGCGATCACTCAGCTCATTGAGGCTGGCGCCATCGTTCCCGTGATCGACAGGATTTTTCCGTTCGAGGCCACGAACGACGCCATGGCCTATGTCGAGTCCGGCAGGGCCAAGGGCAAGGTCGTCATCAAGCTCAGGTGAGCTTGACGACGCATTTCCAACATTCCTTCATCCAACTCTGGAGTCATTCATGAAAATAGAAAACGCCGTTGCGCTCGTCACAGGTGCCAATCGCGGGATTGGTCAGGCATTCTCACGCGAGTTGCTCGCCCGCGGCGCGAAAAAAGTCTATGCAGGCACGCGCCACCCCGTGGCCATCAGCCCCACCGGCGTTCAGGAGCTGCGCCTGGACGTCAACCATCCTGAGGATGTGGCGGCGGCTGCCGCCATGGCGTCGGACGTCACGCTGGTCATCAACAATGCGGGCATCGCCCAGCTGGGTGGCTTTCTGGCAGAAGACAGCGAAGACACAGCGCGCCGGATTTTCGAGACCAACTTCTTCGCTATGTTGCGCGTGAGCAAGGCCTTCGCGCCCATCCTCAAGGCCAATGGCGGTGGTGCCCTGCTCAACGTCCTGTCGGTGGCCTCCTGGGTCAACGGTGGGGAACTCGCCGCCTACTCCGCCAGCAAGTCGGCAGCCTGGTCGCTGACCAACGCCTTGCGCAACGAACTCGCTGCCCAGAAGACGCAGGTGCTGGGTCTGCACATGGCCTATGTCGACACCGATCTCACGCGCGGCTTCGAAGCGCCGAAGTCGAGCCCTGAAGACATCGTCAAGCGGGCGCTCGATGGACTGGAAGCGGGCTTCGACGAAGTGCTTGCCGATGAACTCACCGTTCAGGTCAAGAAGGGTTTCACTGCGGAACGTTCCAGTTATCTGCCGCAAGCAGCATGACCCCACCCAACATCACATCCAGGATGAGCATGCTTTTCGACCCGCTCTCCAGCGCTTCGCTCCAACTGGCCAATCGCATCGTCATGGCACCCATGACGCGCAGCCGTGCCGTCGAGGCCAACACGCCCAATGCCTTGATGGCGGCGTACTATGCGCAGCGCGCAACGGCAGGCCTGATCATTGCCGAGGGCACTTCGCCTTCGCCTAACGGTCTCGGCTACCCACGTATTCCAGGCCTGTTCAATGAAGCGCATGCCGTCGCATGGAAGGCGGTCACCGATGCCGTCCACGCCAGAGGCGGCAAGATGTTTGTCCAACTCATGCATACCGGTCGCGTGACGCAGACGGCCAACCTGCCCGCTGGGGCCGAAGTGCTCGGGCCGACGTCCGAGACATGTCCTGGCGAGATGTACACCGACTCACGAGGCATGCAACCGCACAGCGTGCCGCGCGCCATGGCCGAAGCCGACATTGCCCAGGCCGTGAGCGAGTATGCCCACTCGGCCCGGCTCGCGATCGATGCGGGGTTCGACGGGATCGAGTTGCACGCGGCCAATGGGTATCTGATCGAGCAGTTCCTGAACGGCAACGTGAACCAGCGCACCGATGGCTATGGTGGCGGCATCGAAGAGCGCAATCGCTTTGCGCTCGAGGTCACCCGCGCCACGGTGGCCGCTGTCGGCGCCGATAGGGTTGGCATCCGGCTGTCGCCGTTCGGCATGTTCAACAGCACGGGCGCGTTTCCCGGCGCTGAAGCGCAATACTTGGCGCTCACCGAGGCGCTGTCGAAGTTGGGACTGTTGTACGTTCATGTGTTGGACCATTCGGCCCTGGGCGCGCCGCCCGTGCCTGGCGAGCTGAAGGCGAAATTGCGGGCTGCGTTCAAGGGCTTGTTCATCCTCGCCGGCGGCTTTGATCGCGCATCTGCGGAAGACGCACTCCATACGGGTCAGGCCGATCTCATCGCATTTGCCCGGCCGTTCATTGCCAACCCCGATCTGGTCGAGCGCATGCGGACAGATGCGCCGCTGAATGCGCCGGACATGGCCACGGCGTATACCCCTGGCGCCAAGGGCTACACAGACTACCCGGCGTTGGCGGCATGATTTCAGCGACGCCAACGCAAGTCATGTGGAAGGACGCGCCGACGCGCACGATAACGGCGGGCGGCGTGACTTTTGCCTATCGCGAACTGGGCGGCACCAACCCCGGCCCTCCCGTCGTTTGCCTGATTCACTTGGCCGCCGTACTCGACAACTGGGATCCCCGCGTGATCGACGGGCTTGCGGCCCGGCACCACGTGGTTGCTTTCGACAACCGGGGCGTTGGCGCCTCCAGTGGCAAGCCGGCCACGTCGATCGAGCAGATGGCCGAAGACGCCATCCTCTTCATCGAGGCAATGGGCTTCGATCAGGTCGATCTCTTCGGATTCTCGATGGGCGGCATGGTGGCGCAGGAGATCGCGCTGATGGCGCCACGGCGCGTGCGCAGGATGATCATCACTGGCTCCGGGCCCGCCGGCGGCGAAGGCATCAGCAAGGTGGCGCGCGTCACCTATGTGGACATGGTTCGCGGCCTGCTGACATTCCAGGACCCCAAGCAGTACCTGTTCTTCACCCGCACGTCAGCGGGGATTCGGGCTGGCAAGACGTTCTTGGATCGCTTGAAGGAGCGCACCTGGAACCGCGACAAGACGATCACTGTCGCGGCGCTTCAGGCGCAACTCAAAGCGCTGCGTCGCTGGGGAGACAAGCAACCTGCCGATCTCTCGAGGGTGGTGCATCCTGTGCTCGTGGTCAACGGCGACAACGACCGGATGGTTCCCAGCCAGAACACGCATGATCTGGCGCGGCGTCTTCCCAACAGTGAACTCGTCATCTATCCGGACGCGGGGCACGGCGCGGTTTTCCAGTTTCATGCCGAATTCGTATCTAGAGCGTTGGCATTTCTCGCCGGATGAATCGGTGATTCCGCCAGGTCGGCGGGGCAGGCCATTGCCTTGGGGTGTCCGGATGCAAGCCTGTGAAAGGTATTCACAGTTTCGGACATCGAGGACCCTTCGCCATGTGCGGCGTCAGAGGGTGAACTCGTAATCCACCGTGATCGGCGCATGGTCGCTGAACTTCACGGTCTTGTAGATCGACTCGTGCCTGGCGAGCGCCGCGATGGCCGGCGTCGCCAGGTGGTAGTCCAGCCGCCAGCCCACGTTCTTCGCATAGGCCTGGCCGCGGTTGCTCCACCAGGTGTAGGCCTCGCCGGTGGTGTCGGGCTTGAGCATGCGGTAGACGTCGATCAGGCCGGCGCCGTCGGTGCCCGCGTCGAGCAGGCGGGTCATCCAGGCGCGCTCTTCGGGGAGGAAGCCGCTGTTCTTCATGTTGCCCTTCCAGTTCTTCAGGTCGATCTCCTGGTGCGCGATGTTGATGTCGCCGCAGAGGATGAATTCGCGTTCGCGCTTGAGCGCGTTCAGGTGCGGGAAGAAGCCCTTGAGAAAGCGGAACTTGGCGGCCTGGCGCTCCTCGCCGGATGAGCCGCTGGGGAAGTAGCAGCTGATGATCGACAGCTTGCGCGCGGGCGTGTCGAAGCGCAGTTCGAGGTAGCGGCCCTCGGCGTCGAACTCGGCATCGCCCCATCCGACCACGACCTCGCTGGGTGCATGCTTCGTGTAGATCGCGGTGCCGGCGTAGCCCTTCTTCTCGGCAAAATGGAAGTGGCCCTTCAGGCCGGCCATCTCTTCGAAGCGGCCTTCGATGTCGCTGGCCTGGACCCGGATCTCCTGCATGCAAATACAATCCGGCGCCAGTTCGGCCACCCAGTCGGCCACGCCCTTGGTGGCGGCCGAACGCAGGCCATTGAGGTTGAGGCTGGTCAGTTTGAACAAAAGGAATTCCCGTGGCTGTTGCAGAAGATGTGGACAAGGATGGCGCGCTGGCGCAGGACTTCGTGAAATTCGCGCTCGACGCAGGGGTGCTGCGCTTTGGCGAGTTCAAGATCAAGTCCGGCCGCCTGAGCCCCTATTTCTTCAATGCGGGGCTGTTCGACGACGGCGCCAAGCTGATGCGGCTGGCCGAATTCTATGCAGAGCGGCTGATCGCGAGCGGCCTGGCGTTCGACATGATCTTCGGCCCCGCGTACAAGGGCATCCCCTTGGGCGCCGCGGTAGCGGTGGAACTGGCACGCCGCGGGCATAACGTGCCCTTTGCCTACAACCGCAAGGAAGCCAAGGCTCACGGCGAGGGCGGCTCGCTGGTGGGCGCGCCGCTGCAGGGTCGCGTGCTGATCGTCGACGACGTCATGTCGGCCGGCACCGCAGTGCGCGAGTCGATCGCCATCATCCGCAATGCGGGTGCCACGCCGCATGCGGTGGCGATTGCGCTCGATCGCCAGGAGAAGGCCACGGAAGACGGTCAGGATGTCGCGCACAGCGCCGTGCAGTACGTGCGGGAGCAACTGGGCCTGCAGGTGGTGGCGATCGCCACGCTCGCCGACCTGCTGCAATACCTGACCGACGGCGCCGACGACGCGCTGGGGGTGCACCGCGCCAACGTGGTGGCCTACCGGGCGCGCTACGGCGCGACCTGAGCGCCACCGTGTTGCGCTGCGCGGGCCGACGGGTCTGGTCGATGCCCCTGACGGGCATCGGGATCGTGATGTTGGCCTGGAGCGCGCACGCCGCGCCGCAGCCGTTGCCTCAGACCCCTGCTTCAACCCCGGCAACCACGGTCGCTGCACCGCGATCGCCGTCCAGTGGTCCAGCCAAAGACAGCCACGGGCGCAAGGGCCCGGCCGTCTACGTGTGCCGCGACCGCCAGGGTCGCCTGGTCACGAACGCGGAGCTGATTGCCGGCTGTACAGCCGGCCGGTTGCCCGTCAGCCCAGCTTCGCCTTCAAAAGCGCGTTGACCTGCGCCGGGTTGGCCTTGCCCTGGCTG
This sequence comes from Variovorax ginsengisoli, assembly GCF_030811835.1. Lineage (GTDB taxonomy): Bacteria > Pseudomonadota > Gammaproteobacteria > Burkholderiales > Burkholderiaceae_C > Variovorax > Variovorax ginsengisoli_C. Next base: position 40,436 of record NZ_JAUSRO010000005.1, on the reverse strand, counting down.
GCCTTCATGACTTGGCCGACGAGCGCGTTGAAGGCCTTGTCCTTGCCCGCGCGGTATTCGTCGATGTTCTTCTGGTTTGTGGCCAGCACACCGTCGACGATGGCTTCGAGCGCGCCGGTGTCGCGCATCTGCTTCAAGCCCTTGGCCTCGATCACCGCGTCGACGTCGTCGCCGTCGCCGGTCCACAGCGCGTCGAACACCTGGCGCGCCGCGTTGTTGGAGATGGTTTCGTCACCGATGCGCACGACCAGCCTGGCCAGCTGCGCCGACGTGACCGGCGCCTGGTCGATGGCGAGGTCCTGCGCATTGAGCCGGCGCGCGATCTCGCCGGTGATCCAGTTGCTCGCCAGCTTGGGCGCGGCACCCGCGGCCACCGCGGCGTCGAAGTAGTGCGCGAGCGCCAGGCTCTGCGTCAGCTGGTCTGCGTCGTACGCCGACAGGCCATGCGTCGTGACATAGCGCTCGGCCATCGCACGCGGCAGCTCGGGCATCTCGGCACGCACGCGCTCGACCCATTCGGGCGCGATCGCCAGCGGCGGCAGGTCCGGGTCGGGGAAGTAGCGGTAGTCGGCCGCGTCTTCCTTGGTGCGCATGGCGCGCGTCTCGCCCGTGTCGGGGTTGAACAGCACGGTGGCCTGCTGGATGGCGCGGCCGTCCTCGATCTCCTCGATCTGCCAGCGGATCTCGTAGTCGATCGCCTGCTGCATGAACTTGAAGCTGTTGAGGTTCTTGATCTCGCGGCGCGTGCCCAGCGGCTGGCCCGGCTTGCGCACCGACACGTTGGCGTCGCAGCGAAAGCTGCCTTCCTGCATGTTGCCGTCGCAGATGCCGATCCAGGTGACGATCTTGTGCAGCTCGCGCGCATAGGCCACGGCCTCGGCGGTCGAGCGCATGTCGGGTTCGGTCACGATCTCCAGCAGCGGCGTGCCCGCGCGGTTCAGGTCGATGCCCGACTGGCCGATGAAGTTCTCGTGCAGCGACTTGCCCGCGTCTTCTTCGAGGTGGGCGCGTACCAGGCGCACGGTTTTCTGTTCCTCGCCCAGGAAGAAGCTGACCGAGCCGCCCTGCACCACCGGAATCTCGAACTGGCTGATCTGGTAGCCCTTGGGAAGGTCGGGGTAGAAGTAGTTCTTGCGCGCGAACACGCTGCGCGGCGCGATGGTCGAGCCCAGCGCCAGGCCGAGCTTGATGGCGCGTTCGACCGCACCCTTGTTCATCACCGGCAGCGTGCCGGGCAGCGCCAGGTCGACCGCGCAGGCCTGCGTGTTGGGTTCGGCGCCGAAGGCGGTGGAGGCGCGGCTGAAGATCTTCGATTCGGTCGAGAGCTGCGAGTGCGTCTCGAAGCCGATGATGACTTCATAGCCTTGCACCAGCGGGCCGGTGGGGCGCCCTTGCTGCTGGGCTTCGAAGGTGTTCACGGGTTCGCTCATGTCAGAAGCCCTCCGGCTTGTGCTGGTGCCAATCGGTGGCCTGCTGGAAGCGATGCGCCGCATTCAGCAGCTTCGCCTCGCCGAAGTAGTTGCCGATCAGCTGCAGGCCCACGGGCATGCCGCCGTCGAAGCCCGCCGGCACGCTCATGCCGGGCAGGCCGGCGAGCGAGCCGGGCAGCGTGAAGATGTCGGCCAGGTAGTCGGCCATGGGGTCGTCGCCATGCGAGCCGATCTTCCAGGCGGTGGTGGGTGCCACCGGGCCGGCGATCAGGTCGCACTGGGTGAAGGCCTGCTGGAAGTCGTCGGCGATCATGCGGCGGATCTTTTGCGCCTGCAGGTAGTAGGCGTCGTAGTAGCCGTGGCTCAGCACGTAGGTGCCGATCATGATGCGGCGCTTGACCTCGTCGCCGAAGCCTTCGGCGCGCGTCCTGCCGTACATGTCGGCCAGGTCGCGATAGTCCTTGGCGCGGTGGCCGAACTTGACGCCGTCGAAGCGGCTCAGGTTGCTCGACGCCTCGGCCGGCGCAATGATGTAGTAGACCGGAATCGACAGCTCGGTGCGCGGCAGCGAAATCTCGACACGCCGGGCCCCGAGTTTTTCGTACGCGACCAGCGCCGCCTCGATGGCCGCGCGCACGCCGGGTGCCACGCCGTCGCCCAGGAACTCCCTGGGCACGCCGATGCGCAGGCCTTCGAGCGAATCGCTCAACGAGCGCGAGAAGTCTTCGGCCGGCCGGTCGATCGAAGTCGAGTCGCGGTCGAGGTCCGGGCCACACAGGGCCGACAGCAGCAGCGCGCAGTCTTCGGCCGAACGGGCCATGGGGCCGGCCTGGTCGAGGCTGGAGGCAAAGGCGACCATGCCGTAGCGCGAGGCGCGGCCGTAGGTCGGCTTGATGCCGGTCACGCCGCAGAACGAAGCGGGCTGGCGGATCGAGCCACCGGTGTCGGTGCCGGTGGCGGCCGGTGCCAGGCGCGCGGCCACAGCCGCTGCGCTGCCGCCGGAAGATCCGCCCGGAATGCGCTCGGTGTCCCATGGGTTGCGCACCGGCACGACGACCGTGCCGCCGGCGGCCGGCACGGCCACGTTCTCGTTGGCCGAGCCCATGGCGAACTCGTCGCAGCTGAGCTTGCCCAGCGTCACGGTGCCGGCTTCGCTCAGCTTGCGCACCACGGTCGCGTCGAAGGGCGAACGGTAGCCCGCCAGCATGCGCGAACCTGCGGTGGTCGGGAAGTCCCGCGTGACGAAAATGTCCTTGTGGGCGATCGGCACGCCGGCCAGGAGGGGCGCGTTGCCGCTCGCGAGCTGGGCGTCGGCCGCGCGGGCCTGCGCCAGCGTCACGTCGGCGTCGACGGCCACGAAAGCGCCGAGCGCCTCGTGCGCGGCCATGCGCTGCAGGAAATGCTGGGCGGTTTCGACCGCGGAGACTTCACGCGCAGCGAGCGCACGGGCCAGTTCGGCCACGCCGAGTTGGTGCAGGTCTTTTTTCATTCGATCACCTTCGGCACCAGGAACAGGCCGCCTTCGACGGCCGGTGCGCTGCGCTGGTTGGCCTCGCGGTCGTTAGGCTCGCTCGCGACGTCGTCGCGCAGGCGCAGCGTGATGTCTTCGATGGCGGCCACCGGATGGGCCAGCGGCTGGACGCCCGCGGTGTCGACCGAACGCATTTTCTCGACGATGTCGAAAAAGCCGTTGAGCTGACTGAGCATGCGCTCGCTTTCGTCGGGCGCCAGCTGCAGCCGCGCAAGCGATGCAATGCGGTCGATGTCGGAATGGGTCAGGGACATGAGGAATACGTCTGGAAACGGCATGTAATGCACCCGGAAAGGATGCGTTTGCATGGGAGGCCGAGGGGGATTCGGGTATTATCCCGCCTTTGCCGCGACCCCCGCCAACGCGCCGGTTTTTGCCGCAAAAACAACCTCTACACCCCCAATCAAACGACAAATACAGGGCGACGACCTGCCGACGCGCAAGCCGTGCCCTCATAGGATTTCGCAATGTTCGGCACTTTTCGTCGGTACTTTTCGACCGACCTCGCGATCGACCTCGGCACCGCCAACACCCTGATCTTCGCGCGCGGCAAGGGCATCGTCCTGGACGAGCCTTCCGTCGTGGCCATCCGCCACGAAGGCGGTCCGCACGGCAAGAAGGTGATCCAGGCCGTGGGCCGTGAAGCCAAGGCGATGCTGGGCAAGGTCCCAGGCAACATCGAGGCCATCCGCCCGATGAAGGACGGCGTGATTGCCGACTTCGTGATCACCGAGCAGATGATCAAGCAGTTCATCAAGATGGTGCATCCGCGTTCGATGCTCGCGCCCAGCCCGCGCATCATCATCTGCGTGCCCTGCGGCTCGACCCAGGTCGAGCGCCGCGCCATCAAGGACGCGGCCGAGGCGGCCGGCGCCACCTCGGTCTACCTCATCGAAGAACCCATGGCTGCGGCCATCGGTGCCGGCCTGCCGGTGTCCGAGGCTTCCGGCTCGATGGTCGTCGACATCGGCGGCGGTACCACCGAAGTGGGCGTGATCTCGCTGGGTGGCATGGTCTACAAGGGTAGCGTCCGCGTGGGCGGCGACCGCTTCGACGAAGCCATCATCAACTACATCCGCCGCAACTACGGCATGCTGATCGGCGAGCCGACAGCCGAAGTCATCAAGAAGACCATCGGCTCGGCCTTCCCCGGCTCCGAGGTCAAGGAGATGGAAGTCAAGGGCCGCAACCTCAGCGAAGGCGTGCCGCGCAGCTTCACCATCAGCAGCAACGAAGTGCTGGAAGCGCTGACCGATCCGCTCAACAACATCGTCTCGGCCGTGAAGAACGCGCTCGAACAGACGCCGCCCGAACTGGGCGCCGACATCGCCGACCGCGGGATGATGCTGACCGGTGGCGGCGCATTGCTGCGTGATCTGGACCGGCTGCTGGCCGAAGAAACCGGCCTGCCGGTGCTGGTGGCCGAAGACCCGCTGACCTGCGTGGTGCGCGGCTGCGGCATCGCGCTGGAACGCATGGACCGCCTGGGCAGCATCTTCACGTCGGAGTAAGGCTCGCCCCCAGGCTGCGGCGCACTGCGTGTCGCCTCCGCCAACCCCCTACCGGGGGGCGGCGCCTGCGGCCCGGCAAAGCCGGTTCCGCGGCACCCCGCGAGAATGCAGGTTTCCCCGTGTGTTTCTTCTGGCGTAAAACCGCACCATGCCTCTCGGCACTCTTGATCGAACCGCCCCGCCCCTGTTCAACCAGGGGCCGTCGGCGCTCAGCAAGCTGATCTTCTTCAGTGCGCTGGCGCTGTTCCTGATGGTGGCCGACGCGCGCTTTCACATCGTGCAGCCGATGCGCCAGGCCATTGGCACGCTGCTCTATCCTGCGCAGTGGCTGGCGCTCAAGCCGGTGCAGATGTTCGTTGGTGGTGGCCGTTATTTCGACGACCTGCAGACCGCGCAGCGCAACGAGTCCGACGCCCGCAAGGCGCTGGCGCTGCAGTCAGAGCGCGCGAGCCAGGCCGACGCGCTCGCGCGTGACAACGCCCGGTTGCGCGCCATGCTCGACTTGCGCCAGCTCACCACCACGCCGGGCCGCGCGGCCGAGGTACTCTACGACGCGGCCGATCCGTACACGCGCAAGATCGTCATTGACCAGGGCCTGTCCAGCGGTATCGTCGCCGGCTCGCCGGTGATCGACGAGCACGGTGTGCTGGGTCAGGTCACGCTGGTACAGCCTTTGGCGAGCGAGGTCACGCTGGTCATCGACCGCGACCAGGCGATTCCCGTACAAAACACCCGGACCGGCGCGCGCAGCGTGGCCTTCGGCGACGCGAGCGCGCATGGCAACGGGCTGGAGCTGCGCTTCATGGCGGCCAATTCCGATCTGCAGGAGGGTGACCTGCTCGCCACCAGCGGTGTGGACGGCGTGTATCCGGCCGGGTTGCCGGTGGCGAAGATCGCCCGCATCGAGCGTCGCGCGGACTCGGGTTTTGCGCGCATCTACTGCGTGCCGTTGGCGCAGGTGACCGCCGCGCGCTATGTGCTCGTGCTGCAACCGGTGGGCGACCAGACAGCGGTGCGTGCCGCACAGGCTGCAACCGCAGCGGCATCGGCTGCCTCTGCCTCCGCGGCGTTGAAGAAGAAATCCGAGGGCAAGACGGACGCCAAGACGGACAAGGTGACCCGGCCCGAGCCCAAGGAAAGGGCCGCACCATGATCATGCGTCCCGGCCAGCAACAGTTGCTGCTGCCCGTCAGCCCGGTGTTCATCTGGGCGAGCCTGATCGTCGCGCTGCTGCTCGACATGCTGCCGCTCGGCCGCGGGGCCTGGACGCCCGACCTGCTCGCGCTGGTGATCGTGTTCTGGAGCGTGCACCAGCCCAGCCGCATCGGCATCGGCGTGGCCTTCGTGTTCGGGCTGTGCATGGACGTGCACCAGTCGGCGCTACTCGGTCAGCATGCGCTGTCGTACACCACATTGGGTTTCTGCGCGATCACGCTGCACCGGCGGCTGCTCTGGTACCCGGTGCTGCTGCAGGCGCTGCAGCTCATTCCGCTGTTCGCGTTGTCACACCTGATCGAGTTGGCCATCCGCATGATCGGCGGGGGGGTGTTCCCGGGCTGGTCACTGCTGATCTCGCCGCTGCTCGAGGCGGTGTTCTGGCCGCTGGCCAGCCTGCTGCTGCTGGCGCCGCAGCGCCGCACGCCGGACCCCGACGCCAACCGGCCCCTGTAAGCTGAACGAAACCGCGTCTTCGCGACTCGAAGCTTTCCATGACTGAAATCCGCAACGTTGCCGCTGAGATCGCGCGCTTCAAGCGTCGCGTGTTCATCATCGGGTTGGTGGTGCTCACGGCCTTCGGTCTGTTGTGCGCGCGGCTGTTCTACCTCCAGGTCGTGCGCCACGAAGACTTGGCCGAACAGGCCGAGAGCAACCGCACTGCCATCGTGCCGGTGGTGCCCAACCGGGGGCTCATCCTCGACCGCAACGGGATCGTGCTGGCTTCGAACTACTCGGCCTACACGCTGGAGATCACACCCTCCAAGGCCGGTGACGTCGAAGAGGCGATCGACAACCTGTCGAAGGTGGTGGACATCACGCCGCGCGACCGGCGCCGCTTCAAGCGGCTGCGGGAAGACTCGCGCAGCTTCGACTCGGTGCCCATCCGCACCCGCTTGAGCGACGAGGAAGTGGCTCGTTTCGCCGCGCAGCGCTATCGCTTTCCCGGCGTTGAAATCAAGGCACGCCTGTTTCGCAACTACCCCAACGGCGAGACGGCGAGTCACGTGCTGGGCTACATCGGCCGCATCAACCAGCGCGAGAAGACCGCGATGGAGGACTGGAGCGACGAGGACCTCGCCAACTACAAGGGCACGGACTACATCGGCAAGCTGGGCGTCGAACAGAGCTACGAGAAGACGCTGCACGGGCTGACCGGCGTCGAGCAGATGGAGACCTCCGCCGGCGGCCGTGCGGTGCGTCGCCTGGCCAGCCATCCGGCGACGCCGGGCAACACCGTGATGCTGGCGCTCGACATCAAGCTGCAGAAGCTGGTGGAGGACATGTTCGGCAACCGTCGCGGTGCGCTGGTGGCGATGGACCCGCGCACCGGGGAGATCCTCGCCTTCGTCAGCAAGCCGACCTTCGACCCGAACCTGTTCGTCGAAGGCATCGACACGGACAGCTGGAAGGAACTGAGCGAGTCGCTCGACAAGCCACTGCTCAACCGCGCGCTGCGGGGCAGCTATCCGCCCGGATCGACCTACAAGCCCTTCATGGCGCTGGCCGCGTTGCAGACGGGCAAGCGCGGGCCGAACGTGGTGGTCAACGACCCGGGCTACTTCAACTTCGGCGGGCATCGCTTCGGCAGCCCGGAAGGCAACATCGGTGGCGTCGACATGCGCCGGGCGATCCAGCTGTCGAGCAACATCTACTTCTACTCACTGGCCAACGAAATGGGCGTGGACCTGATCCACGACTTCATGAAGCCGCTGGGCTTCGGCCAGATCACCGGCATCGACCTGGGCGGCGAGTTGCGTGGTGTGCTGCCGAGTACGGCCTGGAAGCGCGCCGCCTACAAGCGGCCCGAGCAGCAGAAGTGGTATGCAGGCGAGACCATCTCGCTGGGCATCGGCCAGGGCTACAACAACTTCACCATGCTGCAGTTGGCGCAGGCCACGGCCATCGTGGCGGATGGCGGCATCCGCCACAAGCCGCATGTGGTGCTGGCCACCCGCGACACCGTCAGCGGCCAGGTCACGCCCGTGGTGCAGCCGCCGGCCGACGACCTGGGCTTTGCGCCAGCCAACGTGGCCGTCGTTCGCGACGGCCTGGTGAGCGTGGTCAGCGCCGGCACCGCACGCGGCGTGTTCGCAGGGGCGGCCTACCAGGCTGCGGGCAAGACGGGCACCGCGCAGGCGGTGACGCAGGCGCAGAACACCAAGTACAACGCGCGTGCGCTGGAAGAGCACCAGCGCGACCATGCGCTGTTCATGGGCTTCGCGCCCGCCAACGATCCGAAGATCGCGGTGGCCGTGATCGTCGAGAACGCAGGTTGGGGTGCGGGCGCCGCGGCGCCGTTGGCACGGCGCGTGTTCGACTACTGGCTTGCCAACCAGTATCCCAGCGAGGCCGACATGGCCGCGATCAAGCTGGGCAAGGCCACCGCACCCATCGGCACGCCCCGCGTCGCCAGCGACGTGGTGTGGCCCGTGCCTTCGCCGACGGCCCCCGCCCCCTGAGCGGCCTTGCCGGCCTTTGCGGGAAGCACCGCGGAACCGGCTCCGCCGGGCCGCTGGTGCTGCCCCCGGAAGGGGGTAGGCGGCTACGCGCAGCGAGCAAGCCTGGGGGCGAACCTATTCCAACGAACCTATTTCAAGAAGGCGTCGTAGGCGGTCTTCAGGATCAGGGCGCTGACGACGAAGATGAACACGCCGCGCACGAAGCCCGCACCATGACGCAGCGCCACGCGCGTGCCCAGGAGGCTGCCCGCCACGTTGGCCAGCGCCATCACCAGCGCGAAATGCCACCAGACGTGGCCTTTGGCCGCCAGCAGGATCAGCGCCGCGAAGTTGGTGGCGGTGTTGATGATCTTGGCCGATGCCGAAGCGTTCAGGAAGTCGTAACCCAGCCATCGCACGAACAGGAACACCAGGAAGCTGCCCGTGCCGGGGCCGAAGAAGCCGTCGTAGGCGCCGATCAGCAGGCCCACCGAGCCTGCCGCCAGAACCTCATGGCGTCCGACGAAACGGGGCACATGGTGTTTGCCCATGTCCTTGCGCACCAGCGTGTAGGCCAGCACGGCCAGCAGGATGAAGGGCAGCGCACGGCGCAGGAAGTCGCCCGGGAACACGGTCACGGCCCAGGCACCGGACATCGATCCGACAAAGCCCAGCGCTGCCGCTGGCAGCAGCGCATGCCAGCGAAGCTGCACACGGCGGCTGAACTGCGCGGCGGCAGCGGCGGTGCCCCAAACTGAGGCGGCCTTGTTGGTGCCCAGCAGCGTGGCGGGTGGCGCGCCGGGGAAAACGGCGAACAACGCCGGGACCAGAATCAATCCGCCGCCACCTACGATCGAATCGATAAAACCCGCCAAGAGCGAGGCGAGTGTCACAACCAGCATGTCCATGGCGGCGATTGTCGCATCCGGGATGCTATGAAATCAGGAGTGGTGCGTGAGTTCAGCGTTGCGCTGGTGGCGGATCGGGCGGGCAAAAAAAAGCGCCGACTCAGCGGCGCTTTATAAAAATTGCATCTCTTGGGATGCGTATCGATTCGTGATTATGGTGTTCGCGAATGTGTCTCCTCGGCCCTCGCGCTACGGCTGGGCCGCTTGCGAAGTGGCGTAACTGTATGTCACGCACCGCGGCAGTGCATCGGTGAAAACCCGCTGCCCACCGCCATCTCACGGCGTTGCCGATGTCGCGCTGCCATTCGTGCTCAATCCGACGATGCGGGTGCTTCGGGCGGGTGGATCTTCTGCGCGGCCGGCGACCCGGCCAGGCTCTGCGCGGGTCGGCGCAGCGTCGGGTCGAACGGGTTGATGCGCGGGCCGATGGCGGCCGCCTCGCGCTTGAGCAACTCGACCACCGTGGGCATGCGGTCGGCGTTGAGCCGGTCGGCGATGGTGCCCACGCTCAGCGCGGCCACGGCACGGCCTTCGCGGTCGCAGATCGGCACCGCCACGCCGGCCATGCCTTCGAGCAGGCCGGTGTTGCGGCCGGCGTAGCCCTGCTGGCGAACCTTCTCGATCTCGGTGCGCAGGTAGACCTCGTCGTACACGCCGTACTCGCGCACCCGCGACAGGTTGAAGCGGATGACCTCCTCGCGCTCGGCCTCCGGCAGGAAAGCGAGGATTGCCAGCGCGCCCTGGCCCACGCCCAGCGCAATGCGCCCGCCGATGTCGCCGGTGAAGGAGCGGATGGGGAAGGGGCCTTCGCTGCGGTCGAGGCAGACGGCGTCGAAGCTGCTGCGCACCAGCAGGAAGATGCTGTCGCCCAGGCTGGCGCTCAGTCGCAGCAGAGCGGGGCGGCACAGGGCACGCAGCCCGCCGCCGTCCCCGGCCTTCGCCGCCAGCGCGAAGAAGTCGATGCTCAGCCGGTAGAGCTTGCTGCGCTCGTCCTGTTCCACCACGCCCTCGGTCACCAGCGATTGCAGCAAACGGTGCGTGGTGGCCTGGGTCAGGCCCACATTTCGTGCGATCTGGGTCACGCGGCCGCCTTCGGCCTGCAGTTCGGACAGCGCGCGGATCACCAGAAAGACCCGGGGCACGCCCCCGGTGGCGGTGGAAGTCGTCGTCATGGTCGTGTGTGCGGAATCTCTGTGGCGCAGATTATCACAATCATTCCATCTATCGGAATAAAAAGAATATAACTTCCGTTTAATGGAATACCAGAATCGTTCTGGTTCGGTTATTGCAATAGATTGGTTCGAACGCCGCTGGGATTCAGACCCTGCAGCGGCCCCCGATCGATGAAAGGCCATCCATGTCATTTCTTCAACTCACCGGCGTGACCAAGTACTACGGCACGACCTGCGCCGTGTCGGCCATGAACCTGTCCGTGGAGAAGGGCGAGTTCGTCTCGCTGCTCGGTCCGTCGGGCTGCGGCAAGACCACCACGCTGCAGATGGTGGCCGGCTTCGAGGCGGTGAGCAGTGGGCGCATCGAACTCGACGGCCAGGACATCACCAACGCCAAGGCCAACACGCGCGGCCTGGGCATCGTGTTCCAGACTTACGCGCTGTTCCCGCACATGACGGTGGCCGACAACGTGAGCTTCGGCCTCGAGATGCGCAAGATGCCCAAGGCCGAGCGGCAGGAACGCGTCGCGCAGGCGCTGGCGCTGGTGCACCTCGAAATGCATGCGAAGAAGTACCCGCGCGAGCTCTCTGGTGGCCAGCGCCAGCGCGTCGCCCTGGCCCGCGCGCTGGTGATCGAGCCGCCGGTGCTGCTGCTCGACGAGCCGCTGTCGAACCTCGACGCCAAGCTGCGCGAGGAGATGCAGTTCGAGCTGCGCCAGATCCAGCGCAAGGTCGGCACCACCACCATCATGGTCACGCACGACCAGAGCGAGGCGATGTCCATCAGCGACCGCGTGGTCGTGATGGAAGGCGGCCGCGCCACGCAGATCGACCATCCGCACCGCGTGTACGAGCATCCGCGCACGCGCTTCATCTCAACCTTCGTCGGCAAGGCGAACCTGCTGGAAGGCCGGGTCGCCTCGGTCGGCAGCCGCACGCGCGTCGAGATCGGTCCGCTCGCCGTCGACGTGGACGACGCAGGCTTCCGCCCCGGCGCCGCCGTGCTGCTGAGCGTGCGGCCCGAGAAGGCGCAACTGGTCGCCGCCGGCAGCGGCCGGCTCCAGGGCGTGGTGGGCGAGCGCTTCTTCCTCGGCAGCCAGTGGCTCTATCGCGTGACGACGCCGGTGGGCGACATCATGGTGCTGACCCCCAACGACGGACGCGACGCGCTCGACGAAGGCCAGGCCGCCGGCATCGACTGGCCCGACCACTGCACGCGCCTGTTGCCGGCCGACGAATCGGTCGCCGAAGGGGTGCCTGCATGAGTGCGCTTGCCAGGAAGTCCACGCCCTGGTGGCTCTCGGCCCCGGCGCTGGTGCTGTTCACCGTGCTGCTGCTGGTGCCGCTGGGGCTCACCGCGGTGCTGTCGTTCAACGTCTACGACCCGACGCTGGGCGTGAAGAGCGGCGAGTTCACGCTCACGCACTACACGCACCTCTTCACCGACTCCTACTACTACGGCATCTTCTGGCGCACCTTCTGGATCTCGGCGCTGGTCGCGCTGATCTGCGTGCTCATCGGCACGCCCGAGGCCTACGTGCTCAGCCGCATGCGCAACCCGTGGCGCTCGATCCTGCTGCTGGTGGTGCTCGCGCCGCTGCTGGTGTCGGTGGTGGTGCGCGCCTTCGGCTGGAGCATGCTGCTCGGACCGGAAGGCCTGGTCAACGGGCTGCTGGGCCTCGTCGGCATCGGCCCGGTCAAGATCCTCTACACCGAGACGGCCATCGTCATCGCGCTGGTGCATGTGATGCTGCCCTTCATGGTGATCCCGGTGTGGACCTCGCTGCAGAAGCTCGACGCGGGCGTTGAGAACGCGGCGCTGTCGCTCGGCGCCACGCCCTTGACCACGCTGCGGCGCATCGTGCTGCCGCAGGTCATGCCTGGCATCCTGTCGGGCAGCCTGATCGTCTTCGGGCTGGCTGCCAGTTCTTTCGCCATCCCCGGCCTGCTCGGCGGACGTCGGCTGAAGATGGTCGCCACGGTGGTGTACGACGAGTACCTGCACGAGCTGAACTGGCCGCTCGGCGCTGCTATTGCGCTGGTGCTGCTCGCCGCGAACCTCGTGGTGATGCTCAGCTACAACCGCCTCGTCGAAGGCCGCTACAAGAAAGCGCTGGGCTGATCCATGTCGAAGAACGGCCCCCTCGCCCTCGCGTTCAACGCGCTCGTCATCGCCTTCATGCTGGCACCCCTGGTGGTCGTCTGCGTGGTCGCCTTCACGCCCGAGAACACGCTGACCTTGCCGACGACCGAGTTCTCACTGCGCTGGTTCCGCGCGGTCTTCGAGCATTCGGACTTCATGCAGTCCTTCTGGAACAGCCTGTGGCTGGCGCTTGCCTCCGCCACCATCGCGACGCTGCTCGCGGTACCGGCCGGCATGGCGATCACGCGCTACGCTTTTCCGGGGCGCGACTTCCTCAACGCGCTCTTCCTGTCGCCACTGATCATTCCGCACCTGGTGCTGGGCGTCGCGCTGCTGCGGATGTTCGCGCTGGTCGGCGGCACCGGCAGCTTCGGCTTCCTGATCTTTGCGCACGCGCTGATCGTCACGCCCTACACACTGCGCCTGGTGGTGGCCGCGCTGGTGGGCTTCGACCGCAGCGCCGAGCAGGCCGCGCTGTCGCTGGGCGCGAGCCAGGCGACGGTGTTCAGGCGCATCACGTTGCCGATGATCCTGCCGGGTGTGACGGGCGGCTGGCTGCTGGCCTTCATCAACAGCTTCGACGAGGTGACGATGTCGATCTTCGTGACCTCGCCGAGCACGGTGACCCTGCCGGTGCGCATGTACATGTACGCGACCGAGTCCATCGACCCGCTGATGGCGGCGGTGTCGGCGCTGATGGTCGCGGTCACGGCTGTCGCAATGATCGTGCTCGACCGGCTCTACGGCCTCGACCGCGTGCTGGTGGGCGGGCACAAATGAGCCTCGGCACCGCACAACCCTTGTTGCGCCGCGTCGCCGAAACGCAGCGCGCCGCTGTGTCGTTCACGCTCGACGGACGGCCGGTGCAGGCGCTGGAAGGCGACACGGTGCTGACCGCCGTGCTCACGCAGGGCGCGCAATTGCGCCGCAACGAATTCAGCGGCGAGCCGCGGGCAGGCTTCTGCATGATGGGCGCCTGCCAGGACTGCTGGATCGCCACCGCCGACGGCGCGCGGCTGCGGGCCTGCTCGACCTTCATTGCGCCGGGCATGGCGCTGCTCAGCGAGGTGCCGGCATGACCAGGCCCGCACTGCAGCCCGTCATCGTCGGCGCTGGCCCGGCCGGCATCCGTGCGGCGCAGACGCTGGCCGCGCACGGCGTGCGGCCGATCGTGATCGACGAGGCGGCGCGTGCCGGCGGCCAGATCTACCGTCGCCCGCCCGCCCATTTCAAGCGCACGCCGCGGACGCTCTACGGCACCGAGGCCGCACGCGCCACCGCCGTGCATGCGGCCATCGACGGTGTGCAGGACCGCATCGACCACCGGCCCGACAGCCTCGTGTGGAACGTGCAGGACCACCGGCTCGACGTGCTGCACGGTCCCACGCAGACCACGCGCACCGTGCCTTACGGCCAGCTCATCGTCGCCACCGGCGCGACCGACCGGGTGCTGCCCGTGCCGGGCTGGACGCTGCCCGGCGTGTACACGCTCGGCGGCGCGCAGGTGGCGCTCAAGTTCCAGGGTTGCGCCATCGGTTCTCGCGTGGTGTTCGCGGGCACCGGGCCGCTGCTCTATCTGGTGGCGTACCAGTATGCGAAAGCCGGCGTCGAGGTGGCGGCGGTGCTCGACACGGCGCGCTTCGGCGATCAGCTTGCGGCCGTGCCGGCGATGCTTCGGCAACCTGCGGTTTTCGCGAAGGGCGTGTACTACGTCGCTTGGCTGCGCGCGCACGGCGTGGCGATGCACAACGGCGTGCGGCTGGTCCGCATGCAGGGCGACCAGCGTGTGCGCTCGGTCGTCTGGGCCGAAGGCGGCCACGAACGTTCGCTCGACTGCGATGCCGTCGGCTTTGGTTACGCGCTGCGTTCCGAAACCCAATTGGCCGACCTGCTCGGCTGCCGCTTCACCTTCGCGCCGATGCACCGCGCGCACCTGCCCGAGCGCGATGCGGCAGGGCGCTCCAGCGTGCCGGGCGTTTACCTCGCGGGCGATGGCGCTGGCATCATGGGCGCCGATGCGGCCGAGTGGGCGGGCGAACTCGCGGCCCTCACGCTGCTGGCCGACCACGGCGTGACTGTCGATGCGCAGCGTGCCAATGGGTTGCAGCAGAAGCTCGAAAAGCTCATGGGCTTCCGCGCAGGGCTGGAACGCGCCTTTCCCTTTCCCGACGATTGGGCCGCGCAGGCGCCCGACGATCTCGTCGTGTGCCGCTGCGAAAACGTCACGGCCGGCGAGTTGCGTCGCGCCGTCGCCGACAGCGGGGCCGACGAAATGAACCGGCTCAAGGCACTGACGCGCGTCGGCATGGGCCGTTGCCAGGGCCGCATGTGCGGCGTGGCGGCGGCGGAGATCCTCGCGCAGGCCACCGGCCAGCCAGTGCAGCAGGTCGGCCGCTTCCGCGGGCAGGCGCCGATCAAGCCGATCCCGATCCATCTGGTGCACGCGGCCGATAAAGAGGTGGCCGCATGACGCAGCACATCGTGACCGATATCGCCATCGTCGGCGGCGGCATCGTCGGCAGCTCGGCCGCGCTGGCGCTGCGCCGCAAGGGGCTGCGCGTGGTGCTGCTGGAACGCGACCTGTGCGGTTCGCGATCGAGCGGCGTGAACTACGGCGGCGTGCGGCGCCAGGGCCGGCCGATCAGCCAGCTGCCGCTGGCGCAGCGCGCGCACGGCATCTGGGGGCGGCTGCCCGAACTGCTCGGCACCGACGGCGAATACATCCGATCAGGCCACTTCAAGATCGCCCGCAGCGAGGCCGACCTGGCCGCGCTGGAAGCCTATCGCGACAGCGCGCGCGACTTCGACCTGGGCATCGACATCCTCTCGGGTGCGCGGCTGCGGGCGCAGTGCCCGTGGCTCGGCGGCAAGGCGGTCGGTGGCTCGCTCTGCCTCGAAGACGGCCAGGCCAATCCGCGCCTGGTGTCGCCGGCCTTCGCGCTCGCGGCGCGTCGTGCGGGTGCGGACATCCACGAGCGCACGCGGGTCGACGAGATCGCGCACGACGGCCAGTTCTTCCATCTGCGTGCGGGCAATGCGCTGCAGGTGAAGTCGCAGGTGCTGCTCAATTGCGCGGGCGCCTGGGCCAACAGCATCGCCGCGCAGTTCGGCGATGCGGTGCCGATGCAGTCCGGCCATCCGGCCATGGCGGTGACCGAGCCGATGCCCTTCTTCATGCACTGGAGCCTGGGCGTGGAAGGCGGCAGCGTGTACTGCCGCCAGGTCGCGCGCGGCAACCTGGTGCTCGGCGGCGGGCCGGGTCGTGCGCTCGATGCCGACCGCGCGCGTTCCGATCGTGCGTCGATGGCCGCGCTCGCCACGCAGGCGATCGAACTGCTGCCCGTGCTGCGCCATGCCCATTTCATCCGCACCTGGAGCGGCACCGAGGGATACCTGCCAGATCGACAACCCGTGGTCGGCCCGAGCCGCACCACGACCGGGCTGTTCCACGGCTTCGGCTTCGCCGGCGCCGGCTTCCAGATCGGGCCCGCAGTCGGCGAGGTGCTGGCGGAGCTGGTGAGCGATGGCCAGAGCGCCACGCCCATCGACGCCTTCGCCATCGACCGCTTCGCCCACACATCCGTCGTCGAGCCTGCGCTCGCGCATTGAACCGTTCTCTCTCAGCATCCCCTTCACCCACCGAAAGGAAAGCCATGTCCATCCCCCGCATCGCCTCACCGTCCGCGGCCCTGCGCCGCACCGTCTTCACCGCGGTGGCCGCCGCTGCGCTGGCCGTCACCGGCATGGCCGGCGCGCAGACCAAGACGATCTACATCGGCATGAACGGCGGCACCTTCGAGAAGGCGTACACGCAGTACGTCTTCCCGGCTTTCGAGAAGGCCAACAATGTCAAGGTGGTGGTCGTGCCCGGCACCTCGTCCGACATCCTGGCCAAGGCGCAGGCCAACAAGGACCGTCCGCAGATGCACGTGATGTTCCTCGACGACGGCATCATGGCGCGCGCCATCGGCATGGGCCTGTGCGAGAAGCAACGCCCGAGCGCCGCGCTCAACGAGATCTACCCGGCCGCACGCTTCAAGGGCGACATGGCCAGCGGCGTGAGCCTGGGCATGACCGGCCTGGCCTACAACGCGAAGATGTTCAAGGAGAAGGGCTGGGCGCCGCCGACCTCGTGGATGGACCTGGCCGACCCGAAGTTCAAAGGCAAGGTGGTGTTTCAGTCGGCCTCGGCGTCGTCCTTCGGGCTGCACGGCTTCCTGATGTTCAACCGCATCCAGGGCGGTAGCGAGAAGAACGTCGAGCCGGGCTTCAAGGCCTGGCCGACGACCATCGGCCCGAACGTGCTGGAGTACATCCCGAGTTCGGCCAAGCTCTCCGAGATGGTCCAGACCAACGAGGCCGCGATCTTCCCGCTGACCCCGACGGCCGTGGCCGCCATGAAGACCAAGGGCATCCCGGTCGAATACGCGAACCCGAAGGAAGGCGCCGTGGTGTTGATCGTCGGCCAGTGCGTGATCGCCAACAACAGCGAGCCCGAGCTGGCGCAGAAGCTGACAGAGTTCCTGCTCTCGCCGCTGGCGCAGGCGAACGTGCTGCAGTACGGCAGCCAGATCCCAACCAACCCCAAGGCGCCGGTCGTGGGCGAGGGCGCCGCGCAGGTGGCCGCGATCAACGGCTACATGAAGACGGCGATCACGGTGGACTGGGACAGCATCAATGCGAACCGGCCGGCTTGGAATGCGCGGTGGAACAAGACGATTGAGCGGTGAACGTTTGGGTTGCAGTGAGTGCGGGGTGGCGTCGGCGGGCGGTAGGCCTGCGGGCGGCAGACGTCTCCGGTCCTTCGGACTTCGCTGCTGCTCCTCGCCAAAGGCGGGGTCCGCGCAAACTCGCTTCGCTCAAACATGCGCGGCCCTGATCCGCCTTTGGCTGCGGTGCTCGCCGGAGCCGGACAGCCGCCCGTAGGCCTACCGCCCGCCGACGTGGACGCGCGATGGTTGTGCATCCCGCACCGCCTGTCGGGCGCTCTGACCAACGTCAAGCCACAGTCAATCCCCCAAACGAACCCACCCCGCAGCCTTCTCCGCCATCATCAACGTCGGGCTGTTCGTGTTCCCGCTCGTGATCGTCGGCATCGCACCGGCATCGACGACGCGCAGGCCGGCAATCAAACCCCCGCGCCCGTCCCGCACCCGCAAGCGCGAATCCAGCACCGCCATCGGATCGCCATCGGCGCCCATCTTCGTCGTGCCCACCGGATGGAAGATGGTGGTCGCAATATCTCCAGCCAGACGTGCCAGATCGTCGTCGCTCTCGTACTGCGGCCCCGGCTTCCATTCGACCGGCTTGTACTTGGCGAGCGCCGGCTGCGCGGCGATGCGGCGCGTCACGCGCAGCGAATCGGCCGCGACCTTCCGGTCTTCGTCGGTGCTCAGGTAGTTCGGCGCGATCGCCGGTGCGTCCTCGAAGCGCGCGCTCTTGATGCGCACCGAGCCGCGGCTCGTCGGGTTCAGGTTGCACACGCTCGCGGTGAAGGCCGGGAAGGCGTGCAGCGGATCGCCGAAGGCGTCGAGCGACAGCGGCTGCACGTGGTACTCGAGGTTCGGCCATTCGTGGTCGGGCGAACTGCGCGTGAAGGCGCCCAGCTGCGAGGGCGCCATGCTCATCGGCCCGCTGCGCTTCATCAGGTACTCGAGGCCGATCTTCGCCTTGCCCATCATCGACGACGCCAGCACGTTGAGCGTCGGCGCGCCGTCGATCTTGAACACCGCGCGGATCTGCAGATGGTCCTGCAGGTTCGCGCCCACGCCCGGCAGGTCGGCCACCACGTCGATGCCGCGCTCGCGCAGCAGGTCGGCCGGGCCGATGCCCGAGAGCTGCAGCGTCTGCGGCGAACCAATGCTGCCGGCGCACAGCAGCACTTCGGCGGTGGCGTGCGCCGTCACCATCTCCTGGCCGTCCCACACCTGCGCGCCGGTGCAGCGCTGCGTGCCATCGGGCTGCGTCTCGACGATCAGCTTCGTGACTTGCGCGCCGGTCCACATCTCGAAGTTCGGCCGGCCATAGCAGGTCGGTCGCAGGAAGGCTTTGGCGGTGTTCCAGCGCCAGCCGTTCTTCTGGTTGACCTGGAAGTAGCCCACGCCTTCGTTGCTGCCGCGGTTGAAGTCGGTGGAATGCGGAATGCCGGCTTCCTGCGCGGCCTGCGCGAAGGCATCGAGGATGTCCCAACGCAGGCGCTGCTTCTCGACCCGCCACTCGCCGCCCGCGCCGTGCATCTCGTCGGCGCCGAGGTAGTGGTCCTCGTGCTGCTTGAAGGCCGGCAGCACCTGGTCCCAGCGCCATGCGTCGTCGGCGGTGAGCTGCGCCCACTGGTCGTAGTCGCGCGACTGGCCGCGCATGTAGATCATCCCGTTGATGCTGGAACTGCCGCCGAGCGTCTTGCCGCGCGGGTAGCGCAGCGTGCGGCCGTTGAGGCCCGGGTCGGGCTCGGTGCTGTAGAGCCAGTCGGTGCGCGGGTTGCCGATGCAGTAGAGGTAGCCGACCGGAATGTGGATCCAGTGGTAGTCGTCGCGGCGGCCCGCCTCGATCAGCAGCACGCGCTTGCGCTTGTTCGCCGAGAGCCGGTTGCACATCAGCGCGCCGGCCGTGCCGCCGCCGATGACGATGTAGTCGAATGTGGTGTCGCTCAAGGGTGTTGTCTCCGGCCTTGTCATTGTTGGCAGTCGCACCGTTGTACCCGGTTTCTTCACAGCTCCCGTGCAACCGGCTTTGCCGGGCCGCCGGGAGCGCCCCCTCAGCCTGGGGGGTGAGCTTATTTCGCCGTGGGCATCACGAACTCTGCGCCCTTGCCGATGCTTTCGGGCCAGCGCTGCATGATGCTCTTTTGCTTCGTGTAGAAGCGCACGCCTTCCTCGCCATAGGCATGCATGTCGCCGAACAGCGAGCGCTTCCAGCCGCCGAAGCCATGCCAGGCCATCGGCACCGGAATCGGCACGTTGATGCCCACCATGCCGACCTGGATGCGGCGCGAGAACTCGCGCGCCACGTTGCCGTCGCGGGTGAAGCAGCTCACGCCGTTGCCGAACTCATGGGCATTGATCAGGTCGACGGCTGCCGCCAGGTCGTCCACGCGCACGCAGCCGAGCACCGGGCCGAAGATCTCTTCCTTGTAGATGCGCATCTCGGGCGTGACGTGGTCGAACAGCGTGCCGCCCATCCAGAAGCCGTTGTCGCAGCCCTTGCCTGCCGCCGCTCCCTGAAAGCCGCGGCCGTCGACCAGCAGCTTTGCGCCTTCCTTTTCGCCCAGATCGATGTAGCCGGTGATGCGCTCGTGCGCGGCGCGGGTGACGATCGGGCCCATTTCGGCTGCGAGGTTCTCGCCGTCGAGCACCTTGAGCGTCTTCGTGCGCTCGACCAGTTGGGCCACGACCTTGTCGGCCACATCGCCCACCAGCACGGCCACCGAGATCGCCATGCAGCGTTCGCCGGCCGAGCCGTAGCCCGCGCCGATCAGCGCATCGACCACCTGGTCGATGTCGGCATCGGGCATCACCACCATGTGGTTCTTCGCGCCGCCCAGGGCCTGCACGCGCTTGCCATGGCGGGCGCCGGTTTCGTAGATGTAGTTGGCGATGGGCGTGGAGCCGACGAAGCTGATGGCCTTGACGTCGGGGTGCTCCAGCAGCGCGTCGACGGCCGCCTTATCCCCTTGCACGACGTTGAACACGCCGTCGGGCAGGCCGGCTTCCTTGAGCAGCTCGGCCATGCGCAGCGACGCGCTCGGGTCGGTCGGGCTGGGCTTGAGGATGAAGGTGTTGCCCGCGGCGATGGCCACCGGGAACATCCACATCGGCACCATCACCGGGAAATTGAAGGGCGTGATGCCCGCGACCACGCCCAGCGACTGGCGCAGCGTCCAGTTGTCGATGCCGGTGGACACCTGGTCGGTGAAGTCGCCCTTGAGCAGTTGCGGAATGCCGCAGGCGAATTCGACGATGTCGATGCCGCGGCTGACTTCGCCCTGCGCGTCGGTGAACACCTTGCCGTGTTCGGCGGTGATCAGGTGGGCCAGTTCGTCCTTGTGCAGGTTCAGCAGCTCGAGGAACTTGAACATGACGCGGGCACGGCGGATCGGCGGCGTGTCGGCCCACTTGGGGAAGGCCGCATGGGCGGCAGCCACGGCAGCGGCAACCTCGCTGCTGTCGGCCAGCGCCACGCTGCCGGTGACGGCACCCGTGGCCGGATTGGTCACGTCCTGGCGGCGGCCGCTCTGGCTGGCAACGGGTTGGCCGCCCACCCAGTGGTCAAGGGCGGCGAGGGCGGGGCGTACGGGTGCGTTCATGAAAAGGGGTCCTTGGGGCTGGTGCAATGTGGCGCAAGTCTAGGCTCGGCTCCGTACTTTGGAAATACCGGATTACTGATTACATTGTTCAAATTCCTGAACACTGTGCGACGCATGACCCCCTCGTCCGACCCCGTTTTCGCCGACGTGCACTTGCTGGTGGTACTGGCGCAGACACGCAGCTACACCCAGGCCGCGCGCCGCCTGGGCATCTCCAAGGCTTCGGTGAGCATGCGCATTGCCGAGCTCGAGCGTGCAGCGGGCATGCCGCTGGTGCAGCGCACCACGCGCTCGGTTGCACTCACTGCGGCCGGCCAGCAACTGGCGGCGGAGACCGAGCTGTCGTTCACGCGCATCGCGCAGAGCTTCACCGCGGTGCGCGACCTCGCGAGCACGCCACGCGGCCTGGTGCGGGTGACGGCGCCGGTGGCGCTCGGACGCCAGCACATGACCGGGCTGATCGCCCGCTTCCTGCTGCGCTACCCCGAGATCCGCATCGAGCTCGAGCTGACCGACCGCTTCGTGAACCTGGCGCAGGAGGGTTTCGACCTGGCGATCCGCCACACCCACGCGCCACCCGACACGCACGTGGCCTGGACGCTGTGCGAGACGCGCTCGCTGCTGGTGGCCACCGGCGACTACCTGCAGCGCCGCGGGACGCCCACGCATCCGTCGGAGCTGGTCGATCACGACTGCCTGCTCTACCTGCGCGACGGCGCCGGTCAGGCGGCCTGGTCGTTCGAGCGCGCAAGCGGTCGGCGGCCTGGCGGCGCGGCCCGCGAGCCGGTGCGCGTGCCCGTGGCCGGCCCGTTCAAGGCGAACAACAGCGAGGCGCTGCGCGACGCGGTGCTCTGCGGGCTGGGCATCGGGCTGCTGCCCGACTTCAGCGCCAGCACGCACCTGCGAACGCAGGCGTTGCAGGCGGTGATGCCCGACTGGCAGCCGCAAGGGGTGTTCGGCGACCGCATCCATGCCATCAGGCCCTGGTCGCCGCACGTCCCGCGTGCGGTGCAGTGCCTGGTCGACCATCTGCGCGAGCATCTGGCCGAGGGTTTTCCAGCCGCCGAAGGAGAGGGATGAGGGCGCAGAATCCCGCGATGGCCGGCGCATCGCCGGGCCACTTGCCGCCGGTACGCGCCCTGACCCCGCACGCGCCCCATCGATCGGATGCATCTTCATGTGCTGCGGTTAGGATCGGCGATCCGCTTTCGTTGCTGGCCGCTTCAGGAATCCCACGCCCTCATGCCCCTCACTGCGCCGAACCCCGCGCCCGACGCCCCGTCTGCCATTGCGCCGACCCCGGCCACGGCAACGGCGCCGCGCGTTGAGTCAGCCGGCGAATCGGGTGTGCTGGCCAGTGGTGCCTGGACCGCGCTGTCCTTTTCCTCGCCGCGTCACTGGAAGGCGCTCTCAGAGAGTCTGGAACGCCTGCCTGCCCGCGCCGACACCGCCTGGGACCTGCGGC
Source organism: Variovorax ginsengisoli (assembly GCF_030811835.1). Classification (GTDB taxonomy): domain Bacteria; phylum Pseudomonadota; class Gammaproteobacteria; order Burkholderiales; family Burkholderiaceae_C; genus Variovorax; species Variovorax ginsengisoli_C. The sequence goes on along the minus strand of NZ_JAUSRO010000005.1, from coordinate 18,318 downwards.
CGATCAAGCAGCTCGACCACATCGGCGCCCAGCTGCTCTGGAACCACTGGCACCATGCGTGGCCCGCGCAGATCGAACTCGATCCGCAGCATCGGGCCGTGCTCGAACACGTCGCGCGCTACACCTGCAGCGTGCCGGTCGAGCCGCCACCGACGTTCGTGCAGCACCTCCAACGGCTCGCGCGTGGTGGCTCGCGTTCGGTGCGCGTGGCGCGCGACTTTCTTGCGCTGTTCGGCCAGTTCGTGCTCGACGTCGGCACGCTCATCCGTGCGCCGCACCGCGGGCCCTGGCGCGATTTCTCCGGCCAGCTCTACCAGTTCGGGGCCACGGCGCTGCCCATCACGGCGCTGGTCGGGCTGCTCATCGGCGTGGTGCTGGCCTATCTCACCTCGAACCAGCTTCGCAACTATGGTGCGGAGACGTTCATCGTCAACATCCTCGGCCTGTCGCTGATCCGCGAACTCGGGCCGGTGCTGGCGGCGGTGCTCATCGCCGGCCGTTCGGGCTCGGCCATCACCGCGCAGATCGGCGTGATGCGTGTGACCGAAGAACTCGACGCGATGCGCGTCATGGGCATCCCGCACGGCTTCCGGCTGGTGATGCCGCGCGTGCTCGCGCTGGCCATTGCGATGCCGCTCATCAGCATGTGGACCTCGATGGCCGCGCTCTTGGGCGGCATGATCGCGGCCGATATGGCGCTGGGCATCTCGCCCTCGTACTTCATGTCGGCGCTGCCACGCGCGGTGCCGCTGTCGAACCTCTGGCTGGCCATGGCCAAGTCGGCCGTGTTCGGCGTGCTGATCGCGCTGGTGGGCTGCTACTTCGGCATGAAGGTCAAGCCCAACACCGAGAGCCTGGGACGTGGCACGACCTCGTCGGTGGTCACCTCCATCACCGTCGTGATCCTGATCGACGCGCTGTTCGCGGTGCTGTTCAAAGGCGTGGGTTTTCGATGATCGATGCGCCCGACGTGCACGCGCCCACGGTGGTGGACATCCGCAAGCTCTGGACGGTGTTCGCGTCGTCGCGCGGAGAGCAGGTGGTGCACCGCGACCTCGACCTCGCGATCCGGCGCGGCGAGGTGCTGTCGCTGGTGGGTGGCTCGGGCACGGGCAAGACCGTGCTGCTGCGCCAGATCCTCGGGCTGGAACATCCCAGCCGTGGCGACGTCACGGTGCTGGGCCAGCCGGCCGGCCGACTGAGCGCGCACGCGGCGGCCTCGGTGGGCATGCTGTTCCAGCACGGCGCGCTGTTCTCGGCGTTCAGCGTGCTCGACAACATTGCCTTTCCGCTGCGCGAACTCAAGCTGTTGCCTGAAGCGTTGATCCGCGACGCGGCGCTGGTCAAGCTGCAGATGGTCGGGCTCGGCCCGGCCCATGCCAACAAGAGCCCGGCGGACCTGTCGGGCGGCATGATCAAGCGCGTGGCGCTGGCGCGTGCCCTCATCATGGACCCGCCGCTGCTGCTGCTCGACGAACCCACGGCCGGCCTCGACCCCGAGAGCGCCGACGGCTTCTGCACGCTGCTGCGCACGTTGCACCGCGAGCTCGGGCTCACGGTGGTGATGGTCACGCACGACCTCGACACGCTGTTCGACCTGAGCACGCGCATCGCGGTCCTGGCTGACCAGCGGGTGATCGTCGCGGGCCTGCCACGCGAGGTGATCGCCCACCCGCACCCGTTCATCCAGCAGTACTTCCTGGGCGGCCGAGGCCGCCGCGCGATGGAAGCCCTGCACGAGGACGACGTCCCCGATTCGCAAAGGTAGACCCATGGAAAACAAGTCCCATGCCCTCGCCGCCGGTGCCTTCGTGCTCGGCCTTGCGGCTGCGCTGGTGGCGCTGGTGATCTGGCTCACGCGTGACGACACCGTGCGCCACGTCTACGAACTGTCCACACGCGACGCGGTCAGCGGCCTGCAGCCGCAGGCCATGGTGCGCTACCGCGGCATCGCGGTGGGCAAGGTCACGGCCATCGACTTCGACCCCAAGCAGACCGGCAACGTGCGCGTGCGCCTGACGGTCGATGCCCGCGTGCCGCTCACGCAGTCGAGCTATGCCACGCTCAGCTACCAGGGCGTGACCGGCCTGGCCTTCATTGCGATCGACGACAAGGGCGAGTCGCAGGTGGCGCTGGTGCCCAACGACGAAGCGCCGCCACGCCTGCCGTTGCGGCCGTCGATGCTCGCGCAGTTGCAGGACCGCGGCGAGGCGATCCTCAAGCAGGTCGAGCAGGTGACCACGCGGGTCAACAACGTGCTCGACGACGGCAACCAGAAACGCATTGCGACCGCGCTGGAAAACATTGCGCAGGCCGCGGCCAGCGCCAACCAGCTCACGCGGCAGCTCGATGCCACCGTGAAGAACGGCCTGAACCCGACGCTGGCAGCGCTGCCGCCGCTGATCGATCGCACCCGCGACACCATGGGGTCGCTCAAGACGGCCGCAGGCGACGTCTCGCGGGTGGCCAACAACCTCAACACCACGGCATCGCGGCTGAATGCGCCCGACGGGCCGATGCAGCGCCTGGGCGACGGCACCCAGGCGCTGTCGCAGGCTGTCGAGTCGTTCAACAACGCAACGCTGCCGCGCCTGAACCGCGTGGCCGATGACACGTCGCAGGCGGTGCGCCGGCTGGGCCGCGCGGCCGACGGCATCAACGACAACCCGCAATCGCTGCTGTTCGGCAATGGCGGTGTGGTGGCGGGGCCGGGCGAGCCGGGCTTTGCCGCACCGCCGGCCGCAGCCCGTCCCTGAGGAAGGTCCAAGCCCATGAACGTGAACCCGAAGATCACCCTGTCTGCGCGACGCCTGCGCGTCGTGGCCACCTTGGCCCTGGGCGCGGCCGCGAGCGCGCTGTTGCTCGCCGGTTGCGGCGCCTTGCCCGACCGGCCCGCGCGTGCCGTGCTCTACGACTTCGGCCCTGGCCTGGTCGCGGGTGGTGCTGCGGCAGTGGCGACGGCTGGGGCACCCGTCGCCGCCGGGTCTACGCTGGCGCTCGCCGACATCGAAGCCAGCGCGCGCCTGGAGGGCACGCAGGTGCTCTACCGTCTGGGCTATGCCGATGGCAACGAGCTGCGCCCCTATGGCCTGGCGCGCTGGAGCGTGGCGCCGGTGCAGCTCGTGCACCAGCGTTTGAACGACGCGCTGTCCGTGCGCCATACGGTGCTCAGCCCGCGCGAAAGTGCTTCCATGGCGCGCAGCGGCGGCCGGGTGCCCAACACGCTGCGTGTGACGCTCGAGGAGTTCAGCCAGTACTTCGAGGCGCCGTCGGCCAGCGTTGGCCTGGTGCGCCTGCGTGCCACCTTGATCCAGACCCAGCCCGGTGGCGACCGCGTGCTGGCGCAACGCAGCTTCACCGTCCAGCGTCCGGCGCCCACGGCCGATGCGGCGGGCGGTGTGAAGGCGCTGGCCGCGGCCACCGAGGCGGCGGTGACCGAACTGGCCGGCTGGGTGGACGCAACGCGCTGAGTGCGCTCGGCGCGTCGCGGCGGTTCGGGCGAGGTCAGCCCGCGCGGCCGAGGATCGGGAACAGTTTGCCCAGGCCGTCGGCCATCACCTCGACAGCGAGTGCGGCCAGGATCAGGCCCATCAGACGGGTCATCACGTTGATGCCTGTCTTGCCCAGCACACGGGCGATCGGCTCGGCCAGCGAAAAGGTCACACCGGTGGCCAGGCCGATGATGACGCCGTAGCCCACCAGCAGCGCGAGTTCCCACAGATGCTGGGTCTTCTCTGCGTAGATCACCATGGTCGACATGGTGGCCGGGCCAGTCAGCAGCGGAATGGTCAGCGGTACGACCGCGATCGAGGCGCCCAGCGAGGCTTTCACCTCGGTCGCGCGAATCTCTTCCTTGCTGGTCTTGGCCTCGGCGGGTTGCGCGTTGAGCATGTTCAGCGAACTGATCAGCAGCAGCATGCCCCCGCCGACCTGGAAGCTGGCGATCGAGATGCCGAAGAACGACAGCAACTGCAGCCCGAGCAGGGCGCTGACCGCGATCACCACGAAGGCGCTGAAGGCCGACACCCACGCGGTGTGGCGGCGCTGGCGCGAGGTGTATTCCTGCGTGTAGTGGATGAAGAACGGCACGATCGCCAGCGGGTTGACGATGGCCAGCAGCGTGATCAGCGGCTTGATCAGGTCCATGGTGGGCGTGGCCATCAGCGGCCTCCTGCCACATCGAGCAGCGCCCCCGTGGTGTAGCTGGCCTCGGGTGACAGCAACCACACGATGGCCGCGGCCACTTCGTCGGCGCTGCCGGTGCGCTTCATGGGCACGGTGGGTGCCAGCGCTGCGGCGCGTTCGGGCATGCCGCCCGAGGCGTGGATCTCGGTTTCGATCAGGCCGGGACGCACCGCGTTCACCCGAATGCCCTCGTCGGCCACTTCCTTGGCCAGGCCGAGCGTGAAGGTGTCGATGGCACCCTTGCTGGCCGCATAGTCGACGTATTGCCCCGGCGAGCCCAGGCGCGACGCGGCGCTCGACACGTTGACGATGGCGCCGCCGTGGCCGCCATGGCGCGTGCTCATGCGGCGCACCGCTTCGCGTGCACAGACGAAGCTGCCGATCACGTTGATGCGCATCATGCGTTCGAGCCGGGCCACGCTCATCTCGTCGACACGCGCCTGCCGGTCGACCACACCGGCGTTGTTGACGAGTGCGGTGAGCCGGCCCAGCCGGGCGTCGATTGCCGCGAACATGGCCAGCACCTGCGCCTCATCGCCGACGTCGGCTTGCACGGCGATGGCGGTGCCGCCTTCGCTGCGGATGCGACGCACCACCTCGTCGGCGGCCGCCGATTGGCTGGCGTAGTTGACGGCCACCGCAAAGCCGCGTCGGGCAGCGAGCACGGCGGCGGCCGCGCCGATGCCGCGACTGCCGCCCGTCATCAAGAGCACCTGGTTCAAGTCCCGCCTCCTGCACAAGTAATGCGCGTCAGTTAAAAACCGTCTGCACGGATTACATCATCGAGGAGAAGCCATGCGCCGCACCATCGACTATTACTTCACGCCCCAGAGTCCCTGGACCTACCTGGGCCACGCGCGCTTCGTGGCGCTGGCGCAGGCAGCCGATGCCACCGTGCGCGTGCGCCCGGTTGATTTCGGCGCGGTGTTCCCGGTTTCGGGCGGCCTGCCGCTGGGCAAGCGCGCGCCACAGCGCCAGGCCTACCGGCTGGTCGAACTCGCGCGCTTCTCCCGCCACCTCGGCCTGCCGCTGAATCCGAAGCCCAAGTTCTTTCCGGTGGGCGGCGACGATGCGGCCAAGCTCATCATCGCGGTCGACCTGCACGACGGCACCGATGCGGCGCTGCGCCTGTGTGCGGCGGTGTTCGCGGCCGTATGGGTGCAGGAGCGCAATATCGCCGACCCGACGCTGCTGGAGACGCTGGTGGCCGAATGCGGTCTGCCGGCCAAGCGCGCCGAGCAATCGCAGAGCCAGGCGGTTCAGGAGCGCTACGAGGCCTACACGCAGGACGCCATCGACGCGCAGGTCTTCGGCGCGCCCAGCTATGTGCTGGATGGCGAGATCTTCTGGGGCCAGGACCGGCTGGACTTTCTGGCGAGCGCACTCGAACAACCTTTCACTCAGTCTCAAGGAGCATGACCATGGGTCAATTCATCGATCTCACCGCCGCCGACGGTTTCACTTTTCCTGCGTATGTGGCCGAGCCCGCAGCCCAGCCCAAGGGCGCCATCGTGGTGCTGCAGGAAATCTTCGGCGTGAACTCGCACGTCCGCGCGGTCGCCGACGGCTATGCCGCCGCGGGCTACCTGGCGGTGGCGCCGGCCACTTTCCACCGCGTCAAGCCGGGCGTCGAATTGGGCTACACCGGCGACGACATGCAGGCCGGCGTCGCGCTCAAGGCGGCGGTCGAGGCGCTGCCCGCGCCCGGTGTGCTGCAGGACGTGCAGGCGGCCGTCGACTACGCGGCGCGTGCGGGCAAGGTGGGCGTGGTCGGCTATTGCTGGGGTGGGCTGTTGGCCTGGCGGGCGGCCGCGGGTGTTTCCGGCCTCGCGGCGGCAGCCCCTTATTACGGCGGCGGCATGACCACCCCCGAGGAATCGGCGCGCCGGCCACACGTGCCCGTGCTCGCGCATTTCGGCGAAAAGGATCACTGGATTTCGCTCGAATCGGTCGAGGCCTTCAAGGCCGCGCATCCGGACGTCGAGGTGCATGTGTATGCCGCCGATCACGGCTTCAATTGCGACCAGCGCGGCTCCTACGATGGCGCTGCGGCCACGCTGGCGCGCGAGCGCACGCTGGCCTTTTTCGCCCGTCACGTGGGCTGACGCCGACGCTCGCCCGGCACGGCGGGTGGGTGCTTCGGCGCACCGTGGATTGTTCGCCTTTCATGAACGCCGTGGTTCGTTTTGGAGGCGTTTTCAGGGCGTGATCCGGCGCAAACTTCATCTCACAGGCAGGCACTTCAGCAAGCCTGATCCTTCCACTACCAAGGAACTGAAATGAAGACCTCCAAGATCATCGCCGCCGCCGCTCTCTCCCTGCTTGCTGCCGCAGGCGCCCAAGCCGAAACCTATGACGGCGTGCTGACCACGCAAGGCGCGCTGAGCCGCGCCGAAGTGAGCACGCAAGCCGTGGCCGCTGCTCGCGCTGGTGACCCGTACGCCGAAGCCGCCAACGCTGGCGTGCAACCGGTGCTGGCCGCCTCGACCGACCGCGCCCTCGTCCAGGCCGAAGCCGTTGCTGCCGCCCATGCACCGAACCAGAACCTGGACCGCAAGGCGTTCGTGAACAGCACGGTGCTGCCCGCTTACACCAACGGCACCCTGAAGATCCGCACCACACGCCAGGCTGCACTGTAAGCTGCAGTTTGCCTAAGCCCGAAAGGCCGGCGCCCCAGAAGGCGCCGGCCTTTTTCATTTTGCCGCGCTCATTTCTTCTTCGCAGGGGCGCGTGCGCCGATGCGCGTTTCCAGGAAGTCGAGCAGGGCACGCAGCGCAGCGCTGTTGTGGCGCCGCTGGAGGTAGGCCGCCGACAGCCACACGTCGCTGCGCACGAAGGATTCGAGCACCGGCTCCAGTTCGCCGTGGTCGATGTGCGACTGCACCAGCAAGGCGGGCACGTACAGCACGCCGAAGCCCTGCATGGCGACCTGGATCAGCGGCCCCGCCTCGGTCGCATCCATGCGGCTTTTGACGGCGATGTCGACGGGTTTGCCCTCGACCTCGAAGCGCCAGAGCGGGTGATGGCCAAGACGTGAGTGCGTCAGGGCGTCGTGTCCGGCGAGGTCGGTGGGCTGCACGGGCTTGCCGTGTTTCTTCCAGTAGCGCGGGGACGCACACACCACCAGCTTCACCAGCACCAGTTTGCGCACGATCAGGTTGTCGTCCTCGATCGGTCCGAGGCGCAGCGACAGGTCGATGGCTTCCTCGGCCATGTCCACGGTGCGATTGCTCAGGTGCAGGCTGATGCTGACTTCGGGGTAATAGCCCATGAATTGCGCCAGCAGCTTGGGCAGGTCGCCCTGACCCATGCCGTGCGGCGCCGACAGGCGAATGCGTCCGGTCGGCCGGCTCGCGTGCTCCTGCAACTCGGCCTGGGTGAGCTCGACCATCTCCATCACTGGTTTGCTGCGCTCGAGCAGCAGCGCGCCCGCGTCGGTCAGGCTCACCGAGCGGGTCGAGCGGTTGAGCAGCCGCACGCCGAAACGTGTCTCCAGTTCGGCCACGTACTTGCTGACGGTGGCTTTCGACATGTCCAGCTTGGTCGCTGCCCGCGAAAAACTGCCCAGCGCGGCGACTTCGCGGAAGGTCCTGATGAGATCAAAGCTGTCCATTTACCGGCCTATTGTTTCGATATCGTGAACACCGTGATTCATTTTCATGAGGGTTTTTACCTACTTACGGGTGCACAATTCATGCCACGGGACGCCAAATCGGCATCCCGAGCGAACCGCTCCAGAACAAACCAAGGAATCCAAATGAAGACCTCGAACATCCTCGCCGCTGCTGCCCTGACCATTCTCGCCGCTACCGGCGCCCAAGCAGAAACGTATGACGGCGTGCTGACCACGCAAGGCGCACTCAGCCGTGCCGAAGTGAGCACGCAAGCCGTTGCCGCTGCTCGCGCTGGTGACCAGTACGCTGAAGCCGCCAACGCTGGCGTGCAACCGGTGCTGGCCGCCTCGACCGATCGCGCACGCGTCCAGGCCGAAGCCGTTGCGACCGCCCATGCACCGAACCAGAACCTGGACCGCAAGGCGTTCGTGAACAGCACGGTGCTGCCCGCTTACACCAACGGCACGCTGAAGATCAACACGCGCCAAGCCGCGCTGTAAAGCGCCTGCCTCACTGTCCGCACATCGCGGCCGGTCAAGCAAGCCAAAGAAAAAACCGGGGATGCGCAGGCATCACCCGGTTTTTTCACGTTTCACTCAGCGCGCGGTGCGTGCCAGGTAGCGTTTGCGCCAGAACACCATCACCAGCCCCACGGCCGTCAGGCCCATGGAAGCCATGGCGATCCAGAAGCCGTCGGCCTTGTGCACGAGCGGGATGAACTCAAAATTCATGCCGAAGATGCCGGCGATGAGGTTGAGCGGCAGGAACACCGCCGTGAGCACGGTCAGGATCCGCATGATGTCGTTGGTGCGGTGGCTCTGCACGCTGAAGTGCATCTGCACCGCGGTCTCAGCGTTCTGTTCAAGGCGGCGCACATGGTGCACGACGCGCTCGATGTGCTCGAGCACGTCGCGGCTGCGCACCAGGATCAGCTCCCGCTCGCGCAGTTCGACCGCGCCCACGGGTGCAGGCAGTGTTTCGAGCGCATCGAGCCAGTCCTGCACGGCCGCGCGCTGGTCTTCGCAGATCTCGTCGAGGTGGTGCAACGACTGGCGCGCCTGCATCAGCGCGCTCCAGTTGGTGAATCGGCTTTTCGGGTCGATCAGCTCGGCCTGCCAGTGGTCGAGCTGGCGAGTGAGTTCGCGGCGCAACTCCAGGTAGGCGTCGACGATCTGGTTGACCACGCGCAGCATCAGGTCGGCCGGGCTGGTGGGTACGCGCGCGCTGGTCGCACGCGCGTCAAGTGCCGGCGTTTCGGCTTCGGGCCGATCGCCACGGTCGCCGCGTCCGGCGGCGGCCAGCAGCTTGGCCGCGTAGGCGTCGCGCACGGCGGCGTCGTCGGGGTGCACCGAGAGCAGCACCCGGTCGAACACGGCGAAACCGACGGGCCGGGTGTCGATGCGCCGCAGCACCGGTGGGCCACTGCGGGGCAAGGCGGGCGCCTGTGTGTCGGGGCCGACGCCCGCCGCTGCGAGCCGCCGGAACACGATCACGTCGTACAGCGAGGTGTAGTCGTAGTGCGAGGGCAACTGGTCGTTGAGCAGGTCGCTCACGTGCAGATCGACCAGTTGCGTGCCGCAGAGCGCTGCCAGCACGCGCTGCACATCGCCGAGCGAGGCGCGGAACTCTTCCCGCGTGAGCGACAGCCACAGGTAGCCCGTGCGGCAGGCGCCGGGCAGGGCCAGCGGCGCGAGCGTGGCATGTTCGTCGACCTGCGAGCCGCTGACCTGGAAGATCCGCATCGCGCCGCTCAGCCCTGGCGCAGCAGGCGTGCGGCGTCGAGTGCGAAATAGGTCAGCACGCCGTCGGCGCCGGCGCGCTTGAAGGCCAGCAGGCTTTCGAGCATGACCGCGTCGTGGTCGAGCCAGCCGTTCTGCGCGGCCGCCTTGAGCATCGCGTACTCGCCGCTGACCTGGTAGGCGAAGGTCGGCACGTGGAATTCGTCTTTGACGCGGCGCACGATGTCCAGGTAGGGCATGCCGGGCTTGACCATGACCATATCGGCGCCTTCGGCGATGTCGATCGCCACCTCGCGCAGGGCCTCGTCGCTGTTGCCCGGGTCCATCTGGTAGACCTTCTTGTTGCTCTTGCCGAGGTTGGCCGAGGAACCGACCGCGTCACGAAACGGGCCGTAGAAGGCACTCGCGTACTTGGCGCTGTACGCCATGATCCGCGTGTGGATGTCGCCGGCTTCTTCCAGCGCGTCGCGGATGGCGCCGATGCGTCCGTCCATCATGTCGCTGGGCGCGACGATGTCGACGCCGGCGTGCGATTGCGTGAGGGCCTGCTGAACCAGCACCTCGACGGTGGGGTCGTTCAGGATGTAGCCGGTGTCATCGAGCAGGCCATCCTGCCCATGGCTGGTGTAAGGGTCGAGCGCGACGTCGGTCATGATGCCCAGTTCGGGAAAGTGTGATTTCAGCGAGGCGACCACACGCGGGATGAGCCCGTCCGGGTTGAAGGCTTCGTCGCCGTTGGGCGTCTTCAGCCGCGCGTCGATCACCGGGAACAGCGCCATCACCGGAATGCCCAGTGCCACGCATTGCTCGGCCACCGGCAGCAGCAGGTCGAGGCTCAGCCGTTCGACGCCGGGCATCGACGCGATGGCGTCGCGGCGGCGTTCGCCTTCCTGCACGAACACCGGGTAGATCAGGTCATGGCTGTGCAGGGCATGTTCACGGACGAGGTTGCGCGTGAAACTGTCGCGACGGAGACGGCGCGGACGGCCGGCAGGAAACGGGGCGTGGAAGGTCATGGCCAAAATTGTGCCCCATCGGCTGCTTTTGCCCGGCGCGCCACCTGTCTGGGTGAACGAATTTGCACGCCAGAGGCATGATTGAGCGCGCTCAGTCCACCGAAATGTCAAAAATAGTTACTGGAAACGCTTGATCGTAGGTTTCCCCTTTGTTAAATTCTGTGCTGGGCGGCTTGCCGCTCCCCGCTTTTCCTCCCTGAGCGGGTGCCTTGATGTGTGACAGCAAAAGGGCTTCCCAGCCCGGCGTTTTGACGCCGGGCTTTTTTTTGTCCGGCGTGGCATCGGTGGCGTGCGCTGCCTCGTGCGTCGACACCCTCTAAACTGGTCGCCATGCTCTGGGTCAAGTCGCTGCACATCGTATTCATCGCCAGCTGGTTTGCCGGCCTTTTCTATTTGCCGCGGATTTTTGTGAATCTCGCAATGGTGCCGCCCGGGTCGGTGGCCGAGCGCGACAGGCTGTTGCTGATGGCGCGCAAGCTGTTGCGTTTCACCACCTTCCTGGCAGTCCCTGCGCTGGGGTTCGGCGCCTGGCTCTGGCTGGGCTACGGCATCGGCCGCGGTCCGGGCAACGGCTGGATGCACGCCAAGCTGGCGTTGGTGCTGATGGCGCTTGGTTACCACCACGGCTGTGGCGTGCTGTTGCGCAAATTCGAGGCCAACGCCAACCGCCGCAGCCATCGCTGGTACCGCTGGTTCAACGAGGCGCCGGTGGTGCTATTGCTCTGCATCGTGATCCTGGTCGTCGTCAAGCCCTTCTGACCGTGCCTGCGCAGCACAAGTCCGCCGCGCAGCCTCTGGCGCTCGCATACGCCACGCTGATCGTCTATGCGAGCCTGTATCCATTCTCCGAATGGCGCGACCAGGGTATTGCGCCCTGGGCCTACCTGGCGGCACCCTGGCCGAAGTACTGGACGGGATTCGACTTCGGGGTGAACGTGGTGGGTTACATGCCGATGGGTTTCCTGTCGGCGTTGGCGGTGCTGCGCACGCGCCCGGGCAGCGGCGGCCTGCCTGCCGTGCTGCGCGCCACGTTGGCCGGCGGTGCAATCTCGCTGGCCATGGAAACATTGCAGAGCTACCTGCCCTCGCGCATCCCGTCGAACGTCGATCTGGGGCTCAACACCGCCGGCGCACTGCTCGGCGCCGTGGTGGCGGCGGTGCTCGAACGCGTGGGTGCGGTCGCACACTGGAGCCGCGCACGTTCCCAGTGGTTTGTCGATGACGCGCGTGGCGGGCTGGTGCTGCTGGCGCTCTGGCCGGTTGCGCTGCTGTTTCCGGCGGCCGTCACCTTCGGTCTCGGGCAGGTCTTCGAGCGGCTGGAGGCGGCGTTGTCGGAATGGCTGCTCGACACACCCTTCATCGACTGGCTGCCCGTGCGCCAGTTCGAGCTGGAGCCGCTGGTGCCCGGCGTCGAGATGATCTGCGTGCTGCTGGGGGCGCTGGTGCCTTGCCTGCTGGGCTTCATGGTCACGCGCGAGTTGCCGCGCCGTGCCGTGCTGTTGCCGCTCACGCTGCTCGCGGGTGCGCTGGCCAGCGGTCTGTCGGCGGCGCTCAGCTACGGGCCGGACCATGCCTGGGCGTGGCTGAGCGCGCCGGTGCAACTGGGCATGGCGGGTGCGGTGATCGTCGGCACGCTGCTGCTCGGCGCGGGGCGTCGGCTCTGCGCCGCGCTGCTGCTGCTGGCGCTGGTGCTGCACCTGAGCCTGCTCAACCAGGCACCGGAAAGCGCGTACTTCGCTCAGACGCTGGCGACCTGGGAGCAGGGGCGCTTCATTCGCTTCCATGGGCTGGTGCAGTGGCTCGGCTGGCTCTGGCCATTCGCCACACTGGGCTACGTGGTGGCCGTGCTGTCGAGGCGGCCGGCGCAAACCTAGAATGCGTCCATGCCCTACTACCAGCGCCACATCTTCTTCTGCCTGAACGAACGCAAGAACGGCGAGGATGCCTGCGCCAAGCACCAGGCGCAGGAAGGCTTCGACCGCTGCAAGTCCAAGGTCAAGGAGGCGGGGCTGGCGGGCGTTGGCAAGGTGCGGGTGAACAAGGCCGGTTGCCTCGATCGCTGTGCGGGCGGGCCGGTGGCGGTGGTCTACCCGGAGGAGACGTGGTACACCTTCGTGGACCACGACGACATTGACGAGATCGTCGAGTCGCACCTGAAGAACGGTCGGCCGGTGGAGCGGCTGCTGCTGCCGCCCGACGTCGGACGCTGAGCGGCGCCGCACGGCCCTCAAAATTGGCTGAACCTTCCTGGCTTTCGGGCGTCCATGAGGACTGACCGGAGGAATCTTCCATTGCAAGCATCATGAATTCACAGACCGAGAAGCTCCGCCTGCACGGCGCCGCCGGCGTGATCGAGGTTCAGCGCGACGCCGCTGCCCAAGGCGTTCCCGCCCGCGGGGTCGCCGTCATCGCCCACCCGCACCCGCTTTTTGGCGGCACCATGGACAACAAGGTCGTGCAGACGCTGGCGCGCGCCTTCGTGGCCAGCGGCTGGACGGCCGTGCGCTTCAACTTCCGTGGCGTGGGCGCCAGCGAAGGCGTGCACGACGAGGGGCGCGGCGAAACCGACGACTACCGCTCGGTGGTTGCCCAACTCGCGCCCGAGGGGCCCATTGCCATTGCGGGCTTTTCCTTTGGCGCCTTCGTGGCCATGAATGCGCTTCAGTCGCTCTGGGGCGAGCGCGACGTGGGAAGTGTGGCGTTGGTCGGCGCCAGCGTTGTGCGAGCCGTGCCGGCAGCCCTCCCCGAGGCCGCACACGAGCGCACGCTGCTCGTCCATGGCGAGGTCGACGACACGGTGGCCTTGTCGGCGGTGATGGATTGGGCGCGGCCCCAGTCACTTCCTGTCACAGTCATACCGGGGGTTGGCCATTTCTTTCACGGACAATTGCCCCTGCTCAAGCACCTTGTCGCCCGCCATTTGCGCGCGGGCTAGTTTTTCGTCTGTTTGCATCCCCCATGAACCGTATGTCCGACGCGCTCCGTGCGCTGGTGCTGGCTGCTGCCGCATCCTTTTCCATCCTGGCCGCCGCGCAGGCACCCGTTCCGCCGGAAATTGCCGCGCGCAGCTATCTCCTGCTCGACGTCACGGCCAACCAGTTGCTCGCGCAGAAAGACATCGACAGCCAGGTCGAGCCGGCCTCGCTCACCAAGCTGATGTCCGCCTACCTTGTCTTCGATGCACTGAAATCCAAGAAGATCACGCTCACCCAGACGCTGCCGGTGAGCGAGCGCGCCTGGAAGATGCCGGGCTCGCGCATGTTCATCGACCCGAAGATGCAGGTGCCGGTCGAAGACCTGATCAAGGGGTTGATCGTCCAGTCGGGCAATGACGCCACGATGGCGTTGGCCGAAGGCGTGGGCGGCACTGCCGAGCATTTCGTGCAGCTCATGAACGAGCAGGCCAAGGTGCTGGGCATGAAAAACACCACCTACAAGAATCCTGAAGGCCTGACCGAGCCGGGCCACACCACGACCGCGCGTGACCTCAGCATTCTGGCGGGCCGGCTGATGCTCGACTTTCCCGAGTACGTCCATTACTACGCGATCAAGAAGTACCGCTACCCGGGCACGCCGTCGACCAACGACACCAACCGCAACCTCTTGCTGTTTCGCGATCCGACGGTCGACGGGCTGAAGACGGGCCATACCAATGCCGCTGGCTACTGCATGATCGTCACGGCCAAGCGCGACTTCCCGAACCTCAGCGGCGGGCGCCGCCTGCTGTCGATCGTGCTGGGCACCAGCAGCGAGGCGGTGCGCGCCAACGAGTCGCAAAAACTGCTGAACTGGGGCTATACCGCCTACGACGCGGTCCGCCTGTTCGAAGCCAATCAGCCCGTCGCGACGCCGCCGGTATGGAAGGGTGCGGTCAACACGCTGAAGCTGGGGCGCACCGAGCCGATCGTGGTCGCGGTGCCGGCTGGTTCGGCCGCCAAGCTGACCACGCAGGTCGCGCGGCCCGATCCCCTGGTGGCGCCGTTCACCAAGAACCAACCGGTAGGCTCGCTCAAGATCAGCCTGGGCGATCAACCCGTGGCCGAGGTGCCCCTGGTGGCGCTCGAAGCGGTCGAGCAGGCCGGCATTCTGGGCCGCGCCTGGGACGCCGTGCGTCTCTGGATCAAGTGAGGGGCAGTCAAGGGCTCGCCCCTTAACGGGGGACAGACCGGCGGTCGGGCAGCGCCCGTTCCGTGGTGTTTGGCAAATCCGCTGGCCAACGGTTGACGCTATGCGCTATACTCGTGGGCTTTTCGGAAATTTCCGAAGGGTTTCACGTTTTCGTCCATTCCTGGACTATCTAGAAACATGCCCTGGTCGGTTCACGCTTGGACTGGGGTGTTTTGGGACTTATTCATTCATGCCAACCATCAATCAACTGGTGCGTCAGGGTCGGACGGTCGAAAAGATCAATTCGAAGAGCCCTGCAATGCAGAACTCGCCGCAACGTCGCGGTGTCTGCACCCGCGTCTACACCACGACGCCCAAGAAGCCCAACTCGGCGCTTCGTAAAGTTGCCAAGGTCCGTCTGACCAATGGCTTCGAAGTCATCTCGTACATCGGCGGCGAAGGCCACAACCTGCAGGAACACAGCGTTGTGCTGGTTCGCGGCGGTCGTGTCAAGGACTTGCCCGGCGTGCGTTACCACATCGTGCGCGGTTCGCTCGACTTGCAAGGCGTGAAAGACCGCAAGCAGTCGCGTTCCAAGTACGGCGCCAAGCGCCCCAAGAAGGCTTAATCGCTTTCTGTATCAGCGGTGTTCGGCGTGCCTTGGCGGGCGCATCGAACGAAGTGACCCGATCCTGGGTCGAGTAAGTGAGAGTTTTTGTTGGCTCTCGCGGTACCTGAAACGGTGCCAACTGAAGCAAAGAGGTGAAAAAATGCCACGTCGTCGCGAAGTCCCCAAACGTGAAATCCTGCCGGATCCAAAGTTCGGCAATGTCGAGCTGTCCAAATTCATGAACGTGATCATGGAAGGCGGCAAGAAAGCCATCGCTGAGCGCATCATCTACGGTGCTCTGGAGCAGATCGAGAAGAAGAACCCGGGCAAGGATCCGGTCGAAGCCTTCACCATGGCCATCAACAATGTGAAGCCGATGGTCGAAGTGAAGTCGCGCCGCGTGGGCGGTGCGAACTACCAGGTGCCTGTCGAAGTGCGCCCGGTCCGTCGTCTGGCGCTGTCGATGCGCTGGATCAAGGAAGCCGCTCGCAAGCGCGGTGAAAAGTCGATGGCCCTGCGTCTGGCCAACGAACTCATGGAAGCCACCGAAGGCCGTGGCGGCGCCATGAAGAAGCGTGACGAAGTGCACCGCATGGCAGAGGCCAACAAGGCCTTCAGCCACTTCCGCTTCTAAAGAATCGTCTTAAAACAGACTGGCTGGAAGCCCGACCTGCCGTGTGGCAGGCGGGCTTTCATCCGTTAATGGAGTAATTTCTCATGGCACGCAACACCCCCATCGAGCGCTACCGCAACATCGGTATCTCGGCGCACATCGACGCTGGCAAAACCACGACGACCGAGCGCATCCTGTTCTACACCGGCGTGAATCACAAGATCGGCGAAGTGCACGATGGTGCAGCGACGATGGACTGGATGGAGCAGGAACAAGAGCGTGGCATCACGATCACGTCCGCCGCGACCACCTGCTTCTGGAAGGGCATGGCCGGCACGTTCCCCGAACACCGCATCAACATCATCGACACCCCCGGTCACGTGGACTTCACGATTGAAGTCGAGCGCTCGATGCGCGTGCTCGACGGCGCCGTGATGGTGTACGACGCCGTCGGCGGCGTGCAGCCCCAGTCGGAAACCGTCTGGCGCCAGGCCAACAAGTACCGCGTGCCGCGTCTGGCGTTCGTCAACAAGATGGACCGCACCGGTGCCAACTTCCTGCGCGTTCGCCAGATGATGATCGACCGTCTGAAGGCCAACCCCGTCGTGATCCAGATCCCGATCGGCGCCGAAGACAAGTTCCAGGGCATCGTCGACCTCGTGAAGATGAAGGCCATCATCTGGGACGAAGACAAGGGCGTGACCTTCCAGTACGGCGAGATTCCTGCCGACCTGGTGGACGTCTGCAACGAATACCACGAAAAGCTCGTCGAAGCCGCTGCCGAAGCCAGCGAAGAGCTGATGAACAAGTACCTCGAAGGCGAAACGCTGTCCGAGGCAGAAATCAAGGCCGCCATCCGCCAGCGCACCATTGCCGGCGAGATCCAGCCGATGCTGTGCGGTTCCGCGTTCAAGAACAAGGGCGTGCAGGCCATGCTCGACGCGGTCATCGAATACATGCCCGCTCCGACGGACATCCCGCCAGTGAGTGGCACCGACGAAGACGAAGCACCTGTCGTTCGCCAAGCCGACGACGAAGAGAAGTTCTCTGCGCTGGCATTCAAGCTCATGACCGACCCGTTCGTCGGCCAGCTGACCTTCGTGCGCGTCTATTCCGGCGTGCTGAAGAAGGGCGACAGCGTCTACAACCCCGTGCGCGGCAAGAAGGAACGCATCGGCCGTATCGTGCAGATGCACGCCAACAACCGTGAAGAAGTCAGCGAAATCCGCGCCGGCGACATCGCGGCTTGCGTGGGCCTGAAGGAAGTGACCACGGGCGAAACCCTGTGCGATCCGTCGGCGATCGTGACGCTCGAGCGCATGGTGTTCCCGGAATCGGTGATCTCCCAGGCCGTCGAGCCGAAGACCAAGGTCGACCAGGAAAAGATGGGCATCGCGCTGCAGCGTCTGGCTCAGGAAGATCCTTCGTTCCGCGTGAAGACCGACGAAGAATCCGGCCAAACCATCATCTCGGGCATGGGCGAGCTCCATCTCGAAATCATCGTGGACCGCATGAAGCGCGAATTCGGCGTGGAAGCCAACGTCGGCAAGCCGCAGGTGGCGTACCGCGAAACCATCCGCAAGACGGTCGAAGATGCCGAAGGCAAGTTCGTTCGCCAGTCGGGCGGCAAGGGCCAGTACGGCCACGTGATCCTGAAGGTCGAGCCCCAGGAAGCCGGCAAGGGCTTCGAGTTCGTCGACGCGATCAAGGGCGGTGTGGTTCCTCGCGAATACATCCCTGCGGTCGAAAAGGGCGTCATCGAAGCGCTGGGCCAGGGTGTGCTCGCCGGTTACCCGGTGGTCGACGTCAAGGTCACGCTGCACTTCGGTTCGTACCACGACGTGGACTCGAACGAAATGGCCTTCAAGATGGCTGCCATCTTCGGCTTCAAGGAAGGCTGCCGCAAGGCCAGCCCGGTCATCCTGGAACCCATGATGGCCGTGGAAGTCGAGACACCTGAAGACTACGCCGGCAACGTGATGGGCGACCTGTCCAGCCGTCGCGGCATGGTGCAGGGCATGGACGACATGATCGGCGGCGGCAAGGCCATCAAGGCTGAAGTCCCGCTGTCGGAAATGTTCGGCTACTCGACCACACTGCGTTCGATGTCGCAAGGCCGCGCCACGTACACGATGGAGTTCAAGCACTACGCCGAAGCTCCTCGCAACGTTGCCGAAGCCATCGTGGCCGCCCGCGCTAAGTAATTCAAGAATGTGGGGCTTGCGCAGTGCGCAGCCCGACTTGTCTGCGACCCGATGCCGTCCTGTTTCCGTGCGGGACGAATCAGCAATTGGGTGCAGACATAAAACCAACACACGGACATGCTCTTTCAAGGATTGAAAAATGGCAAAAGGTAAGTTCACCCGCACCAAGCCCCACGTGAACGTGGGCACGATCGGTCACGTCGACCATGGCAAGACCACGCTGACCGCTG
>NZ_JAUSRO010000004.1 GCF_030811835.1 Variovorax ginsengisoli | reverse complement strand
ACGAGCACCTCGCCGAACTTCGGCCCCTCGAGGTCGACGGTTTCGATGGTCAGTGGTTGGCCTGCTTGCCAGGCGACGGCGGCTTTGGTTTTCATGTCTTGAAGTATCTTGAGGGTTGCGGGGGCTGCAGATACGCCCACTATAAGCACTATAAGATGACCCTCCCTCGGAGCGATGACATGAAGAAAATACTCGTACTCAACGGCCCTAATCTCAACCTGCTCGGCACGCGCGAACCCGCGCAGTACGGCCACGAAACCCTGGCCGATGTCGAGCGCATGTGCCAGGAAGCAGGCGCCCGACTCGGCGTCGAGATCGAATGCCGGCAATCGAACCACGAAGGCTTCCTGATCGACTGGATCCACGAAGCCGGCCGCGAAGTTGCCGCCGGGCGCATGCTCGGGGTGGTGATGAATCCTGGCGCCTACACCCACACGTCCATCGCGCTGCACGATGCGATCAAGGGTGCGAGCGTGCCGCTGATCGAACTGCATATCTCGAACGTGCACGCCCGCGAGGAATTCCGCCACCATTCGTACATCTCGCCCGCCGCGCGCGGCATCATCGTCGGGCTGGGTGTCAAGGGCTATCCGCTGGCCATCGAGGCGCTGGTGCGTGTGAGCGACGCCGGTTGAACACGCCGGTCACACCGAAGGATCCGGCCGACCTCGCAGAGGGCCTTTTTGCCGGCGAAGACGGGCAGGCGCGCTGCCGCTGGTGCGCGGCCACGCCGGCCTACGCGCATTACCACGACCATGAGTGGGGCTTCCCTGTCATCGACGACCGCCGGTTGTTCGAGAAGATCTGCCTGGAGGGATTTCAGTCGGGGTTGAGTTGGCTGACGATCCTCAACAAGCGGGAGAACTTTCGCAACGCCTTTGCCAACTTTGATGCGCAGCAGGTGGCCCGGTTCGACGACGCCGACGTGGCGCGCCTGCTGGCGGATGCCGGCATCGTGCGGCATCGCGGGAAGATCGCATCGACCATCAACAACGCCGCACGCGTGCTCGAATTGCGTGCGGAGTTCGGCTCGCTGGCGGCCTACGCATGGCGCTTCGAGCCTGCGGCGAGCGACCGGCCAGCGCAGGTCACCTCTGCCGCGCTGCGGGCATTTACCACCACAACCGGGTCGATCGCCATGTCCAAAGACCTGAAGAAGCGTGGCTGGACCTTTGTCGGGCCGACCACCTGCTATGCGTTCATGCAGGCGATGGGCCTGGTCAACGACCATGTGGAAGGCTGCCACGTGCGCGAGAGCGCGTTGCGGGCACGCGCGGCCCTGGTGGTTCCCACGGCCTGAGAACCGCCGTTCCTCACTGCGCGGCTGCGGTTGCCGTCTTGCGCATCGACACGCGGCCCTGGTCGTCGATGCTCTCCAGATGCACGTCGAAGCCCCAGAGCCGGGCCACGTGCTTGAGCACCTCCTGCGCGTCTTCCCGCAACGCCATCTGGTTGCGTTGCACGTGGCGCAGCGTCAGCGCACGATCGCCGCGCAGGTCGACGTTCCACACCTGAATGTCGGGCTCGCGCGCGCTGATGTCGTACTGGCGCGACAGCGATTCGCGCAACGCCTGGTAACCCGCGTCGTCATGGATCGCGGAAATCTCCAGGTCAGTCTCGCTCGCATGGTCGCGTACTGCGAACAGGCGGAAGTCGCGCATGGTCTTGGGGCTCAGGAACTGGCCGATGAAGCTCTCGTCCTTGAAGTTGCGCATGGCGTGGTCGAGCGTCTTGAGCCAGTCGCTGCCCGCAAAGTCGGGGAACCAGCGCCGGTCTTCCTCGGTTGGTTTCTCGCAGATGCGGCGCAGGTCGGTGAACATCGCAAAGCCCAGTGCATACGGATTGATGCCGCTGTAGCCGCGCTGCCCCACCGCGGGCTGATGGACGACGCTGGTGTGCGAGCGCAGCCATTCGATCATGAAGCCGTCGGCCAGCAGGCCCCGGTCGTACATCGTGTTGAGCAGGGTGTAGTGCCAGAAGGTCGCCCAGCCTTCGTTCATCACCTGGGTCTGGCGTTGGGGGTAGAAGTACTGCGCCACCTTGCGGACGATGCGCACGATCTCGCGTTGCCAGGGTTCGAGCAAGGCCGCATTCTTCTCGATGAAATAGAGAAGGTTTTCCTGCGGCTCAGCGGGAAAGCGGCGCTTGGCGTCTGCTTCGGCCACGGCCTCGCTGCGTCGCGGCAGCGTGCGCCAGAGGTCGTTGACCTGCTGCTGCAGGTGGTGCTCGCGCTCCGCGCGCTGGCTGATCTCCTGCGCGAGGGAGCGCTTCTGCGGACGACGGTACCGGTCGACACCATAGTTCATCAACGCGTGGCAGGAGTCGAGGAGTTCCTCGACCGCATCCACGCCGTGCTTCTGCTCGCATTCGCTCACGTAGTGGCGCGCATAGACCAGGTAGTCGATGATCGACGACGCGTCCGTCCACATGCGAAACAGGTAGTTGCCCTTGAAGAAGCTGTTGTGCCCATAGGCCGCATGCGCGATGACCAGCGCCTGCATGGCCATCGTGTTTTCCTCCATCAGGTAGGAGATGCACGGGTCGGAATTGATGACGATCTCGTAGGCCAGCCCCATGTGGCCGCGCCGGTAGTTTTTCTCGGTGGAGATGAACTGCTTGCCGTAGGACCAGTGTCGGTAGATCACTGGCATGCCCACGCTCGCGTAGGCGTCCATCATCTGCTCGGCCGTGATGATCTCGAGCTGGTTCGGATAGGTGTCCAGGCCGAAGGATTTTGCGGTTTTCGCGATTTCGGCGTGGTAGGTCTCGATCAGCTCGAAGGTCCAGTCCGAAGGACTCGGCAAGGTTTGCGCAGCGCGCTCCAGCAGCAGTTCGCTCATGCGGGGACCCCTTCCTTCTTGAACAGCTCTCTGAACACGGGATAGATGTCGTGTGCGCCGGCGACCTTGCGCATCGCGAAGTTGGGGCGCATGCCCTGAAGCTGTGCGTATTCGTGCCACAGGTTCTGCTCGGCATCGGCCACCTGCACGTAGGCGTAGTAGCGCACCATTGGCAGGATCGATTCGTCGAGCAACTGACGGCAGCGGCCGCTGTCCTGATGCCAGTTGTCGCCGTCGCTCGCCTGCGCGCCATAAATGTTCCATTCGCCGCTCGGGTAGCGTGCGCGGATGATCTCGTCCATCAGCACCAGGGCGCTCGATACCACGGTGCCGCCGGTTTCCTTGGCATGGAAGAAGTCTTCTTCATTGACCTCCTGGGCCTGGGTGTGGTGGCGGATGAAGACCAGTTCGATCTTCTCGTAATGCCGGGTGAGAAACAGATAGAGCAGCATGAAGAAGCGCTTGGACATGTCCTTGCGCGCCTCGTCCATCGAACCCGAGACGTCCATCAGGCAGAACATCACGGCCTTGGCGCTGGGTACAGGCACGCGCACGCGGTTGCGGTAGCGCAGATCGATCGGGTCGATGTAGGGCACATGACGCGCGGTGCGGCGCAGTTCCGCAATCCGGGCTTCGATCGCCGCGACCTGTTCGCGCACCGTGGCCGTGTCGGCATCGGGCGGCTGTTGCAGCGCGAGCAGTTGGGCTTCGAGCTGCCGCAGTTCGGTGCGTGCATCGCCGCCCAGGGCGATGCGCCGCGCCAGGGCGCCGCGCATCGAGCGCACGACGTGCAGGCTGCTCGGGTTGCCGTCGCTCTTGAAGCCGGCGCGGTGGCTCTTCCATTCCGGCACTTCGGCCAGCTGCGTGCGAATGAGGTGCGGAAGTGCCAGGTCTTCGAAGAAGGCCTGCATGAACTCCTCGCGGGTCAGGCGAAAGACGAAGTCGTCTTCCCCTTCGCCGCCGTCACCGGCTTCGCCATTGCCCTGGCCACCCCCGCCACCGCCCGGCGGCCGGGCCACGCGGTCGCCCTTGAGATATTCCTGGTTGCCCGGATGCACGTACTCGCGGTTGCCGCCGGGTGCATGGCCAAACACCGGCTCGGACACGTCGCGCTTGGGCAGCGTGATGTCCTCGCCCTTCTCAAGGTCCCGGATGCTGCGCCCGCTGATCGCCCGCCGCACCGACTCGCGGATCTGCCCGCGGTAGCGCCGCAGGAAGCGCTCCCGGTTGCCGATCGATTTGTTCTTGCCTGACAAGCGCCGATCGATGATCTGTTGCAGCATGGCCATGGACTCAACCTTGCGTTCGGCTTCAGCCGGCTTCGAAACGGGAGGCACGACCTGCGTGCAGGCTGGGAATGTGCGTGTTCATGAGCTCTTGCGTACCCGCAGATACCACTCGCACAACAGGCGCACCTGCTTGGGTGTGTAGCCCTTCTCCACCATGCGCGCCACGAAGTCCTGGTGCTTCTTCTGTTCGTCGGCGCTGCTCTTGGTGTTGAAGCTGATGACTGGCAGCAGCTCTTCGGTGTTGGAGAACATCTTCTTCTCGATCACCGTGCGCAGCTTCTCGTAGCTGGTCCACGCCGGGTTGCGCCCTGCGTTGCCGGCCCGTGCGCGCAGCACGAAATTGACGATCTCGTTGCGGAAGTCCTTCGGGTTCGAAATGCCCGCCGGCTTCTCGATCTTTTCAAGTTCGCCGTTGAGCGAGACCCGGTCGAACACCTCGCCCGTGTCGACGTCGCGGTACTCCTGGTCCTGGATCCAGTAGTCGGCATAGGTCACATAGCGGTCGAAGATGTTCTGGCCATACTCGCTGTAGCTTTCGAGATAGGCAGTCTGGATCTCCTTGCCGATGAATTCGGCATAGCGCGCCGCCAGCTGCTCCTTGATGTACGCGAGGTACTTCTGTTCGGTTTCGGCCGGGAACTGCTCGCGCTCGATCTGCTGCTCCAGCACGTACATCAAATGCACGGGATTGGCGGCCACCTCGGTGCTGTCGAAATTGAAGACCTTGGAAATGATCTTGAACGCGAAGCGTGTCGACACGCCGCTCATGCCTTCGTCCACGCCCGCATAGTCGCGGTATTCCTGCAGCGACTTGGCCTTGGGGTCGGTGTCTTTGAGGCTTTCGCCGTCGTACACCTGCAACTTGCTGAAGAGACTCGAATTCTCCGGCTCCTTCAGGCGCGTGAGGACCGAGAACTGGGCCATCATGCGCAGTGTGCCGGGCGCGCACGGCGCCTGTGCCAGCGACGACGTTCGAACCAGCTTCTCATAGATCTTGATCTCTTCGGACACACGCAGGCAGTAGGGCACCTTGACGATGTAGATGCGGTCCAGGAAGGCCTCGTTGTTCTTGTTGTTGCGAAATGCCTTCCATTCGCTTTCGTTGGAGTGGGCCAGCACCACGCCGTCGAAGGGAATTGCACCGAAGCCTTCGGTCCCCTTGAAGTTGCCTTCCTGCGTGGCCGTCAGGAGCGGGTGCAGCACCTTGATCGGCGCCTTGAACATCTCCACGAACTCCAGCAGCCCCTGGTTCGCCAGGCACAGGCCGCCCGAATAGGAGTACGCGTCCGGGTCGTCCTGCGCGTACGTTTCGAGCTTTCGGATGTCGATCTTGCCGACCAGTGAAGAGATGTCCTGGTTGTTCTCGTCGCCCGGCTCGGTCTTGGCGACACCGATCTGGCGCAGCACCGACGGGTAGCGCTTGACGACCTGGAACTTGCGGATGTCGCCGCCATATTCTTCGAGCCGCTTCACCGCCCACGGCGACAGTATGCGCTGCAGATAGCGCCGCGGAATGCCGTATTCCTTCTCGAGGATCTCGCCATCCTCGGCCGCATCGAACAGGCCCAGCGGCGACTCGTTGACTGGCGAATCCTTGATGGCATAGAACGGCACCTGTTCCATGAGCTGCTTGAGCCGCTCGGCGATCGAGCTCTTGCCGCCACCGACGGGCCCCAGCAGGTAGAGGATCTGCTTTTTTTCCTCGAGGCCCTGCGCGGCGTGGCGGAAATAGGACACCACCTGTTCGATGGCGTCCTCCATGCCGTAGAACTCCTTGAAGGCCGGATAGATCTTGATGACCTTGTTGGAGAAGATGCGCGACAGGCGCGTGTCGTTGCGCGTGTCGACCAGTTCGGGCTCGCCGATCGCCTTGAGCATCCGCTCGGCGGATGTGGCGTAGGCCAGCGGATCGCGCTTGCAGATGGCGAGGTAGTCCTCCAGGGACAAAACCTCTTGCCGCGTGCGTTCGTAGCGGGCCGCGAAATTGCTCATGACATCCATAGAGACACCTCTCTCGAGTCAAACGGGAACGAGTCCCGGATCAGCCTGCCGCCGTGCCTGCATCGTTTGTCCAACAGTGCCAGCGCTCGGCGGCAAGCCGTGAATAAAACTCCCCTGATCACCAACCGTGCAGTCAGCATAAAGCAAAGACCGAGCCCGTGAAGCCTCTAACTGAGTAGGAATGCTGGCTCACTTTCAAAGTTCCACCGCAAGCGCGAGCAGGTGCAGACCGTGCATCGCCAACGAAAAAGGGCGACCCTCGGCCGCCCTTTGCACGTTCTCGGGCCACACCGGCCGATACAGACTATCAGGTAAAGAATTCCTTTGCCTTGTCGAACCAACCCTTGTCGGTCGGACTGTGCTTGTTGCCGCCCTTCTTGAGCGACTCGTCGAGCTCCTTGACCAGCTTGCGCTGATGCTCGCTGAGCTTGACCGGCGTCTCCACGCGCACGTGGCAGTACAGGTCGCCCGGGTAGCTCCCGCGCACGCCCTTGATTCCCTTGCCCCGCAAACGGAACTGCTTGCCGCTTTGCGTGCCTTCGGGAATATCGATGGCCGCCGCGCCTTTGAGCGTGGGCACGTTGATCTCACCCCCCAACGCAGCCGTGGTCATGGGCACCGGCACGACGCAGTGCAGGTCGTCGCCTTCGCGCTCGAAGATGTCGTGCTTCTTCAGCCGGATCTCGATGTAGAGGTCGCCGGGTGGCCCCCCATTGGTACCCGGTTCGCCGTTGCCGGTGCTGCGGATGCGCATGCCGTCGTCGATGCCCGCGGGAATCTTGACCTCAAGCGTCTTGTTGTTCTTGATCTTGCCCTGGCCGTTGCAGGTCGTGCAAGGTTCGGGAATGATCTTTCCGGTGCCGTGGCACTGGGGGCAGGTCTGCTGCACGCTGAAGAACCCCTGGCGCATCTGCACGGCGCCCTGACCGTGGCAGGTGGTGCAGGTGATGGGCTTGGTGCCGGCCTTGGCGCCGGAGCCGTGGCAGGTGCCGCACTCGTCCCAGCTCGGAATGCGGATCTGGGCGTCTTTGCCCTCGGCCGCCTCTTCGAGCGTGATTTCCATCGCGTAGCTCAGGTCGCTGCCGCGAAACACCTGGCGCCCGCCGCTCTGTCGGCCGCCGCGCGCGCCGCCGAACACGTCGCCGAAGATGTCGCCGAAAGCTTCGGCGAAACCGCCGAAACCGTCCGCGCCGGGTCCGCCGCGCATGTTCGGGTCAACGCCGGCATGGCCGTACTGGTCGTAGGCCGCGCGCTTTTGCGCGTCCGACAGCATTTCGTAGGCCTCCTTGGCCTCCTTGAACTTGGCCTCGGTCGTGGTGTCCCCCTGATTGCGGTCGGGGTGGTACTTCATCGCAAGCTTGCGATAAGCCTTCTTGATCTCTTCCTCGCTGGCGTTCTTGGGAACGCCGAGGGTTTCGTAGTAGTCGCGTTTGGTGGCCATGGTCGGTGGTCGCGGTGGTCGAAAAGGACGATGTCCGGAAACGGAAAAGGCTGGATCACCTCCGTCGGTGGTCCAGCCTCAGGTCAAGCGAGGGGATCAGCCCTTCTTGACTTCCTTGACTTCGGCGTCGACCACGTTGTCGTCGGCCGGAGCACTAGCAGCTTGCGGGCCAGCACCGGCACCAGGGCCGCCGGCCCCTGCCGTGCCGGCAGAGGCCTGTGCGTCGGCGTACATCTTCTCGCCGAGCTTCTGGCTGGCTGCCATCAGCGTGTTGGTCTTTTCCTCGATCGCAGCTTTGTCTTCGCCCTTGAGGGTTTCCTCGAGGTCCTTGATCGCAGCGTCGATCGCGTCCTTCTCGGCCGCTTCCAGGCTCGCGCCATGCTCGCCGAGCGACTTCTTCACGCTGTGCACCATGGCCTCGCCCTGGTTGCGCGCCTGCACGATCTCGACCTTCTTCTTGTCCTCGGCCGCATTCAGCTCGGCGTCCTTCACCATCTGCTGGATCTCGTCTTCCGACAGGCCCGAGTTCGCCTTGATGGTGATCTTGTTTTCCTTGCCGGTGCCCTTGTCCTTGGCGCCCACGTGCAGGATGCCGTTGGCGTCGATGTCGAAGCTCACCTCGATCTGCGGCGTGCCGCGCGATGCGGGCGGGATGCCCTCGAGGTTGAACTCGCCCAGCGCCTTGTTGGCCGAGGCGATTTCGCGCTCACCCTGGAACACCTTGATGGTCACGGCCGGCTGGTTGTCCTCGGCCGTCGAGAAGGTCTGCGCGAACTTCGTCGGGATGGTCGTGTTCTTCGTGATCATCTTGGTCATCACGCCGCCCATCGTCTCGATGCCCAGCGACAGCGGGGTCACGTCCAGCAGCAGCACGTCCTTGCGGTCACCCGAAAGCACCTGGCCCTGGATGGCAGCGCCCACGGCCACGGCTTCGTCCGGGTTCACGTCCTTGCGCGGCTCCTTGCCGAAGAACTCCTTGACCTTCTCTTGCACCTTGGGCATGCGGGTCATGCCGCCGACCAGGATCACGTCGTTGATGTCCGACACGCTCACGCCGGCGTCCTTGATGGCCGTGCGGCAGGGCGCGATGGTGCGCTCGATCAGCTCGTCGACCAGGCTTTCCAGCTTGGCGCGCGTGAGCTTGACGTTCATGTGCTTCGGGCCGCTCGCGTCCGCCGTGATGTAAGGCAGATTGATGTCGGTCTGCGCGCTGTTGGACAGCTCGATCTTGGCCTTTTCCGCAGCTTCCTTCAGGCGCTGCAGTGCGAGCACGTCCTTGCTCAGGTCGACGCCCTGGTCCTTCTTGAACTCGGTGATGATGTATTCGATGATGCGCTGGTCGAAGTCTTCGCCGCCCAGGAAGGTGTCGCCGTTGGTCGACAGCACTTCGAACTGCTTTTCGCCGTCGACGTCGGCGATTTCGATGATCGACACGTCGAAGGTGCCGCCGCCCAGGTCATACACGGCGATCTTGCGGTCGGCCTTGTCCTGCTTGTCCAGGCCGAAGGCCAGGGCCGCTGCGGTCGGCTCGTTGATGATGCGCTTGACGTCCAGGCCCGCGATGCGGCCCGCGTCCTTGGTGGCCTGGCGCTGGCTGTCGTTGAAGTAGGCCGGCACCGTGATCACGGCTTCGGTCACGGCTTCGCCGAGGTAGTCTTCGGCGGTCTTCTTCATCTTGCGCAGGATCTCGGCGCTCACCTGCTGGGGTGCCAGCTTGTTGCCGCGCACTTCGACCCAGGCGTCGCCGTTGTCGGCCTTGACGATGCTGTAGGGCATCAGGTCGATGTCCTTTTGCACTTCCTTCTCGGTGAACTTGCGGCCGATCAGGCGCTTGACCGCGTAGATCGTGTTCTTGGGGTTGGTCACCGCCTGGCGTTTGGCCGAGGCGCCTGCCAGCACTTCACCGTCTTCCTGGTACGCGACGATCGATGGCGTGGTGCGCGCACCTTCCGAGTTTTCGATCACACGCGTGGTGTTGCCTTCCATGACCGAGACGCACGAGTTGGTGGTGCCCAGGTCGATGCCGATGATTCTGCCCATGATGAGTGTTCTCCTGAATGCGAAAAAAATGTTGTTGTGAACTTGTGGATAACCCAGCGCGATTCAAGGGATGAAGCGGGGATTTCCTGTGAATTTGCTGTGCGTCAGCTCGGGGCGCTGACCGTCACCAGTGCGGGGCGCAGCACGCGCTCGGCAATGGTGTAGCCCTTTTGCAGCACGCTCACGACGGTGTTGGCGTCTTGGCCCGGAGCCGGCACCACCGAGATCGCCTGATGCTGGTGTGGATCGAACTTCGTGCCCGCAGCGGGTGCGATCTCGATCACCTTGTGGCGCTCCAGTGCGCTCTTGAGCTGGCGCAACGTGGCTTCCGCACCTTCCCGGATCTGCTCGGGTGTCGCGTCCTGGATCGCCAGGCCTGCTTCCAGGCTGTCGGTGACGGGCAGCAGGCTCTCCGCAAAGGACTCGACGGCGAACTTGCGCGCCTTGCTCACGTCTTCGTCCGCGCGGCGGCGGGCGTTCTGCACGTCGGCTTGGCCGCGCAGGTACTGGTCGTTCAGTTCGGCATTCTTGGCCTGGAGCGCGGCGATTTCGGACTGGGCCTGTGCCAATGCGACCTGGGCATCGGCCTCGTTGGCGAATTGCGCGGCTTCGAGTTCCTCCGGGCTGGGTTCGCCCTGCAGGGTCTGCGGGTTCATTTCTGGATTTTTAGGGTCTGACATGCTCAAAAACCATTGGAATGGGCCGAAAAACTAGGGATTACGGGTTATCTGGGGCTGCCGGCAGGGTTTTCAAGGCAAAAAAATGCGGCTGATCAAGCCGCTGGCGGGAAACACTGAATTCGCCTCATCCTGCGCCTGCCTGCGCCAGGAACACCGCGGAACTGGCTTCGCCAGGCCGCTGGAGTTGCCCCCAGCAGGGGGGGTGGCGGCTACGCGAAGCGAGCAAGCCTGGGGGCGAGCCAATCTCTCAATGCGCGTCGAGCAGTTCGACGTCGAACTTGAGCGTGGCGTTCGGCGGAATGACGCCGCCAGCACCGCGGGCACCGTAGCCGAGCGCGGCCGGGATGATGAGGGTGCGCTGGCCACCGATCTTCATGCCGGCGACGCCTTCGTCCCAGCCCTTGATGACCTGTCCGGCGCCCAGCGAGAAGGCGAACGGGTCGTTGCGGTCACGGCTGGAATCGAACTTGGCGCCCTGCACACCGTCTTTGTAGAGCCAGCCGGTGTAGTGCACGTGCACGTGCTGGCCAGCCTTGGCTTCGGCGCCGTCGCCGACAACGGTGTCTTCGTACTGCAGGCCGGAGGGGGTGGTAGGCATGGGAACGCTCCTTGGTTTGGTTGGGATTGAGGCGCGGAGTTTAACGAGGCGCGGACTGCCTCCTTGAAGGCGTTCAGGCCGACCGGGCGTGGCCGATGGTTGGCAGGGGCGGTTTGACGGCGGCATCGCAGCTGTTAGACGTATTTCGCATATGCAGACGCATTTTTATTCGTATTCTGAATTTTCGCGCAGCGCTACCGTGGCGTCTTCTTTCGGAGTACGTGTCCATGAGCCTCAAGAACTGGAAATTCGAGACCCTGTCGGTGCATGCCGGCTATTCGCCCGAGCCGACCACACGGGCCGTCGCGCCGCCGATCTACCAGACGGTGGCCTATGCCTTCGACAGCGCGCAGCATGGTGCCGATCTGTTCGACCTGAAGGTGCCGGGCAACATCTACACACGCATCAACAACCCGACGCAGGACGTGCTCGAGCAACGCGTGGCAGCGCTCGAGGGCGGCATCGCCGCGCTGGCGCTGGCGTCGGGTCAGGCGGCCGTGACCTACGCCATCCAGACCATCGCGGAGGCTGGTGACAACATCGTCAGCAGCACCGCACTCTATGGCGGCACCTACAACCTGTTCGCGCACACGCTGCCGCAGTTCGGCATCACGACGCGTTTCGCCGACCACCGCGATCCGGCCAGCTTCGAACCGTTGTTCGATGAAAGGACCAAGGCGGTGTTCGTGGAGTCGCTCGGCAACCCTGCCGGCAACGTGACCGACATCGCGGCCATCGCCGAGATCGCGCATCGCCACGGCGTGCCGCTGATCGTCGACAACACGGTGCCGTCGCCGTACCTGAGCCGGCCCATCGAGCACGGCGCCGACATCGTGGTGCACTCGCTCACCAAGTATCTGGGCGGCCACGGCACCAGCATCGGCGGCGCCATCGTCGATTCGGGCAAGTTTCCCTGGGCCAAGCACAAGGAGCGCTTCAAGCGGCTGAACGAACCCGATCCGAGCTACCACGGCGTGGTCTACACCGAGGCGTTGGGTCCGGCGGCCTACATTGGCCGCGCGCGCGTGGTGCCGCTGCGCAATACCGGCGCGGCCATCTCACCCTTCAATGCCTTCCTGATCCTGCAGGGCATCGAGACGCTGGCGCTGCGCATGGACCGCATCAGCAGCAACGCGCTGGCTGTCGCCCGCCACCTGAAGAAGAGTGCGGCGGTCAAGTGGGTGAACTACGCGGCGCTGGAAGACCACCCGGACCATGCGCTGGCCCAAAAGTATTTCGGCGGCAAGTCCAGCGGCGTGCTGACGTTCGGCATCGGCACCGGCCGCGAGGGTGGCGCGAAGTTCCTGGACGCGCTGGCGCTCTTCACGCGCCTGGTGAATATTGGCGACGTGCGTTCGTTGGCCACGCATCCGGCCTCAACCACACACCGGCAGTTGTCGCCCGACGAACTGGCGCGCGCAGGCGTCACGGAAGACACCGTGCGCCTGTCCGTGGGCATCGAGCACATCGACGATCTGCTGGCCGATCTGGATCAGGCGCTGGCCGCAGCCGGGCCGCGCTGAGGCGGTCTGGCGGCCATGCGAGGGTCAGGCTGCATTTGCCTTACCTGCCTTACTTTCGTGTGGCGAGCAGCATGCGCTCGATGGTTTCGGCCAGTTCCTGCGCGACGAATTTGCCGACATAGGCATCCGCCCCAACCCGCTTGGCGTGGATCTCGTTCGTCGCGCCCGTGAGCGATGAGTGGATGACCACCGGGATCGAGCAAAAACGGGGGTCCGCCTTGATTTTTCGTGTCAAGGTGAAGCCGTCCATTTCGGGCATTTCCAGATCGGTCAGGACCAGCGCGATTTTTTCTGCCGCGGTCTTGCCTTCGGCTTCCGCAGCCTTGGCGATGGCCTCGAGACGCTCCCAGGCTTCCTTGCCGGACTTCGTCATCTCGTAGGCCGCGCCCATCTCCGTGAGTCCGTGCTCGATCAGGGAGCGGGCGAGCATCGAATCGTCCGCCGCAAGGATCACCGAGCCGGGGCGCAGTTGAACCCTCACGTCGACCTCGTCATTTTTCGAGTCCTCGTCGGGATGTGGCATCACGGTGCGCAGAATCTGCTCAACGTCCAGAACCTGCGCCAACCGCGTGTCGTGGGTGTCGCCGTCCAGCCGGGCAATGCTGGTGATCAGTCCGCTGGCCGACGTGCTGCCCTCTGCAGACAGGACCTGGCTCCAGTCGAGCCGCACGATTTCGTCCACCTCTTCGACGGCAAACGCCTGGGTCGACCGTGCGTATTCCGTCACGAGCAGGATGTTGCGTCCTTGGGTGGGTACGCATCCGACTGCACCGGACAGGTCGATCACCGGCATCAGCTGACCCCGGATATTGGTCACGCCCAGCATATGGGCCGATGAGCCTGCGACCGCTGTGATGGTCGGCGTCACGAGGATCTCTCGCACCTTGAACACGTTGATGCCGAACAGCTCGCGCCGATCCGATTGCTGCGACGCGCCGAGTCGAAACAGCAGCAGTTCCAGCTTATTGCTGCTGGTGAGATTGGTGCGCTCGTCGACTTCGCTTTGAACTGTGTTGCTCGTGCTGATGCTCATGGTATGCCCGGTTGTTATGGGTGGAAGGTGCGATCGGTCAAAGGACCGTCAATTCGTTGCATCTGGCCTACCGGGCAAACAGGAACTGGAATTCCATTCAATAAAGAGCCGACACTGACGCCCGCCCGGAAATGAAATGGCTTCATTCGTTCAATTTGAAAGGTAATTCAATGGTGGCCTGTGCATGTCTCCGGGCAATTCTTGCCTCTTTTCCAATGCATATGTGACACGAATGAAAATAGTAAGTCGGTCATGTGAATTCGTGACCAGTTCCCGTCACATCGCGTGCGGGTGGGGGCGAGAGAGGCGGTGCAAAAGGCTGGCGTGCTCTTAGATGAATTGGTTTGTAAGAATCGACTTTTCGGTTGTTTGAGTTCGGTTTCCATGCTTCTACATTGATGGTCATCGCCAGCAGGCGCCTCTGACCCAAGGAATCGAACATGCCTGTCGAACAGGAAGAAATAACGCTGCCCGCCGCGCTGGAAGCGGCACAGGCTCTCGCTGCACAGGACGGCCTGCCGTATGCCGGCGGTGTGTTGCCGGCCGTGGCATGGCAACTGGTGCAGGACGGCCAGGCCGTACTGGTGGATGTGCGCACCGCCGAGGAACGCAAGTTCGTCGGCGAAGTGCCTGGCAGCCGCCATGTGGCCTGGGCGACCGGCACGGCGCTCACGCGCAACCCGCGCTTTGTTCGTGAGCTGGAAGCCAAGGTGGCCGCCGAAGGCGGCAAGGAGGCGGTCGTTTTGCTGCTGTGCCGCAGCGGAAAACGGTCAGCGCTGGCGGCAGAAGCCGCGGCCAAGGCCGGCTTCGCGCACGTGTTCAACGTCCTCGAAGGGTTCGAAGGGGAGATCGACGACAAGCGGCAGCGCGGGGGGGCCGACGGCTGGCGCTTTCACGGGCTGCCCTGGATCCAGGACTGAACCGAGCCAAGGGCGTTGTCATGGCAGATTTTGAAGTGGGAGAGGTCGCGCGTGCGCTGCATGCTGTGCGCGACGAATGGCGTGATCGGCAAAAGCGCTCGCGCGAACCCGGGGGACGCGAATTTCCATCGCGCGATGCCCTGGCCGGCATCCTGGAGGGGCTCAAGGGTGTGCTGTTTCCCATGCGGCTCGGCCCGCCGGACCTGCGCCACGAAAGCGAGGATTTCTACGTCGCCCATACCCTGGACGCCGCCTTGCACGCGCTGTATGCACAGGTCCTTCTGGAGTTGACCTTCAACGCCCGGCGCGATACGACCGAGACCGTTCACGTCCCGACACAGGTGCAGGCACAGGCGACCGAGGTCGTGCGCCGCTTTGCCCGCGCGCTGCCGGGTCTGCGCCGGCTGCTCGACACCGACGTGCTGGCGGCCTTCCACGGCGACCCGGCGGCGCGCAGCGTGGACGAGGTGCTGCTGTGCTACCCAGGCGTGCTGGCCATGATCCACCATCGCCTGGCGCACGCGCTCTACGGGCTCGAGCTGCCCCTGCTCGCGCGCATCGTGGCCGAGCTGGCGCATGGACAGACCGGCATCGACATCCACCCTGGCGCACGGATCGGTGCGGGTTTCTTCATCGACCACGGCACGGGCGTCGTGATTGGCGAGACGGCGGTCATCGGCGAGCGTGTGCGCGTCTACCAGGCCGTGACGCTGGGTGCCAAGCGCTTTCCGGTAGATGGCCATGGCGTGCTGCAGAAGGGCCTGCCGCGCCATCCCGTGGTCGAGGACGATGTGGTGATCTATGCCGGTGCCACGATCCTGGGCCGGGTGACGCTTGGCAAGGGCGCCACCATCGGCGGCAACGTCTGGATCACCGACGACGTGGCGCCGGGTGCCAGCGTCACGCAGGCCAGCCTGCAGAAGGCACCCAAGGTGCCGGCATGAAGGCCTTCGTCAAGGACTTCGGCCTGGCCGTGCGGCAATTGCGCGAGGGGCGCGGCTGGTCGCAGGAGCAGCTGGCCGAGCGCTCCGATCTCAACCGCTCGTATGTGGGCGAGATCGAGCGCGGCAATGTGATCCCGTCGATCGTCACCGCGCAGAAACTGGCGCTGGCGCTCGGGGTCAATGGCGCCGGCCTGCTGGCGCGATGCGAACAGTTGGAGCAATCCCGAGCGGCCAGACGCATCAACTTGGCGGCTATAGCCTGTTGAGGGGAAACCCTGGCTCGCCGGACACTCCCGGCCAATCTCTCTTTGTTTTTTGACCCACGGAGTTCTCCATGAGCGCAACAGTCGGCGGCACCACCGCCCTTGGCGACAACGCCGCACGCCAGCTGGCCAATGCCACCAAGACCGTCCCCCAATTGGAGACCATCAGCCCGCGCTGGCTGACGCACCTGCTGCAATGGGTGCCGGTGGAAGCCGGCATCTACCGCGTCAACAAGGTCAAGAATCCGGGCGACATCAAGGTCGTCTGCACCGCCAAGGAAAGCGAAAACCAGCTGCCGCGCACCTTCGTCGACTACGAAGAAAACCCGCGCGAGCACTTCCTGAACGCCGTGAGCACCGTGCTCGACGTGCACACCCGCATCTCCGACCTTTACAGCAGCCCGCACGACCAGATCAAGGAACAGCTGCGCCTGACGATCGAGACGATCAAGGAGAACCAGGAGAGCGAGCTCATCAACAACCCCGACTACGGCCTGCTGGCCCAGGTCACCGATGAACAGCGCATCTTCCCGCTGACCGGCGCGCCCACGCCCGACGACCTCGACGAGCTGCTGACCAAGGTGTGGAAGGAGCCCGCCTTTTTCCTGACGCATCCCCTGGCCATTGCCGCCTTCGGCCGCGAAGCCACGCGTCGCGGTACGCCGCCGCCGACTGTGAGCCTGTTCGGCTCGCAGTTCATCACGTGGCGCGGCATTCCGCTCATCCCGTCGAACAAGGTGCCGGTGGCCGACGGCAAGAGCAAGATCCTGCTGCTGCGCGTGGGTGACAAGCGCCAGGGCGTGGTCGGTCTGTTCCAGCCGGGTCTGTCGGGCGAACAGGGTCCAGGTCTGTCGGTGCGCTTCATGGGCATCAACAACCACGCGATCGCGTCGTACCTGATCTCGCAGTACTGCTCGCTCGCGGTGCTGACCAGCGATGCGCTGGCTGTGCTCGACGACGTGGAGATCAATCGCTACCACGACTATTCCGTGCTGGACACCTACAAGTAAGACGTCGCGGTGAGTACACCTTCCATTCCGTCGCCGTCAGCGTCGTCGCTGGCGGGCGAGGCGCCGTTCGATCCGGCCGTCCTCGCGCGCATGGCCAACGCCATGTTCGCTGCGCTGCCAGGCACGCCGCCGTCCTCGATGCCCGGCGTCGCGAGCGGGCTGGTGCCGGGCGCGCAGTTTCCGTCCAACATCGCGCCGCCGGGCTCGCCGCTGGTGAGCCCGGCCGGCTTCGGACCGAGTGTGCCGGGCACGCCGATTCCGCAGGGGCAGATTCCAGGTGCCAACCTGCTACCGGCGTCGCCCACTCAACTGCCATCGCTGGCCAACCGCGCACCGGCCTTGCTGCCGCACGCGGTGGCGGGCAACGGCGTGCCTGACACCGTGTACTCCGTGGCGCCAGCCTTCGAGCCGCGTTCGGGCAGCACCGTGCTGGGCGTGCCACAGCAGCAGATTGCACCCGTGGCACCGCAGTCGGCCGTTGCCGCATCGCCGTTCTATTTCTTGAACAACGGCTACGGCCAACCAGCGGGCGCAGCCGATGGCGTGCAGATTCAAGACCCGTTCGCCGGCGTGGCTTTGCCACCCGTGCAGCAGCCTGCTTCGCCGCCCACGCCACCTTCGGCATCGTCGAGCCCCTCGGGCCGCGATGCGCAGTTCTACTTCGTCGATGCCGTCGTGCTGCCCAGCGGCTACGTCACGCCTGCCAAGCCATCACCGCATGGCGATGTGCCCAAGGCCACCGAAGGCCAGCGCCAGCCCTTCGATGTGAACGCCGTGCGGCGCGACTTCCCGATCCTGCAGGAGCGGGTCAACGGCAGGCAGCTCGTGTGGTTCGACAACGCGGCCACCACGCACAAGCCGCAGTCGGTGATCGATCGCATCAGCCACTTCTACGCGCACGAGAATTCGAACATCCACCGCGCCGCGCATGAGCTCGCAGCCCGCGCCACCGACGCCTACGAAGGTGCACGTGAGCGGGTCCGCAAGTTCATCAACGCGCCCGAAGTCGAAGAAGTGATCTTCGTGCGCGGTACCACCGAGGCCATCAACCTGGTGGCCAAGAGCTGGGGCGGCCAGCATGTGGGCGAGGGCGACGAGATCATCGTGTCGAACCTGGAACACCACGCCAACATCGTGCCGTGGCAGCAGCTCGCCGCCGCCAAGGGTGCGAAGCTGCGCGTGATTCCAGTCGACGATTCGGGTCAGGTGCTGCTCGACGAATACCGCAAGCTGCTCAACGACCGCACCAAGATCGTCGCCGTCACGCAGGTGTCCAACGCGCTCGGCACGGTCGTGCCCGTCAAGGAGATCGTCGAACTGGCGCATCGCGCGGGCGCCAAGGCGCTGGTCGACGCAGCCCAGTCGGTCTCGCACATGCGCGTGGACGTGCAGGACCTGGGTGCCGATTTCTTCGTGTTCTCCGGCCACAAGGTGTTCGGCCCGACCGGCATCGGCGTGGTCTGGGGCAAGCGAGCGGTGCTCGAAGACATGCCGCCCTGGCAGGGCGGCGGCAACATGATTGCCGACGTCACTTTCGAGAAGACGGTGTTCCAGCCGATCCCCAACAAGTTCGAGGCCGGCACCGGCAACATCGCCGATGCGGTGGGCCTGGGCGCGGCGATCGACTATGTGAACAAGGTCGGCATCGAGAACATCGCGCGCTACGAGCATGAGTTGCTCGTTTACGGCATGCAGCAGCTCGGCGCGATCCAGGGCGTGCGGCTGATCGGCACGGCCGACGACAAGGCGAGCGTGATGTCCTTCGTGCTGGCCGGCTACAGCACGGAAGAAGTGGGCCATGCGCTCAACGACGAAGGCATTGCGGTGCGCACGGGCCACCATTGCGCCCAGCCGATCCTGCGGCGCTTCGGCGTCGAGACCACGGTGCGGCCTTCGCTGGCGTTCTACAACACCTTCGACGAGATCGACCGGCTGGTGGCGGTGGTGCGGCGGTTGGCGGGGCAGCGGCGGGCGGCCTGAATGAGGGCTGAGGGAAGGGGGACCGCTGCGGCGTGCGGCCCCCTTTCAAACCGCGGCGCGTCCGGCTGGTTGCGACAAGGTTTTGTTTGGACAGATTCCTTATAAGCAAGCAACGAAGCATTCGTTTCAGATTGAAGGTGATCCCCCTAGAGTGACAGGCTTGCTGCAGATGCAGCGCTATCGACCTTGTCCCCCATGCCTGTTTCGCCCGCTTCGCTCGCGCCCTCGCATTCCGCCCCATCCGGCACGGCGCGCACGCAGGACTTCAAGGTCCTGCCTTTCGCCGCGCCCGTGGGTGCCGAAGTTGTCGGCCTCGATCTGTCGCAGCCCCTTGCCGAGGTGGACTTCCAGCGCATCCACCGCGCCCATCTCGATCACCACGTGCTGGTGTTTCGCGACCAGCGCATTTCTCCGGCCGAGCACGTGGCGTTCAGCCGCCGCTTCGGCCCGCTGGAGATCCATGTGCTGCACCAGTTCCAGCTGCCGGGGCATCCAGAGATCCTGATCGTCTCGAACATCAAGGAGGGGGGGCAGCCCATTGGCCTGGGCGATGCGGGCGTCTATTGGCATTCCGACATTTCGTACAAGCCGCAGCCCAGCCTCGGCTCGCTGCTGCATGCCCAGGAACTGCCTGCCGAAGGCGGCGACACGCTGTTCGCCGACCAGCACCTGGCCTGGGACGCGCTCAGCCCCGAACTGCAGCAGCGCATCCTGCCACTGAAGGCGGAGCACAGCTATCTGGCCAAGTACGAGGCGCTGCGCGCCAAGAATCCCTGGCGCCCGAAGCTGTCGCAGGCGCAGATCGACCAGGTCGCACCCGCCGTGCAGCCGGTGGTCCGTACGCACCCCGAAACGGGCAGGAAGGCCTTGTTCGTGAGCGAGCATTTCACGACCGGCATCGTCGGCCTGCCCAAGGAAGAGGGTGACGCCCTGCTGGCCGAGCTGTTCGCGCACAGCGTGAAACCGGAATTCATCTACCGCCATGTCTGGAAACCCCATGACCTGGTGTTCTGGGACAACCGCTCGCTCATGCACTTGGCGGCCGGTACCCCCGATCACCTGCGCCGCAGGTTGAACCGAACGACCATCCAGGGCGACACGCCTTTCTGATTTCTCTGCGCCATCTCCAATGAACATCTTTCGCCGCACCTCCATCGCCCTCATCACTGGCCTGGGTCTCGCCTTCGGCAGCCTGCCCGCCCACGCCGAGGGCCAGATCCGCATTGCCGAGCAATTCGGCATCGTCTACCTGCTGCTCAATGTGGCGCAGGAGCAGAAGCTCATCGAGAAGCACGCCAAGGCGGCGGGCGTTGATGCCAAGGTCGAGTGGGTCAAGCTGTCGGGCGGCTCCGCGGTCAACGACGCGCTGCTGTCGGGGAACATCGAGATTGCGGGCGCAGGCGTCGGCCCGTTGCTCACGCTGTGGGATCGCACCAAGGGCCGCCAGAACGTCAAGGGTGTGGCGTCGCTGGGCAACTTTCCTTACTACCTGGTGAGCAACAACCCGAATGTGAAGACGATCGCCGACTTCACCGAGAAGGACCGCATTGCGCTGCCGGCGGTGGGCGTGTCGGTGCAGTCGCGGGTGCTGCAGCTGGCATCGGCCAAGCTGTGGGGCGACAAGGACTTCAACCGGCTCGACAAGATCAGCGTGGCGTTGCCGCACCCCGACGCCGCAGCGGCGATCATCAAGGGCGGCACCGAGATCACCGGCCACTTCGGCAACCCGCCGTTCCAGGAGCAGGAACTGGCAGGCAACCCGCAGGCGCACGTGGTGCTGAAGTCCTATGACGTGCTCGGCGGTCCCTCGTCGGCCACGGTGCTGTACGCCACCGAGAAATTCCGCAGCGAGAATCCGAAGACATACAAGGCGTTCGTCGACGCGCTCGACGAAGCTGCGAAGTTCGTCACGGCCAATCCTGAGAAGGCGGCAGACATCTACCTCAAGGTGAGCAACGCGAAGCTCGACCGGGAGCTTCTGCTGAAGATCATCAAGAACCCCGAGGTGCAGTTCAAGACCGCGCCGCAGAACACCTATGCGCTTGCGGAGTTCATGCACCGCGTGGGCGCCATCAAGAACAAGCCGGCGTCGGCGAAGGATTACTTCTTCGACGACGCGCACAACGCCTTGGGAAATTGAGTTGACCTTCAGCTTTCCCCTGCTTCGCGCTGCTGCACCAACCCGCGTGCAGACGGTTGCACCGGTGGCCCGGCAAGGCCGGCCGCACGGTGTGCCGGATCTCGCGCGTCCGGGCGCGGCGCCGCACGTCGCGCTGCTCCAGGTCGACGCCGTCAGCCTCGAATACCGCACGCCCGAGCGTGTGGTGCGTGCCACCCACCGGGTGAGCTTCGACGTGCACGAGGCGGATCGCTTCGTGTTGCTCGGGCCTTCGGGCTGCGGCAAGTCCACCTTGCTCAAGGCGGTGGGCGGCTTCATCGCGCCGGTCGAAGGCGAGATCCGGCTGGACGGCCGCGCCGTGACGGCGCCCGGACCGGACCGCATCGTGGTGTTCCAGGAATTCGATCAGTTGCCGCCCTGGAAGACCGTCAAACAGAATGTGATGTTCCCCTTGCTGGCCTCGCGCACGCTGGGCCGCAAGGAAGCGGCCGAACGTGCGCTGCACTACCTCGACAAGGTCGGCCTCGCGAAGTTCGCCGACGTGCATCCGCACCAGCTTTCAGGTGGCATGAAGCAGCGCGTGGCGATTGCGCGCGCACTCGCGATGCAGCCCCGGGTGCTACTGATGGACGAGCCCTTTGCCGCGCTCGATGCGCTCACGCGCCGCAAGATGCAGGAGGAATTGCTCGCGCTCTGGGACGAGGTGCGCTTCACGCTGCTGTTCGTCACGCACTCGATCGAGGAGGCGCTGGTGGTGGGCAACCGCATCGCCTTGCTGTCGCCCCATCCGGGCCGCATGCGTGCGGAAATCAACAGCCACGACTTCACGCTCGAAAGCCTGGGCGGCACGGCATTCCAGGCCACTGCACAGCGCATCCATCACATGCTGTTCGAGGAAGAGGGCACCACGGCATGAGCGGACTCCATCCACCGGTGCGTCCCGAATACGAACGCAGGCTGGAGCCCTTCACCGAGCTTCCGGTCGAACGCGCATTGCCGCTGGGCGCGCGGCTCTGGGCGCAGGGCTGGGTGCGCAAGGGCTTGATCCTTGCGATCCTGGCCGTGCTCTGGGAACTCGCGGCACGCTGGCAGGACAACGATCTGCTGCTGCCTACCTTCACCGCCACTGCCCGCGCACTGGTGGAAGGGCTGGCCTCCGGCGAGCTCATCGAGAAGGTGCGCATCTCCTTGGGCGTGCTGCTGCAGGGCTACCTGGCGGGCGTGCTCCTGGCGTTCGGGCTCACCACCCTGGCGGTGTCGACGCAGATCGGCCGCGACCTGCTGGGCACGCTCACGTCGATGTTCAATCCGCTGCCGGCCATTGCACTGCTGCCGCTGGCCTTGCTGTGGTTCGGCCTGGGGCGCGGCAGCCTGGTGTTCGTGCTGATCCACTCCGTGCTCTGGCCGATGGCGCTCAACACCTACGCCGGCTTTCAGGGCGTGCCCGAGACGCTGCGCATGGCAGGCCGCAACTACGGCCTGAAGGGCCTGCGGTACGTGCTGCAGATCCTCGTGCCGGCGGCCCTGCCGGCGATCCTCTCGGGGCTGAAGATCGGCTGGGCCTTCGGCTGGCGCACGCTGATCGCTGCCGAGCTCGTCTTCGGCGCATCGTCGGGCAAAGGCGGACTGGGCTGGTACATCTTCCAGAACCGCAACGAGCTCTACACCGACCGGGTCTTCGCCGGGCTGGCCATGGTGGTGCTCATCGGGCTGGCGGTCGAGAGCCTGGGCTTCGCAACGCTCGAGCGGCTGACCGTGCGCAAGTGGGGCCAGCAGCGCTGAGCGGCTGAGCGCAGCGTAGACAGGAAGCGACGATTTGCGCGCTTGCTGATCTGGAGACCGCATGGCCCTGCGTGTCTTGCGATGGTGGGAGTTCCTGCATATCGATCCTCGGAATGCGTCGTTGCCCGCTGTCGGCCGGCGCCCTAAGGTCACGGGCTTTGCATCTTCTTGTCGCCGCCATCCCGACCGGTTCCCCATGAGTTCCCTTGTACTTCCCGTATCGCTGCGCAGCATGGCTGCGGCGTCCCACGACGAGCCGGCCTCCATCGCCGGCTCGCGCGCCACCACGCTGGGCAGCCGTATCGACCTGCGCGGCGTGAGCCGCCGCTTCGGCCGTGTGGCCGCCGTCGACGACGTCGACCTGGCCATCGAACCCGGGGAGTTCGTCACGCTCCTCGGGCCGAGCGGCAGTGGCAAGAGCACGTTGCTCGCCGCTGTGGCGGGCTTCTCGCCGATCGACGAGGGCGACATCCTGGTCGATGGGCGTTCGGTGCGCGACCTGCCGCCCCATCGGCGCGGCTTCGGCATGGTGTTCCAGCACTACGCGCTGTTCCCGCACATGAGCGTCGCGCAGAACGTCGCGTTTGCGCTGCGCATGGAAGGTCTCGGACGGGCGCAGAGCGCACGCCGCGTCGGCGAGACGCTGGAGTTGCTGCACATGGGCGAACACGCATCGCGCAAGCCGGCACAGCTCAGCGGTGGCCAGCAGCAGCGCGTGGCCATTGCGCGCGCCATCGTGCGAAGGCCGCGCGTGGTGCTGATGGACGAGCCCCTGAGTGCGCTCGATCGGCGGTTGCGCGAAGCGATCCAGATCGAGATTCGCGCGCTGCACCGCACGCTGGGCACCACCATCGTTTTCGTCACGCACGACCAGGGCGAGGCCCTGGCGTTGAGTGATCGCATCGCGGTCCTCGACCACGGCCGCATCGTGCAATTGGGTACGCCCGCCACGCTGTACCGCGCGCCCGCCAGCGACTTCGTCGCGCGCTTCGTGGGCGAGTCGAACCTGCTTGACGCGACGGTGCTGGAGGCCCGGCAAGACCACGCCGTGCTGGAAAGCCGGGCCGGCCACCGCTTTGAGGCACAACACGCGGACCCGGCCCTGGCCGCAGGCCGTGCGGTGAAGGTGCTGGTGCGTCCCGAGCGCATGGCGCTGGTGCCCGCAGGTACACCGGGGTCGCTGGTGGCGACCGTGGTGTCGACCGTGTTCCTGGGCGAGATCCTGCGCATCGATGCGCGGTTGCCCGACGGCGGCACGGTGCAGGTGCGTTGTCTGGACCCGCTGGACGCGCTGCGTCCCGTGGTCGGGCAACCGGTGCATCTGCACTGGCGCGCCAGCGACGCCTGGGTGCTGCAGTGACGGCAGCGACGGTCCTCGGCGTGCGATGGACACGCGCGGGGCGCGGCGCCGTGCTGCGCAATCCGGCCTGGCTGCTGCTGCCGGCGCTCGCCTTTCTCGCACTCTTCTATGTGCTGCCGCTCATCGATCTGCTGCGGCTGAGCGTGGCAGGCGATGCCGGGCTGTCCTATTTCGCACGCGTGTTCGCCGTGCCGCTGTACTGGGACTCGCTGGTGCGCACCTTTGGCATCGCGGCGACGGTGGCATTGCTGTGCGCGCTGTTCGGTTACCCGACGGCGCTGCTGGTGCACTGCGCCCAAGGCCTGTGGCGGCTGGCGCTGCTGGCGGCCATCGTGCTGCCGTACTTCATTTCGGTGCTGATCCGGACCTACTCCTGGATGGTGCTGCTGGGCCGCAACGGCCCCATCAACAAACTGCTGCTCGGCGTGGGCCTGATCGACGCGCCGCTGCCGCTGATCTTCAACCGCGCCTCGGTGCTGATCTCCATCAGCGCCGTGCTGCTGCCGCTGATGGTGCTCACCGTGCTGGGCAGCCTGGCCCGGTTGGACCCTCTGGTGCAGCGCGCCGCCGCGGCCAGCGGCGCCGGGCCGCTCGCGGCGTTCTGGCGCGTCGTCTTTCCGCTGACGCTGCCGGGCTTGCTGGCCGGCCTGCTGCTCGTGTTCATTTCCGCGCTGGGATTCTTCATCACGCCCTCGCTGCTGGGCGGACCGGGCGACCAGATGTTCGCCATGCACATCACGCAGCAGGCCGACTTTTTGGCGAGTGGCGGTTTTCTGCAGGCCCTGGCCGCCGTGCTGCTGGCCGTGACGTT
This sequence comes from Variovorax ginsengisoli, assembly GCF_030811835.1. Taxonomy (GTDB): domain Bacteria; phylum Pseudomonadota; class Gammaproteobacteria; order Burkholderiales; family Burkholderiaceae_C; genus Variovorax; species Variovorax ginsengisoli_C. The sequence goes on along the minus strand of NZ_JAUSRO010000004.1, from coordinate 393,174 downwards.
GGCCGTCGTGGGGGTGGCGGGTCGCTTCCTGGGTTTCGAGTTCATCTGGGGTGGCCAGCGCGCCACGCCGGTGGGCGCGCGCGAGGTGCGGCCACCGTCGCGCGCGGCAAGGTGGCGCGCGGCGCTGGCCGCGCGGCTGGCGGACGCACTGGGCTGGCCGCTGTTGCGCGCACTCGGCCGCATCCCGGCCTTGCCCGCACGCCTCGTGTCGCGCGCGCTGGCAGCCTTTGCGCTGCTCACGCTGTTGCTGCCCATCGGTGTGGGCGCGCTGATTTCCTTCAGCAACGCGGTCTACATGAGCTTTCCGCCGCCGTCGTATTCGCTGCGCTGGTACGTCAAGTTCCTGGCCGATCCGGTGTGGCTCGCGTCATTGATGACGTCCGCCCAGGTGGCGGTGCTGGCCACGCTGATCTCGGTGCTGCTGGGCACCACCGCCGCACTGGGGCTCGTGCGTTCGTCGCTGCCCGGCAAGTCGGCGTGGATGACCTTTCTCGTGAGCCCGCTGATCGTGCCCGGCGTGGTGCTCGGCCTGTCGCTCTACAGCCTGTTCCTGCGGGCCGATCTGGTCGGCGGGGTCTGGGGCCTGGCTGCCGCGCATGCCATCGGCGGCATCCCGCTGGTGCTGGTGATCGTCGCGGCCGCGCTGCAGTCGGTGGACGTGCGTCAGGAGCAGGCGGCCGCCGTGCATGGCGCATCGCCGCTGCGGGTGTTCCGCTTCGTCACGCTGCCGGCCATCGGGCCAAGCATGGCCGCGGCGGCCTTCTTCGCTTTCCTGCATTCCTTCGACGACCTCGTGTTCGCGATGTTTCTGAGCGGTTCGCGCATGACCACGCTGCCGCTGCGGCTGTGGGGCAACGTCAACTACAAGCTCGACCCCGTGCCCGCAGTGGTCGCCACCTTCGAGGTGGCGCTGATCCTCGTGGGCCTCTTCTTGGCGCGCGCGGCCTGGTCCGCGCGCCGCACGCCTCATTGATCCATCCCTTGTTTCCCCGTTTCCACAGAAGGAATTCCATGAAGAAGAATCGCGCCGCGGCATCCCGCCGTCGCCCCATGAAGACGCTGCTGTCCATTGCCCTTGCGCTGGGTTCGCTTTGCGGCGCCGGCAGCGTCTGGAGCCAGCCCAAGGAAGTCGTGATCCAGGACCCGGGTGGCACCTACGGCGAGGCGCTGCGCCGGCTGGTGTACGACCCCTTCACCAAGGAAACGGGCATCCAGGTGCTCACGGTGCAAGAGGCCCGCGGCGGCCCGCGCATCAAGGCGCAGGTGGAAGCCAGGCGCACCGAATGGGACCTGGGCTTCATCTTCGACCAGGAGGTGCGGTTGCTTGACCCCTACCTGGCCGAGATCGACTACGCCAGGCTCTCGCCCGAAGCGCAGAAGACCGTCGCGTCGCTGCCCAAGGAAGCGGTGCGTCCCAAGGGGGTGGCGCTGCAGGTGATCGGCGTGGCACTGGTCTATAACAAGGACGCGTTCCCGTCCAAGAGGTACCCCAGGACCTGGGCCGACTTCTGGAACGTGAAGGACTTTCCCGGCAAGCGCTGCCTGCCGCAGTGGTCGCGCTTCGTGTTCGAGTCGGCGCTGCTGGCCGACGGGGTCGCACCCGACAAGCTCTATCCGGTCGATTTCGACCGCGCCTTGCGCAAGATTGCGCAGATCAAGCCGCATGTGGTGAAGTGGTGGCTGACCAACTCGCAGGCGCCGCAGCTGCTGCTCGACGGCGAGGCCTCGGCCTGCCTGTCGTACAGCGGTCCCGTCGCAAGGCTGAAGAAGGAAGACGCCAACGCGCCGCTGGAACTGACCTGGGACCAGGCCTTCACCTACTACGACTTCTTCTCGATCCCGAAGAATGCGCCGCATCCCGAGGCCGTCCTGCAGCTGCTGTCGTACCGCCTGGACGCCCAGCGTGCTGCACGCGTGGCCGAAGCCACCAGCGTGGCGCTGCCATCCTCGCGCGTCTACGCTGCGGCCGATCCGAAGCTGCGCGACTACTGGACCAACAGCCCGGAAGTCGAGAAGAAGGCGATCAAGTGGAATGCCGATTTCTGGGGCGCCAAGGCCGCGGACGGCACGACGAACGAGGAGTTCGCGCAGCAGAAGCTCAACCAGCTGCTGGCACGCTGAAAATGGAAACGGCCCCGTGAGGGGCCGTCAAGCCACGCCAGCACCCGCAGCAGATCGATCGGGGTCAACTGCTCGCGGTGCCCACTGACCAGTAGAAGGTCGGCTGGTGCCCGTTGAGGGCGTGGTCGCCCACGGCGCGTGCCTTGTAGAGGGTCGGGTTGTGCGACGCCAGCGTGCGCGCGTTGCGCCAGTGGCGGTCCAGCCGCAGGTCATCCTGCAGCGCCGACGCGCCGCCGACATCGAAGAGCCGCCCGGCGGCGGCCAGCACCTGCTCGGCAATGCCGACCTGTGCCTTGGCCATGCGCAGCTCGACGTCGACCAGCAGGCTGTCGGGCACCGGTTCTGCGCGCTGGCGCAGCCGGTCGACGTCCCCCAGCCCGCGCGCGACGGCCTGCACCGCCGATGCCGTGACGAAGGCAGTGCTCGCCAGTTGGCCGACCACCTGCTGCACCAGCGGATCCTGCGCTGGTGAAACGCCGCTGCCATTGCTGTAGATGCGTTTGCGCCGCTGCACGAAGGCCACCGTGTCCCGCTCGATCGCGCGCGCGATGCCCGCCAGCGTCGCGAGGTGCACCAGCTGGAAGAACGCCGTCATCGGCGTGGGGCCGCTGCGTGGGCTGTGCAGCACCTGGTGGGCCTGCACCTCGACGTTGCGAAACCGGGTCGTGCCCGACGCGCTCAGGCGCTGGCCGAAGCCGCGCCAGTCGTCGATGCGCTCCACACCGGGTGCATCGGTCGGCAGCACCACCATGACGCGCTCGCTGCTGCCGTCGGCGCCTTCGCGCTGTGCCGCGACGGCGACCCAGTCGGCGTAGAGCGTGCCCGTGCTGTAGTACTTGTCGCCGTCCAGGTACCAGGCGTCGCCTTCGCGGTAGAGGCGTGTCTGCAGGGTGCCCAATGCCGCTTCGCCGAGCTCGGTCGTGGCATTGCCGAAGATGGCGCCATCGGCAGCGAGCCGCAGCCACGGGCCGTGCAGGGCGGGATCGACTTCGGCGAACAGGCGTTCGATGAAGCCGAAATGCGCGCGCAGGATCTGGGGCAGGTTGGAGTCGGCCTCGCCGAGCTCGATGAGAAGGTCGAACAGCTGCTCGACCGAGGCGCCGAGCCCGCCGGAGGCGAGCGGTACGCGCAGTGCGCCGAACCGCGCTTCTGCGAGCCAGCGCACGGCGTCATGGGCGAGTTCACGCTCGCGCTCGCGTTGCACGCTGTGCTGCGCGATGCGTGCAAAGATCGGGCGAAACCGGGCGGCGAGCAGGTCGAAGGTGGGGTGGGATGCGGTCATGAAAAAGGGCGGTGCGAGAAATCAGGCGGCGGGCAGCGCCGCGGCGTGGCGGGTGGCGTTGCGCAGGTCTTGTGACTGCAACTCAGTGTCTGTGTCAGCGCTCGCGACCGAGGTGCCCTCGTTGCGCAGCGCTTGGTCGACGACTGCGCGAGTGAGCGTCGGCGCAAAGGCCTCGATGAACGCGTACACGTAGCTGCGCAGGTAGCTGCCGCGCAACACGGCGAGCTTGGTCAGGTTGATGCCGAACAGGTGTCCGGCCTCCAGTGCGCGCAGTTCGGTGTCGCGCTCGGTTTCGTAGGCGATGCCGGCCACGATGCCCACGCCCATTCCCAGCTGGACATAGGTCTTGATGACGTCGGCATCCATGGCGGTGAGCACGATGCCGGGCGTGAGCCCCTGGCTGGCAAAGGCCTCGTCGATGCGGGTGCGGCCCGTGAAGCCGTTGTCGTAGGTGATCAGCGGGAACCGGTTGAGCGATGCCAGCGTGAGCGGCGCGTCGAGCAGTGGATGCCCCGGTGGTACGACGATCGAATGCGTCCAGCGGTAGCACGGCAGCGCGATGAGCTGCGGGTAGTCGCCCAGCGCCTCGGTCGCAATGCCGACGTCGGCCTCGCCGTCGATGAGCATCTGCGCGATCTGCTTGGGCGAGCCCTGGTGCAGGCTGAGCCGCACGTGAGGAAACGAACCCCGGAAGTCCTGCACCGCCACCGGCATCGCGTAGCGCGCTTGCGAATGCGTGGCGGCCACCGACAGCAGGCCGTTTTGCTGCGCCAGGTATTCCTGCCCTGCCTGCCGGAGGTTGCTGCTCTCCATGAGCATGCGTTCGATGATCGGCAGCATGTGCTGGCCCGGCTGCGTCAGGCCAGTCAAACGCTTGCCGGCGCGGGCGAAGAGCTCGATGCCCAGCTCCTCTTCGAGTTCACGGATCTGACGGCTGACGCCAGGTTGGGAGGTGTGGAGTGCGAGTGCGGCTTCGGTCAGGTTGAAGCCGCTGCGCACGGCTTCGCGCACTGAGCGCAGCTGTTGGAAATTCATGGTGCCTACACAGGAAACGAGCGCCATCGTCGACGCGGTGGGCCATTGTCAAATGCCGCGCCTGTCGAACGAACAACCGTTTTGTTGATTCCAAATGAATCAAACGTCTAAGGCAGTTCGACGATGCCTTGATTCCTGTCTGTAGGCGCCTGCGCAGCCCCTCGGTCAACCGCCCGCAGGTGACGTCACGATCGGCGACGCCACGGCCGTCACCCCTGGTGCCGGCGCGGTCGCCTTGCGGGCCTGGCTCGTCTGCCACTTGCCGGCGAAGGCCTGCAGGTCGGACAGGCGCTTGAGCAGGTCCTGTCCTGCGAGCGTGAGGCTGTAGCCGTCGCCACCATGGCAGATCAGCCCGGCTTCGCGCAATTCCTTGAGGCGGGTATTGAGCGTGTTGGGCGTGATGCCGCCCACGCTGTCCTGCAGCAGCCGGAAGGTCTGCGCATGGCCGTCACGCAGCGCCCAGAGCACGCGCAATGCGTAACGCGCCTCCAGCAGCGCGAGCAGCTGGCTGATGGCTGCGTTTTCCTTGGTACTCATCGGCATCCTCTGCTCAGGGCATGGCGGGCGATTCGCACCCGCATTCTCTTGATCGATTCCGGCCGCAGCCCGGCCGGCCGGCGACTATAGCCCACAACACGAAGTGCTACAAGTTTAATAGCTGATGCCGCCCGCTGGATGCGGCCTGCAGAAGCAAAGGCTTACACAGTGGCCATGGCCTCGCCAAGGCGCACGGCGCGCGTCGGCGCCCAGTCGGATGGAAAAGTCAGCCGGGGCGGTGGGAACAGCATCACCACGGTCGAGCCCAGCAGGAAGCGGCCCATTTCATCGCCCTTGCGCAGCGCGATGGTCTGGTCATCGTAGCGCCATTGGCGCACCTGGCCGCCACGCGGTGGGTTCACCACGCCATGCCACACCGTCGCCATGCTGCCCACGATGGTGGCACCCACCAGCACCAGCACGAACGGGCCTTGCGCCGACTCGAACACGCACACCACACGTTCGTTGCGCGCGAAGAGGCCGGGCACGCCGCGTGCCGTGGTTGGATTGACCGAGAACAGGTCGCCCGGCACGTAGATCATGCGCCGCAGGCGGCCGTCGCACGGCATGTGGATACGGTGGTAGTCGCGCGGACTCAGGTAGAGCGTCGCGAAGCTGCCGTGCGCGAACTGTGCGGCCAGCGCGGCATCGCCGCCGACCAGCGCCGTGGTGCTGTAGCTGTGCCCTTTGGCCTGGAAGATCTGGTCGCCCTCGATCGCACCGAACTGGCTGATGGCACCGTCGACCGGCGACACCAGTGGGGCATCGGCAATGGGCCGCGCGCCCGGCTTCAAGGCGCGGGTGAAGAAATCGTTGAAGCTCGCGTAGCTGGCGATGTCGCTGTCGAGCGCCTCGGCCATGTTGACCTGGTACTTGTCGACGAAGCGGCGAATGATCCACGTTGTGACACCGCCGCGTTCCTTGTCGGCCACCCAGCCGGCGAACGAGGTCAGCGCCTGCTTGGGAAGGAGGTATTGGGGCAGGACGGGAAGGCGATCGGACACGGGTGGGGCTGTTCTTGTCGTAGGAATGCCCTCATTCTAGAAAGCTGTTCACTCCTCGCGCTCCGGGCATGCCCTCGGTCGGGCGGCGAAATCAGGGCGCGAGGCGTTCGCGCACCCAGCCGCCGCCCTCCTGGCGATAGCGCAGGCGGTCGTGCAGGCGGCTCTTTCGGCCCTGCCAGAACTCCCATTGCGTGGGCACCAGGCGAAAGCCGCCCCAGTGCGGCGGCCGCGGCGGCGACAGCAGATGGCGTGCCGCCGCCAACGCCGCGTTCTTCACCAGCACGTCGCGCCCGGCGATCACCTGGCTCTGCGGGCTGGCCCAGGCGCCCAGGCGCGAGTCGAGCGGCCGGCTTGCGAAGTAAGCGTCGCTCTCGGCGGCATCGACTTTCTCCACGCGGCCCTCGATGCGCACCACGCGTTCGAGTTCGACCCAGTGGAATTGCAGCGCCGCGTAGGGGTTGCCCGCGATTTCCTGGCCCTTGCGGCTCTCGTAATTGGTGTACCAGACGATGCCGCGCGCGTCGTAGCCCTTGATCAGCACGATGCGCGTCGACGGGCGCAGGTCGCTGCCTACGGTGGCCAGCGTCATGGCATTGGGTTCGGGAATCTGGCCTTCGACGGCTTCGTTGAACCAGTGCTCGAACTGCCGCAGGGGCTCGGCCGCGCTGCGGGTCTCGTCAAGCTCGGCGCGCTCGTAGCTTTTTCGCAGCGCGGCCAGGGATTCGTTGGGAGAGGTCATGGCACCGATTGTCGGCGCAACGCATCGTGTCGGCGATGGCGGGATACTGGTGTCCATGAGCGATGCCCAACTTCCCACCGTGATCGTCCTGGCATCCGGCCGTGGCGAGCGTTTTGCCGCCTCGGGCGGACGCGTGCACAAGCTGCAGGCCCTGCTGGCGGGCACGCCGGTGCTCCAGCACACGCTGCAGGCCGTGTACGCAAGCGGCCTGCCCTGGCACCTGGAAGATGCCGGCCATCCGGGCATGGGGGATTCGATTGCCGCGGCGGTGCGTGCGGTGCCCGGCGCCGCGGGCTGGCTGGTGCTTCCGGCCGATCTGCCTCTGGTGACGGCGGACACACTGCGCGCCGTGGCGGCTGCGCTTTGCGACGCGCCGGGGGCTGTGCAGCCGGCGTACGGCCGCCAACGTGGTCACCCCGTGGGGTTCGCCGCGCGCTGCGGCACTGCGTTGGCCTCGCTCTCCGGCAGCCAGGGTGCGGCACCTGTGCTGCGGGCCCTGCGCGCGGCCGGCGAGGTGGTCGACCTGGCGGTCGATGACATCGGCGTGGTCACCGACATCGATACGCTCGACGACCTCGCACGTGCCGAGGCGCTGTACCTCAGCGCTTCGTGATGATGGCGCAGGCCACGCGCGCGCCCGAGTTGCCCGCCGGCTGCGTCGTGTAGTCGTCCGGGTCCTTGTGCACGACGAGTGCGCGGCCGATCACGTTGTTGTCAGCCGTTTCGTTGAGCGAGATCGAATGCACGTCGACGCTGAAGCGCGCCACGCCGCTGCTGTCGGCCACCAGGCTCGGGAGTTCACCCGCGTGGCTGCCGGGCGCGGCGAACTTTCCGTGCACGCCGCCTGCCGGATTGAAGTGACCACCCGACGCCATCGCGTTGTCGGCGCAGTTGCCCTTCTCATGGATGTGGAAACCGTGCTCCGTACCCGGCGGCAGTCCACGCACTTCGCCGGCGACGCGCACGCCATGTTCGAGCGCGGTGAAATTGACCTTGCCCATGGTGGGGTTCGGCGATATCGCAGCAGTCGGCGCCAGGTCGGCGACCGCACCGGGGGCCCCGCCCCCCATGCCGGCACAGCCAGCGAGCAGGGCGGCGGCCAGGACCGTGAGGCCAGGCAGGGAAGATCGGGCAGGGCGGACGAAGCGTTGGTTCATGGTTTCTCCAGTTTTCGGGATGGCGGCATGGCCGCCGGCGCAGTGCTCAGGTATAGCGGGTCGGGCGCCTGGCCGCAATCGGCTTTCGCCGACAGGTCGGCGGTCGCCAGGCGCACGAGGCGCGCCAGCGCCCGGTCCTGGATGGCGTGGCGCTGCAATTCCTGCAGTGTCTGAACGGCGTAGTCCAGCGAGGTGCCGTAACGCCCTGCAGCGCTCTGAAAGATTTCGCGGTAGCGGGCATCGGGCAAGTCTCCCGTGAAATTGGGGCTGCGTCGTGACAGCGTGAAGGCCAGTGCCCGCACCCGGCCGCCGGGCGTCACGCAGTCGAGCCAGCGGGGGTCGTAGATGCCAGTGGGCATTTCGCGCAGCCAGAGCCGGCCCAGCGCTTCCAGCGCAGCGGCCGCAGGAATTCGAAAGACCACACCCTGGCAACTGCCGCCCGAGAGCAGGCCGAACACCAACCCCGGGTTCTGCACGGTCCCGCGATTGACCCGGCTCCACATCTTCAGCGCCCGGTGCCAGCCATGCACGCGCGCGGCCCGGCGTTCGGCAAAGTCGAAGTCCGGCCGCCAGATCAGCGAGCCGTAACCGAACAGCCAGAGGTCGTCATGCCCGCCCCATTCCTCGATGGTGCGATCGAGCATCGGTGCAGGATCGCGCAGTGGCACCGGAAAAGATTCAGGCCCATACTGAGGAACTGTGCCGTCGGGGGACATCCCCCTGCCACCTACAATTTGAGACTCATGGTTCACACCCCCATTATTTACCGTCCCCTTTCCTTCGGAGAACACCGGATGTCGTCCAGCCAAGATGAAGACAGTCAGCAACGCTTTGCCCTCGGGTTTCTTTTCGCGCTGATTGCGCTGGTCGTCTTCACTGTGGTCGGCGTGGCGGTCTACAAGTACGGCATGGTTCACGCCCCGCAGGCCAAGGTCGTGGAGATCGTGCCGCCAGGCGACGAACCGCCACCCGCCACGACGGCCCTGGAGGTGACGACCGAGACGGTGACCGTGGTCGTGCCCGAGGGCGCGAGCATCGCGGTCAAGGACGGCATCGTGAACTTCTACTTCGCGACCGGCAGCGCCGACCTCGCGCCGGGCGCGGCCGAAGCGCTCGCCATCGTCATCAAGGGCGTGGAAGAAGGCCGCAAGGCCGTGGTTTCAGGCTTCCACGACACCACGGGCGATGCGGCAGCCAACGACGCGCTCGCCAAGTTGCGCGCGCAAACCGTGCAGGACGTGCTGGTCGGCCTGGGGGTTCCTGCCGCCAAGGTGACGCTGGAGAAGCCGGCGGTGACCACGGGCTCGGGCAACGAGGCCGAAGCCCGCCGTGTCGAAGTCAAGCTGATCGACTGAACCGCTCTGCGCTGAAGTTGTTTCAGGCACTCTCGCGCAAAGCGAGGTGCCAGGGCAGCGCCACACTTGCGGCTGCCACCGGTTCGCCCCGCATCAGCGCGAGCAGCATGCGCGCTGCGGCAACGCCGACTTCGGCGCGCGGCGTGGCCACGCTGGTGAGCGTCGGCAGCATCTGGTCGCTGCCGGGCAGGTCGTTGAAACCCGCGACGGCCACTTGGCGCGGTACCTGGATGCCCAGGCGCAACGCGGCCAGCAATGCACCTTGCGCCAGGTCGTCGTTGCAGAAGAACACCGCATCCGGCGCATCGGCCGCCATGATCCGCTCGAACATCGACGCCCCCAGCGCGATCGACGAGGGTTCCGGACGCAGCCATTCCAGCGCCGGGTCGTAGCAGCCTGCATCGCGCAGGGCGCTGCGATATCCCTCGGCGCGCTGCAGCGTGCGTTCGTCCAGCTGCGCGGCAGCGAAGGCGATGCGCCGGGCACCCCGCGCGATCAGGTGTTCCGTCATCGCGCGTCCGGCGGCATGCTGGGAAAAGCCCACGCAATGCACGCCCGGTGCCCGGCTGGTCTCCATGAGGTGCACGCACGGCACGCCGCTGCCAGCAATCAGCGCGCGGGTTTCCTCGCTGCGCTCGAAACCCGTCACGAGCAGCCCGGCCGGCCGGTGCGCGAGCTGTTCGCGCAGCAGTTGCTCTTCTTCATGCGGGTCGTAGTGGGTGATGCCGATCAGTGTCTGGTACCCGGCCGGTCGCAGCGTACGCTGCACGGCATCCAGCAAGTCGACGAAGAGCATGTTCGAGAGCAGCGGAATCAGCACGGCGACCTGCGTGCTGCGGTGCGAGGCCAGGGCGCGCGCAGCCGGGTCGGGCACATAGCCCAGTGCTGCGGCGGCGGCACGGGCCCGCTCGGCCAGCGCGGGCGCGACCGCACGCTCGCCCCTCAGTGCGCGCGAGACAGTGATGGGACTGACGCCGGCGGCATCTGCCACGTGCTGCAAGGTCACGCGGCCACTGCTGCGCCGGGTCGGAAGGCGTTCGGTCATGCGGATGGCGTGTCGTTGAACTGAAACCAGCTGTAACCCGTCGGGCTCTGCAGATCAGTATCGCTTAGGATTGCGCTATCCAAATGATATTGGCGCCATATCTCGATGTATGGCAAATGTCGATTGTGAATAACAACCTTTTGGCGTAATGGGACAGCGTTATCCTAAGAAGGCAGTCAATGCAATCGATCTGGTTGGTGGTCATGGGTGTTTCAGGCTGCGGCAAGTCCAGCCTTGGCCAGGCTTTGGCCGTCGATCTGGGGCTCCCGCTCATCGAGGGCGATGATTTCCATCCAGAGGCCAACATCGCCAAGATGCGCGCGGGCACACCGCTGACCGACGACGACCGCGCCGGTTGGCTCGCGCGCTTGGGCGACGAACTCGCCGCACGTCCGGCGGGCGCCGTGCTTACCTGCTCGTCGCTCAAGCGTGCGTACCGCGATCGGCTGCGCGCGGCGGTGCCCGGTTTGCGCTTCGCGTTCATGGAAATCTCGCGCGACGAGGCGCAGGCGCGCGTCGAGGCGCGCGCGGGGGCGCACATCTTCCCTGGCAGCCTGGTGGCCAACCAGTTCGCCACCCTCGAGTCGCCCACCGGCGAAGAGGGTGTGGTCACCGTGCAGGCGGTTGCGCCCATCGACCGGCTGACGGCCGAGGTGCGGCACTGGCTGGGTGATGACGCACGCTGCGCCGACCGAGGCGCGGAGTAATATTTCCACGACGCGTGTTCGCGCGCCGTCCTTCCACCACACGATGAAAAACACACATTCCACGGTCGCCCAGGTCACCGAACGCATCCGCGAACGCAGTCGCCCGACCCGCGACGCCTACCTGCGCCGCGTGGCCGACATCGGGGGCCGCGAGCGCGGCTCCGACCGGCTGGGCTGCGCCAACGTGGCGCACGCGGTGGCCGGCGCGCCGGTCAACGACAAGCTGCGCATCGTGGCCGAGCGCGCGCCCAACATCGGCATCGTCACGGCCTACAACGACATGCTGTCGGCCCATGCGCCCTACCAGGGCTACCCCGACCTCATCAAGCAGGAGGCGCGGCGCCTGGGTGCCACCGCGCAGGTGGCTGGCGGCGTGCCTGCGATGTGCGACGGCGTCACGCAGGGCACGCCCGGCATGGAGCTGAGCCTGTTCAGCCGCGACGTGATCGCCATGGGCACGGCGGTGGCGCTCACGCACGACATGTTCGATGCGGCGCTGCTGCTGGGCGTGTGCGACAAGATCGTCCCCGGCCTCCTGATCGGCGCGCTGCATTTCGGCCACCTGCCGACCGTTTTCGTGCCGGCCGGGCCGATGCCTTCGGGCCTGTCGAACAACGCCAAGTCCAAGGTGCGCGAGCAGGCTGCCCAGGGCCTGGTGGGCCGCCAGGGCCTGATGGATGCCGAGATGGCGGCCTACCACACGGTGGGCACCTGCACTTTCTATGGCACGGCCAACAGCAACCAGATGCTGCTGGAAGCCATGGGCCTGCATGTGCCGGGCACGGCCTTCATCCAGCCCGGGGACACGATGCGCGAGGCGCTCACGCGCGAGGCCGTGCGCACCGTGCTCGGCCGCGCCAGCGACGTTGCCTACCGCTGCCCGCCGATCGGCCAGCTGGTCGACGAACGGGCGATCGTCAACGCCATGGCGGCGCTGTTGGCCACGGGTGGCTCCACCAACCACCTGATCCACTGGGTGGCCGTGGCGCGCGCCGCCGGCATCGTGATCGACTGGGACGATTTTTCTGCGCTGTCCGACGTCATTCCGCTGCTCACGCGGGTGTATCCGAACGGCAGCGCCGATGTGAACGAATTCCAGGCCGCGGGCGGACCGGGTTTCGTGATCGGCGAGCTGTTGGACGCCGGGCTGATGCACGCGGACGTGCTGACCGTGCGCGCTGGCGGCATCCGGGAATTCGCAGGCGTCCCGACGCTGGCCGGAGATGCCGCGGACGCAGGCGCGCTGCGCTGGACGCCGGCCGGGCCGTCGAAGAACGAAGCCGTCGTGCGTCCGGTGTCCGCGCCCTTCAGCGCCACCGGCGGACTGCGGCTGCTCCAGGGCAACCTGGGCCGCAGCGTGATCAAGATTTCCTCGGTACCCGAAGACCGGCACGTGATCGAGGCGCCTGCCCGTGTGTTCGATTCGCAGGCGGCGCTGCAGAAAGCCTTTGCCGCCGGCGAGCTCGACCGCGACGTGGTCTGCGTGGTGCGCTGGCAGGGGCCGCAGGCCAACGGCATGCCCGAGCTGCACAAGCTCACACCGCCGCTGTCGGTGCTGCAGGGCAAGGGCTTCCGCGTGGCGCTGGTCACCGACGGCCGCATGAGCGGCGCGTCGGGCAAGATCCCGGCGGCCATCCATGTGTCGCCGGAAGCCGCGGCCGGTGGGCCCTTGGCCAAGGTGCGCGATGGCGACCTGATCCGCCTGGACGGCGTCGCCGGCACGTTGACCGTGCTGCTGCCGGCCGACGCGTGGGCGGCGCGCGAGACGGCGACAATGCCCGACGAACAACGTGCGGCCGACGGCCACGGCCTGGGCCGTGAACTGTTCGCCGGCATGCGCCGCAATGCTTTAACCGCCGAAGAAGGAGCCTGCTCATGGCTGTGAACCCCCACCCACTCACCGCACTCGAAGTGATGCGCGACGCGCCGGTCATACCGGTCATCGTGTTGAACGACGTGGCCCATGCCGTACCGCTGGCGCGTGCGCTCGTCGCAGGCGGCATCCGCATGCTGGAAGTGACGTTGCGCACACCGCAGGCGCTGCAATGCATCGAGGCGATCGCGCGCGACGTCCCCGACGCCGTGGTCGGTGCCGGCACCATCCGCAGCGCGGCCGACGCACAGGCCTCGGCGCTCGCTGGTGCCCGCTTCGGCGTGAGTCCTGGCTACACCAGCGCAGTGGGCAAGGCCTGCCATGAACTGGGCCTGCCTTTGCTGCCCGGCGTGGCCACCGGCAGCGAAATCATGACGGCGCAGGCCGACGGCTACACCCAGCTGAAGTTCTTCCCGGCCCTGCAGGCTGGCGGCCTGCCGATGCTCAAGGCCTGGCAAGGCCCCTTCGGCGACGTGACCTTCTGCCCGACCGGGGGCATCCACGCCGGCAACGCGGCCGAGTTCCTGGCGCTGTCGAACGTTGCCTGCGTCGGTGGCTCCTGGATCGTGCCGACCGATGCGATCCGCAACGGCGACTGGGCGCGCATCGAAGAGCTGGCCCATGAGGCCACGCAGCTCCCGCGTTGACGGCCGCTCTACCGAACGCCATGGCAATGACCGACGCAATGACCGGCGCAGTGGGCGTGGCCAGTGAACTGAAGGTCATCGCCTTCGACGTGTTCGGCACCGTGGTCGACTGGTATGGCGGCATCGCCGCCGAGGTCGAACGGACCTTGCCGGGCATCGAGGGGGGTGCGTTCGCGCTCGCCTGGCGCGCCGGCTACCAGCCGGCCATGCGCAGCGTGATGGAACGCATTGCCGCGGGCGAGGGCGGCTTCACCCTGATCGACGAACTGCACCTGGGCATCCTCGAAGGCGTGCTGCGCGACTTCGGCGTCACGCACCTGGACCCGGTGCAAAAGCGCGAACTCAATCGCGCCTGGCATCGCCTGCCTGCATGGCCCGACGCGGCCGAGGGCCTGGCGCGGCTGAAGACGAAGTACACGATCTGCACGCTGTCGAACGGCAACATCGGCCTGCTCACCGACATGGCCAAGCACGCGGGCCTGCCCTGGGACTGCATCCTGTCGGCGGAGGTCTTCAAGGCCTACAAACCCGACCCGCGCACCTACCTGGGCGTGGCCGCGGTGTTCGACGTGTCGCCCGGCCAGGTCATGCTGGCGGCCGCGCACCACGACGATCTGGCGGCCGCGCGCGGCTGCGGGCTGAAGACAGGCTACATCGAGCGGCCGCTCGAATTCGGTCCGGCACGAACCAAGGACGTGTCACCTCGACCGGGCAACACACTGCACGCACGCGATATCGGCGCGCTGGCCGATCTGCTGGGCTGCTGAAGCAGGCGGGGGCAGAGGGAAGCGCAGGCCGCCGCCAGCTGCTCCTTCTGCGTGCTGGATCAGCTCGATCTTGTAGCGGATCGAGTCAGGTTTCGTGATGTATTGAATCCGGATAAATCAACAACTTGTGTGCTTGGTGATGTTCATGAGAAACCTGAAAATGCCTGCGAGGTGACTACAGACGCCGAAAAATGGCGGCTGAAAATCGATCCGCTCATGCGGTGATCCATCTCACTCGTGTGATGGAGATTGCGCGAGCGCAGTTTGAGCAGATCGAGGACTGCTTGCCGACTCAGCGAGGCAATGTCAGCTTGTCGAACTTGCAGGTACTCAATGCCATCTTGTACGTCGCCGAGCATGGGTGCAAGTGGCGAGGCCTGCCCAAGCGGCAACTGGCATACCATCTACATGCGCATGAATCGCTGGGCTAAATCTGGCGTCCTGGACACAGCCTTCGCGCAGCTACAGCTCGCGCAAGTGGTGCAGAGCAAGATCAAAGCCGTGTCGTTGGACAGCACCAGCGTCAAGGTGCATCCCGATGGCACAGGCGCTCAAAAAAAACGGCCCGCAAGCTATCGGCAAGTCCCGCGGCGGATGGAATACCAAGATCCACCTTCTCGCCGCCGACGCGCGCACGGACGTAGCGTTGTCGTTGTCGTTGTCGTTGTCGTTGTCGTTGTCGCCGGGCCAGGCGCACGATGCACCCGAAGGCCGCGCGTTGCCCAGGCGCTTGGGCGCGCCGAATCGACCGCTGCATCTGCTCATAGATCGCGCCTATGAAGGCAACGAGACTCGGCAGCTTGCGCTCGATCTGGGCTTTATCCCAGTCGTGCCGCCGATGCGCACGCGCGTTGAGCCATGGGAGTACGACCGAGCGATGTGCAAGCGCCGCAACGAAGTCGAGCGCCTGTTCCGACGTCTCGCAACTTCGCGCTCATCGCTGGTGGCTTGCGGTTGTAACAGTCCCGAAGCGTCACCATCGAGAAATACCTCGCTTGGCGGCATTCGATACCATTTGGGCCGTCAAGCATACGACTCGAAACACATGGTGCGGTCTTTTCAAAATCCGTCGGCACGCGAGGACTCGTCGCGACGTCGCTTTTTGAAGGTCTCCGCGGGCTGCGTCATGGCGTCCGGCCTGCCGGCCTGCGCCACTCAGGCCGCCGACACTGCGGCGCAAGCCCGGGCGCGCGGTTCAGCGCTGCTCGACACCGTCCTGTCCGTTGACATGCACAGCCATGCCGGCGGCGTCCTTGGCCGCAACGCCGTAGCGCGCGACATCGCCACGCCGATGAAGCAAGGCAAGCTGTCGGCGCTGTGTCTCTCGCTCGTCTCGGACAGCATTCTGCTCGCCCATGACAGCCAGAAGCAATATGCCCGGCGCCATCCTGGCGGTGGAAGGCAGCGATTTCCTCGAAGGCCGCATCGAGCATCTGCAAACGGCCTACGACCGCGGCATCCGCCACTGGCAACTGGTGCACTACCGGGCCGACAACGCGCTGGGCGACATCCAGACCGAACATCCGCTGTATGGCGGCGCAACGCCGTTCGGCCTGGACGTCGTGCGCCGCTGCAACCAACTCGGCCTGGTGCTGCACGTGGCGCACGCCACACTGCCGACCGTCAAGCAGGTGGCCCAGGTCAGCACGACGCCGCTGGTGCTGTCGCACACCGGTTTTTCCACGGGTGTGCTGAAGCCCGAGACGCGCTGGATCGGCGTCGACCATGCGCGGCATGTCGCCGACACCGGCGGTGTCGTCGGCATCTGGGCGAACGGCCATTCGTTCGACACCCTCGCGGACTACGCCAACGGCCTTGCCAGGCTTGTGGAGACCATCGGCATCGACCACGTGGGGATCGGCACCGACATGGAAGCGATGCATCCGCCGACGATGACGTCATGTGCCGACTGGTCGGAACTCATCGGCCACCTGCTGACGCACTTCTGCGCCGCCGAGGTCGCGAAGATCGCGGGCGGGAATTACCTGCGGATCTTCGACCAGGTCACGCGGCCGAAGGGCGGCGCGGCAAGGTCGGCGACCTGAGCGTGCTCATCGTGGCATCAGTTGGACCGTATCGCTTGTGAAGACTGGTTACTCGTCGACGACCGTTACTTATCGTGCGCTCTCCGCAAGACGGTGCCGCTTCTCAGGCTCGTTTTAGCGTGGCCAGGCCCTAGTCGAGACAGTTGTTTCTAGAAGACGGCGGCTTGCGGTTCTTTGCGAAGCTCCAGTTTGAACTCGGGTTGACTATTGCAGGCTGCTGTGGGGATGTACGTCGTTGTAGCGCCAGGCTTTGATCAGAACAGCGGCTTCGCGGCGCGAGCGAAACCACTCGATGGACAGGCACTCGTCGCGGAACTTGCCTTACCGCGATCACCGACGAAGCGCCCCTGCGGATCGCCCCTTCGCAGGCACGGCGCAGACTCAAGCCCCGTGCGCGCACGAAGGCCAGTTGCTCGCGACGAGCAGGTCGGGGTCGCCCGCTATCAGAACTCGTCCCATTCGTTGGTCGATGCCGCGCTGGCGACCGCCACTGACGCTGCGGGCTTGTTAAGGGCAGGCTGCTTGAGTTCCGTTGAAACCTTCGCTGGCTTCGTGTTCTTGGCTGCAACGGGAGGCGTGGCCTGGGTGATGCGTGTCGGCACTGTGGCCGAATTTCCCTCCAGCTTGAAGACGCTGACCGTTTTCACCAAACTCTGCGCCTGCTCCTGCAGCGAGCTGGCTGCCGCCGCTGCCTCCTCAACCAGTGCGGCGTTCTGCTGGGTGACTTGGTCCATCTGCGTGATCGCCTGGTTGATCTGCTCGATGCCGGTGGTCTGCTCTTGGCTGGCTGCGGTGATCTCGCTCACGATGTCGGTCACGCGCTTGACGCTCTCGACGATGTCACCCATCGTACGGCCGGCCTCGCTCACTAATGAGGTGCCGGCGCTGACATTCCCCACCGATGTGTCGATCAACCCCTTGATCTCCTTGGCTGCGGCGGCCGAGCGTTGGGCAAGGTTGCGCACTTCGGCGGCAACTACCGCAAAGCCGCGCCCTTGCTCGCCCGCACGCGCTGCTTCCACTGCCGCGTTCAGCGCCAGGATGTTGGTTTGGAAGGCAATGCCGTCGATCACCGAGATGATGTCGACGATCTTCTTGGACGAGGTCTCTATCGCAGCCATCGTGTCCACTACCTGGCCCACGATATCGCCCCCCTTGACCGCAATGCCAGAGGCGGAGACGGCGAGCTGGTTGGCCTGACGGGCGTTGTCGGAATTCTGTTTGACGGTCGATGTCAGTTCTTCCATCGACGCGGCGGTCTCCTCCAGCGAACTGGCTTGCTCTTCCGTTCGCGACGACAGATCTTGGTTGCCCGCGGCGATCTGGCGTGAAGCGGTGGCGATGGTGTCCGTGCCCGTACGCACCTCGCTCACGACTGCCGCAAGGTTCCCCTGCATCGTGCCCAGCGCCTGGAGCAGTTGCCCGGTCTCGTCGCGGGTGGGTGTGGGGATGGTCGAGCGCAGGTCGCCGCTTGCCACCGTTTGTGCAAATTTCAATGCTTCGCCTAGCGGTCGCGTGATCGAACGCGTGATGACGATGCCCAGAGTGATGCCCGCTATCAATGCCAGCACCACGGCCGCTGCATTGATCTGCAACACCGATTGGTAGGTTGCCGACGCGGCTTCTCCGCTCGCATTTGCGCCATTCATGTTGAGTTGAACATCTTTCTCGATGACCTCGAGTACCTTGGAAAACGCAATCGCTGAACTGCCTGTGCTCAGGCGTCGCGCTTCGTCGAAGCCTGAAGGTCCCGAATCGGACAAGGCGAGCAATTTATTGTCATCTTCCAGATAGATCGCCCACAGTGTTTTGATCTGTTCGAATAGTTTGGATTCTTCAGGCGAAGACACCATTTTCCCGTAGCTAGCGAAAGTTGCTGGAATTTTTTTGTCAACCAACTCATTTCGGGCCGCGCCTTGAACTTCCTTGCCCGTTTTTTCCGACTCCAGGACATGACGAAGCGTCGCACGACGTGCGGCATTGGCTTGGCTGCGAAGGTCGCCCAACGTCTTGGTACTGGGAAGCCAATTATCGGCAAGATCCAGAACCCTGTCGTTAATCCGAGAGGTCTGGTACGCGCCAACGGCAGCCAATGCGCATAGGAGCATGAGAATCACGCCAAAGCCGATGGATAGCTTGAATCCAAGTTTTATATTGGCGAATTTCATTTCCGTTGTTTCCGAGGTATTTGGCGTAACTCTGATTTGACTGTATTGACATGAATGTTTGGGCCAATCATATTTTTATGAATTTACCCTAACAGGACGCCAGAAATAGATTTTCCATGGCATTCGATTCGATACCGGGCGAGCATGCATGTGATACGCCGCCTGCATGTGTCTGAATTGTCAAATCACATGGATCTAAATGAAATATGAGAATGATTGCCATCCATGATTTGACTCGTGAATGCGTATTCGGGTGTTTTCCCTAGTTGCTTTGGCCAGTTGGTTCTTATCAAGAGATTTCTTAAGCGAAAGTGGTCGCGCTAAGGACACCCTGCCGGCTGAAGACACAGCGAGATACCTAGGCGGAGGTCTCCCCGACCTGCGCCGTACCGCTGCCAGGGTCCGCTCAGCGTCGCGCCGCTGAGTAGGTCAAGTAGGTATTGGTCGAACGCTTGCGGATGAGCCGGCAGCGAGCGCAATCTAATAAAAGGTGAACGGCCAAAGACGGTCCGTGCGCTTGCTTATGCGGCTTTCGCTTTCCCATGGCGCACGCATAACGATCCTCGTTTTTCTGGCTTGGGCATGGCGACCTCTGCCTCTAATCTTTGGCGGTTTCATTCGATCGCTGTCCCGGTGGGCTCAGCATGTCCACGGAGATTTCGAGCGCCATGGTGTCCTCATTGAATCGGCGTCTGCTTCTGCAGGGCGGCGTTGCCGCTGCCACCCTGCCGATGCTCGGCACGGCCCACGCCCAGCAGCGGTCCAACACACCGCAACGCGGCGGCACGCTGGTGGTCTCGCTGGCGCCGGAGCCGCAGATCATCACGGCCGCCTTTCTCACGACCATGCAGGTCACGATGATCGCGGGCAAGATCAGCGAGGGGCTCGTGTGGTTCGACGACAAGCTGCAGCCGCAACCCGAGCTGGCCGAGTCCTGGGCGTTCGCGCCGGACGGCCTGTCGCTTACGTTGCGGCTGCGCCGCGGCGTGAAGTGGCACGACGGGCACGACTTCACCTCGGCCGACGTGGCCTTCTCGCTGCTCAATGTGTGGCAGAAGATCCACCCGGGCGGGCGCCTGGCCTACGCGTCGGTGCAGGCGGTCGACACGCCCGATCCGCACACCGCCATCCTCCGGCTGTCGCGCCCGACGCCGTACCTGTTGAGCTTCCTGAACGTCTATGGTGCGCAGGTCATTCCCAAGCACCTCTACGAAAACACCGACCTGCTCAAGAACCCGGCCAACACGGCGCCGATCGGTACCGGCCCGTTCCGCTTCAAGGAGTGGGTCCGCGGCAGCCACATTGCGCTGGAGCGCAATGCGGACTATTGGCGCCCGGGGCTGCCGTACCTCGACGGCGTGGTGTTCAAGTTCATCCCTGACGCCGCTGCGCGCTCGGTCGCGCTGGCCAGCGGCGAGGTGCAGGTGGCGCTGGCCTCGAACATTCCGGTGTCGAACCTCAAGCAGTTCTCGGACAAGAAGAAGTTCAACATCAACACGACCGATGGCAGCTACCTCGCCTCGATCCAGCTGGTCACGGTCAATGTGCGCCGACCCGCGCTGGCCGACAAGCGGGTGCGGCAGGCGCTCATGTATGCGCTGGACCGTGACGCCCTGCTGCGCGTGGTCTTCGGCGGCTACGGCAAGGTGGCGACCAGTTCGATCCCGTCGACGGTGCCGGCCTTCCACAGTGCCAAGGGTCGCCAGTACAGGCATGACCCGAAGCAGGCCGAAGCGCTGCTCGAGGCCGCCGGCTTTCCGCGCAAGGGCGACGGCAAGCGGCTGAAGCTGACGCTCGACTACGGCAGCGGCTCGCTCGAAGCCACGCGGACCGCCGAGTTCATGAAGCAGTACTACGGCCGCGTGGGCGTCGAGCTCGAACTGCGCGCGTCCGACGCCGGCGTCTACATACGCCGGGTGTTCGGCGATGCCGACTACGACCTGTTCCTCACCAGCCTGCACAACCTGCCGGACCCGAGCCTGGGCGTGCAGCGCTGGTACTGGAGCAAGAACATCGCCAAGGGCGTGCCGTGGAGCAACGGCGCCGGCTATGTCAACCCCGAACTCGACCGGGTGATGGAAGCGGCCGCCGTCGAGCCGGACCCGGCCAAGCGCCGCAGCCTCGTCGACGAATGGCAGGCCATCGTGCAGGAAGAGGTGCCGATCCTCGACCTGATCGAACTCGACTGGACCACCGTCTCGAGCAGCCGCTACCGCAAGGTGCGGGCACAGGGCGACGGGCTCTACGCCTCGCTGGCCGATGCCTATCTCGTCTCGGCCGATTGACAGCGCCCGACTTCCCTCCCATTCCTTCATCGACCTTTCCTGCTGCGACCGATCTCTTCATGCATTCGAACCGACGACACTTCATCCATTCCGCGGCCACGCTCGGCGCCATCGCCACGGCCGACAGCCTGTTTGCCCTCTCGGCCTTCGCACAGACGACCGGCACGAAGCCGGTGCGCGGCGGCATCCTGAACGTCGCGGTCTCGCCCGAGCCGACGCTGCTGACCTCGGCCTTCATCACCACGATGAACATCGGCCAGGTGTCGAGCAAGGTGCTCGAAGGGCTGGTGAGCTACGACCTGAAGCTGCAGCCGGTGCCCGAACTTGCGACCTCGTGGGAGGTCGCGCCCGACGGGCTGACCGTGACATTCCACCTGCGCAAGGGCGTGAAGTGGCACGACGGCAAGGACTTCTCCGCGGCCGACGTGAAGTACACGCTGCTGGAGGTCTGGAAGCCACTGCATCCCTTCGGCCGCGCCGCGTTCACCAACGTGACGGCGGTCGACACGCCCGACCCGCACACGGTGATCGTGCGCCTGTCGTCGCCCGCGCCTTACTTGCTCAACTACATCAACACCTACGGTGCGCAGATCCTGCCGAAGCACCTCTACGAGGGCACCGACGTGCTGAAGAACCCGGCGAACAACGCGCCGATCGGCACCGGCCCCTTCGTCTTCAAGGAATGGGTGAAGGGCAGCCATGTGCGGCTGGAGCGCAACCCGAACTACTGGGGCCGCGGCCCCGGCGGCGAGCAGCAGCCCTACCTCGACGGCGTGGTGTTCAAATTCATCCCCGATGCCGCGGCGCGCACCGTGGCGCTGGAGGCCGGGGAGCTCGACGTCGCACTCGGTTCCAGCATCCCGCTGTCGAACCTGAACAAGTTCAGCGACAAGTCGAAGTACACGATCAACCTGGACGACGGCCGCTACCTCGCGACCATCTTCCTCACCCAGTTCAACGTGCGCCGGCCGGCGCTGTCGGACAAGCGCGTTCGACAGGCCTTTGCGCATGCGATCGATCGCAACGCGCTGCTCAAGGTGGTGTTCCTCGGCTACGGCAAGGCGGCGACCGGCCCGGTGCCGTCGTCGGTCGTCAACTACTACTCGCCGGAAACCCGCCAGTACCCCTACGACCTGAAGAAGGCGGCGGCGCTGTTGGACGAGGCGGGACTGAAGCCGGGCAAGGATGGCAAGCGACTGAAGATCACGCTGGACTTCGACGCCGGCGGTGGCGTCACCGCCACCCGGCCGGCCGAATTCATCAAGCAGTCGCTGGCGCGCGTGGGCGTCGACGTGGAGCTGCGCGGTGGGGACACCGCCACCTACCTGCGCCGCATCTTCAGCGACCAGGACTACGACCTGATGATCTCCAGCCTGCACCGTCTGCCCGATCCGACGCTCGGCGTGCAGCGGCTGTTCTGGACGAAGAATATCGTCAAGGGGTCGCCGTGGACCAACGGCTCGGGCTACTCGAATCCCGCACTCGACCGCATCATGGAGGCGGCCGGCGGCGAAGCCGACGTGGCCAAGCGCAAGGCGCTCATCAAGGAATGGCAGCAGATCGTGCAGGAAGACTTGCCGGTGCTCGACCTGGTGGAGCAGACCTGGGTCACGGTGTCGACCGCGCGCCTGCACAAGCAGGTGCTGCAGGGCGACGGCCTCTTCGCGTCGTACGGCGACGCCTGGCTCGACGCCAAGAAATGAGCGTCCGCCTCGCGTCCCCGCTGTGGGGCTTCCTGAAAAAGCGGCTGCTGCAGGTGCTGCCGGTGGTGTTCGGCATCGCGCTGCTCAACTTCCTCATCCTGCAGGTTGCGCCCGGCGACGTGGTCGACGTGATGGCCGGCGAGGCCGGTGCCGCCACGCCGGAGTACATGGCGCAGCTGCGCGCGAGCTTTGGGCTCGATCAGCCGCTGTACCTGCAGCTCGGCCACTACCTCTGGAACATCGTGACGCTCGACCTCGGCTTCTCGTTCCGCCAGAACATGCCGGTGTTCGACCTGGTGATCGACCGGTTGCCGGCCACGCTGCTGCTGATGGTCGCGGCCATCGCCATCGCGCTGGTGCTCGGCGTGGCGCTGGGCGTGCTGTCGGCGCTGAAGGTGCACACCTGGGTCGACAACCTCAGCTCGCTGTTCGTGCTGGCCGCGTACGCGATGCCGACCTTCTGGCTCGGGCTGATGGCGATCGTGCTGTTCTCGGCCCGGCTGGGCTGGCTGCCCTCGGGCGGCATGGTGGACATTAGCGCGAACCACACCGGCTTCGCCTGGGTGGTCGACGTCGCACGCCATGCGGTGCTGCCGGCGACCACTCTCGCGACCTTCTACCTGGCGGTCTACGCCAAGCTGGTGCGCACCTCGATGCTGGAGCTGTACGGCGCCGACTTCATCCGCACCGCCCGCGCCAAGGGCGCCGGCGAGACGCGCATCACGCTCGTGCACACGCTGCGCAACGCCTTGCTGCCGCTGGTGACCATGCTGGGCTTCCAGATCGCCTCGCTGCTGAGCGGCGCGGTGCTGGTCGAGTCGGTCTTCAGCTGGCCCGGACTCGGCCGCCTGGCCTTCGAGGCGATCCTGGCGCGCGACTTCAACCTGCTGCTGGGCATCCTGCTGCTGAGCTCGATCCTGGTCACGCTCATCAACATCCTCGTTGACGTGCTCTACGCCTGGCTCGACCCGCGCGTGCAGCTCGCATCGTCGGGAGCGCACGCATGAAGCCGGTCCTGGTGAACGGCACGAACGGTGCCGTGACGCCCGTCCGCTACGACGGCGGCCGCCTCGCGCGTGCGGCGGGCTTCGCGCGCGAGGTCGCACGCAACCGCCCGGCACTGGTGGGCCTGGTGCTGATGCTGCTCGTGGTCGCGGCGGCGACGCTGGGCCGCTGGTTCTTTCCCGGCGACCCGTGGGACATGGCCGGTTCACCGATGCTGTGGCCCGGCCAAGACGCCGCCCATCCGCTGGGCACCGACTTCATGGGCCGCGACCTCGCGACCGGCCTGGTGTCGGGCGCCGGCGTTTCGCTGCTGATCGGCCTGGTCAGCACCTTCATTTCGGCCTTCGTCGGCATCACCATCGGTGCGCTGGCAGGCTACTACCGGGGCCAGGTCGACGCGGTGCTGCTGCGCGTGATCGAGGTGTTCCAGACCGTGCCGAGCTTCGTGCTGGCCGTCGTGCTGGTGGCACTCTTCAAGCCGTCGGTGGCGACCGTGGTGTTCGCCATCGGCATCGTGTCGTGGCCGCCCACCGCGCGGCTCGTGCGCTCGCAGTTCCTGCAGCTGCGCGAGCGCGAATTCGTGCTGGCCGGGCGCACGGCGGGCATGAGCCATGCGCGGCTGATCCTCACGCAGATATTGCCGAACGCGTTGCCGCCGGTGGTCGTGGTGTCGACGCTGGCCGTGGCGCATGCGATCCAGACCGAAGCGGCGCTGGCCTTCCTCGGCCTGGGCGACCCCAACGTGATGAGCTGGGGCACCATCATCGGCAGCGGCCGCGAACAGGTCACCGACGCTTGGTACATCTGCGGCCTGCCCGGTCTTGCGATCGTCATCACGGTGCTGGCCTTCAACCTGCTGGGCGAGGGCCTGAACGACGCCATGAACCCGCATCTGCGGCGGAGGTAGGCGCATGGCCCTGCTCGAAATCCATGAACTCCAGACCTGGTTCGACACCCGCGCCGGCGTGGTGAAGGCGGTGGACGGCGTCTCGCTGAGCGTCGACCGCGGCGAGACGGTCGCGCTGGTCGGTGAAAGCGGCAGCGGCAAGTCCGTCACCGCGTATTCGATCCTGCGGCTGATTCCGCGCACGCAAGGTCGCATCGCCGGCGGTCGCATCGTCTTCGACGGCACCGACCTCGTCACGCTGCCCGAGGCCGGCATCCGCGCGCTGCGCGGCAACCGCATCTCGATGATCTTCCAGGAACCGCTGTCGGCGCTCAACCCGGTGCTGAGCATCGGCAGCCAGATCGCCGAGGCGATCCGCCTGCACCGCCCGGTGGACCGGGCCGCGGCCTGGAACCAGGCGGTGCACCTGCTCGACCGCGTCGGCATCCCGATGGCGCGGCGCCGCGCGGACGACTTCCCGCATCAGCTCTCGGGCGGCATGCGGCAGCGCGTGGTCATCGCGATCGCGCTGGCCTGCGAACCTGACCTGTTGATCGCCGACGAGCCGACCACCGCGCTGGACGTCACGACGCAGGCCCAGATCCTCGAGCTGCTGCAGGAGCTGCAGGCCGAGCGCGGCATGGGCCTGCTGCTGATCACGCACGACCTGGGCGTGGTGGCCGAAGTGGCCGACCGCGCCGCGGTCATGTACGCCGGGCGGGTGGTGGAGCAGGGCACTGTGGCGCAGTTGTTCGACGCGCCGGCCCATCCGTACACGGCCGGCCTGCTCGCGTCGATGGCGCTGGGCGAGCTGGTGCCGGGCAGTCGGTTGCCCGAGATCGCGGGCACTGTGCCTTCGCTGCTCGACATGCCGCCCGGCTGCGCCTTCGCGCCGCGTTGCCCGCAGGCGCGCGCCACCTGCCTCGGCATGCGGCCTGCGCTCGCTCCGGTGGGCAGCGGTGCGCACCGTGTCGCATGCTTCTTGCCGCTGTCGGATGCCGCCGCGTCGGCCGAACCGCGCGAACTGCTGCGGGAGGTCGCATGAGTGTTCCACTGTTGAGCCTCAAGAAGGCCGTCAAGCACTACCCGACCCAGGCCGGCATGGTGCATGCGCTTGACAGCGTCGATCTCGAGGTCGGGCGCGGCGAAACGCTCGGCCTGGTCGGCGAGAGCGGCTGCGGCAAATCGACCGTGGCACGCGTCGCGCTGCGCCTGACGCCGCTGACCGCGGGTCGGATCGACTTCGACGGTGAGGACGTGACGAAGCGCGAAGGCAAGGCCTTGCAGTCGGTGCGCAGCCGCTTGCAGATGGTGTTCCAGGACCCCTATGCCTCGCTCAATCCGCGCGTCAATGTCGGCCGTGCGCTGGAGGAGCCGTTGGTGGTGCAGCAGCGCGGCACCGCGGCCGAACGGCGCGAGCACGTGGCCTGGGCGCTGGCGCGTGTCGGCCTGCGGCCCGAGATGGCCACGCGCTACCCGCACGAGTTCTCAGGCGGGCAGCGACAGCGCATCGGCATCGCGCGCGCGCTCATGCTGCGTCCTGAGCTGATTGTCTGCGATGAGGCCGTGTCTGCGCTCGACGTGTCGGTGCGCGCGCAGGTGCTGAACCTGCTGCTCGGGCTGCGCGAGGAGTTCGGCGTGTCCTATCTCTTCATCTCGCACGACCTGTCGGTGGTGCGGCACATGTCCGACCGCATCGCCGTGATGTACGCCGGCCTGGTGGTCGAGCAGGGACCGCGTGATGCGGTGTGGCGCGCGCCGCTGCATCCCTACACCCGCGCCCTCATGTCCGCGATTCCGCGCACGCAGCCGGGCACGGTGCATCGCGCTCGCACGGTGCTCGCGGGCGACCTGCCCGATCCGCTGCAGCCGCCCGTGGGCTGCCGCTTTCATCCACGCTGCCCGCAGGCAGCAGAGCGGTGCCGGCAGGAGGCGCCCGCGCTGCGGCCGGTCGCCTCGCAATGGGTCGCCTGTCACTTCGTCTGACCTAATCCGCCTTGATGCCGCTCACCTTGACGAGCTGCGCGTAGCGTTCGTACTCCGCTGCCACCTGGAGAGAAAAGGCGCGCTGCGTGTCGCCCGTGCTCTCGATGCCCTGCGCGGCGAGATCGGCGCGCACCGCCGGGCTGCGCACGATCGGCGTCACCGCCGCGCCGATCGCGTCGACGACCGCCTGTGGCGTCCGCGCCGGCGCGAAGAGGCCGAACCAGGTGCCGGATTTGAAGCCCGCGTAGCTGTTGGCCACGGTGGGTACGTCGGGCAGGAGCGGATGCCGCGCCTCACCGCCGACGGCCAGCGCGACCAATCGGCCGCTGCGGATGTGCGGCAGCGCGGGCCCGATGGCGATGAACATCACGTCGACCTGGCCGGCAATCACGTCCTGCATGCCCAGCGGGCCGCCGCGGTACGGGATGTGGGTGACATGGATCCCGGCTCGCTGCTTGAGCAACTCCATGCCGAACTGCTGCGGGCTGCCGTTGCCGGCCGATGCGTAGTTGTATTGGCCCGGCTTGAGCTTCGCGGCGTTGATGAAGTCGCGCAGCGTCTTGAATCCGGTTCGTGGGTTGGCCACCAGGACGAAATCGATCTTTCCGAGCGACACGACCGGCACCAGGTCGGCACGCGCGTCGTAGGGCAGGCCAGGCAGCAGCTGGGGCAGGATCGTGATCGGGCCATCGGCGCCCACCAGCATGCTGTAGCCGTCCGCGGGCGCTTTCGCGAGCGCCTCCGCCGCGACGATGCCGCCCGCCCCCGCACGGTTGTCGATCACGACGGGCTGTTGCCATACATCGGACAGGCGCGGCCCGAGATAACGGGCCAAGACATCGGGCGCGCTGCCGGGCGTGTTGGCCACTGTGATGTGGACGGGGTGGGTCGGCCAGTTGGGGACCGCGGTCTGCGCCTGCACCGACGCGATGTGCGCGGTGCTGCAGATCAGCACGAAAGCGGTTTGAAGGAATGTCGATAGACGCATGAGCTCTTCCGGTTCAACGCGTGGCGCGCGATGGTGCAGCGGCCGACAGGGGCTTCACGAAGCGCAGTGTCATGCGGTCCGACTCGCCGATCGCCACGTACTTCGCGCGGTCGACCTCGCCACCTCGCAGCGTGGGCGGCAGCGCCCACACGCCTTGCGCATGGTCGTGCGTGTCGCGCGGGTTGGCATTGACCTCGCTGGCGGCCTGGAACACGAAGCCGGCGGCGCGGGCGCGTTCGACGACGAAGTCCTGCGGAACGTAGCCGCTGTCGATCACGCGTGCCAGCGAGGTGCCGGGCGGCGCGCGGTGCTCCTCCACGCCCAGCACGCCCCCGGGCTTGAGCACGTCGAAGAAGGCGCGCAGCGTCTCGTCGAAGTGCCCGTCTGCGATCCAGTTGTGGATGTTGCGGAAGGTGAGCACGGCATCGGCACCACCCGGTGGATGGACGTCCGTGAAGCGCGTGACCGGCAACGTGCCGAGCACCACGCGGCTGTAGGTCACCGGGTCGGCCGCGAGTTTGGCGCGGAATGCGGCGCGGGCGCGGCGCTGATCGCTCGTACCGTCGGCGGGATAGTGCGCTGCATACAGCCGGCCGTGCGGATTCAGGAAGGGCGCGAGGATCTCGGTGTACCAGCCGCCGCCGGGCGCGATCTCGATCACCTGCCAGTCGGGGCGCAGGCCGAAGAACTCCAGCGTCTCGAAGGGATGGCGTGCACCGTCGCGTGCGCGGTTGGCCGCGCTGCGTTGCGGCCCATCGACCGCGGCGTGCAAGGCCGCGGCGGACGCAGTAGCCGGTCGGTCGACGGCTGCTGCGACGCCCGTCAATGGCAACAGGGCCAGCGTCGCGAGCACTCGTCGGCGAATGCTGGATGGCTCGGCGGAGTCAACGGTCTGGTCGAGCGGGGCGGTACGGTCGTTCATCGGGTTTGCGGTGTTTTGCATGACTGGCTGGTGCGCGGGTGTGAGGATGGCATATCGCGGCGCTCGCCACGCTTGGCTATGCGCGCCGATGTGCTGGACGGCGCTGATACTCAGCGTGCCCCGCTAACCCCGTTAACCCCTCTTACAACGAGCAAAGCTGCTCACGCAGAGGAATCGAGGTTCGGCTGAAATGTCGCAGGCTACCTGAAGGATTCCAGTCGTCGCCGTCGATGCTGTAGGTGTCATCGAAAGGCTTTGAATTGGTCGTGGACTGGGCGTAAAGCGGCGTCGTATAAGGCGCAAGAACCGCCAAATGCAGTCGGCCGTCGGGACTGAATGCGAGGCCCTCTCCTTCGGTTCGGTTCGGCTCATCATAGTGAAGAAGTTCCATTACCGCGCCGCTTCTGGGGTCGACTTTGTAGATTCGTTTTCGCTTCAATGTACTCCCCGATACCGAGTCCTTCGTATCTGCTGAGGCATACAGCATTCCATTAAATACCTTTGCACCTTGAACGCGTTTTCCATCAAAGGAAACCTCCAATGGGACTGACCGAAGCAGTTTGAAATTCGCAAGATCAAATACGTTGAGCTTGCTCGCCGCTGAGGTGCTCCAAGTCACTGTGTAAGCCAATCCACGAGGGCCATCAACTGCGATCCATGGAACACCATCCGCATGCTCGGCACGCGGCAAAGCATATTTGATTCCTGTGTAAATCAGGGTCTTCGCGTCGTAGACGGCAACATAAGATTGCTGGGAAGAGTCATCTTCATCTTCTATCGGCGCATAAAGCTTGCCTTTGAGGATGTCGATATCTCCGATGTGCCCCATATGAACGCCACTGGCGTTCGCCGCATACTCAGCCTGGATCTCGGTTGGTAGCGCCAATGCTTGCGTCAGCGTGGCGTTGTAGTCGGTGTTTGTGCGTTGCAACCCGTAGCGCCAGGAAAAAACGGCAGTTTCCTCGTCGAAGGCCAAACCCTGACCTTTCAAGGTTGCCGGTATCTTTGCCGCTTCGTCGTTGCTGATGTAGGCGAATCCGGCCAAGTTGCCCGGCGTGCTCGTCAAAACCGATAAGACACGATCGAGATAACTCTGAAGTACCGACATGTCGTTATTAAACAGCGTTCGCCGAGCCACATCTTCTGTCCAAGTCTCCTGATCCAGCAACTTGCTCGCAGCCCGCAAGCTCACATTGATCGGCATGCTCCGATTGACGAGGCGTTTCTCCAAGGCGACGAGATCATCTTCCCCAAGCATGGATAGCTTTGTTCCAGACGCAGCCTGCGATATGGCATCCGGAATCTGAACGCCGTTCGACGGATCCTGGTCTGCGTCAAGCGACAACAGGAGACTGGTTAACTTTCCAAGCTCGGCAGAGCTGGTGCAATCATGCGCAGGGAGAAGATCAAAAATAGAAATCTTCTTCTTCGGTCGAATTTTCGCCAATTCAACTCCTGCCACCTCGAACGTCAACTCGCTGCTGGCTTTGACGGAAAGCT
The DNA here is from genome assembly GCF_030811835.1 of Variovorax ginsengisoli. Classification (GTDB taxonomy): domain Bacteria; phylum Pseudomonadota; class Gammaproteobacteria; order Burkholderiales; family Burkholderiaceae_C; genus Variovorax; species Variovorax ginsengisoli_C. The sequence goes on along the minus strand of NZ_JAUSRO010000004.1, from coordinate 363,417 downwards.
TTCCTGAAGAGTCAAGGGCAGAGACAACGCCGTCCACTTTCAATGTCAATGCGCTGAGTCCGGGCCATCCCACGACGGATATGTCAATGGTTTGCGAAGGCTGCGCGGCAGGCGAGCCAGTCGGCGTGGAAATGGGTGCAATCGGTTGACTTGAGGTAGTGTTGGCATCATTAGGCAGTGCGTTTTCACCTCCTCCACATGCTGATAACAAGACAGAGACCCCTGCGGCAATAGCTAAATTCCGAAAGCAAAAGCTGGAGGCAGGCGAACGCGGGGCGTATTTCATGATCTAAGGGGGTGTGGTTATGAGCTCCAATTCTTAGCTGGTCGCATGACACGGCTGCGAATCGTGCACCTCGGACTTGCGCTCCCCCGGCGAACCGCAGCGCCGCGATTTAGAGTCGCTTGGAGCTCTACCGACGGGAGGGGAATGGCGCGGCGAAGCTCGCTGTGCGTCGAACTCAGCCTGAGTGGCTGCCAAGACAGTCCGGTAGATCTCGCCCTGCGGCGTCGCCCCGTGCTGGTCGGCGCACGTCGACCTCCGAAAGCGGCACCGGCTTGCCGACCCCCCAGCCCTGGGCATAGTCGACGCCGATCTGACGCAGCGCCGCCAGGATGGCTGCGTCCTCCACCCATTCAGCCACCGTTTTCAGGCCGCACAGCTTGGCGACGCGATGGATCGACTCCACAATTTCCCGGTTGACCGGGTCCTGCCCCATCGTCTTGACGAAACTGCCGTCGATCTTCACGAAGTCGACCGGCAGCGAGCGCAGATAGCCAAAGGACGACAGGCCCGCGCCGAAATCGTCCAGGGAAAAAAGGCAACCGCGCTGCCGCAGGCAGGCGATGAAGCGCAGGGCGGCCGGCAGGTCGGCGATGGCCGCGGTCTCGGTGATCTCGAAGCACACGCGCGCCGGGTCGAGCGCACGTCCCGCCATCTGTTCAACGACGTAGGTGAGGAAATCGGCGTCGCCGAAGGACTGCCCGGACAGGTTGATCGAGACCTGCACCCCCGCATGGCGGTCCAACCAGCTGAAGGCGTTGAGCACCACCCATCGGTCGATGTGGCCCATCTGGTGATAGCGCTCGGCCGCGCTGATGAATGCCCCAGGAGGCACGAGCCGTCCCTCGTCGTCGCGCAGGCGCAGCAGCAGCTCCCCGTGCGGAGGCCCATCCAAGGTGCCGTCGACCCGCACGATGGACTGGAAGAACAGCTCGAAGCGATCTTCGTTCAGGTCGCCGCGGATTCTTGCGACCCAGCCCATCTCTTCACGGCGCCGCTGGATTTCCGCGTCTCCGGCATGCACGGTGTGCACGCGGTTGCGCCCGGCCTCTTTTGCTGCCTGACAGGCCATGCCAGCACTGGCCAGCGCGCCGTCCGCCGACCCTTTGCCCTCCGGAAGCACCGCCAAGCCGATGCTCGCGGTCAGCATGTGCGAGGACTCGCCGTGGCAAAAGCGGAACTCCTCAATGCGTTGGCGCAGGTTGTCTGCCAGGGTGGTGCCTGCGCCGACCGGGCACCGGGGCAACAGCACGCCGAACTCGTCCGAACCGAGTCGCGCCAGCATGTCACCTTGGCGCAGGCTCTGACGCAGCAGGTCGGCGATCTCAAGCAGCAACGCGTCGCCAGCCGTGGCACCGGCGGTGTCGTTGACGATCTTGAACTGGTCCAGTCCGATGTGGAGCAGCAGGTGGGGCTTGTCAGGCGTGCCACTGGCGCGGCTCAACTCGAAGTTGATAAGGCGTTCGAATTCGCGGCGGTTGAGCAGTCGCGTCAGCGGGTCGTGGGTCGCCTCAAACTGGCGTTCTGCGGCATCGGCGCGCCTTTGAGTCACGTCGCGCCAGACGTAGACGCCGCCTTCCCCGCCGTTGGCTTCGTCGCGTAGGGGCGCCGCAGTGCCTTCGATGTAGCGCTCCGTGCCATCGGCACGAACGAGCAGGAAATCGGAGAAGCTCTGGCTCTGCCCCTCACGCTGGAGCACGCGCAGGTCGATGAGTCGCCGCGACTGGGCCTCGAACACCCGGCCGATGGAGTCGACCGGCGCCCCCAACGCCTGCGCAGCAGAAAGACCGGTGACTGTTTCGGCACTGGGATTGAATGTGGTGATCCGCCCCTGGTCGTCGGTCGTCATCACTGCATCGGCGATGGATCGCAACAGCACGCGCAGCCGTTCGTGCTCAGCGCGCAGCGCCTTGTGCGACAGTATCAACGCCTCGGCCGCATCCTCGGCGTCGCGCCGGGCCGCGCGCAAGACTTTCTCGAACCGGCGCGTCTCCGTGGCATCGAAGACAGTGATCGAGACGATCACGACACCGGCGCCGCCGGCGCGTCGCAGGGCGCTCGCGAGAATGGGAAAGCGGGTGCCGTCCTGGCGCGTCAGGTCTAGCGAGATCTCGCTGACCGCCCCTTGGGCTTCGAGCCGTGGCACGAAGTGCGTTTCGTAGAGGATGCGGCTCGCTGGCGCCAGGAGCTGCTGCCATTTCACGCCGCTGCACAGTGAATCGCGGGTGCGACCCGCCCATGACGCGAAGCGCGGGCTGGCGTCGAGGATCGTGCCGTCGACGGCTGTGCTGAGCAGGCCCCACGGCGTGTCGGGGCCATCGTCGATGGCAGGGGGGGCTGCGGTGCTCTTGGTCATGGACGACGTCCGATGCTCCCGCACTCAAGACTGCTGTCGCAGGAAGTCGGTCAGAATGTCGACCACTTCTGCGGGGGCACTCATGTGGGGACAGTGACCCGTTGCGGCGAGATGCACCAGGCGGCTGCCGGCCATGCGCGCGGCGAGGTACTCGCCGACCGCTGGCGCGGCGAGTGCATCGTCGCTGCACTGCATGAGCAGGCTCGGCACGGGCATGCCGTCAAGGTCCGCGCGATGATCGGCCAGGAAGGTCACCCGCGCAAAATGGCGAGCAACGCTGCTCTCCATGCGGCAGAAACTGTCGCCCAACGCGCCGGCGAGCTCGGGCTTGTCGGGGTTGCCCATGATCACCGGCGCCATCATGCGGGCCCAGCGGAAATGGTTGGATTCCAGGGTGTCGAGCAGGCTGTCGATGTCCTCCCGCTCGAAACCGCCGACATAGGGACCGTGGTTGAGGTACGACGGCGACGGTGCGATCAGCACCAGTGAGTCGAAGAGATCCGGTCGTCGGCGCGCGGCCAGCACGCCGATCATCGTGCCGACGGAGTGCGCGACCAGAACCGGGCGGTCGAGTTGCGCTGCTTCGCAGATGGCGATCAGGTCGTCCGCGTGGCCATCGAGCGTGGCGTGGCGCACGGTGTCGTACAGCGTCGGGTCAGCGGCACCGCAGCCCGCGCAGTCATACAGGACGATGTCGTGGTCGGCGACCAAGGCATTCGCGACTTGGTGCCACACGTTCTGATCACAGCCGTAGCCATGGACGAAAAGCAGCGTTTTCCCGGCGCCGGTACGGGTGACGTTGTGGCGTTGAAGAACGGACATGACAGGAAAAAACGAAAGACAGAACGAATCAATTCTCTATCGGCAAAGCGTTTCCAGTCTTAAGGTACACGACGAAAATGTTTCAGCCGGTACGGGTATTCAAACCGCCATCCTGCAAAAGTTGCGCTGCGTGAACGCACGTGCACATGATCAGTCGTCACAGCCGATGCGTTCGCGCATGGTTGGCGCCCTACGTGAGGCCCTGATGACGATCTCTGGCATGTCAGCCAACGGGCATTCCGTCGCTCCCACTGCCGCACAGCACCACTGCGATTCTTTCGTCGTCTCGCCGCGCGAAGCAGCGTTGCGTGACTGCGGCCACCGCAGTGGCGGCGCCCAGTTCGATGGCGAGTCCAGTGTGACGCCAGGCATCGCGTGCCGCCTCTTCGATCACGGCTTCGTCGACCAGAACGATCTCGTCCACATGGCGCTCGATAAGCTGGAAATTCAGTGGCTCGGTCGAACGCGCTGCGAGGATCGGCACCTTGGTCTTCACATTCTCAAGCTTGACGATGCGGCCTTCGGCCCTGCACGTGAACAGTGTGGGGCAACCCGCTGCCTCGACGCCGATCACGCGGATCGATGGCTTGAGCAACTTCGCGGCCTGCGCGATGCCAGCCAGTAGCCCACCACCACCGATGGCGACCACCAGGGTCTCGACCTCTGGCCACTCCTCGATGATTTCAAGCGCGGTCGTGCCCTGACCGATCACCACGTCACGATCGGCATACGGGTGCAGCAGAGCGCCGCCATGCTCGGCGACGTTGGCGCCCGCGGCGTCCCAGCTCTGGTCCCAGAAGTCACCGTGCACGGTCAGTCGGGCACCGTGGCTCTCGATGCGCGCACGCGTGATGGACGTGCTGGTGTTCATGACGTAAACGTTGGCCGGCAGGCCCAGCGTCCTCGCCACGTAGGCCACCGCAGCGCCAAAATTGCCGCCAGAGGCCGTCGCGAGCCCTTGAGAGCGTACTTCTTCCGGCAGATTGAGCACGCGATTGAATGCACCGCGCGCCTTGAAGGACCCCGTCACCTGCTGGCATTCGGCCTTGAAACGAACATGCGTCGCACCGCCCGGAATCCATGGATGCGCCTGCACCAGAGGCGTTTGCCGAATGTAGGGCTTCACGCGGGCATGAGCGGCCACGTAGTCCTCGAGCGTGATCGGCACAGACGTTGCGCTCTCGGTCATGCCGTGGCCTCCGGTTCGTCTTCGACCAGTACGCAAAGGCTGTTGCCTTGGCGCGTCATGCCGAATGTGCGTTGCGAATAGACCGTACCGCCAGCCATGAAGCGAAGCTCGCGAGGGACCAATGCAGGCTCCGACAGCGAATGCAGGTAACCAGCGATATCGCCGACCGCGACGGTGTCGCCCAGGCTGTGCAATGGCTCGAAGTAACCGTCACCAGGCGACAGCAGGTTACCGCCGTGCGAGACGATGCGCACGCGCCGGCTCGGCGGAGGCGTAGCCGGCAACTCGGCCGGTACGATACCGAGCCGCGCCAGTACGCGCGCCAGACATTCGCGGGTGCGCTTCACGCCACGAGGCGACACACTGCCGTTCTCACCCATCTCGGCGGCGATCGCCGCCAGGCCCAGTTGCGCCGCAGCGCCGCAACTCGTCCGCGGGTCGCCCATGTTGTCGGTGATCACAGTGAACTTTGCGCCGAACCAGCGCGCCATGTCCTCTGCGCGCTCGCGCACCTCGGGTGCCAGCGTCGGCGTGACCACCACCTGCGCGCTCTCCTCGATGAACAACGAACTGCCACCCGCATGCAGGTCGATATAGGCGTTGCACAGCGGGAAGATCACGTCGTGGATGAAGGCAGCAATCTGCTCGGTCGGCGTCCCATACGGGTTGCCGGGAAACACACGCGCCAGGTTCTTTCCATCCAACGGGCTCACCCGGGATGCCGCACGCAGCGCTGGGGCATTGGCCGCCGGCATGAGGATCAGCCGGCCCCGGACCCGAGACGGGTCGAGCGAACGAATCAGCTCGTTGATGACGATCGGGCCTTCGTATTCGTCGCCGTGGATGGCACCGGTCACGAAGACTGTTGGACCCTCGCCATTGCCAACCACTGCCAGGGGAAGCGCCACGGCGCCCCAGGCGTCGTCGTGGCCCGAATGCGGCAGCCACGCATGGCCGACCTGCTTGCCGGGCCGCGCCCAGTCGATGTCGGTGAAAACCGTCGTTCCGCGCTGGCTCACTGGTAGCTCCTCACTTGACTTCCTTTTGCTCGTCCTTGAACCACTTCAGACGCAAGGCGGCGAGACTGCCGTCGGCCGTCTTGGCTTCGACGATCTTGTTCATCTCAGCGAGCAGCGCGGTTTCGCCCGGCTGCACCGCCATGAAGGCCGGGCTGATCCGGATCAGCGACTTCATCTCGATCCCCTTGGCCGGGTTTTCGTCGGCGACCTTCTGGGCAATGAAGTTGTTCTCGGCGAACAGCGGCGCCTGCCCCGAAAGGAAGGCCGAGATGGTCGACGCGGTGTCTTCGAGACGGATCAGCTTGGCGCCTGGCGCCATTTCGCTCAGCGACAGATCGGGCGTGGAGCCCTTTGGCACGGCGATGGTCTGGCCTGCGAGGTCGGCCACCTTGGCGACTTTCGGAATGCCTTTACCGCCGTACACACCAAGGTACACCGCCGCGTAAGGCTTTGAGAACGCCACCTGCTTAGCGCGCTCCGGTGAGCTGCCGAGCGCCGCAATCACCACGTCGACCTTGTTCGACAGCAGGTAAGGGATGCGATTTGCGCCTGTCACCTGCTGCAGTTCGAGTTTGACGCCCATCGTCCTTGCCACGTTCTCGGCCAGTTCGACGTCGAGGCCAGTCGGCTTGCCGGCTGCGTCGGTAAAGCCCCAGGGCGCCGCGTCGATGGTGGTCGCAATGCGGATCACACCTTTTGATTTGATGTCAGCGAGTTTGTCCGCGTGCGCGAACAGCGGGGACGCGCACAACAGTGCGGCAGCGATCAGGGATGCGGGTTTGAACATGGAATGACTCCTGAGAAGGAACACGAAGGAACAAGGGACGACGAGCAGAGGAAAAGAGGTGGAGCCGGGACGCTCAAACAACGGATTGCACGAACTGCTGGAACTCGGGCGTCTGCGGATCACCGAACATCCGGTCCGGCGTTCCGCGCTCCCAGATGCGGCCCTGGTTCATGAAGAGCACCTCGGAGGCGACGCGGCGCGCAAAGGCCATCTCGTGCGTGACGACCATCATGGTCATGCCGTCGCGCGCGAGGTCTTCCATGACACGCAGTACTTCGCCCACCAGTTCCGGGTCGAGTGCGGAGGTTGCCTCGTCGAACAGCATCAATTGCGGCGACATCGCCAGCGCTCGTGCGATGGCCACGCGTTGCTGCTGGCCGCCCGACAACTGTGACGGCATGGCGTTGAGCTTCTGCCCCAGACCGACGCGCTCGAGCATCCGCTTGGCGAGTGCAGGCGCCTCATCGCGCGTGATCTTCTTCGTCAACACTGGAGCCAGCGTGACGTTGGCCGACACGGACAGGTGCGGGAACAGATTGAAGCTCTGGAACACCATGCCTACGCGCTGGCGCAACGATGCGAGGTCGGTCGACGGTGCATGCACATCGACGCCATCAACGACGATGCGGCCAGCGCCGATGGTTTCCAGCCCGTTCACGCAGCGCAGCAACGTGCTCTTGCCGGAGCCGCTGCGTCCCACCAGCGCCACGATGTCGCCCTTTGCGACCTCGGTCGACACGCCGCGCAGCACGTGGTTCTCGCCGAAGTGCTTTTCGACAGAATCAATTTGCACGAGCGACATTCATGCGTCCTTCCAGTGAGAGTGCCAGGCGAGCCAGCGGGTAGCAGATGGCGAAGTAGCAGAGCGCCACGCCGCAGAAGACAGGCAGATGCGCCAGCGTCGAACCGGCAACGATCTGGCCCGAACGCGTCAGCTCGACCAAGCCGACCAGTGCGGCAAGCGATGTGTTCTTGATGAGTTGGACGAGGTAGCTCACGGTCGGCCCGAGCGCCACGCGCGCCGCCTGCGGCCACACCACGTGCCGCATGACCTGCCAGCGCCGCAGCCCGACGCAGGCGGCGGCCTCCCACTGTCCCTTCGATACCGACTCGATGCTGCCGCGCCAGATATCCCCGAGGAAGGCGCCGGCCGAGAGCGAGAAGGCAATGGACGCCGCGGCAAAGGCGTTGATCTCGATGCCCATCAGCATGGGCACGCCAAAGTACAGCAGGAACAGCACGCCGAGCAGTGGTGTGCCCTGGACCAGTTCGACATAGATGCGCGCCAGCACGCGCAACCACGCCTGGCGAGAGGTGCGCGCCACGGCAACGCCGAGCGCGATCACGCTGCCGACGGCCAGGGCGGTGAGTGCGAGCGCCACGGTCCAGCGGATGGCGCCGAGGATCAGCCAGAGATCCGCCATGGAGAGGCCGCGCATGTCAGGACTCCTTCGGAAAGAGGCGCCGCTGCACGAAGCCCAGCACGACGCGCAAGGCCTGCACGGCGACAAAATACATCGCGCAGATCACGAGGTAGACCTCGAAGCTGCGGAACGTGCGCGAGTCGATGAAGCTGCCGGCATGGAAAATGTCTTCCACGCCGATCTGCGAGATCAGGCTGGTGCCGATCAGCGTCAGCACCATCTGGCTCGCAAGCGAAGGAAACACATTGCGCAGGGCCGGCACAAAGAGCACGTGCACCAGCACCTGACGGGGCCGTAGGCCGAGCGCGGCACCGGCCTCCGACAGCGCACGTGGCACGGACAGCAGGCCGGAACGAAACACCTCGACCATGTAGGCGCCGCAGTAGAGCGCCAGCGAGATCACGCCGGCCACTGGTGCATCGAGGCGCAGCCCCAAGGTGGGCAGTCCGAAATAGATCAGGAACAACTGCACCAGAGCCGGCGTATTGCGAAAGAACTCCACATACGCGCGCGTCACACCGCGCAACACATTGTTGCCGTAGATCAGCGCAAGGGCGCCTGCCACGCCGATCGCCATGCCGAGCACAATGCTCGACGCCGCATAGGCCAACGTGTGCAGCATGCCATCAACCAACTGGCCGGTGTACGGCACGAGCGCCTCGAACTGGAACTGGTATGCCATGCGTCAGTCCACTTCCAGGATGGCCTCAACCTCGACGGTCTGGTTACCAGGCAGTGACCCGGCACCGATCGCGGAGCGCGCGCCGCGGCCGATCGCTTCGCCGAATACCGCAACGAACAGGTCAGAACAACCGTTGATGACCTTGGGATGCTGGGTGAAGCCGGGCACCGCGTTGACGAAGGCCAGCAGCTTCACAACGCTGCGCACGCGATCAAGTTCCCCGAGCGCATCCTTGGCGACGGCAAGCAGATTGAGCCCTGTCAGCCGCGCATGTGCATAGGCAGCCTCGATGTCGACCTCTTCGCCGACGCGGCCCATATGCAGGTGCCCATCGGCTTCCAGCGGGCCCTGTCCCGAGAGGTAGAGAAACGGACCGACGCGCCGCCATGCAACGAAGTTGGCGACCGGCGCAGGTGCCGGTGGGAGTGCGAGGCCGAGTACGGCGAGCCGCATCTCAGGCGTCAGCACAACGGCTGGCGCTATGTTGGAATCCAGTGCCATGGGTCAGGAAGCCGGGCCGCACTTACCACCAGGATGGTGCATCAGCCACGTTATCTGGGAAAATCGGCAAATTCACTGCGATTGGTCAACCAATCAAGTGCATTCCTCATTGCGAATCGCTGTTGACGTTTCACCGCGAGTTGGATTTATTCTAGGACTACCTTTCACGATTGGTCAACCATTTTGGCGAAATATCAAACCACTGCAGCACGCCCTTCGTCGAACGGCCCGTCCACTTCTCCTTCGTCCGCGCCGGTCGACGTCGCGGATTTGTCGGACCGCATTGCCGCGCAGGACAAGGCAACGGCCTCAAAGGTCTACCGCGCAATTCTTCAGTCGATCAGAGACGGCGTGCTCAAGCCCGGCGACAAGCTTCCCAACGAGCGCGACCTTTCGGCGCAGTTCCAGACATCGCGTGGAACGGTGCGCCATGCGTTGGCGATGATGAGTACGCAGGGCCTGTTGGTGCGTAAGGTTGGAAGCGGTACCTTTTTGGCAGAGACGCTGCTCCAGTTGCTCAGCGAGACCGATCTTCCGGTCGCGGCACACCACGAAAACGTGCCGACCTACGGGGAAATCCTGGAAGGCAGGTTGCTGTTCGAGCCTGCCATGATGGCCCTGTCAGCGCAGCGTGCGGACGAAGAGGACTTCGCGCTGATGCGCCGCCACCTCGCCGCCGTGCGCGACGCCGACCAATGGATCGATTTCAAGGAAGGCATCTATGGCGTGCACCAAGCGATCTATCGCGCCACCCGGAATCGCTTCATGATGCAGGTATTTGAAGCGGTGGTCACGGATCGCCGCGCGGTGCAGTATGACGGGCGATCCAGCCTGCACAGCCCGGTCGGCACCATCGTGCGAGAGAAAGCGCTGCGCGAATTGACTGCAATCGTCGATGCGCTCCAGGCGCGCGACGCCAAGGCGGCAACGCGTCTTGCCACCGACTACTTCACACAAATCCTCGCTTCGCTCAGCGTTTACGGATAGGCAAAGCGTGCCAGCGGCATTGCGGATGCGGATTCAGACGGCGCCACGCGGCTGTGTCTGGCCAGGATGTGTGGGCGCAGCACGAGCCGACTTTGCGGCACAGATCCTTGACCGCCAAGCCGGCCTCGGTGTGCTTGCTGAAACCGATGAGCTGCTCCTCGGTGTATCTGCTCTTTCTCAGGTCGGGCATTCTCCAGGTTGACGGACTTCGCTGGCATTGCGCTGGTACGGCTGGTACGGCTGGTATGGCTGGCAGGGGGCAGGTGACTTCACGAAAGCTCTTTCTTCAGCTCCGCGCTTCGCTGGGCGAACTGGCCGGACCATGCCGACGCCGGCATGAAGCTGGGATCGGCGCAGACCATGCGTTCGGTCTCAGCCCATATCTCATCGTCGGGCCGGTCGAGGTCGAGCGGATCCCCGTGCGGCTGACTCACATACCACGGCGTGTCGAGATACACCTCCACGGTGTTGTCCTCGGGATCCATGCAGTAGATGGAGAGTGCATTCCCATGGTTGAGCCCGCGCATCTTCGTGGCACCCAGCGACAGCGCGCGGCGCCGCGCCTCGCGCAGGTGACCGATCGTGTGCACCTTGAACGACAGTTGCATCACGGTACTTGCCGAATCCGCGCCGCGGCCGCCGGCGAGAACCAACTGGTGATGCTGGTCGCCGCGTCCGCTCAGGAAGATGATCTCGAAGTTGAAGGTGACGCCGTGGCCGCGGTCGGTTTCGATCAGGTCGAACACGCCGCAATAGAACGATTTCATCGGACCGAGGTCACGACAGAAGATGCCGCAGTGCGACAGGTTGGGCAGGTAGCTCGAGGTCATTGGGGACTCTCTTCCTGGGCGGTTGGAAAGAGGACGATCTTTCCGAGCGAGCTTCCGCTGTCGAGAAGCTCGTGCGCGTGGCGCGCTTCGGCCAGCGGAAGACGGATCGCCGTCGGTGCGCGAACTTGGCCCGACGCCATCAGCCGGATGGCGTCGTCCATCAAGCCGCGCCGATGCGCACGGTCGTGGTCGATGGCATGGATCGAGAACGTGCGCACCGCCAGGCTCCTGGAGAGCAACGCACGCAGTTCGCCGAAGACGTCACTGGACGGCATACCCGCGAGGATGTTGTAGGAGACCGCCATGCCCGATGGCGCAAGCGAGCGGAGGCACGCAATGAACAGGTCGCCGCCGACATGGTCGAACGCCAGGTCCACGCCCCGCCCACCGGTCGCCGCCATGACGGCCTCGGGGAGTCGCGACGGCGTGCCATCGAGGATTTCGTCCACACCATGGGCGAGTGCGAATTCGCGCTTCTCCGCGTTGGATGCGGTCCCGAATACTTTCAGCCCGCGCGACTTCGCGACCTGGGTCACCGCGGTGGCAACACCTCCGGCTGCACCGGGCAGCAGGATCGATCGGGCAGGCAGGTTGCCGTTGCTGGCCAGAAGCGCCAACGCCAGCTGAAAGTTGCCCAGGCTCACGGCATCGTCGAATGCGACGCTCTCCGGCAGCAGGAACGGGACCTCTTCGGCGACGCAGATGTACTCCGCGTAGCATCCGCCGCGCTGCGGCAGTTCGCGCGCGCTGACCAAGACCCGGTCCCCCACGCCGAGCCGTGCGCAGCCTTCCCCGACGGCATCGACGACGCCGGCCATCTCATTGCCAGGGATGGCCGGCAGCGGCGGCATCCACTTGTAGGTGCCCTTGCGAATCAGGATGTCGGGGCCTCCCGCCCCGATGGCCATCGCGCGCACGCATACCTCGCCCTTGCCAGGCCGCGGCCTGGCAAGCGTGACCAGCGACAGGACTTCCGGTCCTCCCGTTTGACGCAATTGAACGGCTTTCATGTCTGTCATCGAAATTCCAATCAGCAGTTTTCTTCGCAGCTCAGCGCTGCCCATCGTTGACGGAGACCTCCTCCTTGGCGAGCCCGCCCAGGCGCGCATGGATCCGCCCACCGTCGGCCATGACCAGCGCGAACAGGATTTCGTCGGGCCGGGGTCCGTCCTGAGTGCCGACCTCGAAGGTGTTGTAGTGGCTGCGCACGTAAGAGGCGTGGATGTAGTGCAGTGGCACCATCAGTCTGTAACCGGTGTGCGCGACCGCCATGGCAGCGGGGACCATGGCCTTTGGATGGCCCAGCACCTCACGCATGGCCCATCCACCTGCTTCGTGCCAGACGGCCGCATGCTCGAGTTCCCCGCTGACGCCGACGATCGCAGCCTTGCTGTAGGCCTCGACTTGATCGCGTCCCAGGGTCTGCACCAGTTCCTCGGCCAGCAGGCGGCCGAGGTCTCTGAGTTCCGCCATGAAGGGGCGCAGCTCCGGCTCGTAGCGCCCGGCATAGGGGTTTCGGATGACGGCACTGGCTGCGGCCAGTCTCAACGGTTTGTCGGCGACAGGGCCGCCTTCGTGATAGACGGTGTCGACCGCGAGGCTGCGCTTGCGTATCTGTATCAATGACATGTGTAGGGCCTATTGTTTGGGAATCCTGGCGTCTGCGACGACGCGCTTCCATTTGTCGAGTTCGTCTGAGACCATGGTCTTCATCTCAGCGGGCGTGCTCGAGCGTGCTTCTCCGCCCATGTCCTCGAGCCGCTTGCGGACGCTCGGAACCTCGAGCGCCTTGATCACCGCTGCATTGAGCTGTTCGACGATGGCAACGGGCGTTCCTGCCGGCGCCATCAAGCCCGCCCACGACCGTACGTCGTAGCCTGGGACGCCCTGCTCTGCGACCGTGGGAACATTCGGCAGGCCGGGCCAGCGCTGTGGGCCGGAGACAGCCAGTACGCGCAGCTTGCCAGCCTCGATGTTCGACATGACCGCGGTGGGTGGCGCGACGATGAACGCGACATCGCCACCCAGCAATGCGGTGAGCGACGCGGCATCGCCTCGATATGGAACATGGAGCAGCGAGCGCATGGACATCGACGCGAACAGTTCACCGGCGAGGTGCTGCGTCGACCCGATTCCTGCCGTGCCATAGCTCACCGTGCCCGGAGCCGCCTTGGCCGCCGCCATGAGGTCGGTGAGCGTGCGGAACTTCGAATTGGCGTTGACCGCGAACAGGAATGGGAAATAAGTGATCGTTGAGACCATGTCGAAATCGCTCACTGTTCTGTAGGCGAGTGTTTCGTACAAGGCGCCCGCGACCGCATGCCCTCCGGTCGCCAGCAACAACGTGTAGCCGTCCGGCTTGGCGCGCGCTACCGTCGAAGCGGCGATATTGCCTCCGGCCCCCGACTGCGCCTCCACCACCACCGCTTGACCGAGTGTCTTGCTCATTTCCACACCGACAGCCCGTGCGATCGCGTCGGCGTTTCCGCCCGGCGCATAGCCTTGGTACAGCCGGATGGCCTTGTCTGGGTAGGACGCCGCGAAGCTGAAGCTCGCCGGCCAGGCGAAGCCGGCGCCGCACGCCGCGGCGAAATGCCTTCTTTTCATGGTTTGTCTCCGTCATCTTCTTGTGGGGCGCATCGCGACGAGATGCGGCTGCGCGTTTGCGGGATGCGTGCAGCTTCAGTCCTGCGCGACCACCGGATTGCGCAGCAGGCCGACGCCCTCGATCTCCACCTCGACCATGTCGCCAGGCTTCATGAAGCGCGGAGGTTTCTTGCTCCAGCCGACGCCCGCCGGCGTGCCTGTGGCAATCACGTCGCCGGGGGTCAGCGTGAATATGGTGGACGCGTAGTTGATGAGCTTCGGTATGGAGAAGATCATGTGACCGGTGTGACTGGACTGCACGGTTTCGCCATTCAGGCGGACTTCCAGTTTCAATTCGCGGCCCGGTTCGATTTCGTCGGCGGTCACCATCCATGGCCCGAAGCCCCCGGTCGATTCGAAGTTCTTGCCGGACGCGATCTGCTTGGCGTGGAATTGCCATTCGCGGATGCTGGCATCGTTGTAGCAGCTGTAGCCCGCCACATGCTTCCAGGCGTCGGCCTCGGAAATATCGCGCCCACCCTGGCCGATGATCACAGCCAGTTCGCCCTCCCAATCCAGTGACTCCGAGACATGCGGGCGCACGATCGGTCCGTTGTGGGGCGTCTGCGAGCGCCAGACGCGCAGGAAGATCGGTGGCTGCTCGGAGAGTTCACGCTGCATGCCTGCAGCAAGAACTTCCTGATGGTGGTCCATGTAGTTGCGCACCGCACAAACGATCTTCTCAGGCCGAGGAATGACCGGCAGAAACGCCACCTCAGCCAGCGCGGCATCGGCCTTCAGGCCCGCAACCAAAGCGTCGCGTCGCTGGAAGTCAGGACTTGCGATGAAATCCGCGAGGGTGGCGTGCCCTGTTCTGGCGGCCAAATCGGCAACGCCGTCACCGACGACGACGCCCCAGGTTTCTCGTCCGGCATGTTGGTACGACATCAGCTTCATACAAATCTTTCAGCAAGGGTAGGGGTGCGAGACGTCCGATTGCGTCTCGTCGACCTATTTTGTGCATAAAAAGTAATGTTATGCATGGTAATAACCCTTGTGCGGTTTTACTTGGAATATGCGCTTACCGTATGATGGCGCCGTGATCAAGTCTTCCTCTTCATCCGACGTTCTCGTGGAATCCGAGGTGCCTTTGGCGGAAAGGGCCTACCGACGGCTTCGCCAAGCGATCGTTCGCTGCGAATTCCAGCCCGGCCAGCGCCTTCGGGTCGATGAGCTCAGCAAGCAATACGCGTTGAGCAGCAGCCCCTTGAGGGAAGCGCTGAGCCGCCTCTCGGAGCAAGGGTTCGTGCGTGCTTTCGAGAACAGGGGATTCCGCGTTGCGCCTTTGACTGTCGCGGGTGTGGCCGATCTGACCCGCGTGCGGCTCCTGGTGGAATCGGAGGCCTTGCGCGATGCGATCGCCTGTGGAGACGATCAGTGGGAGTCCAGGTTGGTGGGGGCTGCACACGCACTGGCGCTCGTCGAGCAGCGGTTGCCCGAGGGCCCGCTGATCCTGAGCGAGGCCTGGACCGCAGCACATCGAGAATTCCACCTTGCCATGTATGGCGGGACATCGTCGCCGATGTTGATGGACTTGGTGTCCTCGCTGTTCGACAGCGCGGAACGCTACCGGCAGTTCTCGGCGCGACATCGGAAGGTCGAGCGCCGAAAGAACTCCGAACACAAGAAGCTGGTCACCGCCGCGCTCGAACGAGACGCGGAACAAGCCGTCGGCCTGCTGCGCCAGCACATTTCGATGACCGAACGCAATGTGACTGCCGCCTTGCTGAGCATGCAGGCGCAGGGCTTGCTGCAGTAGTTGCAGCGCGCCCTGCCGAAGCCGCTTGCAACGCAGTCGTTGCGAGTCCGGCGAAGGCGTAAATCAGCGATTTGTTTGTGTTGCGGTGCGCGCGCTGTCTGAAGCTGGTCGCATCGTGGAAATCACTCGGCTGTTGACGCGCGAACCACCGACGACGTTTTGATCTGGTGCTGATGCCGCGGCCACGGCTTGCGCGCGAATCGCAGCTTCGTCTGCAGACGATGTGAAAGGATCAAAGCCCCGTGAACCACGTGTGATGTTCTGGTTCGGCGCATGTGCTGTTTCAATCGCCTGGCGTTGCATGGCATCGGGGTCAGCCATGGGGGTGAATGCCTCTGCGCCACGCGAGCCGCGCACGACGTTCTGATTGGGGGCATGTGCTGCGGCAACGGCCTCGGCTTCGACTTCGGCACTGCTGCGGCCAGCGCTGGGTTGAGCTTGCGCGCTCCACGCGAGCAGACAAGAGAAAGCAGCTGTGGCGGTGATTCGATAGATAGCGGGGTTCATGGTTTGAATTCCTTCGTAGGTGTCGCGGTATGCGGCACACGATGGGCAAGGCTACGATCTCTAGATGGCTTGGGAATGACGAGACAGCAAAACATTCCACTATCAGGAGCTTGATTTGTCATGCGGTGGTCACTTTCTCGGCGGCAGTCAGCTCCCGCCGAACCTCCGCCCGATCCCAGGTCATCCTTGCCTCTTCAGGGGATCTGGTCGGACAGGGAAGGGGCGCCCATCGCCCGGCGCATCCTTGCCGCAATTCTTGTCGCCTGGGCGGGAGTCGCTACATTGGCGAAACCTGCGAGCAGGCCCTGGGGGCCACGGCCATTGGCGCACCACGTCGAGAGCGCCTGCACGGCGAAACCTGCCGCTTGAAGTCGACCGGCGATTGCGGTGTCGGCTTCCGCGCGTGTCGAACGGATCACCAGGTGCATGCCGCCCGGGCGCCGTTCGACGAACAGGCCGTCGCGCTCGAGCGGGGCCAAAGCTTCAACAAACTGATTCCGACGGCGCGCATAGAGTGCGCGCATTTTCTTGACGTGACGCGCCAAGTGTCCCTGAGAGAGAAACTCGGCCACCACCGCCTGGTACAGCTCGGGACAGCCCCCATGCGGGCTTTGCTCGGCTGCTTTTTGGAAGGCATCGATCTGCGCCGGCGGTACGACGAGATAGGCGAGCCGGATACCCGGAAACATCACCTTGCTGAAGGTTCCGGCATACAAGACGCGGCCGTGGGGATCCAGGCTTTGCAGGGCGGGCAGGGGGTGACCCGTGTAGCGGTATTCGCCGTCGTAGTCGTCTTCCAGTATCCAGGCATCAGCGGCGCTCGCCCACGCGAGCAGCGCGGTGCGGCGGTTCATTGCCAGCGAGACACCCAGCGGGCTTTGGTGCGACGGCGTGACCACAGCGAGCCGCGCGCGAGGTGCCAGCCGAATGCCATCAGCGACGACCACACCGTCTGCGTCCACCGGCACCGGCACGAGACGCACACCCGTGCGTGCAAGCACTTGGGCTGTCGGTGGAAAGCCCGGGGACTCCATCCATGCGGCGTCACCGGCGCGCAGCACGACATCTGCCGCCAGGGAAAGCGCCGCACGATATCCCGGCACGATGAACACCTGGTTCGCATCACACGCAACGCCGCGGGCGCGCTGCAAATACGCGGCGATCGCTGAGCGCAGCGGCAGATGGCCGGCCGGTTCGGGACGATCGAGCGATCCAGCGCTGCGCGCATGCCGCGTGACCAGCCGTGTCCACAGCTTGCGCGGAAATGCGTCGAGCGCGGGTAGACCCAGGCGGAGCAGTTCGGGCTGCCTGGCCCGCGCGGCGGACTTCAGCGCATGCTTCTTGCGGACCGTCGACGCCGTGGCGGCGGGCGCCGACAGCGTGCCCTCCGCCACGAAGGTGCCGGCGGGCCCCCGTGCCACCAGCCAGCCTTCGCCGATGAGGCGGTCGTAGGCCGCCTCTACCGTGCCGCGCGCGATGCCGAGTTCGCTGGCGAGGGCGCGCAACGAAGGCACGCGCTGTCCGGGTGCGAGCGTGCCTTCGGTGACCTGGTGCTTCAGCCGCGCATAGATCTGCTCGTGAAGCGTGCTTCGGAGAGGTGCCGTCATGGCCTGGTAGTTTTGGAGAAAATTGGCCCTGTTCATTGTGACATCGGATGACGAGACTGGCGTCATCTTCACTGCCGCTGTGCATTCAAATGATCCTGACCGAACGAACCTGGCGCCATGCCGAGACGGACGACGACCTGATCGCGTGCCATCCCGTGATGCACGAACTGCGGCCGATGGTGCAGACACCGCAGGCGTTCCTCGAGCGCGTGCGTGCACAGCGCCCACAGGGTTGGCATCTGCTGGCGGAATGGCAGGGCGCCGAGCCCGTGGCGCTGGCGGGCTATCGGTTCATGGACAACCTGGTGCATGGCCGTTTCCTCTATGTCGACGACCTTGTCACCGCAGCGACGGCGCGCGGCGGTGGTGCCGGCGCACGGCTGCTGGCCGAGATCGAACGCATCGCTCGCGCTCGAGGCTGCGGCAAGCTGGTGCTCGACAGCGAGGCAATCGCGCACGCCTGGACTGAAGCGTGGTGTGGGCGTTCGCAGGCGTTGGCGGCATGACACGCACGGTCTTTCTCGCCGGTGCCAGTGGCGTCATCGGTGCACCACTGGCCCGCATGCTTGTTGCGGGCGGATGGCGCGTGCATGGCAGCACTCGAAGCCTGGATCGCGCGAAGGCGCTCCGCGATATGGGTGTGTCGCCCGTTGTCGTCGATGTGTTCGACGCGAGCGCATTGGCGGAGGCGGTCTCGGCCGTGCGTCCCGACGTGGTCGTACACCAGCTCACTGACCTCCCCGCCCAACGCACGCCGCAGGCGATGGTCGGTGCGCTCGAGCGCAACGCGCGCTTGCGCAAGGAGGGTACGCGCCATCTCGTGGCCGCCGCGCTCGCCGCGGGTTGCACGCGCATGGTGGCGCAGAGCATCGCCTGGGCCTACGCGCCCGGCCCACTGCCGCATGCGGAGGACGATCCGCTGGATATCGCTGCGCAAGGCGAGCGTGCCACGACCGTCGAGGCCGTATGCGTGCTCGAATCTGCTGTGCTGCAAACGGCTGGTCTCTCCGGTACCGTGCTGCGGTACGGCAAGCTCTACGGCCCGGGCACCTGGTCGATGGCACCGTCTGCCGATCTCCCGCTGCACGTCGACGATGCCGCGCGCGCGGCGTTCCTGGCGGTGGAACATCCGCAGGCCACCGGCGTCTTCAACCTCAGCGAGCCCGATCCGCAGATCACTTGCGAGAGGGCAGCGCGCCTGCTGGGATGGGCGCCGGGGTTGTCAGGCTTCCAACGTCCGGTTGGATCTCTTTGCAGTGAGATCTACCGATAGTTCGCGCCTGTCCCGAACGTCGGGTTTCGGCGAGGTGCCAGCGTCACATTCGACAGCGCTACCGTGTCTTCAGCGAGGCCGGAATGTTGCGGCGTTTGGCGCCAGCGCTTCCCGCAGGCGAGCGCTTCGCAGTGGTGCGTGCGGATGCCGCCGGTGCAGTGCCTGCGACTGGATCGTCGGACAGCAGCACGCCGGCCGACACGATGAAGTCCGATGCGCCCTGAAGATCTCCTGCAAGCGCCTGGGCTGCGCCCGCGGCATCCCGTCGCCCGAGCGCGTCGACGATGCGTTGGTGATGAAAGGCAGAGACGTGCTCCGTCACCCGCGCGGAGCCCGAGCGGAAGTCGTAGTTGAGGATGGGCCCGATGCGCAGCCAGAGCGATTCGATCATCTCCAGCAGCATCGGCATCCGAGCTTGTCGGTAGATGGCGAAATGCAGTTCCTTGTTGATCGCGATCAGGCTGGACACGTCCGGCTTCTTGATGGCTATCTCCTTGGAGAACCGTTCGTGCGCATTTCGGATCTCTGCCAGCGCCCGATCGTCCATCAGCTGCGCGGCCTGACTCACAGCGAGGCTCTCCAGATGAATGCGGATGGACGTGATCTCGCGAAATTGGCTGACCGTCATCATGGGCACCTTGAGGACACGGTTGGGCAGCAGAACGAGCGCCTTTTCGGAGAGCAAGCGGTGAACCGCTTCCCGCACGGGCATCACGCTGACGCCCAGACCCTCGGCGATGGTGCGAAGCGAGAGCTGCTCGCCAGGCATCACGCGACCGCTCATGAGCAATTCGCTCAACTGCTTGTAGACATCGCCGCTGAGCGTCTGACGCGTCAGCGGCGTGACGAGTTTGGATAAATCCATGTTGGTGGCTTCTGCTGTATACCTGTGATCTTTTAGCACAACGAGAGTGTCTGGTCGCGCGAGGTGTGAAGCGTCGAGAGGTTGTTTTTCATAGGGCAATCCCTAGATTCAACTGTGATCACAGACAATAAGATCACATTATTGAAACCAGCGGGAATGCCCATGAGTCGAGAGTCTGCTGATCTGCCATCGAGCGCTGCGCTGTCGTCGGTGCAACGCCTGCCGGTTGCCGTCGTTGGCGCCGGGTTGATCGGCCGCGCCTGGGCGATCGTCTTTGCCAGGGCCGGCCACCCTGTCCGGTTGCACGATGCGGACGAGGGCACGATGGCGGCAAGCCTGGCGTACATCGGGGAACGTCTCGGTGAACTCGACGGCTTCGGGCTTCTCGATGACCCGCCAGCGGTCGTGCTGGCCCGGATCCGCTGCGAGCCGGACCTCGCCCAAGCGGTGCGCGATGTCGTCATGGTGCAAGAGAACATTCGCGAAACTGTCGACTCCAAGATCGCGATCTTCAAGCAACTCGATGCACTGGCACCGCCTGACGCTGTGCTCGCCAGCTCAACCTCATGGCTGCCTGCGTCGACATTCACCGAGGCGTTGCCAGGACGCGCGCGCTGCCTGGTCGGCCATCCCACCAATCCGCCGTATCTGGTGCCGCTGGTCGAGTTGTGCCCTGCCCCCTGGACCGCTGCGCACGCCATGGCGCGTGCCCATGCGATCTACGAAGCAGCCGGTCAGACACCGGTGGCGCTGGCCCATGAGATCAACGGCTTTCTTCTCAATCGCGTGCAGGCCGTGGTGCTCAACGAGTGCTTCACCTTGTTCGAGCGGGGGCTGGCGAGTGCCGCGGACATCGACAAGGTCCTGAAGGACGGCCTGGCGCTTCGTTGGTCGTTCATGGGACCGTTTGAGACGATCGACCTCAACGCTCCCGCCGGCGTGAAGGATTACGCCAGTCGCTATGGAAAATCGAACCGCGAGACGATGTCCGATGTCAAGACCTTCAGCTGGGCGCCTGAGCCGATCGCCCGGGTGGACCGCGAGCGTCGCGCCCATTTGGCCGTCGAGGACATCGGCGCGCGCTCGGCTTGGCGGGACCGCCGCCTGATGGCCCTGGCGGCACACAAGCGCCAGGCACCTGCCGCCTGAACAGCACATAACCCCCTGGAGTCAACATGCCCCGCAAAGTCATCATCACCTGCGCCGTCACTGGCGCGATCCACACGCCGTCGATGTCGCCGTATCTGCCTGTGACGCCGCAACAGATCGCAGAGGCGGCTATCGGTGCGGCAGAGGCCGGCGCGGCGATGGTCCATCTTCATGCGCGCAACCCGGTCGATGGAAGTCCTTCGCAAGACCCGGAACTCTTCAAGCAGTTCCTGCCGCAGATCAAGGCGGCCAGCAACGTGGTCATCAACCTCACCACCGGCGGCGCGCCCACGATGTCCATCGAGGATCGTCTGCGGCCTGCGCACGTGTTCGCGCCTGAGGTCGCATCCTTGAACATGGGCTCGATGAACATGGGCCTGTATCCGATGCTCAATCGCTTCAAGGAGTTCAAGCACGACTGGGAGCGTCCGTATCTCGAAGGAAGCCATGACCGGATTTTCAAGAACACCTTCACCGACATCGCGCACATCCTCCAGTCGTGCAGCGACAAGGGCACCCGCTTCGAGATCGAGTGCTACGACATCGGTCATCTCTACACCGCGGCGCATTTCATCGAGCGGGGCCTGATCAAGCCACCGTTCCTGATCCAGTCCGTGTTCGGCATCCTGGGCGGCATCGGCGCACATCCGGAGGACGTCCTGCACATGCGCCGCACGGCAGACCGCCTGTTCGGCGATGCCTACCAGTGGTCCGTGCTCCCGGCAGGGCGCAATCAGATGCCGATCGGCGCGCAGGCTGCGGCGATGGGTGGACACGTGCGCGTGGGTCTGGAAGATTCCCTGTGGGATGGTCCGGGCGAACTCGCCAAAACCAACGCCGATCAGGTGCGACGCATGCGCGGAATCATCGAAGGCCTGTCTCTGTCGGTCGCAACCCCTGAAGAAGCGCGCGAAATCCTCCAACTCAAGGGCGGCGACAACGTCTCTTTCTGATCGCCAGATCGCAAGCATTCCGACGTTACGTGGTTGAGTCGCCGTGCATGCGCGGGGGTAAACACCGTGTTTCTACTGTGATCACAAATCTATGATTTCCAAAGTCAGAAAAGAAGAGGTCCATGCCATGTGGAATCAAAACTCACTGTTTGGCAAGCGTGTGCTGGTGACAGCAGGTGCAGACGGTATCGGTCTTGAGATCGCGCGCGCCTTCGCGTCCGCAGGAGCGAAAGTGCTGGTGTGCGATGTACAGCAGTCCGCCCTGGCGCGCCTGGCAACGGAATTGCCTGTGATCCATGGCTGCCGCGCCGACGTCTCCAGCGAGGTCGACGTGACAGCGATGTTCGACCTGCTTGACCAGAAGCTGGGCGGTCTCGACATCCTGGTCAACAATGCCGGGGTTGCCGGCCCGACCGGCGGCGTCGAGACGCTTTCGCTCGCCGACTGGGAGCGCACGTTGGCCGTCAACCTCACGGGGCAGTTTCTGTGTGTGCGCGCAGCCGTTCCGCGCCTGCGCAAGAGTCCTGGCGCCTCGATCGTCAACCTGGCGTCGGCCGCTGGTCATCTCGGCATGCCCGGTCGTTCACCGTACTCGGCTTCGAAGTGGGGCGTGGTGGGCTTCACCAAGACGCTCGCCATCGAACTGGGCGCCGATGGCATACGCGTCAATGCCATTCTTCCCGGCGCAGTCGATGGACCCCGCATCCGCGCGGTGATCGCAGCCAAGGCCGAGGCATCCGGTCACTCCCTCGAAGAAGTGACGCGTTCATACACCGCGCAGGCCGCGCTCGGCCGCATGGTGACGACGCAGGACATCGCGAACATGGTCTTATTCGCCGCCAGCGATCTGGCCGGCAATGTCACAGGCCAGGAGCTCGTGGTCGACGGCCACACGCAGGCGCTGAGCTGATCCCGTTCCCTGAACGTCGTTCGCTGAGTTCACCAATCCCGAAGAAAGACAACCATGCAGGAGACTTACATGAAATACCAGTCGATGAAGAAGCCGGTCCTGGTCGCAGCTGCAGCGCTGCTCGCCACCGGGGCGATGCTGTCGAGCGCAGTCCATGCGGCCGACAAGAAGCTCCAGGTCTACCTGTCGATGAGCTACATCGGCAACGACTGGCAGGCCGAGGCGGCCAACATGGTCAAGGCACTGGCTGCCCATAAGAATTTCGCCGACAAGGTGGACCTCAAAGTGCAGGTCGCGGGCCCGAACGCCCAGCGCCAGATCCAGCAGATCAACGCCATGGTCCAGCAAGGTGCGCAGGCCATCGTGGTCTATCCGATTTCGCCGACCGCGCTCAATGCGGCCGTGAAGAACGCCTGCGACAAGGGCGTGTTCGTCATTGCTTACGACGCGGTCATCACCGAGCCGTGCGCTTACAACGTGACCATCGACCAGGAGGAGGCTGGCCGCGTGACGGCCGAATGGCTGGTCAAGAAGCTCGGCGGCAAGGGCAACGTGGTTGTCATCAACGGGGTGCCGGGCACCTCCGTCGACACAGCGCGCACCAAGGCGGCCAAGGAAGTGTTCGCGAAGTATCCGAACCTCAAGGTGGTCAATGAGGCCAACGGCATGTGGAGCCAGGCCGTCGCTCGCACGGAGCTGTCGAAGATTCTGGCGACGCGCAACTGGAGCCAGATCGATGGCCTCTGGATGCAGGTTGGCTGCTATACCGCCAACACCATGCAATTGGAGGCGGGTGCCAAGCCAGCGGATCTGAAGCCGTGCGCGGGAGAAGGCTCCAACGGTGGACGCATCCAGATGTTGCCTGCAGGCACGGTCGTCGACGGCGCGAACGGTACCTACGCCCCCATGGGCGCACCGCGCATCTCCTATGCATCGCCGCCGTACTCGGGTGCGTATGCGCTCAAGCTCGCCGTGCAGAAGCTCGAAGGCAAAGAGATTCCCAAGAATGCCAAGCTGCCATTGCCGCTGGTCACCAACGACACGGTCAAATACTGCAAGGAAGGAACCTGGGCCGAGATGAAGGCGGGTTGCAATGCCTTCGCGCCGGCCGTCGTTTCAAATCCCGGGTGGTTCGCATCCATCTTCTCCGAGCAGATGCCCGAAATCGGACTGTCTGCGGCGCTGGTCGGCCAGCCCGAGCAGTGAGTGTCCTCGCGCACGAGGACGCCCAGGCCATGAAAGCTTCGTTACAGCCGCTCATCAGCGATGCCGCATTGGCGATCGACATTGCACACGTCACCAAGTCTTATGGTGCGACACGGGCAATCGACGACGTGTCGTTCTCGATCAGGCAAGGCGGCTCGCACGCGTTGCTCGGCGAGAACGGCGCGGGCAAGTCCACCCTGGTCAAGCTGTTGTCGGGGCTGGTGTCGCCCGACAGCGGCTCGATCCGGCTGTTTGGCGAAGAAGCCTCGTTGCGCAGTCCGCGCCATTCGCATGCGCTGGGCATCCAGACGGCCTACCAGGAGATGACGCACGTCAAGGACCTCAGCGTGCTCGACAACATGTTGCTGCCGTACGGCGCCGTGAACCCGCTGGGCATGATGCGGCGCCGGCAGGCGCGCGATCAGATCGGCAACGGTCTCTCGGAGCTCGGACTCGGCGACATTGCACTTGACGAGGAAGTGCAGCATCTGGAGCTGGCCGTGCGTCAGAAGCTGGAAATTGCGCGCGCGGTGATGCGCAAGCCGCGCGTGCTGCTGCTCGACGAATCGACATCCACCCTGTCGGGCAGCGACGTCGACTGGCTCGGCGACCTGATCGTCAAGCAGCGCGCTTCGGGCGTCACGGTTGTGTTCATCTCCCACCGCCTGTCCGAGGTGCGTGCCTTCTGCGACACCGTCACGGTGCTGCGCGGCGGCAAGCACATTGCGACCAGCGCGTCCGCCGACTTCAGCGATGGCGACATCATCGGCATGATCGCGGGCCGCGAGATGGCGCACGCGTTTCCAAGGCGCCGTGCGGCGCGTTCGGCAGGCGGCGCCGAAGTGCTGGGCGCGGTCGACCTCTCGACCTCCGGCAAGCTTCGCAACGCATCCTTCTCCTTGCACGCGGGCGAAATCCTGGGCGTCGCCGGCCTCCAGGGCATGGGCCAGCTCGACTTGTTTCTCGCATGCTTCGGCATGGCCGACGTCACGGGTGGAACGCTGCAGCTCGACGGTCGCCCGGCGGCCATCCTTTCTCCCGCGGAGGCGGTAAAGGCCGGCATCAGCCTGGTGCCGGAGGACCGAAAAACCGAAGGCCTGTTCCTCGAACTATCGGGCAGGCACAACGCTTCGATGCCGGTGCTCGACCGCTTTCGCCGCGGCATGCTGATCGACACGCAGCTCGAAGAAGAGACTGTGGGGCGTGTATTAGATCGCATGGAGATCGACCGACGTGCGCTGTGGACGCGCGCCGGTGCGTTCTCTGGCGGCAATCAGCAGAAGATCGCAATTGCCAAGTGGCTGCTGGCCGAAAGCCGTGTGCTGCTGCTGTACGACCCGACGCGCGGCATCGACGTCGGGACCAAGAACCAGATCTACCGCCTCATGCGCGACTACGCCGATGCCGGCGGCGCCGTGCTTTTCTACTCGACTGAAATCCCCGAACTGGTCCATCTGGCGGACCGCGCCATGGTGTTCTACGGCGGCGGGATCGCCGCCGAGATCGCTGCAGCCGATCTGAGCGAAGAAGCGCTGTTGCGCGCGGCGCTTGGCTCACCCGCCGCCCATCTGGAACTTGCCGCATGACGACTGCCTTCATTCATCCAGGCCCGCAGCCGGCCCGCCGCGCATCCACCAGCGGCGCAACGGCCTACCGAAGCCTTCAGCGGCACAGCGGCCTGTTGATCGCCATTGCGGCCTTCTTCGCGCTGCTGCTCGGCATCACCAGCGTCGGAAACACCCAGCTCACTTACTACGACCTCTCCTCGGTCGCGACCACTGGTGCGACGCTGGCCATCGCCGGTCTCGGGCAGACGGTGGTGATCCTGTCGGGCGGGTTCGACCTGTCGGCGGGCGCGGTGGTTTCGCTGGTCAATGTGGTGGTGGCCTCGGGATTCGTGGATCCCAGTGCCTCGGCCTGGGTGGTGATGGCGTTGGGCGTCGGCATTGGCATGGCGGCCGGCGCCTTCAACGGTCTGTTCATCTCCCTGCTTCGGATGCAGCCCATCGTGGTGACGCTGTCGACCATGTTCATCCTGCAGGGCATCACCTTGCTTGTGATGGACAAGCCGGGCGGCGCGGTGCCCGCCGACGTCGGCGCGCTGCTGCTCGGCGATGCCATTCCCGGCCTGCTGCCCAAGCCGGTGCTTTTGATCGCGGTCATTCTGGTGCTGTGGGCCTGGCTCAAACGAACCCGCTTCGGAATGGCCATCTATGCGATCGGCAGCGACTTTCATGCGGCACACGCGGCCGGCGTGCCGACGCGGCGCATCCAGTTCTTCGTCTACCTGATCGCAGGTGGCCTCTATGGCATGGCGGGCGTCTTCATCAGCGCGCAGACCGGTTCGGGCGACCCGCTCATTGGCGCGCCAATGCTGCTGCAGATCTTCGCGGCGGTGGTGGTCGGCGGCACCCTTCTGGGCGGCGGCCGCGGGGGCCTGCTGGGCACGGTATTCGGCGCCTATGTGCTGATGATGGTGGTCAACATCCTCCTGGTGCTCAACGTGTCGGCCTACTTCTCCACGATTGCGGAGGGCGGCATCCTCATGCTCGCCGTGCTGGCTGGTTCGCTCGGCGCGAAGGCGCCGCTGGCGCGCAACCTGACGAAGGCGCGGCGCTGGTGGCAGGCCCGGCGTGCCGGTGTCCTGGTCTCGCGGCGCAAGGCTGTGGTACCTGCTGTCAGGCTCGCTGCGACGACCGATGCGCGCAAGTCGTCGCAGGCGCCAACCTTCTTCCGAAGGCATGCCGACACCCTGCGATTCGCGGTGCCTGCCTATGTCGGCTTCGCGGTCATCCTGCTCGTCACGCAGGGTGTGCTTGGACACTCTCTGACGAGCTGGGGCTACTACAACTCGCTGCTGGTGCTGGGCGCCTGCCTGGCCGTTCTGGCGCTGGGGCAGGGCGCCGTCATCCTTACGGGCGGATTGGACCTGTCGTTGCCCTGGACGATTGCGCTGACCGGCATCGTGCTGGCGGGTACCGTCAAAGGCTCCGATGCGGCGCTGATCTATGCCTTGCCTCTGACGATCGGCATCGGCGCGCTCATCGGCCTGTTGAATGGGGCGGGTATCGTCATGTTGGGTGTCTCTCCCATCGTCGTCACGTTGGCGATGAACGGCATCCTGCAGGGCATCGCGCTGATCTATTCGAACGGCACACCCGACGGCTTTGCGTCTCCCATGCTGCGCGCTTTCATGACGGATCGCGTGCTCGGCGTGACGCCGGTGGTGCTGTTCGTCGTCGTGTTTGCCGTTGTCGCCATGCTGCTGCTGGGGCGGACGCGCTTCGGTCGCTCGGTGTATGCGGTAGGCAATGGGCAGCGCGTCGCACAGCTGTCGGGTGTGCGCGTCGGGCCGACGCTGATCGGCGTCTATGTGCTCTCCGGGGTGTGTTCGGCGATTGCGGCGGTGCTGCTCACGGGGCTGTCCGGCCAGGCCAGCCTGGGCATGGGGGACGACTATCTGCTGCCCTCCATCGCCGTGGTGCTCATTGGCGGCACGCTGATCGTCGGCGGGAGAGGGCACTATCTCGGCATGCTGGGCGGCGTACTGCTGCTGACGGCGCTCCAGACCTTGCTGTCGGGCACCACACTGCCCTATGCGTCGAGGGCCATCCTGTTCGGCGTCGTGGTGCTTGTGGCCGTGATCGGGCTGCGTGAGCGTCGTTGAACGCACGCGGTCGTTTTTTGCATCTGAGAACGTAGGAGACATTCATGCGAATCGAAATCCTCGTCGACGTCAAGACAGAGTTGGGCGAAGGCCCCGTCTGGGACGTCGAGGAACAACGCCTCTACTGGATCGACAGCTTCGGCAGGAAAGTTTTCCGCTGCACGGCGGATGGCCGGGAGATCAGGGCCTGGGACGTGCCGGAGCGCATCGGCTCGATGGCGCTTCGAAGCAGCGGTGGTGCCGTCCTTTCGCTGGCCAATGGCTTTCACTTTCTCGACTTCAAGACCGGCGAGACGCAGCTCATCGTCGATCCGGAGCCCGACAAGCCCGCCAACCGGCTCAACGACGGCAAGGTCGACCGGCGCGGCCGCTTCATCGCCGGCTCCATGGACACCAAGGAGGAGGGCCCCAACGGCGCGCTCTACCGGCTCGACACCGACCTGTCGCTGCACAAGCTGGATGACCACATCATTTGCTCCAACGGACCCTGCTGGAGCCCCGATGACCGCACCTTCTATTTCGCCGACACCTGGTCGGGCGAGATATGGGCCTACGACTATGACCTGGACACCGGGAATGTGTCGAACCGACGCACTTTCACGAAACTTGACATGTCGACAGGCGGTGCAGCCGATGGTTCGACGGTCGATGCCGAGGGATTTCTCTGGAATGCGCAGGTCTACGACGGCCGCCTGATCCGCTATGCGCCCGACGGGACCGTTGACCGCGTCATCGAGATGCCAGTGAAGAAGGTGACCAGCGTGAATTTCGGCGGGCCGAACCTGGACATCCTTTACGTGACCTCGATGGCCAAGCCGCCGCTGCCGCGCTTTCCAGTGGACGGCGTGCAGGGCGGCAGCCTGTTCGCGATCCACGACCTCGGAGTGCGAGGAATCGCAGAGCACAGGTTCGGTGGCTGAGCGTCAGCGTCCATGTCGATTACAACGACCTTACGCGGCATGCTGTCGCTCCTCTGCTAAACGCTTCGTAGCGGATCGGCGTTGTCGGCGTCTGACTGGCGGCTTGCTTCACCAGTCGTTGATTTTGCTTGTATCAATTCGATCTTGTAGCCGTCCGGATCCGTCACGAAAGCAATCACCGTGCTGCCGCCCTTGACGGGGCCGGCCTCGCGGGTCACGTTGCCTCCGGCTGCCTTGATCTTCTCGCAAGCCGCGTAGGCGTCGGGCACGCCGAGGGCGATGTGGCCATAGGCGGTGCCGAGTTCGTAGCTCTCGGTGCCCCAGTTGTAGGTCAGCTCGATCTCGGCCTGGTCGGGGTTGCCCTTGTCGAAGCCGACGAAGGCCAGGCTGTACTTGTACTCGGGGTTCTCCGAGGTGCGCAGCAAATTCATGCCGAGCACCTGCGTGTAGAAGTCGATCGAGCGCTGGAGGTCGCCAACGCGCAGCATGGTATGGAGAAGTCTCATGGCGGGGTCCGTGGGGCAGAGGAATATGGAATGCCTCCATTTTCCGCGCAGATGCGGCCGCCCGTCGGGCTGGCCGCGTGGAATCCTTACAGGCCACTCAGCGCGCGAGCGCGTGCATTTCGGCGATCAGGTCGGCCTTGCCTTCGAAGCCGATGCCTGGCAGCGGCGGCAGCACCACGTGTCCGTCCTTCACCTTCACGCCGTCGGGAAAGCCGCCGTAGGGCTGGAACAGGTCGGGGTAGCTTTCGTTGCCACCCAGCCCCAGGCCGGCCGCAATGGCGAGCGACATCTGGTGGCCGCCATGGGGGATGCAGCGTGACGGCGACCAGCCGTACGTCTTGAGCATGTCGAGCGTGCGCAGGTATTCGACCAGCCCGTAGCTCAAGGCACAGTCGAACTGCAGCCAGTCGCGTTCGGGATGCATGCCGCCGTGGCGAATCAGGTTGCGCGCGTCCTGCATCGAGAACAGGTTCTCGCCCGTGGCCATCGGACCCTGGTAGACCTCGCCGAGCCGGGCCTGCAGCTCGTAGTCGAGCGGGTCGCCGGCTTCTTCGTACCAGAACAGCGGGTACTGCGAGAGGGCGCGGCCGTAAGCGATCGCGGTGGGCAGGTCGAAGCGGCCGTTGGCGTCCACCGCCAGTTGCTGGCCCGGGCCGAGGATCTTCAGCACCGATTCGATGCGCGCACAGTCCTCGGCCAGCGTGGCACCGCCGATCTTCATCTTCACGACCGAGTAGCCGCGCTCCAGGTAGCTGGCCATTTCGCGCTGCAGGCCGTCGACGCCCTTGCCGGGGTAGTAATAGCCGCCTGCCGCGTAGACGAACACGCGCGGGTTCGGCGTGCCGTTGCCGTAGCGCTCTGCCAGCAGTTGGTAGAGCGGCTGGCCCGCGATCTTGGCGACGGCGTCCCATACCGCCATGTCGATGGTGCCCACGGCCACCGAGCGCTCGCCGTGGCCGCCGGGCTTCTCGTTGATCATCATGCGCGCCCAGATCTTGTGCGGGTCAAGGTTGTCCCCGGTCTCGTTGCACAGCGAGGCAGGCTCGGCCTCGAGCAGGCGTGGCAGGAAGCGCTCGCGGATCAACCCGCCCTGGCCATAGCGCCCGTTGGAGTTGAAGCCGTAGCCGATCACGGGCCGGCCGTCGCGGACCACGTCGGTGACCACGGCCACCAGGCTCAGCGTCATCTTCGAAAAGTCGATGTAGGCGTTGCGAATGTCCGACTTGATGGGCCGGGTCGATTCAAGGATGTTGACGATTTTCATGAGCGGGCAGGCTGCGGTGGCGCAGGGATAATGAAAGGGAAGGCGTGCATCTTTTTCCGTGGGGACTGCCGCCGTCCAATACCCGAATCGCATACAACTATTCCCGACCGCAGACATGGGCCCCGGCAACCGTCCCCTCGACCTCGAATGGCTGGAGGATTTCCTGGCACTGGCCGACTGCGGCAATTTCTCGCGCGCCGCGCAGGCGCGCTCGATCGCCCAGCCTGCCTTCAGCCGCCACATCCGCGGGCTGGAGGAATGGGTGGGCGTGGCACTGTTCGATCGCAGTGCGCACCCGGCGGCGTTGACGGCGGCGGGTGCGCGCTTTCTTCCCTTACTGCAGGAAACGCTGGCCGGTTTGCAGGCTGCCCGCACGCAGGCCCGCGCGGCCCATGAACGCGATGCGGCAAGCCTGAGCTTTGCAGCCACGCACGTCCTGTCGCTCACCTTTTTCCCGCGATGGCTCGGGGGCATCGAGGCGCAGTTGCGGCTCGGGCCGATCCAGACGCTGTCGGACAGTTCGCACGCCTGCGAGGACCTGATGCTGCAACGGCGCGTGCAGTTCGTGCTGTGCCATGGTCATGCGGCAGTGCCCGGCCGGCTGGACGACGCGGCATACCCGACGCATCGCCTGAGCGATGACGTGCTGATGCCGGTGAGCGCGCCGGGACCGGGCGGCGAACCGCTGCATGCGCTGGATGCTTCGGCGCGCCCGGGTGCGATGGAGGACCCCGCCGTGCTGGCCTACAGCGAGGCCTCCGGCCTGGGCCGGATCGTGCGCACCGTGCTCAACGCCCACGCGGCCAACGCGCCGGCCAATGCCGCGAGCAACGGGGTCGACAACGTAGCGGCGCCGGCCTTCCCCGTGGTCTTCACGGCCCACCACGCGGTGCTGCTGCGCACTTTGGCCCTCGAAGGTCGGGGGCTGGCCTGGCTGCCCCTGAGCCTGGTCGCCGACGACCTGCGCGAAGGGCGGCTGGTGGAGGGGGGCGCGGCGCACTGGCGTGTGCCGGTGGAGATTCGCCTGTACCGCCAGCCCGCGGAAATGTCCGCGGCGGCCGAAGCGCTGTGGCGGTTGATGGCGCCCGACTGAATGGCCTCAGGTCCGCGTGACGCCGTCCCAGCGCGCGAGGCGTCCGTTGTGCATCAGGCCGACGTGATCGGCCATCGCCTGGGCTTCGGCCTGATTGTGGGTTACCAGCAAGGCGGTCTGGCCGGCGTGCTTGAGGATGTCGCGCACCTCCGCGGTCAGGCGCTCGCGCGTGTCGACGTCGAGATTGGAAAAGGGCTCGTCGAGCAGCAGCAGCGCGGGGGAGGGTGCCAGCGCACGCGCCAGCGCAATGCGCTGCTGCTGGCCGCCCGAGAGCTCGTGCGGATAGCGTCCGCCGGCCTCTGCCAGCCCGACCAAGGCGAGCAGTTCCTTGGCGCGCGCATGCTGCGCTTCACGTGGCTGCCGGCGCAGCCCGAAGGCGATGTTCTGCGCGGCCGTGAGGTGCGGGAACAACGCGTATTCCTGGAACATCATGCCCACGCGCCGCCGTTCGGGCGGCAGGTGCACCGTGGCGGAGGAAAGCGTGACTTCGCCCAGGCTGATGCGGCCCGCGCGTACCGGCTCGAAGCCAGCAATGGCGCGCAGCACGGTGGTCTTGCCGCAGCCCGACGGGCCCAGCAGACAAGCGATCTGGCCGGCATCGAGGGCGAGCGAGAACTGGTCGACCGCCACGTGCCGGCCTCGGCCGCCGTCGTAGGCGATGCGGACCTCGTCCAGGCGCAGGGTCGAACTCAGCAGAGGCGTCATGAGGATGGGTGTCCGTGGCGAGGCGCTGTCGCAGCACCGGCGAGTTGTGTACGCGCGAGCAGCACCACCGGCAGCAGTCCGGCCAGCACGATCCCGAGCGCGGCGATCGCGCCTTCTTCGTAGGTGCCACGTGCCGCCTCGGCATACAGCCAGGTCGCGAGCGTGTCGAAATTTGCGGGCCGCAGCAGCAGCGTGGCTGGCAGTTCCTTCATCGCATCGACGAAGACCAGCAGCGCCGCCGCGGCCAGCGCGGGCCGAAGCAGCGGCAGGTGCACGCGGCGCAGCGTGCCGGCCGGGTTCTCGCCCAGCAGCCGGGACGCCTGTTCGAGCGCAGGCGGCAGGCGTGCGAGGCCGGCCTCGATGCCGCCCACCGGCATGGCCAGGAAGCGGAGCGTGCAGGCCGCGACCAGCACCACGCCCGCGGCCATCAGCGGCAGGCCGGGCAGCCCCAGCAGCGTGGCCAGACCGGCGTCGAACGCCAGCGCGGGCGTGAGCAGCCCGATCGCCAGCACGGTCCCCGGCACGGCATAGCCCAGCGACGCCGCGCGCGCCTGCCAGCGCGTACGCGTCGGGGTGGAGCCTGACTGCCGCGTCGCCCAGGCCACGATGAGGCCACCGGCCACTGCGGCGGTGGTCACGCCCGCGGCCAGACCCAGCGTGTTGCCCAGGCTGCCGATCAGGCCCGGCGACAGACCGTGCCCCAGGCGCAACCGCTTGACCGTTTCCCACACCAGGTAAAGCGCCGGCGCGACGAAACCGATGAGCACCGGGAGCGTTGCCACGGTGGTCGCAAGCCAGGCGGCCGCGCCCTGCAGACGCCTGGGCTGCAACGCGTGCATGCGCTGCGCCGAGCCGAAGCGCTGGTGGCGGCGCCCATGTCGTTCCAGCCCCACCAATGCCACCACCACGACCAGCATCGCGCAGGCGATCTGGGCGGCACCGGCCAGATCGGAACGTGTGATCCATGTGGTGTAGACCGCCACCGTCAGCGTGTTCACGCCGAGGAATTCCGAGGCGCCGATGTCGTTGAGCGTCTCCAGCAGCGCCAGGCTCAGCCCGACGGCCAGC
This sequence comes from Variovorax ginsengisoli, assembly GCF_030811835.1. Classification (GTDB taxonomy): domain Bacteria; phylum Pseudomonadota; class Gammaproteobacteria; order Burkholderiales; family Burkholderiaceae_C; genus Variovorax; species Variovorax ginsengisoli_C. Next base: position 330,439 of record NZ_JAUSRO010000004.1, on the reverse strand, counting down.
GCCGGGCGCGCGAGCGGCAGTGCGACACGGAAGAAGGCGCCCGCACGTCCTTCACCCAGCGTGCGCGCGGCCTCCATCCAGTGCGCGGGCTGCGTCATGAACATCGCGCGCGCCGTCATGTAGACGTAGGGATAGAGCACGAAGCCGAGCACCAGGATGGCGCCGGGCAGCGAGCGCAGGTCGGGCAGGCGGAACTGGCGCGGGCTCTCGAAGCCCGTCAGCCAGCGTATGGCACCCTGCACCGGCCCGATCGGGTGCAGCAGGTCGAGGTAGGCGAAGGCGACGATGTAGGTCGGCATGGCCAACGGCAGCAGCAGTGCCCAGTGCAGCATGCCGCGGCCGGGAAAGTCGCACACCGTGACCAGCCAGGCGCAACCGGTGCCGATCAGCAGCACCATCGCTCCGACGCCTGCCAGCAGCAGGGCCGTGTTCAGCGCTGCCTGGGGCAGCACGTTCTGCAGGAGATTCGTCCAGTGGCCCAGTCCCGAGCCGAGCGCGATCCAGGCCAGGCTCACGACCGGCGCGAGCACCCCAACCGCGATCGCCAGCGAGGCGATGCGCCAGGTGGGGCCGACGGGAGGCAGGCCCACAGGCCTGCGCCAGGGAATCACTGGTCGAAACCGACCTTGTCCACGAGCGCGCTGGCTTGCTTGCGATAGCGCGCGATCTCGGTCAGCGGCAGAGGGTCGACCTTGAGTTCACCGATGGCCGACGCCACGATCGGGTCGAGCGCCACGCCCTTGCGCACCGGGTATTCGTAGTTAGCTTGTGCGTACAGCGCCTGCGCCGGTTCGGAGACCAGGAACTCCAGCAGCTTGACTGCGTTGGCCTGGTTCGGCGCGTTCCTGGCCACGGCCGCACCGCTGATGTTCACGTGCGTGCCACCGCTCCTGGCGCTGGCGAACGTCGGCTTCAACACCTTGATCGCATCGCCCCACTTGCGCGCGTCGCTGCCTTCCTTGGCGGCCTTCATCTGGCCGACATAGTAGGAGTTGGCCACGCCGATGTCACAGATGCCGCCCAGGATGTCGCGTGCCACGTCGCGGTCGCCGCCGGTGGCTTTGCGTGCCAGGTTGGCTTTGACGCCGCGCAGCCACTGCTCGGCCTTCGCCTCGCCGTCGTGCGCGATGAGTGCGGCCACGAGCGCGGTGTTGTAGGGGTGCTGGCCGGCGCGGATGCAGACCTTGCCCTTCCATTGGGGGGCCGCCAGGTCTTCGTAGCGGAAGCTTGTCAGCGGCAGCGACTTGTCGGCGTACAGCACGCGCGCGCGCATCGACAGGCTGAACCACTGACCGTCGGCGCCGCGCAGGTTGGCCGGAATGGCGGACTCGAGCGCACTCGATTTCACCGGCTGCGTCACCCCGCCTTCGACCAGGTCGAGCAGATTGCCGACGTCGACGGTCATCAGCAGGTCCGCCGGCGAGCGGGTGCCCTCGGCCTTGACGCGTTCGAGCAGGCCGTCTTTCACGAAGACGGTGTTGACCTGGATCTTGCTCTGCGCGCTGAACGCCGAGATCAGCGGCTGGATGAGCGCCGGCTCGCGCGTCGTGTAGAGCGTGAGTTCGCCGGCAGCATGGGCCGGCACGGCGAATGCCAGTCCCGACACGGCAAGGGCGGCGCAGCTCAGTGCACGGGCGGCATGCGCGGGTGCGCACAGGACAGCGTTCATGGGGGAGATCCTCCGGAAAAACAAGGTGTGGTGTAGCGATGTGGCCGCCTGCAAGCGACGGCGTAGACGCGAATAATTATCAACCAGCACCTGCGCGCCAGCGTGCAAAGCGCTTACCCGGCCGAGGCCTATTGCAGCCCTGCAGCCCCCTCGGACCCCCGTGATTCAGCGCTGCGCAGCCGGCGCCTCGAACACCAGGCAGGTGGTGGTCGCATGCGCATACAGCGTGCCGTCGGCGCCGACAACGCGAGCCTCGGCCGTGGCGAGCTGGCGGCCGCAATGGATCACCTTGCCTTCGGCGCGCACGCGCTGCACCTTCGGTGTGAGGCCCTTGACGTAGTTCACGCCCAGCTCGGCGGTGGTGTAGCCGCGGCCCGGCGGCAGCATGGTATGGACGGCGCAGCCCAGCGCCGAGTCGAGCAGCGTCGCGACCCAGCCACCGTGGATGGTGCCCAGCGGGTTCAGGTGCCGTGCGAGCGGTGTTCCCTGGAACACGGCACGTCCCTGGTCGACCTCGACGATCACGAAGTCCAGTGTCTGCGCGATCGCCGCGAACGGAATCTCTCCGGCCAGCATGGCCTGCATGACTTCCAGGCCGGTCTTGCCGGCAATCTGTTCGGGCCGCGCAAGCCCGGGGCCCGGACCGGCCTCCAGCCGGGCCAGCACGTCGCGTTCGTCGGCCAGCCAGCGGTCCATCGTTTCCTGCGTCATCATCATCTCCGATTAAAGTTGCATATGCAATGATTGTAGCTACAATCATTGGCATGACCACCGATGCCAAACCGCAGGGCTGTACCAGTTTCAAGGTGCGGCAGCTCATGCGCCGCATTTCGCAGCACTACGACCTCGAGGTGTCTCAGAGCGGACTGAAGACCACGCAGTACTCCCTGCTCTCGCACGTGATGAGCCTGGGCCCGCTGCGTCCGGTCGACCTGGCTGCGGCGATGAAGATGACGCCCTCCACACTCAGCCGCAACCTTCAGCCGCTGATTGCTGCAGGCTGGCTCACGCTGGGTGCGGGTGCCGATGCGCGCAGCCGGCTGGTGCACATCACCGAGGCGGGCATTGCCAAGCGGCGTGAAGGCCAGAAGCACTGGAAAGTCGCGCAGAACAAGCTCAACGAGCAGCTCGGCGTGGACCGGGTGCTGGCGCTGCATGCGCTCATCGACGACGCCATGGGCCTGCTGGGGCCTGAGCCGGAAGCGGGAGCTGATGGCTGACCGTTGCCGTTCGCACTGACGTTCACGCGTTCGCCGCTCCCCAAGTTCCACGTTTTCTCAAAGGCCCCCATGTTCGCCTCCCGCGTCTTTCCCTGGCTGCAGCGCCGTGGCATCCACTATGGCTGGGTCGTCGCCGCCATCACCTTCCTGACCATGCTGACCATGTCGGCTGCGCTCGGCCTGCCGGGCGCGATGATGCAGCCGCTGGGCAGGGAATTCGGCTGGAGCACCGAGCAGGTGTCGTCGACCCTGGCACTGCGCTTTGCGCTCTTCGGGCTCATGGGGCCGTTCGCTGCGGTGCTGATGGAGCGTTATGGACTGCGCGCAGTGATGTGCGTCGGGCTCGCGCTGGTCGGCTCGGGCATGGCGCTGGTCACGTTCGCGTCGCAGCTGTGGCAGCTGTTCATCGTCTGGAGCCTGATGCTCGGCGTGGGCACCGGCATGACCGCGCTGGTGCTCGGGGCGGTGGTGGCCAACCGCTGGTTCGTTGCGCGCCGCGGGCTGGTCGTCGGCATGCTGACCGCGAGCTCCGCCACCGGCCAGCTCGCCTTCCTGCCTGTGGCCGCGTGGATGATCGAGCATTGGGGCTGGCGCTCGGCCGTTGCGCCGGTGTTCGTCGGCGCTGCGCTGATCGCGCTGCTGTGCCTGCTGTTCGTGCGCAACCGACCGTCCGATCTCGGGCTGCTGCCGTACGGCCAGACACCGGCCGAGGCGTCCAAGGTCGCTGCCGCAGTGCCCGTGGCAATGAACTGGCGCACGCCCTTCGTGGTGCTGCGGGAGGCCTCCGCCAGTCGCACGTTCTGGATCCTCGCCGGCACTTTCTTCATCTGTGGCCTGAGCACCAACGGGCTGGTGCAGACGCACTTCATCTCACTGTGCGGTGACAACGGCCTGGGTGCCGTGCCGGCGGCCTCGGTGCTGGCGATGATGGGCGCCTTCGACTTCGTGGGCACGATCCTCTCGGGCTGGCTGTCGGACCGCTATGACAACCGCAAGCTGCTCTTCTGGTACTACGGCCTGCGCGGTTTGTCGCTGTTCTGGCTGCCGCATTCGGAGTTCACGATCTATGGCCTGGGCCTGTTCGCGATGTTCTACGGACTCGACTGGATTGCCACCGTGCCGCCCACCGTCAAGCTCGCCGGTGCCACCTTCGGTCCGCAGAAGGTGGGGCTGGTGTTCGGATGGGTGTTTGCCGCCCATCAGCTCGGCGCCGCCACCGCAGCCTATGGCGCGGGTTTTGCCCGCACGCTGCTGCTGACCTACACCCCGGCGCTCTACACGGCCGGTGCAGCCTGCCTGCTGGCTGCGGTGGTCGTGATGGCGATCCGCCGGCCCGGCACACCCGCCAAGACAGCGCCCGCTGCCGCAGCCCGAGCCTGAGGCTCCACCCGCCATGACCACTGCCTCCACCGACATCGACCCCCGCACGCGCCGCCTGCTGGAGGCCCCCATCGTTGCGACGCTGCTGCGCCTGGCCGCACCGAACGTGCTCGTGATGGTGGCCCAGGCGGCCGTCGGCCTGATCGAGACCTACTTCGTCGGCAAGCTGGGCACCGATGCGCTGGCTGGGATGGCGCTGGTGTTCCCGATCGTCATGCTCATGCAGATGACCTCTGCCGGTGCCATGGGCGGCGGCATCGCATCGGCCGTCGCCCGTGCGCTCGGCGCGCGCCGCGGCAACGACGCGCAGGCGCTGGTCGGCCATGCGTTGGTCATTGCGCTGGGCTTCGGGCTGGCGTTCACGCTGGCGCTGCTGCTGGGTGGGCGCGCGCTCTACACAGCCATGGGCGGCAGCGGTGCGGCGCTGGAGGCCGCGCTGACCTATTCGCACTGGGTTTTCGCCGGCGCCGTGCTGGTGTGGCTCTTCAACTCGCTGGCCGCGCTGATCCGTGGCACCGGCAACATGGCCGTGCCGGCCAATGTGACGGTGGTGGGCGTGGTCTTCCTGGTGCCGCTGTCGCCCCTGTTGATCTTCGGCTGGGGGCCTTTGCCGGGCATGGGCATTGCGGGCGGCGCGATCGCGCTGCTCGTCTACTACCTGGTCGGCTCGCTCGCGCTCATCGCCTACCTGCGCTCGCCCCGCAGCCTGCTCGGCCTGCATGTCGCCCAATGGCGGCTGCGCTGGCCGCTGTTTCGCGACATCCTGCGCATCGGCCTGGTCGGTGCGGTGTCGACCGTGGCGACCAACTGCGCGATCGGCATCACGACCGCATTGGCGGGGCATTTCGGTTCAGGCGCCATTGCCGGCTATGGCACGGCATCGCGGCTGGAGTATCTGCTGGTACCACTGGTGTTCGGCCTGGGCGCACCGCTGGTCGCGATGGTCGGCACCTGTATCGGTGCGGGCCAGCGCGAGCGGGCCCTGCGCGCCACCTGGGCGGGTGCAGCGATCGCCTTCGCGCTGACCGAACTCATCGGGCTGACCGCTGCGCTGTTCCCGCGCCCGTGGTTGATGCTCTTTGGCTCCGACCCGGCGATGCTGGAGGCCGGCACGCAGTACCTGCGCGCCGTCGGCCCGCTCTATGGCTTCTTCGGCGTCGGGCTGGTGCTGTACTTTGCTTCGCAGGGCGCGGGCCGGCTGCTGTGGCCGGTGCTGGGCAACCTCGCGCGGCTGGCAGTCGCCGGCATCGGAGGCTGGCTGGCGTTGCGCTGGGGTGGCCAGTTGCAGCATGTGTTCGTGGCACAAGGCGTTGCGCTGGTGGTCTACGGCGTGGTCATTGCGTCAGCGATTGCCGGCGGCGCCTGGTTCGGGCCGGTCGGCTGGCCGCGCAGTCCGCGCGGGCTGCTGGCGCGCTTGCAGCCGGCTGCGCTTTCTGCATCATCCTCATCTTCTTCCTCCTGATCTCAACCCACCGAAAGACGCTCTCATGCAAATCAGGGATTCCGTTGTCTTCGTGACCGGCGCCAACCGCGGTCTTGGTCTCGCCTTCGCGAAGGCGGCCCTGGCCGCCGGTGCACGCAAGGTCTATGCGGCTGCGCGCGATCCGGCGAGCATCACGCTCGCCGGCGTGCAGCCGGTGGCGCTCGACGTCACCGACGCGGCACAGGTCGAGGCCGCGGCGCGCGCCTGTGGCGACGTCACGCTGCTCATCAACAATGCGGGCATCTCGCGCGGCAGCCGCCTGCTGGCCGACGATGCCATCGAGGCGGCTCGTGCCGAACTGGAGACCAACTTCTTCGGGCCATGGCTGCTGGCACGGGCTTTTGCGCCGGTGCTCAAGGCCCATGGCGGCGGTGCCGTGGTGAACGTGTTGTCGGTGCTGGCGTGGGTCACCTTTGCGGATGTGGCCACCTACAGCGCCTCCAAGTCGGCGGCATGGTCGCTGAGCAACGGTTTGCGCAACGAGTTGCTGGCGCAGGGCACCCAAGTGACCAGCCTGCACGTCGGGTACATGGATACCGACATGACACACGGCATGGAAGCGGTGAAGTCGGCGCCCGCCGATGTGGCGCGAATCGCGCTCGAAGGCGTCGAGGCCGGGTTGTTCGAGGTGCTGGCCGACGAGCCGAGCCGTCAGGTCAAGGCAAGCCTGTCGTCGGCCACGCCTGCCTACGCTGCAGTACCGGCCTGACGGCCTGGCCGCGCCGACCGGTCAGCGTGTGGGCGCCGGCAGCAGGCGCCGCAGTGCCTCGAAGAAGAGGTCCGATTGCTCGCGCTCGCCCTGGATCTGCGCGGCCACGCGTGCCGCAAGGGCGGGTGCCACGGGCACCAGCGGGCGGCCGGTCGATTGTGCAATGACCTGATGCAGCGCGGCACGCTCCAGGTAGTAAAGGTCATCGTAGGCATGCGCGATGGTGGCGCCGGCCACCACCACGCCGTGGTTCGCCAGGAAGGCGACGTCCTTGCCCACCATCACCTGCGCGATGCGCTCGCCTTCCGCGTCGTCGAGCGCCAGGCCGTTGTAGTCGGCATCGATGGCGATGCGTCCCATGTAGCGCATGGCATTCTGGCTGAGGGTCGGGTCGAGGGCGCGGTCGGCGGTGAGGGTGAGCGCGGTCGCGTAGGGCGCGTGCACATGCAGCACCACCGCGTGACCGGTCAGCCGGTGGATGGCACCGTGGATGAAGAGGGCGGTCGGTTCCACGCGGTGGCGTCCGGCCAGCACCTCGCCGTGCACGTCAATCAGCACGATGTCGTCGGCACCAACCTCGCTCCAGTGCAGCCCGCGCGGGTTGATGAGGTAGCGGTCCTGCGCGCCGGGCAGCAGCACGCTGAAATGATTGCAGACGCCTTCAGAAAGGCCGTGGTGCGCGGCGGCGCGCAGGGCCAGGGCGAGGTCTTCGCGCAGCGTGCGCACTTCGGTGCTGTTGTAGTCGATGGCGGCGGACATGGGGGTATCGGTATCGTGGGAAGGATATGGATGGGATGGAGGCACGCGGCGCCGTGGCGTCGCGCCCTGTCTGCGGCATGCAGGTATCAGGCCAGCAGGGTTCCGTGCCACGCCGAGACGAAGCGCGCCGCATTGTCTCGCACTGCCTGTGCGGCCTTGCCCGGCTTGTAGAGTGCCGATCCGATGCCAAAGCCTGCCGCGCCCGCGGCGCGCCAGCGCTGCATGTTGTCAGGCGCGATGCCGCCGACGGGCATGAGCGGCGTGCCGCGCGGCAACACCGCCAGCAGTGCCTTGACGACGGCCGGCGATGCGAGTTCGGCCGGGAACAGCTTCAAGCCGGTGGCGCCGGCGGCCAGCGCGCCGAAGGCTTCGGTGGGCGTCATCACGCCAGGCAGGCAGACCATGCCGAGCCGGGCGGCTTCGGCGATCACTTCCGCATTGAAGTTGGGCGAGACGATCAGCTCGCCGCCAGCCGCTTGCACATCGCGCACCTGCTGCGCACTGAGCACCGTGCCTGCACCCACCAGCGCGTCGGGAAAGCGCTTGCACAGTTGCGTGATGCTGTCGAGCGGCTGGGGTGAGTTCAGCGGCACCTCCAGCAGCAAGAAGCCCGATTGCACGAGCGCGTCGCCGACGTCCGCCGCTTCGGCCGGCGTGAGGCCGCGCAGGATGGCGACCAGGGGGAGCTGCCGCATGGCGGCGTTGAACTTGTCGTAGGGGGTCATGGTCAAGCGGTGTGTGCGAGGGCGTGCAGGCCGGCCCAGGCGGCTTCGGCGCCAAGCGTGCGCGTGGCCGCGCCGTTGGCATGCAGGGCAAGAGCATAGCGTTGCGTCAGGGCGGGCGAGCCGATCAGCACGACCTCGCCCGTGGCACGCAGCGATGCGGTGCGCAGTTCTTCTCCGATCAGGAGACCGGAAAGGTAGCTGCCGAGTCCTGCCTGCGGCATGCGTTCGAACAGGGCCAGCGTGCGTGCGCCGAAGGCGTTGTGCAGGAGGCCCTGGCCGTTGCCCGCACGCGTCACGCCCTGCAGGAAGGCGGCTTCGTCAAGCGACGCGGCCGCATCGAGCGTGCGCGCGAGGATCGAGTGCTGGCTCAGCAGCGCATAGAACTCCCCCGTCATGAAGGTGCGAAAACCGACGATGCGGCCCTCTGCCACCGTGGCCCACTTGTTGTGGGTGCCGGGCAGCACGAACAGGCCGTCGCGCCGTCCGGTGAGGGCCATGGCGCCGAGGATCTGCACCTCTTCACCGCGCATCACGTCGGGCACGCCGTCGTGCTCGGCGCTCAGGCCGGGCACCATGCGCACGCGTTCGCCGTCAACTGGAATGATGTGCGCGGCAACGTCCTGCAATCCGGCCGGGCAGGCGCAGTAAGGGGCCTCGATCCAGCCCTGCCGGCTTCCGGCCATGCCGGAGATGAGGCAACGGGCATTGGGCGCCCGCATCCAGTCGCCAAAGAGTTCCTCGAACACCGCCGGGAAGCCGCCTGCCGGCACCGAGAGGATGCCGCGGGCCGCGCTGCGCTCCTCGATCACCCGGCCCTCGTCGTCCAGCCGTGCGCCGCGCAGCGCGCTCGTTCCCCAATCGACTGCGATCCACGTCATGCTAGTGATTGTCCTTGGGGACGAAGGAGCCGCGCTTGCCGCGCAGAAAGGCCAGGTCGGCCCCCTGGTCGGCCTGCAGCACGGTGTCGACGTAGAGCTTCCAGTAGCCCGAGTCGAGCGGCGCGGTAGGTGCCACCCATTTCGCGCGACGGCGCGCCAGCTCCTCGTCGCTCACATGCAGTTGCAGCAGCCGGCGTGGAACGTCGAGCTCCACGATGTCGCCGTCCTGCACCAGCGCCAGCGGGCCACCGGCCGCGGCTTCCGGCGCCGTGTGCAGCACCACGGTGCCGTAGGCCGTGCCGCTCATGCGCGCGTCGCTGACGCGCACCATGTCGGTGATGCCCTTGCGCAGCACCTTCGGCGGCAGCGGCATGTTGCCGGCTTCGGCCATGCCGGGGTAGCCCCTGGGGCCACAGTTCTTGAGCACCATGATGCAGTGCTCGTCGATGTCCAGGTTCTCGTCGTCGATCCGCTTGTGCAGGTCTTCGGAGCTTTCGAACACCACCGCGCGGCCCTTGTGCACCAGCAGTTCCGGCGTGGCCGCGCTCGGCTTGATGATGGCGCCGTTGGGCGCCAGGTTGCCGCGCAGCACACAGATGCCCGCCTTTTCCTTGAAGGGGTCCGCGAGCGGCTGGATGACCTGCGGGTTGTAGTTGACTGCGTCCTGGATGTTCTCCCACACGCTCTGCCCGCTGGCCGTGACGATGTCCTTGTGCAGATGTTCTGCAATCTCCTTCATGACCACCGGCAGGCCACCGGCGTAGCAGAAGTCTTCCATCAGGAACTGGCCCGAGGGTTGCAGGTTGACCAGGCAGGGCAGGTCGGCGGCCAGGCGGTCGAAGTCGTCCAGCGTGAGGTCCAGCCCCAGCCGGCCTGCAATGGCCAGCAGGTGGATCACGAAATTGGTCGAGCCGCCGATGGCCGCATTCACCTTGATCGCGTTCTCGATGGCTTGCCGGGTGAGGATCTTCGACATCACCAGGTCGTCCTTGACCATGTCGACGATGCGCCGGCCGGCCATGCGCGCGAGCACGTTGCGCCGGCCATCCACGGCGGGATAGGCCGCATTCCCCGGAAGGCCGATGCCCAGCGATTCGACCATGCAGGCCATCGTGCTGGCCGTGCCCATGGTCATGCAGTGGCCATGGCTGCGGTGCATGCAGCTTTCGGCCTCGAAGAAGTCCTGCAGCTTCAGCGTGCCGGCACGCACCTGCTCGCTCATCTGCCACACACCCGTGCCTGAGCCCAGTTCCTGGCCGCGCCACTTGCCCGAGAGCATCGGGCCCCCCGATACGCCGATGGTCGGCAGGTCGACGCTGGCGGCACCCATCATGAGTGCGGGCGTGGTCTTGTCGCAGCCCATGAGCAGCACCACGCCGTCGAGCGGATTGGCGCGGATGCTTTCCTCCACGTCCATGCTCGCCAGGTTGCGGTAGAGCATGGCGGTGGGTCGCATCAGCGTCTCGCCCAGCGACATCACCGGAAACTCCAGAGGAAAGCCCCCCGCCTCGTACACGCCGATCTTCACCTGCTCGGCGAGCGTGCGGAAGTGCGAATTGCAGGGCGTCAGCTCGCTGAAGGTGTTGCAGATGCCGATGACCGGGCGGCCGTCGAACTGGTCGTGCGGCAGGCCCTTGCCCTTGAGCCAGCTGCGGTAGATGAAGCCATCGCGGTCGTTGCGGCCGAACCATTGCTGGCTGCGCAGCAGGCGTGCGGGAGGGGTGGGATCTTCGTCGTGCGGGTCGCTCATCGGGTGGGTCTCCATGGGGATTGCGAGCCCCGGCGGATCAGGGTTTGTCCTGCCGGATGCCGTTTCCAATGGTCATATGATAAGTTCATGCAGGGGTCTGCAGACAAGGGTTTCTTCTATGCCGATCGACAAGGATGAGCGTCCCCAAGTGCTGGTGGTTGCGGCTTTGATGCCGTGGGTCATGGCGCAGCTGCGCAAGCACTATCAGGTGCATGACCGCACCCACTTCGCCACGGACCCGGCGTCGGTCGCCGCGTTCGAAGAGGCCGCGCCACGCATTCGCGCCATTGCCGCCAACGGCGAGGCCAAGGTGCCGCGCGCACTGCTCGACCGCCTGCCGGCGGTGGAAGTGGTCACCGTGTTCGGCGTGGGCTACGACGGTGTCGACGTGCCGGCCGCACACGAGCGCGGCATTCCGGTGACCAACACACCGGACGTGCTCACCGACGACGTGGCCGACCTGGGCATCGCCTTGCTGCTGGCCATAGCGCGACGCGTGCCACAGGCCGACCGCTTCGTGCGCGAAGGCAAGTGGCCACAGGGTCCGATGCCGCTCACGCGCAAGGTCAGTGGTGCGCGCATCGGCATCGTGGGCATGGGCCGCATCGGCCAGGCCATCGCCCGCCGCGCCGAGGCTTTCGGCATGCAGATCTCCTACACCACGCGCACGCCTCGCGCGGACCTGCCCTATCGCTACAGCCCCGATGCGGCAACGCTCGCGGCCGAAGTCGATTTCCTCGTGGCCATCACGCCAGGCGGCGACGCCACGCGCGGCCTGATCAGCGCCCAGGTGCTGCAGGCGCTCGGTCCGGATGGTTTTTTCGTGAACGTGGCCCGTGGCTCGGTGGCGGACCAGCCAGCGTTGATCGCTGCGCTGCGCGACGGCGTGATCGCGGGTGCGGCGCTCGACGTCTTCGTCGACGAACCGAACGTGCCGCCGGAATTGATGGCCATGGACAACGTGGTGCTCTCGCCGCACATGGCCAGCGGGACGCGCCAGACGCGCGAGGCCATGGGCCAATTGATGCTCGACAACCTGGCTGCGCACTTCGCGGGGCGGCCACTGCTCACGCCCGTGGGCGGCTGACACCTGCCATGGGCCTCGCCAAGAATTTCCATGGCCACACCGTCGAGCTGCTCGGCGAGGCGGTCATCACCGGCCGTTATGCCGTGGGCGCTTCGCTGCCGCCTGAGCCGATGCTCTGCGAGGAGCTGGGTGTGAGCCGCACCGTGGTGCGCGAGGCCGTCAAATCGCTGGCGGCCAAGGGCCTCATCATCACCGGCCCGAAGCTGGGCACGCGGGTGCTGCCGTCCGACCAGTGGAACTGGTTCGACCCCGATGTCATCACCTGGCAGGCCCGCGCCGGGCTCACGCCGGAGTTCCTGCGCGACCTGCAGGACCTGCGCCGCGTGGTCGAGCCCGCGGCCGTGCGCCTGGCGGCCGAGCGTGCCACCCAGGCCGACATCGACGAGATCGAGGCAGCCTACGCCGGCATGAAGCAGGCGGTCGAGCATGGGGGCGACTATGTGACCTTTGACCTGCGATTCCACAACGGCCTTTTGCGTGCGGCGGGCAACCGCATGCTCACGCAGATGAGCAAGGCACTCGGTGCGTTGCTGCGCACCAGCTTCGAGATTTCGACCTCGCGCAAGGATGGCCCCAAGCTGTCGTTGCCGTTGCATCGCGCGGTGCTCGATGCGGTCATCGCACACGACCCCGAAGGCGCCGAGCGCGCGGTGATCCGCCTCATCGACGGCGCGCGCAAGGACATCGAGGAAGTGCTGGGTTCACGTCGGCGCCTGCCACGCCTGAGCAGGCCACCACTGCAATTGAAAGCGGCCTGAAACGAAACGACTAAGCGTTTACACGCTTTATGGCGCGGCTGCTTTCTCCCTACGCTAACGGCTCGCGCGCAAGACAACGACGACGATTACTACAAAGGAGACAGCAACCATGAAACTCAGATCGCTGATCACACCCACGCTGCTTGCGCTGGGGCTGATTGCCTCCGGCCAGGTCCTGGCCCAGGAAAAGCTCACCGTCTGGTGGGTCAAGGGCTTCTACAAGGCAGAGGACGATGCACTGTTCGCCGCCATCAAGAAATTCGAGGACAAGCACAAGGGCGTGAAGGTCGAGCTGTCGCAGTATCCGGTGCAGGACATGATTCCGAAGACCGTGTCGGCGCTCGATTCCGGCAGCCCGCCCGATGTCGCTTACTCCGACGTCTACGACTTCCAGGTCACGGGCAAATGGGCCTTCGACGGCAAGCTCGAAGACATCAGCAGCGTGCTCTCTCCGATGCGTGCGCGCTTTGCGCCCAACACGCTGGAGACCACCTTCCTCTACAACGACAAGGACAAGACGCGTGCCTACTACGCGTTCCCGATCAAGCAGCAGACGATGCACATCGAGTACTGGCTCGACATGCTCACCGACGCGGGTTTCAAGGAGTCCGACATTCCCACCGACTGGAAGGGCTACTGGTCCTTCTGGTGCGAGAAAGTGCAGCCAGCGAGCCGCCAGAAGACCGGCAAGCGCACCTTCGGCATCGGCCAGCCGATGGGCGTCGACTCCAGTGACGCCTTCTATTCCTTCCTGACCTTCATGGATGCCTACAACGTGCAGCTGGTCAATGACAGCGGCAAGTTGCTGGTGGACGACCCGAAGGTGCGTGAGGGCCTGATCGGCGCCATGACCGACTATGTGGCGCCGTACCAGAAGGGTTGCACGCCACCGTCGTCGACCAGTTGGAAGGACCCGGACAACAACGTCGCCTTCCACAACAAGACGACTGTGATGACCCACAACGCGACGATCTCGATCGCGGCCAAGTGGCTCGACGATTCCAACAATGCGTCGCTGACCCCCGAGCAGCGCGAAGAAGCGAAGAAGAACTACGGCGAGCGAATCCGCACGGCTGGCTTCCCGAACAAGCCCGATGGCAGCAAGATGGTCTACCGCACTGCGGTGAAGACCGGTGTGGTGTTCAAAGACGCGAAGAACAAGCAGCGTGCCAAGGAGTTCGTGGCCTTCCTGCTGCAGGAGGAAAACCTCACGCCGTATGTGGAGGGCTCGCTGGGCCGCTGGTTCCCGGTGACCAAGGCTGCACAGGCGCGTGACTTCTGGCAGGCCGATCCGCACCGCCGCTCGGTTTTCAACCAGTACGCGGCCGGTACGGTGACCTTCGAATTCACGAAGAACTACAAGTTCACCGTGATCAACAACGAGAACGTCTGGGCCAAGGCGATGAGCCGCATCGTGACCGACAAGGTGCCGGTGGACAAGGCGGTCGACGAGATGATCGAGCGCATCAAGACCGTGGCCCGCTGAGGCCGGGAACTCTGCGATGAGCGCTGTTGCCACCTCCATCGACGCCGGACAGGCGCGCGCGAAGCCGTCGCCGGTGTTCACGCGCTGGGAGCTTTGGGGCACTCTGATGGTGTTGCCCTATCTTCTGATCTTCCTGGTGTTCGTGCTCTATCCGGTGGGCTACGGGCTGTGGCTGGCGCGCCATCCGCAGAGCTACGTCAAGCTGGTCGAAGACCCGATCTTCTTTCGCTCGGTCATCAACACGGTGGTCTTCCTCGTGGTGGCGATCAACGTGAAGATGGTCGTGGCGCTCGTGCTGTCGGGCTTCTTCGTGCAGTCGCGCTGGTGGATCAAGATCGTCTCGGCGATCTTCATCCTGCCGTGGGCGATGCCGTCGATTCCAACCATCCTGTCGATCCGCTTCATGCTCAACCCCGAGTGGGGCGTGATCAACACGACCATCTTTCGCCTGACGGGCGCCGACGGGCCCAACTGGCTCAATGACCCGACGCTGGCGCTGGGCTTCGCGATGCTGGTGCACATCTGGAAGTCGCTGCCGTTCTGGACGCTGATCCTGCTGGCCGGAAGGCTGGCGATTCCGAGCGACCAGTACGAAGCAGCGTCGGTGGACGGCGCAAGCTCCTGGCAGAAGTTCCGGTTCATCAGCTGGCCGTCGCTGCGCACGCTGTTCCTCACCTCCACGATCCTCTCGATGATCTGGACCTTGGGTGACTTCAACAGCGTCTATCTCCTGACCGGCGGCGGCCCTGCCGACCTGACACATGTGCTCGCCACGCTGGGCATCCGCTACCTGCGCCTTGACCAGGTCGACCTGTCGATGGCCTCCATCGTCGTGGCCATGCCGCTGGTGCTGCCGCTCGTCTATTTCATGATGAAGAGGCTGTCCAAATGAAGCTCAAGGCGGTGGCCACCGAAGCCAAGCTGCTGCTCATCGGCATCCCGGTCCTGCTCTGGACCCTGATCCCGATCTACCACATGGTGCTGTTCGCGATCTCGCCGAAGGACTCGGCGACTTCGGGCAACCTGTGGCCCACGCATCCGACGCTGAACAACTTCTCGATCGTCTTCCAGCAAAAGCATTTCTACCTCAACCACTTCTGGACGCAGCTGGGCAATTCGCTGTTCATTGCGGTGACGGTCGGCGCGCTCACCCTGTTCGTGGCAACGACGGCGGCTTTTGCCATCAGCCGGTTGCGTGTGCGTGGCGGGCGCACGGTGATGAACCTGGCGCTGTTCACGTACTTCATCCCCGCGGCCTTCCTGGCCGTGCCGATGTACAAGACCATGGGCAACTACGGCCTGCTCAACAGCCAGTGGGCGCTGATTCTCGCGATGGTCACCATCGCGTCGCCGTACTGCATCTGGGTGCTCAAGCAGGCTTCCGACAAGTTGCCCTACGAGCTCGACGAGGCCGCGCGCATGGACGGTGCGTCGCCACTTCAGCTGTTCCGGCTGGTCTACCTCCCGCTCATGGTGCCGTCTTTGGTGGCGGTCGGTACCTATTCACTGCTGCTGGCTTGGAACGAGTACCTCTATGCGTTCCTGCTCTTGTCCAACGACAGGAGCGTGACGCTGGCCGTGGCACTGGGCAATTTCCTCTCGGCCGACGATTCGCCGTGGGAACTTCTGATGGCCACGGGGCTGATCTACGCGCTGCCGCCGGCAGCGATCTATTACGCATTCAAACGCTACATGGTCGGCGGCCTGACGGCCGGCGCGGTCAAGAGCTGAGCAGGGCAGGAACGTAATTCATGGCAACCGTCTCATTCAAGAACATCCGCAAGTCCTTCGGTAAGGTGGACATTCTCCGGGGCCTGAGTTTCGACATCGCCGACGGCGAATTCGTCGTGCTGGTCGGCCCGTCGGGCTGCGGCAAGTCGACGCTGCTGCGCATGCTGGCCGGGCTGGAGGCCATCAGCGGTGGCGAGATCCTGATCGACGACCGCGTGGTCAACGACCTCGAATCGAAGGACCGCGATATCGCGATGGTGTTCCAGAGCTATGCGCTGTACCCGCACATGACCGTGGGCGAGAACATGGGCTTCAGCATGCGGCTGCGCCATGCCGACAAAGCCGACACCGAAGCACGGGTGGCACGCGCGGCGAAGATCCTGGATCTCGGCGCGCTGCTGCACCGCTATCCGCGCGAGCTCTCGGGTGGCCAGCGCCAGCGCGTGGCCATGGGGCGCGCGATCGTGCGCGACCCCAAGGTGTTCCTGTTCGACGAGCCACTGTCGAACCTCGATGCCAAGCTGCGGGTGGCCATGCGCGCCGAAATCAAGGCGCTGCACCAGCGCCTGAAGACGACCACCGTCTATGTGACGCACGACCAGATCGAGGCCATGACCATGGCCGATCGCATCGTGGTCATGCATGACGGCATCATCGAGCAGATCGGCACGCCGCTCGAACTGTTCGACCGCCCGCGCAACCTGTTCGTGGCGCAGTTCATCGGCTCGCCCTCCATGAACGTGCTGGCTGGAAAGGTCCGGTTCGTCGAGGGTCGGCCTGTGGTCGAGGCGCAAGGTGCGCACTGGCCACTGGCGGCCGACGCCCGCGTGACCGATGGCCAGGCCGTGCACTACGGCGTGCGTCCGACCGATCTGGAGCTCTCGGCTTCGGGCGCCGGGATCGCGGCCCAGGTCGTGGTGGTCGAGCCGACGGGCGCTGAAACCGAACTGCTGCTGCGCGTGGGAGAAGAGAAGATCGTGCTCGTGATGCACGGCCGCGCAGACGTCAAGCCCGACGACACGGTCTATCTGACGCTCGACACTGCCAAGGCCCATGTGTTCGACAGCGCCAGCACGGCGCGCATCGACAGCGGTGCAGCCGTAGTTGCTGCCCACTGAGTGGGCGTGCGTGCCGCTGCACTCGGAGGCCGGCAGCAGGTTGCCCGCTCACGACAGTGCCCACCTGCTGCCAAGCGACACCGGTCACGCGCAACCAGTGGCCACGGGCAAGCCACTTTGCGCCAAGGTGTAGAACCGCTTTGCAGTGAAACCGAAGATGTTCTGTCGGGCGGCGTCGTCGCAGCCCGACAGCAGCGATTCGCAGGCGTGCAGCCAATCGCCGTAAGGCATCGTGGCGGTCAGCACGGGCCAGTCCGACCCCCACATCAGGCGGTCTGGGCCGAAGCAGTGCAGCAGATGCTCGACGTAGGGACGCAGTCCATCCAGCGACACAGCCCGCCCAGCCTCACTGACAAGCCCCGATAGTTTGCAACAGGCGCCGGTATTGGCGGCCAGCAGTTGCATATCGTCCGCCCAGGTATCGAACGCCTGATGGCGTATGTCGGGCTTCAGACCATGGTCCAGTACCATTCTCAGATCGGGGTACCGCTCGGCCAATGCCAGGAAATGAGGGGCGTGGCGTGGCAGGCCGAGTGCGTCGAAACACAGGCCTCGTTCTCGCATCGCGTTGAATGCCCAGTCAAGTGAAGGGGACAAGACCCAGCGATCGTCGCCCATGTCCTGCACCATCGGCCGCAGGCCCACCAGGCGCGGATGGGCTGCCAGACGCTCGAGCTGGCGGGATTGGGCAGGATCCTCGAAGTCGATCCATCCGACCACGCCAGCCACCCAGTCACAAGCGTCCGCGATGCCGAGTAGGTAGTGAGTTTCGTCGGTGGACGGTGCGGCCTGCACCAGCACCGTGGCGTCCACGTCGTGGGCGCATAGCAGAGGCTGCAGTTCGGCGGGCAGAAATGGCCTGCGCAGCGCTTTGTCGGCATGGTCCAGCCAGTCGTAGTCACCGCGCTCGGGGCGCCAGAAGTGCTGGTGCGCGTCGATTCTCATGGCGCCGAAATTCCCTCTGTCATCGGGGCACCGTTGGCATTGACAGGGATTGCGTCCAGGAGGTTGAGAGGTTTCATGGAGTGGAGACAATTCCCGGGAATCGGGGCGCTTGTCAGGCGCGTCCCATGGCTTGTTCGATGTGCTGCTCTTGCCGTTCGGTTTCCTGCGCAGTGAGCAGACCCAGGCGCAGGTCGATGCGCCAATCCTCCTGGCTGTCCAGTACGACGCCGCGGCCAGCGGCGCGCTCCGCGCTGCGGCCTTCGACGCCGCAGGTGGCGGCCATGCACAGCCCGAGCGCATCCTGATCGGCCGTTCGACATAGCCAGCGCACGGCGCATGGCGCCTGTTCAGGCCGATGCGCCGCATAGTCAGCACCGCCGTTCGGATGCACCTGCAGCGCATGCGCCCAACCCTGCGCGTCGGCAGCCATGGCCAGCGCGAAGACCACCTCCGGGTCATAGGCCACGTCAGCCCGCAGCAGATGGTGCGACAACGGGTCGGTGGCCAGCGCGTCGAGCAGTTCGGCGTAGCCGGGCTGCGGCACGATGTGCGCGGGAATGGAGCGGCGCACTCTCACCGCCTCCGGTGTGTACGGCGCGCTGTAGATCAGCCTTCCCCCGTCGACCGGCCTGAAATTGGCATGGCCCATGTAGAACAGTTCCATCGGCGTGCGCTTGAGGTTGCGTACTTCCAGCGACACGTCCAACAGGGCCGAGTCGGGCGCCATGCGCATGTTGGCGGTGGCGCGGTAGTCGGTCGAAAAAGCCAGGGTGTGGCGGTAGCTGCCGCCGACAGACAGCCTGCCACCCGCCTCGTCGACGTCGATCCACGCCTCGTCGAAGCGTGCGTTGGGCAACTCGCCATGCAAGGGATGCGTGTCGCCAGGGCCAGGTGCTGCCACGCCGCTCAGCCCGCAGTGCAGGAAGAATGCGCCGTAGGTGCGCAGGTAGTCGGCGGAACGCGCGGGCTGGTCGAACATGGAGCGCATCGTCAGGTCGCGGCCGTCGAATTTGGCGCTCCAGATCTGCTGGCCACGAAAAGGAAGCATCACCACTTCGCCGCGCGTATTGCCGATGCGAAGCGCTGGCACGCCGGAGTCGAAGCAAAAGGCCGTGCACACGAAGCCCGGTGCTTTGACGACCAAGCGTTCGCGCTCACCGAACAGGGCGGCATGCAGGGGAACACGCGTGGTCATTGGCCCTCCGGCACCGGTGCATCGGCCCGCAGCAGGCCGAGCGATTTGAGTTCCTGCCAGAACATGGCAGGGATGGCTTGGTCGACCAAGCCGGTGGCCGACGCCGCCTCGTCCGGACGCTGGGCACCCACGATCAACGTGGTTACCGCCGGATGCGCCAGCGGGAACTGCAGCGCGGCCTCGATCAGGCGCACACCATGGCGCTGGCACACGGCTTCCATGGCGGACACGCGGTCCAGCACCGATTGGGGTGCCAGGTCGTAGTTGTAGAAGGCGCCGGGTCGAGCGCCGGTGGCCAGGATGCCCGAGTTGAATGCACCGCCCAGCACGATACCGATGCCCCGTCGCAGGCACAGCGGCAGCAAGGTGTCGAGCGGCGCTTGCTCGAGCAGCGTGTAGCGGCCAGCCAGCAGGAAGAGGTCGAAGTCGCCACGCTCGGCAAGGATCTCGCAGGCGCGGGCTTCGTTCACGCCTGCACCGAACGCCTTGATTACGCCCTGGTCACGCAGTGCCAGGCACGCGCGGTAGCCGCCCGCCATGAACTGGTCGATGAAATGATCGCGCCGCTCCACGCTGCCATGACTGAAGACATCGAGGTCGTGGGCGTACAGCACGTCGATGCGATCCACGCCCATGCGTTCCAACGAGAACTCCATGGAGCGCATGACACCGTCGTAGCTGTAGTCGAAAACTTCCTGACGCGAAGGAACCTCGAAGAACTTGCCCAGACCGGTGCGCTCCGCCGGAGCGCAGCGTCGCAGCAGGCGACCGACCTTGGTCGACAGCACACAGGGTTGGGTACGCCGTTCGAACAGGAAGCGGCCCAGACGGCGTTCTGCAGTGCCCAGGCCATACTGTGGAGCGGTGTCGAAGTAGCGCATGCCCTGGTCCCAGGCGGCCTGCAGGGTGGCGCTGGCTTCGACGTCGCCGATGGCCCGGTACAGGTTCCCGAGCGGCGCGGTGCCGAGGCCGAGGCGGGAAAAGTCCAGGCCACCGTTGCCCAGGCGGTCCCAATGTCGAATCGCGGCTGCGTCGGAAACCTTGCTGCCGGGCGGCATATCGAAGGATGACGATGGTACGGTCTCGTCGCGCTGCGGCGACTGGGCCTCGAGCGCACCACGGATGACGCTGGGCATGGTCGGTCTGCCTGCGCTGTCAGTCGGCGCGCGAGTCGATGCCGAACGCCCGGACCTGCGCGGCGAGTGCTTCGCAGGCCAGTCGATCCATGGCAACCAGAGGCGGGCGCACGCGCAGCCAGGCGGTGTCGCCGCTGAGTACGGCCATCACGCCCTTGAGCGCCGGGATCAGTGCATAGCCGCCCAGGATATTGAGCAGTGCCAGCACGCGGTCCTGATCGAGGACCGCATCCGGGCTGGCCGTTGGCGTCACCAACCGCTGCACCAGGCGCGGAACCATGTTGGCCAGGCCGCTCACGGCACCGGCGCTGCCGAGCGCCGACAGGGTCTGCAGGTCGGGCTCGTTGCCCACATAGACCATCACACGGTCGATGAAGGCATGGGCCAGCGCCACGGACGCGTCGCGCTGGCAGGCGCTGTCCTTGATGCCGACGATGGTCTGCGGGTAAAGCTCCTTGAGCTGGCCGATCACCGAATGGCTCAGCGCCACCCCCGAGACCTGGGGGATGTTGTAGAGGTACAGGCGCAGGCGCGCATCGGCCACCTTGTCGATGACCCAGCGGTAGCTGTCGATCACGCCCTGGTCGGATACGCCTTTGAGGAAATACGGCGGCAGCATCAGGCAGCCATGCGCGCCGATGTCGAGCGCATGCCGGGTCAATGCCAGCGTCTCGGGCAGCGCGGCGCAGCTCGTCGACACCAGGATGCGATCTGCCGGCACCCCGCCGGCCACCAGTGCGTCAACGGCTTCGATGCGCTCGCTCATCGAGAACGAGGGGCCCTCGCCGGTGGTGCCGAAGGGCGTCACGCCCTGGCAGCCGGCGGCCAGCAGGCTCTTGGCATGGGCGGCGAAGCGGTTCTTGTCGATGTCCAACGCTTCGGTCAGCGGTGTGAGCAGTGCGGGCCAGATGCCCTTGAAGGATGTGGTTTGGATGGTCATGGCTGAATTTCGGTATAGGGGGGGTGGGTTTCAATGAACGTACGTTGTCTGTGCGGCGGCGGCAGCGCCCAGCCGCAGGCCATCGGTGCCGAACAACACCGCTTTGGCCGGGTTGAAGGCCAAGCGGATCGGAGCGTCAAGCTGCAGCACTGTGTCGCCCGGCAGCCGCGCCACCAGAGGCGTGTCGGCCACCGCTACGGTGACCAGGGTGTCCGCGCCGAGGGGCTCGATCAATGTGATGCGGCCCTGCAAACCCGGGCCATCGTCGGAGAGGGTCAGGTGCTCGGGCCGCAGGCCGAGGTCTGCCTTTATGTTGACGTGGGAGGCAACACCCTCGGGCGACCAGCGGCTGCTACCCGGCAACGCGATGTTGCCCTGCACGATGTCGACCGACAGCAAGTTCATGGCGGGCGAGCCGATGAAACCGGCGACGAACTTCGACACTGGCTGTGCATACAGCTCGGCCGGCGTGCCGACCTGCTCGATGCGGCCGTCACGCAGCACCACGATGCGATCGGCGAGTGTCATCGCTTCGACCTGGTCATGCGTCACGTAGACCATGGTGGCGCCCAGACGCTGGTGCAACTGCTTGATCTCGGCGCGCATGTCGACCCGCAGCTTGGCGTCAAGGTTGGAGAGCGGCTCGTCGAACAGAAATATCTTCGGGTCGCGTACCATCGCACGGCCCATGGCCACACGCTGGCGCTGACCGCCCGAGAGCTCTCGCGGCTTGCGTTCGAGCAGGTGGCCGATCTGAAGAACACCGGCGACATGATCCAGCTTGCGCTGGATTTCCGCCTTGGCCATGCCCGCCACCTTGAGGCTGAGCGTGATGTTCGAGCGCACCGTCATATGCGGATACAGCGCGTAGTCCTGGAACACCATGGCAATGTCGCGCTGCGAGGGTGCGAGCGCGTTGACCACCCGGCCGCCGATGGCGATCTCGCCTTCGTGGAATTCCTCCAGGCCCGCGATCATGCGCAGCAGGGTGGACTTGCCGCAGCCCGAAGGGCCGACGAAGACCGCGAACTCGCCGGGCTGGATGTCGAAGCTCAGCCGACGGATGACTTCCGCATCGCCGTAGCGCTTGACGACGTTTCGTATCGAGAGTTGAGTCATTTTCTTTTCTTATCCTTTGACGGCACCGACGGCGAGGCCGGACACCAGGCGGCGCTGCACCAGCAGGGCGAGCACCAGCGGAGGCAGGGCGATCATCGAAGCCGCCGCCATGAGTGCACCCCAGTTGGTCACGCCTTCGCCGATGAAATTGAACGACGCGACAATGGCAGTCTTGGTGTCGAACCCCGATAGCGCCAGCGCGAAGAGAAAGTAGTTCCAGGTGAACACGAAGCAGAGGATGGCCGCCACCACCACGCCTGGCACCACCAGTGGCAACGCGATGCGCAGCAGAATGCCGTGCGGCCGCAGCCCATCCATCTGTGCAGATTCGATCAGCGCGCGCGGCAGGCCGTCGAAGTACGGCAGCAGGGTCCACAACGCCACCGGCACGGTGATCGCGCTATGGGCCAGGATCAGCGCGGTGTAGCTTCCCACCAGTTCCAGCTTGGAGAACAGCACGAACCAGGGCAGCAGGAACAGCGTGCCAGGCGCCATGCGGGCGAACAGCGTCAGCGTGGCCGGCCAGGTAAGGCGGTGCCACGAGATAGCGAAGGCCGCCGGCACCGCCAACACGAGGCCCAACAAGGTCGAGCCGATGGCCACCACCAGGCTGTTCCAGGTGTTGTGCAGGAAATCGGTGCGGCCGAACAGCTCGCGGTAATTGTCCAGCGTCGGGCTCGACAGCAGTACCGGTGGCAGGCGCATTACGTCGACGCTGTGCTTGAACGACGACAGCACCATCCAGCCGATGGGTAGCAGCACGATGCACAGCACGGCCAGTAGTTGCAGTCGCATCAGCCAGCGCAGGCCGGGACGATCGTGGCGGGACATGTTTTTCATCGCGGACCTCACCAGGCAACGGCGCGACGTAGCCGCGCAAACACGATGACCGTGCACAGCACAACCAGCGACAGGGTAATCATGGAGGCCGAAGCCCAGCCGAAGCGAGAGAACTCGAAGCCCTGCTGGTAGGCATACATGTTCAGGGTGGTAGAGGCATTGCCGGGCCCGCCACGAGTGGCGATGAAGACCAGGTCGAAGAAACGCAGCAGATCTACCGAGCGCAGCACCGCCGCGGTCAACAGCGTGGGACCCAACAACGGAATGGTGATGTAGACGAGGCGGCGCCAGCCCACCACGCCATCAACCTCTGCGGCCTCGAACACGGTGGTGGGCAGCGACTGCAGGCCACCCAGCACCAGCAGTGCGACAAAGGGCGCCCACTGCCAGGTGTCGATGAGCGCCACGGTCGCCAACACCCATTTCGGATGGGCCAGCCACAACTGCGGCGGGATGCCGAGCAGGCCGATCACCCAGTTCACGATGCCGACGGACGGGTCCAGCAGCACCATCGCCATCATGGCCACCACCACCGGCGGGAGCATGAAGGGCGTGATGGCGATGGTGCAGACCAGGTTGCGGGCCCACTTCACGTTGTTGAGCACGATGCCGAGCCACGTACCCAGCACCATCTGCATCGCCAGGGCGCCGCCGTACAGCGCCCATGTGACCCAGAAAGCATTGCGGAATTCGCGGTCGGTGAGCAGGCCCAGGTAGTTGTCGATGCCGACGAAACGCGGCTCGCTGCCCAGCGACGCGTCGTACAGCGACAACCACGCGGCATAGACCAATGGGAAGACGATCATGGCAGCCACGAAACCGATGGCCGGCCACATCATCCAGGTGAAGGCCAGGGCGCGCTGGGCGCGCGCCGCAGGTGATCCTGCAGACGACCGCCTCTGCGCGCCGCCCGTGGCCGATGCTTCGATCGGCAGCGCCGGGTTCAAGGCAGGGCTGCTACGTGAGCTCATTGCAGCTTGGCCAGGTCTGCGTCGGCAGCACAGGCAGCATCCTTCGGACTCTTCTCGCCCAGCACCATCTCCTGGACCGCACGGCCGATGATTTCACGCGTTTCGGGCACGCGGTCGGTCGGGGACGCATAGTCGCCGGTGCCGGTACGGCTGATCTCGCGCAGGGCATCGACCCACTGCTGGCGAACCGGCTTCTCGCTCGCCCAGGTCCTCATTGCCGGACCGTCGAAGACCGAGGCCCGCGGTGGCGCGACACCCTTGCTGACCAGTTTGCTTTCGACCTCGGCTGAAGTGGCCCACTGCAGGAAGTACCAGGCGGCGTCCTTCTTCTTCGAATACGCCGAGATCGACAGGCCAAAGCCGAAGGCGACAGGTTTGGAGATGCCGCTTTCGCGTCCCTTGGGCAGCACGCGCACCTGGATGTCGTTGTCGCGGCCCGGGTACTTCATGATGTTCGAAAACTCGTTGGAGGATTCGTGCGTCATGGCAATCTTCCCCTGGCCCAGCAACTCGACCACCTGCGGGAAGCTATGGTTGATGGCACCGACCGGGCCGTAGTTCTTCAGCAGGTCGGCGTACATCGCCATGCCGGCGATGGTCTTGGGCTGGCACAGGCCGGGCTGCTTCTTGTCGGCCGACTTGAAGTCGCCGCCACTGTTGAAGACGAAGGAAGCCATCGAATACGGGATGGCGTTGCGCACCCCCCGTGCGTCCCATACGCCTTGAGCGGGGTCGCAGGCCTTGAGCTTGGCGGCAGCAGCGGGGATGTCTTCCAGATAGGCGGGAACCTCGACCTTGCAGCGCGCGAAGATGTCCGAGCGCGTGTAGAAGAGCGGGCCTTCGACGTTGATCGGCAGTGCGACCACCTTGCCATTGAAGGTTGTCGCCTTGCGCAAGCCTTCACCAAAGTCCTCGTAGTTAAAGTCGAGTGCGGTCAGTGTCTTGTTGCCCAGCAGGGGCATGAGGTCGGCATACCAGCCCGCCTTGGCATACACCGCGCCTTCGCGGATCTGCAGCGAGTTGAAGACGTCGATGTCCGGCGACTTGGCTTGCAGCAGCGTGCCCAGGCGTGCACGCTGCGGATCTTCGTTGAGCAGTTCGACGCGAAGCTTGATGCCCGTCTTGGCGGTGAACTCCGGCGCCATGTCGCGGATGGCGTTCGACCAAGGGTGGTTGTTCAGTAGCACGTTGATCGATTCGCCGTCGAAGTGCTTCCAGTCGATGTTCTGGGCGTGGGCGGCGAAGCCCAGGCAAAGGCATGCGGCGGCGGCAAGCCGGGTGAGGCGTTGGGTCGGGTTTTTCATTTTTGTCTCCTGAGGTTTGGTATCTAGACGACCTTGCCGGGGTTGAGGATCCCGGTCGGATCGAGCGCGTGCTTGAGCGTGCGCATCAGCGCGATTTCTTCCGGCGAACGGGCGTGTCCCAGCCAGGGCTTCTTCAGCGTCCCGATGCCGTGCTCGGCCGACACGCTGCCGCCGAATTCACGCACCAGGCCGTAGACCACCTGCTCGATCTCATGCTCGGGCTGGCTGGGCGCACCGGGGACCCAGGCCACCAGATGCAGGTTGCCGTCGCCGATGTGGCCGTAATAAAGGCTGCGGCAGCCGGGGAGTCGTGCGCGAAGGCCAGCGGCGCAGCGTTCGGCGAATTCGTCCATGCGGCCGGTCGGCAGTCCGACGTCGAAGGGGATGTGCGGGCCGAACACCGACACGAACTCCGAACAGGCATCGCGCACGCCCCACAACTGCGCGACCTCGGCCATCGACTGCGCGACCACCGCGTTGGGCACGTCGCCCACCTCCAGGCGGCGCTCCAACCAGGCCTCGAAGCGCGGCATGTCGACCGCCGGATCGGTGCCCAGCGCTTCGACCAGCACATAGGCGCCGTACGGCGTCGTGTCTCCGGCAAAGGGATTGCGCACGTTGGGCACTTCGCCGGTCGCGGCACTCCAGTAGTCCGGCCACATCACTTCGAAAGCGGACAGCAGCGGGCCCAGCTCGCGACGCGCCGCCGCCAGCAACGCCAGCACGCCCGCGTAGTCCGACAGGGCACACATCGCCACCATCGTGCTGGCCGGCTTGGGATGCAGCCGCAGCACCGCGCGGGTGATGATGCCCAGCGTCCCCTCGCTGCCGATGAAGAGGTGCTTCAGGTCGTAGCCGGCATTGTTCTTGAGCAGCTTGTTGAGCGAAGTGACGAGCGTCCCGTCCGGCAGCACGACTTCGATGCCCAGCACCATGTCGCGCGCCATGCCGTAGCGGATTACCCGGTTGCCCCCCGCGTTGGTTGAGAGGTTTCCACCGATGGCGCAGGAGCCACGCGCGCCCAGGTCTAGCGGCATGAAGAAACCGGCCGCCTCCGCCGCGCGCTGTACCACTTCCAACGGCGTGCCGGCCAGGACCGTCATGCTGCTGGCCGCGGGATCGATCTCTTCGATGCCCACCAGGCGTTCCAGCGACAGCGCGATGGCTCCCGCGATCGGTCGGGCACCGCCGCACAGGCCGGTCAGCCCACCTTGAGGAACGACCGCGATGCCGTGTTGGTGGCAGATCTGCATTGCTGCCGCTACACCAGCAGGCTCTGAAGGCCGCACCACCGCGAGCGGTCGCACAGGCCCATGCGGACCCCAGTCGTTGGTGTTGCGCTCGGGAATGTCCGGGCCGCTCAAGACAGCCACAGAGCCGAGCCGGTCAAGAAGTGCGCCAATGACTGGCGACTGAAGGGTTTCCATAAATCGATAAGCCTTGTGTTGCTGATATTCTTGTATGTAAGGCACATATCGACATCGGGTCCAACCCTTAGGGCATCTGTTGGCTTGATGAACAAGCGAAAATGAACGTTGTGAAAATAAGCACCCGTGCCAGTTCGGCAAAAGCGCCACTGAAGGCAATGCGCCTGCAGCCCACGAATTCGTTGGCAACGCAGGTCGCCGTGCGTTTGAGGCAAGCGATCATCGAAGGCGAGCTGGCGCTGGGGGCGTTGATCCCGGAGGAGGCGCTGGCTGAGTCCTTCGGCGTCAGCCGGACGCCAGTGCGCGAAGCCATCAATCAGCTGCAGCTGCAAGGGTTGGTTTATGTCCGACCACAGGTGGGAAGCTTCGTCTTCCGGCCCAGCGCTGACGACGTGGCCGCGCTGTGCCAGTTCCGCTGTGTCATCGAGCCAAAGGCTGCCGAACTGGCTTACTCAAATGCCAAGTTCGCTACCGTCGAAGCCATGGAGCAATCCATCGAATCGATGGAATCAGCGCTCGCGCGACACGACACGGTCTCGTACGGCCATGCAGACACTGCGCTGCACGACGCGTTGTTCGAAAATTGCGGCAATGTCTATTTGCAGGAGGCCTACCGGCTCGCGGCGGGCAAGATCGCGGCCTTGCGCACCAATCTCAGTGCGCCTCTTGATGTAGAGCGCCCGGAGTCGTTCGAAGAGCACAAGAAATTCGTACGACTTTTCATCAAGGGCGATTTAGCGGCCTTCGCGGCGCTCGTCGTGGAGCATGTGCGCGGCTCAGGAAAAGCTTATGTTCATGCGCTGCGCTCTGATCACGACGAAGACCTCGCCCACGCGCTGGCACGGCTGAGCGATCTCTAAGCGCCGCAACGCCGGATCTCTTGCACCGAATGCATTCGACCTTTGGATGCCCACCGTGGGAATCGTCGGGTGAACAATCTCCTGGAAAACTGCGGTCAGTCGAAGTTCAGGATCACCTTCATCGCCTGCGAGCGATCGGCTGCCAGGGCAAACGCGCGTGCCGGATCGCGGTACGACAGCGTGGCCGAGATCAACGGCTTCACGTTCACCAGCCCCTTGTTGAGCAGTTCCACGGCCATCGCGAACTCTTCGTGGAAGCGGAAGGCGCCGCGCAGGTCGAACTCCTTGGCGACGATGGTGTTGATCGGTAACGTCATCTCGCCGCCCAGTCCCAGTTGCACGATGATGCCGCGCGGGCGCAGCGCATCGAAGGCGCCGACCAGCGCGCGGGCATTGCCGCTGGCCTCGAACAACACGTCGAAGCTGCCCTTGCCGGCCTTGAAGCAGTCCAGGCCGTCGGGTGATTCGGCCACGTTGACCACTTCGTCGGCGCCGACCGCGAGGGCCTTGCCCAGCGTGTAGGAACCCACGTCCGTGGCGACGATGTGCACCGCGCCTGCGCGCCGTGCGGCAATGATGGCGAGCGCGCCAATGGGCCCGCAGCCGGTCACCAGCACCCGCTTGCCCAGCAGCGAGCCGGCGCGGCGCACGGCGTGCAGTGCCACCGACAGCGGCTCGGCCATCGAGCCTTCGCCATCGCTCACACTGTCGGCCAGGCGATGCGCCTGGTGCGTTTCCACCACGATCTGCTGGCGGAATGCGCCCTGCACGTGCGGGTTG
The DNA here is from genome assembly GCF_030811835.1 of Variovorax ginsengisoli. Taxonomy (GTDB): domain Bacteria; phylum Pseudomonadota; class Gammaproteobacteria; order Burkholderiales; family Burkholderiaceae_C; genus Variovorax; species Variovorax ginsengisoli_C. The sequence continues at coordinate 302,169 of NZ_JAUSRO010000004.1, read as the reverse complement.
CGCATGGCGCTGCCGTAGTAGCGCATGTCCAGGCAGTGGTTCTGCAGTCCTTGCTGGCAGTAGCTGCACTGGCCGCAGGGGCGGCTCGGGCTGATCGCGATGCGTTCGCCGGCCGCGAAGCCAGCGACATCGGCGCCGACGGCTTCGATCACGCCCGCCACCTCGTGGCCGAGCACCATCGGTTCCTTGATGCGCACGGTGCCGAAGCCGCCGTGCTGGTAGTAGTGCAGGTCGGAGCCGCAGATGCCGCCGCAGCGCACGCGCACCTGCAGCTGGCCTGCGCCGAGCGCGGGGGTCTCAATCTCTTCCGTGCGCAGGTCGCCGGGAGCGTGAATGACGAGTGCTTCCATGGTGGTGATGCGTTCCAGGTTCAGAGTTGAGCGGTCACGCCGCCGTCGACGTAGAGCACGTGGCCATTGACGAAGTTCGACGCTTCGCTGGACAGGAACACGGCCGCACCGACCAGGTCCTCGACGTCGCCCCACCGCCGAGCCGGCGTGCGGTTGACCAGCCACTGCGTGAATTCGGTGTTGTCGACCAGCGCCTGGGTGAGCTCGGTCTTGAAGTAGCCGGGGCCGAGGCCGTTGACCTGGATGCCATGCGGTCCCCAGTCGATCGCCATGCCCTTGGTCAGCATCTTCACCGCGCCCTTGCTGGCCATGTACGGCGCAATGCCGGGGCGGCCGAGTTCGCTTTGCACCGAGCAGATGTTGATGATCTTGCCGCGGCGGCGCGTCATCATGTGGCGTGCGACCGCCTGCCCCACCAGGAACACGCTGTCGAGGTTGGTCTTCATGAGTTCGTGCCAGTCGGCTTCGGCGAACTGGTCGAGCGGCGCGCGCCGCTGCATGCCGGCGTTGTTGACCAGGATGTCGATGGGGCCAACCTCGGCTTCGATGCGCGCGACGGCCGCGGCCACTGCCTCGCCAGAGGTCACGTCGAATGCTGCGGTCTCGACCTGTGCACCCTCGGCGCGCAGCGCAGCGGCTGCGCGTTCGAGCTTGTCGACGCTGCGCGCATTCAGGATGACCCGTGCGCCGGCGCCTGCCAGGCCGCGCGCCAACGCGAGACCGATGCCCGCACTTGAGCCGGTGAGCAGCGCGGTGCGCCCGGCGAGGCTGAAACTTTGAAGGATGGAGGACAAGGCAGAACTTCCTTTGGCGAACATGGATGAAAGCGTTGCCAAATCTTTCAACACATCGCCTTGCGCCACAACCGGTCATCCCCTGATGGGGCGTGCAAAAACAACAAAGGCCCCGAAGGGCCCTTGTCGAATGTGATGCGGATGCTGCTGCCGCGGCTGCGATCAGCGGCCGAACGAACGACCACCGCCACCGCCGGAGCGGCCGCCGCCGCCACCGCCGTAGCCACCACCGCCGCCGCCACCTGAACGGCCACCGCCGCCCGAGCGGTTGCCGCCGTAGCCGCCACCACCGCCTGCACCACCGCGACGACCGCGGCCGGCGCCGAAGGCGTCGACACTGGTGCGCAACGGATCGGGCTGGCCTTCGCCCCCGGCGACCGCTTCGGCGCGCAGGTGCGCGACCTGGTTGGCCTGCGTCGGGCTGTGGCTGTTGCCGTGATGGCGCGGTTGGCGCTCATCGTGCGGCAGATGGCCTTGCGGCGCGTGGTGCGGCGCGCGCGCCGGACCCTGCGGACCGCGACCGCCACCTTGCGGCGGACGTGCGCCCTGGCCGCGCGGACCCTGGCCCTGGCCTTGCCCGCCACCGCCGCCATTGCGCGCGCCCTGGGGTGCGCCCGCAGGACCGCCGCGGCGCTGACCGCCACCACCGCCGCCGTTGCCACCACCACCGCCCGAGCGTTCGCCCTGGCCGGCCTTGTTCTCACGCATGCGCTGCAGCATTTCCGTGCGGGCAGCCTTGGCGGCCGCCTGCATCACGTCGCGGCTCGGCGGACGGCCGGCACCGCCCCAGATCGTCTGGCGACCCATGGCGATCGGCTCGGCGCGTTCGCCTTCTTCGGGGCCGAAGCCCTCGACGACCTTCACCGGGATCTGCTGCTTGGTGAAGCGCTCGATCTCCTGCATGAAGCCTTCTTCGTCCAGGCAGACCAGGCTCACGGCTTCGCCGCTGTTGCCCGCGCGGCCGGTGCGGCCGATGCGGTGCACGTAGTCTTCGCTGACGTTGGGGATTTCGTAGTTCACGACGTGCGGCAGCTCGTCGATGTCGATGCCGCGGGCTGCGATGTCGGTGGCCACCAGCGCGCGGATGTCGCCGCTCTTGAAGCCGGCCAGCGCCTGCGTGCGGGCGCTCTGGCTCTTGTTGCCGTGCAACGCCATCGCCTGGATGCCGTTCTTCGTCAGGAACTCTGCCACGCTGTTGGCGCCGAACTTGGTGCGGGTGAACACCAGCACCTGGCTCCAGCTGTGTTCGTTGATGATGTGCGCGAGCAGCGCCTTCTTCTTGCCGCGGCCCACCGGATGGATCACCTGGGTGATGCGCTGCACGGTCGTGTTGCGCGGCGTCACCTGGATGCTCTGCGGGTTCTTGAGCAGCGTGGCGGCCAGGTCGCGGATCTCGTCACTGAAAGTGGCCGAGAACAGCAGGCTCTGCTTTTCCTTGGGCACCAGCGCCAGGACCTTCTTCACGTCATGGATGAAGCCCATGTCGAGCATGCGGTCGGCTTCGTCGAGCACCAGCATCTGCACGTGCGACAGGTCGAGCATGCCTTGCTGCTGCAGGTCGAGCAGGCGGCCGGGCGTGGCCACCAGGATGTCGATGCCGCTCTTGAGCTTGCTGATCTGCGGGTTCATGCCCACGCCGCCGAAGATCACGGTGGACGTCAGCTGCAGGTACTTGCCGTACGTGCGTACCGATTCCTCGACCTGGGCGGCGAGTTCACGCGTGGGCGTCAGCACCAGGGCACGAATGCCGGTGCCGCCGAACTTGTTGGTCGCGCTGCGGCCCATGGTGAGGCGGTGCAGCAGCGGCAGGGTGAAAGCGGCCGTCTTGCCGGTGCCGGTTTGAGCGCCGCCCAGCAGGTCATGCCCCTCGAGCACGACCGGGATGGCCTGGGCCTGGATCGGGGTGGGGGTGTCGTAGCCGTACTCGTGCACAGCCTTCAGGATGGCCGGGGCCAACATCAAATCATCAAAGGTCATTGAAAGAATCGAGCGCCTTCCATGGCGCATTGGCATCGGCCCGCCGTGGCGCTTTTTGTTGAAGCGACCAGGCCAGTAAAGGCTGATGAAATCAGGGATGGGAGCCGAGAGCTCCGGGCAGGTGCAGGGTGTGCACTTGCTGGAGCTATCTTGTCCCCGGCAGAAAGCCGCTGTCGCAGGCAACTGGACCTGGCAACGATGCGTATTGTCGCACGAGATGCGGAGAATCGAACTCGGCGGATAATCGGGTGTCTGCCGCGTCCCGCACCGACTTTGGTGCCGGGGCGTCCGAGCACCGTCAACCTCACCAGAAAAGCAAACACGCACAGATGGCTCAATACGTCTATTCGATGAACCGCGTCAGCAAGACCGTGCCGCCCAAGCGGCAGCTCTTGAAGGACATTTCGCTCTCGTTTTTCCCCGGCGCCAAGATCGGCGTGCTCGGCCTCAACGGCTCGGGCAAGTCGACCTTGCTCAAGATCATGGCCGGCGTCGACAAGGAGTACGAGGGCGAGGCACTGCCGATGCCCGGCATGACCATCGGTTACCTCGAGCAGGAACCCAAGCTCGACAACGAGCATACGGTGCGCGAATCGGTCGAGGAGTCGATGGGCGCGGTGTTCGCGGCCAAGGCGCGCCTCGAAGAGGTCTACATCGCCTATGGCGCGGAAGACGCCGACTTCGATGCGCTGGCCGCCGAGCAAGCCGAGCTCGAAGCCATCATCGCCACCGCCGGCACCGATTCCGAGCACCAGCTGGAAATCGCCGCCGACGCGCTGCGCCTGCCGCCCTGGGACGCGAAGATCGGGCTGCTGTCGGGTGGCGAGAAGCGCCGCGTGGCGCTGTGCCGCTTGCTGCTGTCCAAGCCCGACATGCTGCTGCTCGACGAACCAACCAACCACCTGGACGCCGAATCGGTGGAGTGGCTCGAAGTGTTCCTGCAGCGCTTTTCCGGCACGGTGGTGGCCATCACCCACGATCGCTACTTCCTGGACAACGCGGCCGAATGGATCCTGGAAATGGACCGCGGTCGCGGCATTCCGTGGAAGGGCAACTACAGCACGTGGCTGGAGCAAAAGGGCGAGCGCCTGGCGCAGGAACAGAAGAGCGAAGAAGCGCATGCCAAGGCGCTGAAGAAGGAACTGGAATGGTCGCGCCAGAACCCGAAGGCGCGCCAGGCCAAGAGCAAATCGCGTCTGGCCCGCTTCGAAGAGCTGAGCGACATGGAATACCAGAAGCGCAACGAAACGCAGGAAATCTTCATTCCTGTGGCGGAGCGCCTGGGCCAGCAGGTGTTCGAGTTCCATGGTGTCAGCAAGTCCTTTGGCGAACGCATGCTGATCGACAACCTGAGCTTCTCCGTGCCCCCGGGCGCCATCGTGGGCATCATCGGGCCGAACGGCGCGGGTAAATCCACGCTCTTCAAGCTGCTGGCGGGCAAGGAGATGCCGGACAGCGGCGAGGTGGTGATCGGCTCGACCGTTCGCGCTGCCTTCGTCGACCAGCACCGTGACGAACTGGCCAACCAGAAGACCGTGTGGGAAGACATCTCCAACGGCCTGGACATCATCAACGTCGGCAAGTTCCAGATGGCCAGCCGTGCGTATGCCGGTCGCTTCAACTTCAACGGTGCCGATCAGCAGAAGAAGGTCGGTACGCTGTCGGGCGGCGAGCGCGGCCGCCTGCACCTGGCCAAGACGCTGATTGCCGGCGGCAACGTGCTGATGCTCGACGAACCGTCGAACGACCTGGACGTTGAAACCCTGCGCGCGCTGGAAGACGCGCTGCTCGAATTCGCCGGCACCGTGATGGTCATCAGCCATGACCGCTGGTTCCTCGACCGCATCGCCACGCACATCCTCGCGGCCGAAGGCGACAGCCAGTGGACCTTCTTCAACGGCAACTACCAGGAGTACGAAGCCGACAAGAAGAAGCGCCTGGGTGAAGAAGGCGCCAAGCCCAAGCGCATGCGCTACAAGGCTTTGAAATAGGGCTCGCCCCCAGGCTGCGGCGCACTGCGTGTGGCCTTCGCCTACCCCCTGCCGGGGGCGGGCCGGCCGCTTCGGGCGGCCGGGCGCGGCGGCCCTTGCGAAAAGATCAGCCCGGGTGAAGGCAGAATATCAGCGCCAGCCCAGGCGCGTCGAGATGTCTCTCGCCGCGTCGCGCACCGCCAGTGCAATGCTGGAGGTCCACTGCGCTTCGAAGCGGTCCTGGTGGCCCAGCGCGGTGATTACGAGCACGGCGTCGCCTTCATGGTTGAAAGCCGGCGCGCTGAATGCGTTCACCCCCGGAATCGGTTTGCCCTTGGCGCGTGTGATCCCGTGGCTGCGCAGTTCGGCCACCGCCTCTGCCAGCGCTTCCGCCTGGTTCTGAAGCAGCGCGGCGGGACGCGCCTGGATGTCGCCCAACGCCACGGTGAGCGCCTTCTCGATGCGCTCCGCAGGCAGCGCGCCTGCAAACGCGCGGCCCGTGGCGGTGCCCAGCAGCGACATCACCGTGCCGGCACGCATGGCGACATGCAGCGGTTCCACCGCTTCGATCATCCGGATGATGGTGGGGCCGAAATTGCCCCAGACGGCCAGTGCCACCGCGTGCCCCGTCGAGGTCGCCAGTTGTTGCGCCACCGGCCATGCGGCTTTCACAGGATCGAGCTGATGCAGGCAGGTCAGGCCCAGCTGCAGTGCGGCGGGGCCGAGCGCGTAGCGGCCCGTGTCGGCCTCCTGTTCGATCAAGCCCAGTTTGCCGAAGCTCACCAGGTAAGGGTGCGCCCGTGCCGCGGGCAGCGACGACAGGCTCGAGAGGTCGCGCAGGGTGAGCGGGGTGGGGCTGTTCGCCAGTGCCAGCAAAAGGCGGCCGCCCACCTCGATGGACTGGACGGCGCGCTGCTCTTTTTCTTCCTTCACTGCTGCTTCTCCCGAAATGGCTGTTTGCATGGTCGCTGCCCGAAGGCGCTCAGAGTCTAGTTCGTCTGGAGCAAAGCGTTTTGTCATTCCCAAACCTGCCGTGCAAAGGCATGGCCACCCACGCTGAGCACCGGGGCTAAGGGAAAGCACCAAGTTCGTTAGGTGCAAATGAGTTTGCAAATAGCAAATCACAGGGGCATACTGCCCACAGATTTGCCATTGCCAAACCTATTTGTTGCAGGACCGACCATGACGACCACCGCCGCCGCCACCAAGAAATTCGCCAGCCAGGCCGACCTCGAAGAGAAGAAGGTCACCTTCAGCCAGATCTCCGAGCACGCCTGGGCCTACACGGCCGAGGGCGACCCGAACACCGGCATCGTCATCGGCGACGACGCGGTGCTGGTCGCAGACACGCAGGCCACGCCGGTCATGGCCGCCGACGTCATCCGCCGCATCCGGGAGGTGACCGACAAGCCGATCAAGTACGTGGTGCTGACCCACTACCACGCGGTGCGTGTGCTGGGTGCCAGTGCCTACGGCGCCGAGCACATCCTGGCCAGCCAGGACACGCGCGACCTGATCGTCGAGCGTGGCGAGTACGACAAGGCCAGCGAGATCGGCCGCTTTCCGCGCCTGTTCCAGAACGTCGAGTCGGTGCCCGCGGGCCTGACCTGGCCCACGATGACCTTCACCGGCAAGATGACCTTGTGGCTGGGCAAGCTCGAAGTGCAGCTGCTGCAGCTCGGACGTGGACACACCAAGGGCGACACGGTGGTCTGGCTGCCGGGCGAACAGGCGCTGCTGTCGGGCGACCTGGTCGAGTTCGGCGCCACGCCCTATGCCGGCGACGCGTACTTCAAGGACTGGCCGCAGACGCTCGACAACCTTTTGGCGCTGAGCCCCAAGGTGGTGGTGCCCGGGCGCGGTGCCGCGTTGACGACGCCCGAGCAGGTGGCCCAGGGCGTGGGTGAGACGCGCGGCTTCATCGCGGACCTCTACAACAATGTGCAGAAGGGGGTCGCCGCCGGCAAGGGCCTGCATGCCGTCTACCAGGACACGGTCGCTGCGCTGCGGCCGCGGTACGGGCATTGGGTGATCTTCGACCACTGCATGCCGTTCGATGTGACGCGTTGCTACGACGAAGTGACCCAGTACCCCGATCCGCGCATCTGGACGGCCGAGCGCGATGTGGAGATGTGGAAGACCCTCGAAGGTCAGTGACCCCCAAAAAAACAGCGCCAACGGAGACAAAGATGCAGTTGAACGAACTTGCCGCGGGCAGGGGGGATGCGGTCGACTACCAGAAGCTGGTGTTCGACTATGTCCGCCATGCGGACCAGGAGCGCACAGCCCCCGCCAGACGGCCGGTGGTCGTGGTGGGCGCAGGGCCCGTGGGGCTGGCGCTGGCCATCGACCTCGCGCAGCGCGACGTCCCCGTCGTGCTGCTGGACAACGACAACGCCCTGTCGTCCGGATCTCGCGCGATCTGCTTTGCCAAGCGCACGCTGGAAATCTTCGACCGGCTGGGCTGCGGCGAGCGCATGGTGAACAAGGGGGTGTCGTGGAACGTGGGTCGGGTTTTCTTCAGGAACGAGCAGATCTACAGCTTCGACCTGTTGCCCGAAGCCGGCCATGCGCGGCCGGCCTTCATCAACCTGCAGCAGTACTACGTCGAAGGCTTTCTGGCGGAACGCGCGGCTGAGTTGCCATTGATCGACGTGCGCTGGAAGAACGCCGTGTCCGCGATCGAGCAGCATGCCGACCATGTGACGCTGACCGTGGACACCCCCGATGGGCCCTACCTATTGCAGGCCGACTACGTGGCCGCCTGCGACGGTGGTCGCTCCAGCCTGCGGCGTTTGCTGGGCCAGGAGAGCAAGGGCCGGCAGTTCAAGGACCGCTTCCTGATCGCCGATGTGAAGATGAAGCTCGACCGTCCGGCCGAGCGCTGGTTCTGGTTCGACCCCGAGTTCCACCGCAACCAGAGCGTGCTGCTGCACATGCAGCCAGACAACGTGTGGCGCATCGACTTCCAGCTCGGCTGGGACGCCGACCCCGAAGAAGAAAAGAAGCCCGAGAAGATCATTCCCCGCGTCAAGGCCTTGCTGGGCGACGATGCGCCGTTCGAACTCGAATGGGCGAGCGTCTACACCTTCTCCTGCCTGCGCATGGATGCCTTCCGGCAAGGCCGCGTCTTCTTTGCCGGCGATGCGGCACATGGCGTGTCGCCCTTCGGTGCGCGCGGTGCCAATTCGGGCGTGCAGGACGCGGAAAACCTGGCCTGGAAGCTCGCCGCCGTGCTTCAGGGTCGGGCAGCCGACGCGTTGCTCGACAGCTACGGACAGGAACGTGAATACGCCGCGGACGAAAACATTCTCCATTCGACCCGCGCGACCGATTTCATCACGCCCAAGAGCGACGTCAGCCGATTGTTCCGCGACGCCGTGCTGCAACTCGCCAAGCGGCACACCTTTGCGAGGACACTGGTCAACAGCGGACGGCTGTCCGTGCCTGCCACGTTGCACGGCTCGGTACTGAACACGGTCGATACCGACGACTTCCAGGGCCGGATGGTTCCTGGCGCCGTGGCTGCCGATGCACCGCTCACGTCGACCGAAGGCGTCGCGGGCTGGCTGCTGCAACGGACGGCCAGGGACGGGTTCACCGCACTGGTCTTCGGCGCGGGCGACGCGTCGGATCGCGCCGCACAGGCCGTGGCGCAGGCGGCGCTCGGCACCAGCGTGGCGGTCAACGTCGTGCGCGTGCCGCTCGACGGCGCGCATGCGTTGGCACGGGAGCGCTACGACGCGCGTGAAGGAACCATTTACCTGCTGAGGCCCGACCAGCACGTCTGCGCCCGCTGGCGACAGGCGCAAGCCACCGACATCCGCCGTGCGCTGGATCGCGCGCTGGCCCACGCCTGAGGAACCCACAGCAATGACACACCCCTCCCAGACCGCGCTGATCACGACGCCCAACCTGGTGGCACCCGACGATTTCTACGAGGCGCTGATCGAGGCGCACCAGGGCCTGTCCACCGAAGAAAGCCATGCCTTCAATGCGCGGCTGATCCTGGTGCTGGCCAACCATGTGGGATCGCTTGCGGTGCTGCGCCAGGCCTTCGATGCGGCCCGGCCCGGCTGAGCCGCGCGCACCGTCTCATTCCTCTCGAAACACACAACAACGCAGACCCATCCATGATTCGCACTCTCTCCGCCGGTATTGCCGGCCTCGCCCTGGTGGCGGCCAGCTTGCTGGCCCAGGCACAAGACAAACCGATCGAATGGGTGGTCGGCTACGCGGCGGGCGGCGGCTCCGACTCGGTCGCGCGCATCGCGGCCGAGACGATGTCCAAAAACCTGGGCCGGCCGATCGTCATCACCAACAAGCCTGGCGCTGCGACCAACATCGCGGCCGACTATGCGGCCCGTTCCAGGGACTACGGCAACGTCGTGCTCACGGCGGATTTCGCCACGCTGGCCGCCAACCCCTTTCTCTTCTCCAAGCTCAGCTACAACGCCGAGAAGGACCTGGCGCCCGTTGGCATGCTGGCGCGATTTCCGTTGGTGCTGGTGGTCGGTCCGCAGGTACCCGCCACGAACCTGAAGGAGTTCCTCGCGTGGGCCAAGGCGCAGCCCGGTGGCGTCAATTACGCGTCCGCAGGTGTCGGTAGTCCGCATCATCTGGCAGGCGAGTTGCTGCGTGAGCGCACGGGCCTGCCGATGGCGCATGTGGCCTACCGCGGTGCCGCACCGGCGATGCAGGACATCCTGGGCGGCTCGGTGCCCTTCATGCTGGTCGACACGGCCAGCGGCAACCAGTTCATCCTCGCCGGCAAGGTCAAGGCCATCGGTGTGGCGAGCGCCCGGCGCATCGCCACGCTGCCCGACGTGCCAACGCTGGCCGAGCAGGGCCTGACCGGCTATGAGGCCTATGCGTGGCAGGGGCTGTCGGTGCCCGCTGGAACGTCGGCCGACACGGTGGCGCGGCTGAACAAGGCGCTGGTCGATGCGCTCGAATCGACCCCGGTCAAGGCCCGCTTTCTTGCCCTGGGCGTCGAAGGCCTGCCGGGCAGTCCGGCGGACATGGCGGCGTATGTCAAGGCAGAGCGCGAGCGCTGGGGTCGGCTTATCAAGGCCAGCAACATCAAGGTCGATTGAACGTGCGCTGCCCTTACGGCGCCGAGGGTGCGAGCAGCCGGTTGCGCACGGAATGGATGTTGTTGCGCAGCGCGTACAGCTCGTCGGCGTAGGACAGCGGCACGGCCACCTTGTTGACCACGCGGTCGAGCGCATCGAGCTCCTCGACCAGCGCCTGGCGGTCGTCGTCGCCGGCGTCGACCCGGTGCTCGATGTCCCTCAGGCGTGCGTACCACCGAAACACCCGCGAGCGCACGCGGAACTGGTAGAGCGGCGGGACCACGCGGCTCAAGGGCAGCATGAGCACCAGCAGGCCGCCGAGCACCAGCCACATGCGCTCGACCAGGTTGCTGGCCCAGAAGGGGAGGTAGCGTTGCCAGAAAGGCGGCGTGCCGTTGATGGCCCGGTCGCCCTCCGGGCTCACCGGCAGTTCGCTGGTGCGTGTGTTGGGAAAGTCGCGCGCCCGGTTGAACCAGCCCGCGTCGCTGTGCAGCTTCTGCGCGCTTTGCGCGAACAATTGGCGCAAGGCCGGATGGGTGCCGTCGCGCGACAGCAGCGAGGTGGTCGCGGCAAGCATGGGTACGTCTGCGGGCGGCAGGTCGCGCGCCATGTCGATCACGCCGCGCGGCAAGGTCACGGTCGAGAAGAAGGGAAAGTGCCGCGTGTAGGCGTCGGCCTGACCGATTTCCATCAGCTGGATGTCGGTGGCCCGCAGCAGCTGCTGGATGAGCGGCGACTGCGGCGCCGATTCCAGCACGATGGCATCGAGCAGGCCGGCGCGCAGGGCCTCCGTGGCCGGTGCCGGCTCCAGGTTGGACAGTTGCAGCGCGCTGCCGTCCATGCGATTGGCCCGCAGCATCTTGTCAACGATCTCCGGCACACCGCTGCCGGGCCGGTCGACGTTCACGCGAAGGCCCTTGAGCTGTGCGATCGACGTCAGCGTGCCGGTCTTGCGGTCGATCCGGCGTGCGACGTCGCTGCGGTAGAAGATCCACAGCGGCTCATAGAACAGGCTGCCCAGCGAGGTCAGGCCCGCCGCCTCGTCGACCACCGCATCGGCGCTGCCACCGCGCACGAAGGCCACGTCGGCGCCGCCGCTGCGGAGCAACTGCAGATTCGTCGAAGAGCCTTCGGTCGGTCGCAGGTTCACCGTGATGCCTTCGGCGGCCAGTGCCTGCGCATAGCGCTTGCCGAACTCGGCGTAGGCGCTGCCGGCCGGGCCGGTGGCCAGCGTCACCTGCCGGGGCGGTTGCGGGTCAAGCCACCAGTACGCTGCCACCAGCAGGCCGATGACGAGGAACACCACCGGACCGAGCGAGACCACGAGGTCGCGGATCGACAGCAGCACGAGCTTCAGGGTCTTGGGCATGGACATGGCTGCGGCCGTGGCGGGAACGGCCTCAGCCGCGGGCGGCCAGGTCGCCCGCGCAGGGAATGTGCAGGTCGCCCACGGACACGCTGCGCGCCGCGCGCACTGCACGCACCGTGGCCTGCGCCACGACCTCGGCGGCCAGCGCGCACAGCACGGTCATGCCCGGTGTGGCGTCCGACAGCGGCACGTGGCCGGTGGCAAGTGCGAACAACGTGTCGCCGTCGCTCATGGTGTGCACCGGGTTGATGCTGCGTGCCAGGCCGTCGTGCGCCGTCATGGCCAGGCGGTTGGCCTGCACCTTGGTCAGCACGGCGTCGGTCGCGACCACGCCGATGGTGGTGTTGGTGCCCGCGAGCAGTGGCTTGGTCAGCTCGCCGCGCATCAGCGCGCGGCGGGTGTCGAGCAGCCGCAGGCCATCGGCCGTGCGCGCGCCGGCGACGACCTGGGCCGTGTCGGGGTCGATCACGTCGCCCAGCGCATTGCAGGCGATCAGCGCGCCGACGGTGATGCCGCCGACGGTGATCGAGGCGGTGCCGATGCCGCCCTTCATCGCGCGGTCGACGCCGAAGAGCTTGCCCACCAGCGCACCGGCGCCGGCGCCCACGTTGCCTTCGGCCGGTGGCGCGGTCGACGCCGCTTCGCAGGCGGCATAGCCCGAAGCGGCGTCGGGACGAAAGCGGGCGTCGCCCATCGGCAGGTCGAACAGCACGGCCGACGGCACGATGGGCAAGGTGCCGAAGCGCACGTCCATGCCCACGCCGCGCTCTTCGAGCCAGCGCATGGCGCCTTCGGTGGCCGCCAGCCCCCACGCGCTGCCGCCGGCCAGCATGATGCCGTGCACTTGCTGCACGAGGTTGCCGGGCGCGAGCAGGTCGGTCTCCCGCGTGCCGGGCGCGGCACCGCGCACGTCCACGCCGCCGACCGCGCCATCGCGCGTGAGGATGACGGTGCAGCCGGTCGGCCGACGCGTGTCGTTGAAATGACCGACTTCAATGCCGGCGACGTCGGTGATGGCACCGCTGGGGGACGGGGACGGGGAGGAAGAGGAAGACAAGGAGGGCACGATCGATTCGTTGGAGATGGCGGCCGATTATGAGACCGCTCCCGGCCCTCGGCGCTTCATTTGAGCTGCACCTTGATGTCGCGTTGCTGCACCGTGATGTCGCCGATCTCGTAGGTCTTGCGTCCGACCGTGAGTTCCTCGGCCGTGAAGGTGCGCAGCGCATAGTCGCGCAGCAGTTCCTGCGCGACGAGGCCGCCGATCTGCTGGAGCCGCTCGGCGTCGCGTCCGGTCATGCCCTGCAGTTCGAGCCGGTCGGCCTTCGGGTTGTCGAGCCGCAACGCGCGGGTGGCGGCGTCGTAGCGCAAGGCGCTGCTGACCGACACCACGCCCTCCACGGACGAAGGCTGCAGCAGCGCGCTGCCGATGGTCATCAGCGCGGTGATGGCCGCGCGGTTGTTCGCGGCATCGAGCGACAGTTGCGGCTCCCGCAGATTCACCGTGAAGATCTGCGCGTAGCGCTGGCTCACTGGAAAATGCCGCACCACCTGCGCCTGCAGTTCCTCTCGGCTGACGGTGTACTCGCTGGTGAAAAAGTTGAAGCCCGCCCGGGCGGCCAGCGGCGCCTGCACCAGGGCGATGCCGGCGAGCGCGAGCAGCGTGGCACGGCGCGAAGGCAGGAGGGGCGATGTCGAGCGTGGAGTCATATCGCTGGGAGCTTGCCACACGTGGTTCGTTCCCCACCCCCGCGCACGGCCCCCACGGGCGCAGACATTCCGGCACAGATGTTGCAAGAGGACGCACGTCGTTGCAAACGAAAGGATGCAGTGGCAGCCGATGGGTGCGCAGCAAAGAAGCGAAGAGGGTTGGAGACAGGGCCCGTCGGCAAGGAACTCGATTTCAACCCAACACAAAGAACCCCATGAAATTCAGATCCGGCGCCGCGCGCGCCTTGGCTGCCATTGCCCTGACCGCAGGCCTGCCGTTCGCTCACGCGGTCGAATGGAGCGACGCCTCCATCGGCTATCGCTACGGAACCCAGTTCCAGGAGCCCTACAACGGCCGCGACATCAGCAAGAACATCCTCAACTTCACCTATTCCAACGGCTACCAGTACGGCACGAACTTCTTCAACGTCGATCTGCTCAATTCCGACGGGACCGACAGCAATGCGCAGGAAGCCTATGTGGTCTACCGCCACACGCTCGACCTCGGCAAAGTAACCGGCAAGGACTTCAAGTTCGGCCCCGTGCGCGGCCTGGGGCTGACCGCGGGCTTCGACTGGAACACCAAGAATGACCCTGGCTACGCATCGAGAAAGCAGATGCTGGTGGTCGGCCCGACGCTCATGATGGACGTGCCGGGCTTCCTCAACGCGAGCCTGTTGCTGCTGCGCGAAAGCAATCGTCCGGTGGGCGTGACCGAACGCTACACCTACGACACGCATCCGATGCTCAACCTCGCCTGGGGCATTCCGATCGGGCGTGGCTTTTCGTTCGAAGGCTTCATGAACTACATCGCGTCCAAGGGCACCAACGAGTACGGCGGGCCGACCGCGCCCGAAACCAACATCGATGCGGCGCTCTGGTACGACGTGGGCACGCCGATGGGCTGGGGCAAGAACGCGTTCCGCGTGGGCGTGGGTTACCAGTACTGGCGCAACAAGTTCGGCAACCCGTCGAGCGTGGCCGGCTCGCTGGCCAAGACGCCCATGCTGCGCGCCGACATTCACTTCTGATCGGCGGCGCCTCAGGTGACCCTGGGGCGCGCGCGACGCTGGGCTTCAGTCGTGCAACGACGACAGGAACTGCTTGAGTTCCGGCGTCTGCGGATTGCCGAAGAGGTCGGCCGGCGGGCCCATCTCGTGCACGCGGCCCTGGTGCATGAAGATCACGCGGTCGCTGACCTTGCGCGCGAAGCTCATTTCGTGCGTGACCATCAGCAGCGTCATCCCCTCGTCGGCCAGCGACTCGACCACGCGCAGCACCTCGCCCACCAGTTCGGGGTCGAGCGCAGAGGTGATTTCGTCGCACAGCAGCACGGCAGGTTCCATGGCCAGCGCACGCGCGATCGCCACGCGCTGCTGTTGGCCGCCCGACAGTTGGTCGGGCATGGCGTCGAACTTCTCGGCCAGCCCGACGCGGTGCAGCAGCTTGCGCGCCTGCGAGGCCGTCTCAGCCGCGCCGCGTTTTTTCACCAGCGTGGGCGCCAGCATGACGTTCTTGCCGACGGTGAGATGCGGGAACAGGTTGAAGCCCTGGAAGATCATGCCCACGCGCTGGCGCAGTTCGCGCATGGCCATGGCGCTCTCGTGCAGCAGCGGCTTGTTGTCGACGGTGAGCGAACCTTCCTGGAAGACTTCCAGGCCGTTGATGCAGCGCAGCAGCGTGCTCTTGCCCGAGCCGCTCTTGCCGATGATGGCAATGACCTCGCCTCGCTTGACGGTCAGGTCGATGCCCTTGAGCACTTCGTTGGTGCCATAGGACTTGCGCAACGCGGTGATCTGGACGATGGGCGGTGCGAAGGTGCCGGCGACGGCCGGCGCCTGCGGTTCAACGACGGTGGACATTGACTTTCCTTTCGAGATGCTTGGCGTAAAGGCTGATCGGGAAGCACAGCGCAAAGTAGAGCAGTGCCACGCAACTGAAGACCACGAAGGGCTGGAAGGTGGCATTGGAGATCATGCTGCCGGCCTTGGTGAGTTCCACGAAGCCGATCACCGACGCCAGCGCGGTGCCCTTGACCACCTGAACCAGGAAGCCGACGGTGGGTGCGGTGGCGATGGTCACGGCCTGGGGCAGGATCACGTGGCGCATCTGCTCGCCAAAGCTCAGAGCCAGGCTGCCCGAAGCCTCCCATTGCCCCTTGGGAATGGAGGCCACGCAGCCGCGCCAGATTTCCGTGAGGAAGGCGCTCGTGTAGAGCGTGAGCGCGACCGTGGCTGCCGTCCACGGCGACACGTCCACGCCCAGCAGCGCGATGCCGAAGTAGGCCAGGAACAGCTGCATCAGCAGCGGCGTGCCCTGAAAAAGCTGCACATACAGCCCGATGGCCCGGTCGAGCGCCTTGCCCGCACGCAGCCGCAGGAAGAGCAGCAGCGCACCCACCAGCCCGCCGCCGACGAAGGCGATGAGCGACAGCACGACGGTCCAGCGCAGCGCCAGCAGCAGGTTGCGCAAAATGTCCCAGAGGGAGAAATCGGTCATTCGTGTGCTCCCTGGGTCAGCGGCCGAAGAAAAAGCGCGGACCTGCCCAGTTCAGCAGCCGGCGCAAGCCGACCGACAGCGCCAGGTAGATGAGCGTGGCGATGATGAAGGCCTCGAACGCACGGAAGTTGCGGCTCTGGATCAGGTTGGCGGCGTAGCTCAGTTCTTCCACCGAGATCTGGCCGCACACGGCCGAACCCAGCATCACGATGATGATCTGGCTGACCATCGACGGCCACACCTTCTTCAATGCAGGCGGCAGCACCACGCGCATGAATACCTGCATCTTGTTGAGCGCCAGGCTCACTGCGGCTTCGATCTGGCCCTTGGGCGTTGCCTCGATGCCCGCACGGATGATCTCGGTGGAATAGGCACCCAGGTTCGCCACCATCGCGATGATCGAGGCCGTCTCGGGCGTGAGCTTGACGCCCGCGGCCGGCAGCCCGAAGAAAATGAAGAACAGCTGCACGATGAAGGGCGTGTTGCGGATCAGCTCCACGTAGGTGCCCACGACCCAGCGCAGCACCAGCCCGCCACTGGTGCGCGCCCACGCGCAGGCCACGCCCACGGCCATGCCGATGAGCGTGGCGATCGCCGTCAGGCCGATGGTCCATGCCACGCCTTTGGCGAGCAGCGGCCAATCGACCAGCACGGCGCCGAAGTCGAATTCCATCTGGGTTCTCCGCTTCGGGAAGGGCTCAGACCGGCAGATCGCCGGCGGCCTTGCCCAGCCACTTCACCGACATCTTGTCGAGCGTGCCGTCCTTCTTGGCGGCGGCGATGATCTCGTTGACCTTGGCCTTGAGGGCCGTCTCGTTCTTCGCAATGCCCACGAAGCACGGGCTGTCCTTGAGCAGCAGCTTGAACTCGGCGCTGACCTTCGGGTTCTTGGCGAGCATGTCGCCGGCCACGGCTGCACTGGTGGCAATCGTCTGCGTCTGGCCCGCCACGAAGGCGGCGATGGTCGCGTTGTTGTCCTCGAAGCGGCGATAGTCGACGTTCGGCGGTGCCACCTTGTTGAGTTCCTGGTCTTCCATGGCGCCGCGCGTCACGGCGACCGTCTTGCCAGCCATGTCCGCGAAGCTCGCGAGCTTCATGCTCTTGGCGGCGTACACGGCCTGGAAGAAGGGCGCGTAGGCCGACGAGAAGTCGATGACCTTCTCGCGCTCGGCGTTCTTGCCGAGCGTGGAGATCACGAGGTCGGCCTTCTTGGTCTGCAGGTACGGAATGCGGTTGGCGCTGGTCACGGGCACCAGTTCGACCTTGACGCCCAGCTTGGTGGCGATGAGCTGTGCCATTTCGATGTCCAGGCCCTGGGGCGTCATGTTCCGGTCGACCGAGCCGTAAGGCGGGTAGTCGGTGGGCACCGCGATCTTGATCGTGCGCGACTTCATGACGTTGTCCAGTGCGTTCTGGGCGTGGGCGCCCAGGCAGGTGAACAGGGCGAGCGAAGCCAGGCCGAGGGTGAGGTGGCGTTTGGACAAGGTCATAACAGAGCTCCTAGATAAGTGGATGGTTCGTCGGGGGTGGCCGATGCGGGTGCTGGTGCCTTCCGCGACCGGCGCTTTGCCGTACTTGTATGCAAGTCTTGTGCCGCAGTCTTGTCCGCGCGCGGTGCGGTCTGAAGCGGTGCGAGCGCGTCCCGCAGCTGGGCGAGCGGATCGGTGTGCACCTGCAGGCGCAGCGCCGACTGCACGGTGCCGATGTGGGCGGCCATGAGCGCCTCGGCCTCGGCGGCATCGCCGCGCGCGAGCGCCTCGACGATCTTCACGTGGTCATCGCACGACTGGGCGGCGTCATGCGTGCTCTGGTAGAGCATCGCGATCAACGTGGTGCGCGCGGTGAAGTCGCGCAGCGTGTCTGCCAGCAGCGTGTTGCCCAGGCATTCGGCCAGGCAGACGTGGAAGTCACCCAGCAGAAAGCTGCGTGCACCGACGTCGGTGTCCTTGATGGCTGCTTTCTCCTGCTGCAGATGGGTCTTGAGCTTGCGCAGCGCCTGCTTGTCGATGCCGCCGGCCGCACTGCGGATCAGGCCGACCTCGATCACGCGGCGGGCTTCGAAGGCTTCGCGCGCCTCGTCCTCGGAGGGTTCGATCACGAACCAGCCCCGGCGTGCGCTGACGGTGACGATGCCGCGCGCGGCCAGCCGCGTGAGCGCTTCGCGCACGATGGTTCGGCTGCAATCGAACAACATGGCGAGCTGCTGCTCGCCCAGGCGCGCACCCGGTGCGAGCTTGCGCGCCATCACCGCTTCGACGATACGTGCACTGATTTCGGACGCTGGATTGGACATTGTCCTGACAGCGAGCAGTTTTCGTGCCTGCTGGTATGCAAGCCAGATGCACCAAAGCGGCGTACACGATCGCCAAAGCGGTGCCGCCAGGCACCGGTGTGGCCTGCGCGGGCTATGGGTGCCTCTGGTGCCTCGGGCGCGTCCCCAAGGTGACGGCGTGGGTGCTTCCCCCATGCTGCAGCGGGGCCGCCCGGCGTAGGCTGACGGGTCTCGTCTGGAGTGTTCATGGATCGTCCGCATTACAAGTTCTGGCCGTCGCGTCTGCCGCGCGCCATCACCGTGCCCGCCACCTCGCTGTGGCACAACCTCGCCACTGCCGCAGCGCGCTACCCGGACAAGGTGGCGCTGGTTTTCTTCGGTCGCGAAACCAGTTACCGCGAGCTGGCCGCGCAGGTCGACCGCCTGGCGGCGGCGCTGCATGCCATGGGCGTGCGCCGCGGTGACCGGGTGGTGCTCGACATGCAGAACTGCCCGCAGCTGGTGATCGCACACTTTGCGATCCTGCGCGCCAATGCGGTGGTGGTGCCGGTCAATCCGATGAACCGGGCCGAGGAGCTCAAGCACTACATCGTCGATCCCGATGCGAAGGTGGCCATCACCACCGGCGATCTCGCCGCCGAGCTGGCCAAGGCGAGCAACGCGCTCGAGCCCGCACAGCGGCTGTCGCACCTGATCGTCACCCAGTTCACCGACGCCTTCGATGCCGACATCTCCGGCGACGAGGCGCCTGCGCCAGCCTGGCGCGACTGGCTGCTCACGCGCCACCCGCTGCCCGTGCTTGCCGATGGCCATGTGGTGCACTGGGTCGACGCCCTGGCCACCACGGATGTGCCGCCTGAGCATTCGGTCGGTGCCAACGACATGGCCCTGCTGCCCTACACCAGCGGTACCACCGGCATGCCCAAGGGGTGCATCCACCACCATTCGAGCCTGATGCACAACGCCGTGGCGAGCCAGTTGTGGGGCGCAGGCTCCTCGGAGATGGTGGTGCTGGCGGTGGTGCCGATGTTCCATATCACCGGTGTAGTGAGCATGATGCACACCGCCATCCTGTGCGCCGCCACGCTGGTGGTCATGCCGCGCTGGGACCGCGAGGTGGCTGGCCGGCTGATCTCCACACGCAAGGTGACCAGCTGGACCAACATCCCGACCATGGTGATCGACCTGATGGGCAGCCCGAACTTCGCGACCTTCGACCTCAGCAGCCTGAGCTACATCGGCGGCGGTGGCGCGGCCATGCCGCAGGCGGTCGCGCAGCGCCTGTTCGAGCAGTACGGCCTGCGCTACCAGGAAGGGTATGGCCTGACCGAAACGGCCGCGCCCTCGCATGCGAATCCACACGACAACCCCAAGCAGCAGTGCCTGGGCATCCCGTACATGAGCAGCGATTCGCGTGTGGTCGACCCGGACACGCTGCAGGAAATGCCCATCGGCGAGTCGGGCGAGATCATCACCTGCGGGCCCGAGGTGTTCCAGGGCTACTGGAAGCGGCCCGAGGCCACTGCCGCGGCGTTCGTCGAGTTCGACGGGCGGCGCTTCTTTCGCACCGGCGACATGGGCCGCATGGACGAAGACGGCTACTTCTTCATCACCGACCGCCTCAAGCGCATGATCAACGCGAGTGGCTTCAAGGTCTGGCCGGCCGAGGTCGAGCTGCTGATGTTCAAGAATCCCGCCATCCAGGAGGCCTGCATCATCGCGACCAAGGACGCGTACCGGGGCGAATCGGTCAAGGCCGTGGTGGTGTTGCGTGCCACGCACAAGGACACGACCGCCCAGCAGATCATCGACTGGTGCCGCGAGAACATGGCCGTCTACAAGATCCCGCGCCAGGTGCAGTTCGTCGACGCGTTGCCCAAGAGCGGCGCGGGCAAGGTCATGTGGCGGCTGCTGCAGGAGGCCGAGGCGGGCTGAGAGGGCTAAGGCCGCTCCGCGGCGGTGCGTGTGGCCGTTCAGCCCTCGTTGGGGTCCGATTCCACGTGCGCCACCACGCGTGCGTAGCGCTGGAAGCTCCAATAGGCGCTCGCCCAGTCCATGAGGACCACGAACCGGTTGCGAAAGCCGATCAGGAAGTAGACGTGGGCGAACAACCAGAACAGCCAGGCCAGCTTGCCGCTGAAGCGCAGCGGGCCGAATGGCGTGCCCAGGTCGACCACGGCCGAGTTGCGGCCGATGGTGGCCAGGTTGCCGTAGTCGGCATAGTGAAAGGCCTGCGTCGGTCGGCCCGCCAGGCGGTGCAGGATGTTGGTGGCTGCGGTGCGGCCCATCTGCTTGGCGGCGGGCGAGACGCCCGGCACCGGTGTCGGTTCCTTGCCGGGTGCGTGGCTCAGGGCCGCGGCCAGGTCGCCCACCACGCTGATCTCCGGAAACCCCGCCAGGCTCAGGTCGGCCTGCACCTTGATGCGTCCGGGGCGGTCGGTCTCGGCACCGGTGGCGGCGGCCAGCAGGCGTCCGAGCGGTGAGGCGGCCACGCCAGCGGCCCAGACGACGCAGTGGCTCTCGATGCGGTAGCGGTTGGCGGGTGTGCCGTGGGCACCCCCACCGGTCTCGACCTCCAGACCGTTGGCATCGATCAGGGTGACGCGGGCGTTGAGCCGCACCTCCACGCCCAGTTTTTCCAACTGCAGTTTCGCCTTGGCGCTCAGCGCTTCGGGCATCGCCTGCAGCACGCGCGGGCTGCCCTCGATCAGCAGCACCTTGGCGCTGCCAGGGTCGATGCGGCGGAATTCGCCCGACAGCGTGTGACGCGCGATCTCGGTGAGCGTGCCGGCCATTTCGACGCCGGTCGGTCCGCCGCCGATCACGACGAAGGTGAGTTGCGCGGCACGGCGCACCGGGTTGTTTTCCAGCTCCGCGGCCTCGAAGGCCATCAGCACGCGGCGGCGGATCTCGAACGCGTCGGACAGCGTCTTCAGTCCGGGCGCGAAGGTCGCCCACTCATCGCGGCCGAAATAGCTGTGGGTGGCACCGGCCGCGACGATCAGATGGTCGTAGGACAGCAAGGTGCCGTCCTTCAGCTCGACTTCGCGCGCGGCAGGGCGGATGTCCGTGACCTCGCCCAGCAGCGTGGTGATGCGCGGCTGGCCGCGGAACAGCACCCGCGTGGGCGCCGCGATGGAGGGCGCGGCCAGGCCCGCCGTGGCGACCTGGTAAAGCAGGGGTTGGAACAGATGGTGGTTGGTCTTGTCGACCATGGTGACGTCCACGTCGGCGTGCTGCAGTTTGCGGGCGGCTTCGAGGCCACCGAAGCCGCACCCGATGATCAGGACGCGGGGCCTGCCCAGGGCGCTGTCGAGGGCGGTGTACTTGCTCATGACACCATTATCCCTGCGCCTGTCTCGGCGGTGACACCCCTGCACAGCACAGGGGCGCGGGGTTGTCCTACGGGCATGGACCCGCCGGTTCGCATACAACCACACGTTGCGAATCCTGGAGCGCCCATGACATCAACCCGGCCCACGCCCCATGCGGCCAACGCACTGCGCGAGCGCTTCGGCGCCGTGCGCGCCGAAAGCCTCTCGCTGGCGTCGCCTCTGTCGGCGGAAGACCAGTGCATCCAGTCGATGCCCGACGCCAGTCCCACCAAGTGGCATCTGGCCCACACGACCTGGTTCTTCGAGACGGTGCTGCTGCAGGTGCATGCCACCGGCTATCACGCCTTCGACCCCCGGTTCCACTACCTTTTCAACTCCTATTACGAGGCGCTGGGCCCCCGGCACCCGCGCCCGCAGCGCGGCTTGCTGACCCGGCCATCCCACGACGAGGTGCTGGCCTACCGCGCGCATGTCGACGCCGCGGTCGAGCGGCTGCTCGATGCGCCTGGTGATGCCGACTGGGACGCCGTGGCGTCCGTCGTCACGCTCGGCATGCACCACGAGCAGCAGCACCAGGAGCTGTTGGTCACCGACATCCTGCACGCGTTTTCCTGCAATCCGCTGCTGCCCGCCTACCGGCCTGCAGGTGCGCCTGCGCTGCGGCTGGCTTCGGCGCCACAGCCGATGCGCTGGTGCCCGAGGCCGGGCGGCCTGGTCGAGATCGGCCATGCGGGGGAAGGCTTTGCCTTCGACAACGAAACGCCCCGCCACACCGCACTGCTCCAGCCCCATGCCATGGCCGACCGGTTGGTCACCTGCGGCGACTTCGCCCAGTTCATCGCCGATGGCGGTTACCAGCGGCCCGATCTCTGGCTGTCCGACGGATGGGCGGCCGTCAAGGCGCAGGGCTGGCGGGCTCCGGCCTAT
Organism: Variovorax ginsengisoli; assembly: GCF_030811835.1. Taxonomy (GTDB): domain Bacteria; phylum Pseudomonadota; class Gammaproteobacteria; order Burkholderiales; family Burkholderiaceae_C; genus Variovorax; species Variovorax ginsengisoli_C. The sequence continues at coordinate 279,891 of NZ_JAUSRO010000004.1, read as the reverse complement.
TGGCTGGACGCCGACGACCCGCGGCTTGCGCACCAGGGCAGCGTGGCCGGCGGCTGGCAGGTGTTCGGGCTGAATGGCGTGCGGCCGCTCGACCGGGCTGCGCCGGTCGCCCAATTGAGCTTATACGAGGCCGCAGCCTATGCCGAATGGGCCGGGGCCCGGCTTCCCACCGAGTTCGAATGGGAGGCCGCGCTGGCCGATCCTGCCGTCACCCAGATGACGGGTCACGTGTGGCAGTGGACGCGATCGTCCTATGACCCCTACCCAGGGTTTCGCCCAATGCCCGGCGTGGCCGCCGAATACAACGGCAAGTTCATGGTCGGGCAGGTCGTACTGCGCGGCAGCAGCCTTGCCACGCCGGACGGTCACGTTCGTCCGAGCTATCGCAACTTCTTCCCGCCAGCCGCACGCTGGCAGTTCTCGGGGCTGCGGCTCGCGAAAGACCTCTGATGCGCAATCCTCTTTTTTCTGTCGATACGCCGCGCGCCAGCGCCCCTGTCGAAACGCCCAGCGAATTCGGCCGTGAGCTGCGGGCCGGCCTGTCGCGGCCGGTGCGCAGCATCTCGCCCAAATTCTTCTACGACGTGGCCGGCTCGCAGCTGTTCGACCGCATCTGCGATTTGCCCGAGTACTACCCCACGCGCACCGAGCTGCAGATCCTGACCGCGAATGCGCCAGAGATCGCGCGCTACGTCGGCGCACGCGCCGAGGTGGTGGAGTTCGGCGCCGGTTCGCTCACCAAGGTGCGCCTGCTGCTGGACGCGCTGGAGGCGCCGCGCCGCTACCTGCCGATCGACATCTCCGGCGAACATCTCGAGGCTGCGGCCCAGCGCTTGCGTGCCGATTACCCGGGCCTTGCCGTGCAGCCGATCGTCGCCGACTACACGATGCCTCTCGTGCTGTCGGCACCTGGTGACGATGCAGGCGGACGCATGGGCTTCTTTCCGGGATCCACGCTCGGCAATTTCAGTCCGCCCGAGGCGCTGTCCTTCCTGCAGTCGGCCGCACGCCTGCTGCGCGGCGGCGGTCTGCTGCTGGGGGTGGATCTGGTCAAGGACCCCGCACTTCTGCATGCGGCCTACAACGACGCGCAGGGCGTGACCGCGGCCTTCAACCTCAACCTGCTGCGGCGTGCCAATGCCGAGCTGGACACCGATTTCGACCTCGACGGCTTCACGCATGCGGCGTTCTACAACGCGCCGCTGCAGCGCATCGAGATGCACCTGGTGAGCCGGCGCGCCCAGACCGTCACGCTGTACGGAGAGCGGTTCGCGTTGGCGGAGGGCGAGACGATCCATACCGAGAACTCCCACAAATTCACCGTGGAAGGGCTGCGCGAGCTTGCCGTCAAGGCCGGTTTCGTCCCCACAGCGGTATGGACCGATCCGGCCCGTTTGTTCAGTGTGCACTGGTTGCGCGCGCCGGCTGCACAATAACGGGCTGTCCGCGTGGTGCGGACACCGGAGAATCGGACCATGAAAGCAACCTGGAACGGCGTAACCATCGCCGAGAGTGACGACACCGTCGTCGTGGAAGGTAACCATTACTTTCCGCTGGATTCGCTCAACCGCGAGCACGTCACCTTCAGCAATCACAAGACGACCTGCCCGTGGAAGGGGTCGGCCAGCTACTACTCGCTGTTGGTCAACGGTGAACTCAACGCCGATGCGGCCTGGTACTACCCCGAGCCCAAGCCCGAAGCGGAAGCCATCAAGGACCGCGTCGCGTTCTGGAAGGGCGTGAAGGTCGCACCGTGAACGCGCCGGCGTTCGCTCCACCTTCCATCGCGCCCGCCAAAGTCTCCGAAGCCCTGCACATGCAGGGCTATGCGGTGCTGGATCCCGCCGGCGTCGCCGAATGGCTGGGTCTGCCGCTGGCCCAGCTCGACGCGCTCAAGCCCGACTGGGAGCATCTGCCGCCCGATGACTACCTCAAGGATGGAGGCAAGTACCGCCAGCGGCGCCATGCCTGCTTCACCGTCGAGGGTGCGCAGATGCTGCAAGTGCCGCATCGCGCCCATTGGCAGCCGGTGGAATACAACGCACTGCATGGGGGCATGCAGCGCTGGTTCGGGCCGATGGAGGCGCACACCGTGGCGCAGCCGGCGTGGTCGCGTCTGATGTGCAAGCTGGCCGCCTGTGCGAGTGACCTGCATGGCGAGCGCCGCTGGTTCGTCGAAGCGCACCAGTTCCGCATCGATACCGCCCACGGCATTGGCCGGCCGACGCCCGAAGGGGCGCACCGCGATGGCGTGGACCTCGTGGCCGTGATGCTGGTCGAACGGCAAGGCATCAAGGGTGGCGAGACGCGCGTGTTCGAGGCCAATGGCCGGCGCGGCGAGCGCTTCACGATGACCGCGCCCTGGACGCTGCTGCTGCTCGACGACGCGCGCGTGATCCACGAGTCGACGCCCATCCAGCCGCTGGACGAGCGCGCCCCTGGCCATCGCGACACCCTGGTCGTGACCTGCCGCGCGGGGGCGTTCCAGGGCGACTGAGCCGCGGCCGTCTGTCGTCCTACAACGGCGGCAGGAGGGCGGATGTACAGTCGTGGCTCCGGCTCGTCCGCGGGCCACTCACTGCAAGGAGAGGTCTGCCATGTTCAATCACATCCTGGTTCCCATCGACGGGTCCGAGACTTCGATGCTGGCGGTCAGCAAGGCGAGTGGCTTGGCGCTGGCCTTCGGCAGCCGCATCACGCTGATCCACGTGATCGACAACTACCCGTTCATCGGTGTGGGTGCCGACTACGCACTGGGGCAGAACGAGTACATCGCCGCGGCCACGAGCAGCGCCAACACGGCACTGGCACGCGGCGTGGCCGCGCTGGCGGCCGAGGGCCTGCACAGCGACCAGCGCGTGATCGACGGCCACGTGGTGCATGAGGGCATCGTCGACACGGCGCAGGCGCTGGGGGCCGACCTGATCGTCATGGGGTCTCATGGGCGCGCGGGCTTCGAACGGCTGCTGCTGGGCAGCGTCACGCAGCGCGTGCTACAGGACGCGACGATGCCCGTCCTGGTGGTCAAGGGCGGCTGAGGCGGCGCCGAAAAGGCGTTAGAAAGGTACAGCGCTCTCGAAGCGCAGGGCCTGTCCGCTCACCGGGTGGCGCAACTGCAGAACGCTCGCATGCAGCAACAGGCGGTCGGCGGCCTGCTCCACGCGCGCGTCGCCGTACAGCGCATCGCCCAGGATCGGATGGCCGATGGCCGCCAGATGCACCCGAAGCTGGTGGGTTCGCCCGGTCCGGGGTTCGAGCAGCAGGCGGCTGCATCCGCGCTCGGGCAACGGTTCCAGCAGTCGCCAGCGCGTGAGGCTCGGCTTGCCGGCGGGATCTGTTTTCTGCATGGGGCGTCGTGGCCAGTCGGCCATCAGCGGCAGGTCGATCTCCGACCAGGCGTGGTCTTCGCGCATCCCTGACCGTGGGGGCTGCCCGTCGACGATGGCTTCGTAGCGTTTGAAGACCTCCCGGCGCGCAAAGGCGTCGCCCAGCGCGCGCTGCGCTTCGGGGTGGCGCGCCATGAGCACCAGGCCGCTGGTCGCCATGTCGAGCCGGTGGACGACCAGGGCGTCGGGCCAGCGTGACAGGGCGCGCGCGCTCAGGCAGTCCTGCTTGTCTTCGCCGCGCCCGGGCACGCACAGCAGGCCGGCGGGTTTGTCGAGCACCAGCAGGTGGGCGTCTTCGTGGTGGAGTTGGAGGGGGAGGATCTGCATGGTGGAGCGTCAGGCTGGGAGTTTAGGTCTGGGCTATCCTCGAGACGATGCCCGATGCCGCTCCCAGCTTTTCCGATCTCACGCGCGAGCGTTCCTTCATGCGCATGTGGATGGCGCGCCTTTTCGGCACGGCGGGCAGCCAGATGTTGCTGGTGGCCATCGGCTGGCACATGTACGACCTGACGGCCAGCGCCTGGGATCTGGGCCTGGTCGGCCTGTACCAGTTCGTGCCGGCGCTGGTGCTGGCGCTCTATGCCGGCCACGTGGTGGACCGCCACCATCGTGGCCGCATCGTGGCGATCTGCTACGGCGTGCAGGCCGCGGTTGCGCTGGCGCTGCTCGCAGCGCATCAGTCGGGTCATGATTCGCGCGAGCTGTTGCTGGGCCTGTCGGTGATGCTGGGCGCAGTGCGCGCCTTCCAGATGCCTGCACAGCAGGCGCTCACGCCCATGCTGGTGCCGCCCTTGATGCTGCCCCGCGCCATGGCCTTCAGTTCTGCCGGCATGCAGGGCGCGATCATCGGCGGGCCGGCGCTCGGTGGGCTGCTTTTCGCGGCCGGCACTGGCGTGGTGTATGGCGCGAGCCTGCTGCTCTTTGTCGTCGGTGGGGTGCTCATCGGCGGGCTGCGCTATGTTCAGCCGGTGCGCACGCGCGAGCCGATCACCTTGGCGACCGTGTTCGCGGGGGTGGACTTCATCTGGCGGCGCAAGCCGGTGCTCGGCGCGATTTCGCTGGATCTGTTCGCGGTGCTGCTCGGTGGCGCCGTGGCGCTGCTGCCGATCTACGCCAAGGACATCCTGCACACGGGGCCCTGGGGCATGGGCCTGCTGCGCAGCGCGCCGGCGGTGGGTGCGCTGGTCGCATCGGTTCTGCTGACGCGGCGGCCGATTGAACGCCATGTCGGGCGGACGTTGTTGCTGGCGGTGGCGCTGTTCGGTGTGTGCATGGTGGTGTTCGGCGTGTCGCGCACCTTCACGGTCTCGTTGGTGGCACTGGCAGTCTCCGGCGGTGCCGACATGGTCAATGTCGTGATCCGGCAGACGCTGGTGCAGCTGGAGACGCCCGACGCCATGCGTGGGCGCGTGAGCGCGGTCAATTCCATCTTCATTGGCGCGAGCAACCAGCTGGGCGAATTCGAGTCGGGCGCCACTGCGGCGCTGCTCGGTCCGGTGGGCTCGGTGGTGCTCGGCGGGGTAGGAACCATTGCCGTGGCGGCGTTGTGGTTCAAGCTGTTCCCCTCTCTGGCACAGCGCGATCGCATCGCAGTCGGACCTTGAGGAGGGTCGACCGCCACTCAATTTTCGGGTTTTTCTGCCGATAGTCATGGCATTCCCTCGTTATCCGGAGAGCGTGCTTCGCCTTTGACATGACTTTCGCGCCGACTGACATTCCTGCAGGCGCTCGCTACAGCCCTGCGCCCGACATGGCGAGGCTGCGGCGCCTTCGTCGATTCCTCTTCGCTGCGCTCGGCTATGGCGCGCTGTGCGTGCTGCTGGTGATTGGCGCCTGGGTCGGCACCATGTCCGGGCGCGCGGTGGCCATCGTCTGCGCGTTCTGTCTAATGGCGCATCTGGCTCTGTACGCGGCCTTCTACACCAATGCCACTGCGCACTGGAAGGAGCCCACCGGAGCGCTCGCCCACCTGTTCGTCGGCTTCTGCGTGGTGGCGCTTTGCTGCGCACTCATTCCTGAATTCCGCGGCGTCGCACTGCAGGTGTTCTTCCTCATCATTGCCTACGATGCCGCGCGTTTGTCGCGCCTGCAGATCGCCGTGGCCTCCGGCCTCATGGTGTGCGGGCTCGCGCTGTCGCCGCTGAACGCCTGGTTGTTTCCAAGTGGCGAGCACGCGCTCCAGGACGAACTGCTCAATTTCGTGATGGCCGTGGCCTACCTGCCCGCGCTCATGGGCATCGGCCATGTGGTGCGCAGCGCCCAGCAGCGCCAGCGCCGGCAGAAGGAGGCGCTGGAAACCGCACTTTCGCAATTGCAGGCGCTGTCCGAGCGCGACGTGCTCACCGGTGCGACCAACCGGCGCCAGGCGATGGTGCTCTTCGAGCATGCGCAGACGCACCAGCGCCAGACGCGGCAGCCGCTGTCCGTCTGCCTGCTGGACATCGACTTCTTCAAGCAGATCAACGACCACCATGGCCACGCGGTCGGCGACCGGGTGCTGCGCGGTCTGGTCGAGTTGGCGCGTGAGAGCCTGGCCGGTGCCCACACAGTGGCCCGTTGGGGTGGCGAGGAGTTCCTGATCCTGATGCTCGATACACCGGTGCCTGCAGCGGTTCAGGCCATGAACCGACTGCGCGAGCGTCTGCGCGACCACGATTGGGCGAGTGTTGCACCCGGCGTTCAGGTTGACGTCTCCGTGGGCGTGTACGGCCACCGGCCGGACGACACACTGAGCCAGGCGCTCGAGCGCGTCGACCAGGCGCTCTATGCGGCCAAGCAACAGGGGCGCGGCCGTGTCGTCCAGTACCGGGCCTGAAGCGGCCCCTGCCGTGTCGTCCGGCGCAGGGCGCGGGCCGGCGATCGTGGCTCGGCTGCGCCGCTTGGCACTTGGCGACGATCCACGCCATGCGTCGAGGCTGCGCTTCTGCCTGGTCTCTGTGGCGTTGCATCTGGCCTGGGCCATGATCTACTTCTACGCCGTCAGCGTCGGGGCGATCGCCCCGGAAGACGCACGCATCATGCTGGTGAGCAATGTCGTCGGCGTACTGGGTTTCTACCCCTGGGTGCGCTCGGGTTGCACGGCCCGGATGCAGGACGCAGGTCTGGTGATACCCCAGATGATCTGGGGCAGCCTGTCGGGCTCCGTCGCCTTCGTCATGTCGCCGACGCTGCGCCCGGCGCTGCTGCAGGTCATTTGCCTGGTGCAGGTGTTCGGCTTCTTCGGACTGCGGCCGCGGCAGATCGCGGTGACCGGGGTGATCGCGGTGAGTCTGCTGGCGGGCCTGCTGGTGCTGGGCGCTTCGGGTGGCATCCCCCATTTCGATGTGTGCAAGGAAGCGTTCCCCTTGCTGACCAGCATGGCCATCCTGGTGGTGATCACGGCCATCACGGTGCATCGCAGCCGTCGCCGCATCGCGCTCACCACCCAGAAGCTGGCGCTGCAAGCCGCGATCGCCTCGATGCGGGAACTGGTCATCCGCGACACGCTCACGGGGCTGTTCAGCCGCGGGCACATGCTGGAACTCCTGCAGAGGGAGAGCGAGCGCGCGCAGCGCACCGGCTTGCCGTTCCGGGTGGCGCTGATCGACCTCGACCACTTCAAGCGCATCAACGACACGCACGGCCACAGCATTGGGGACGAAGTGCTGCGATGTTTCGGCGACGCCGTGCGAGAGGCCATGCAGTCCGCCGACAGCGCTGCACGCTGGGGCGGCGAGGAGTTCCTGTTGCTGATGCCGGAAGCTCGTTCCGATACCGCCGCAGTGGCGCCGCTGGCCCGGTTGCGCCTGCAGGTGCACCAACCACCGCCGTCGGCCGCGTTGCTGAAGAAATTGGAAGTGACTTTTTCGGCGGGTGTGGCCGCGCATACCTTGGGCGACACCATCGAAGACACCATTGACCGTGCCGATTCGGCCTTGTACGCCGCCAAGCACGCTGGGCGCGATGGCTGGCGCGTTGCGTCCGGCGAGGAGGCTTTGGCTGGTTAGAACACCGAACGGGCGTGCGGCACGTCCAGGGTGAGATCGGACAGCGGCTCCGCCACGCAGGGCAAGGTCCAGCCCTCGGTTTTTTCCTCGGCGCTCAACCCGGGCCATTCGATGCGATAGCGCACCGTGCCCTCGACCCGTCGGCACAGGCAACTGCGGCAGGTGCCGTTGCGGCAGGAACTCGGCAGTTCGATGCCGGCGTCCTCGGCCGACTGCAGCAGGGTGCGTGCCGGATCGGCTTCGAAGACGAATCCGCCGGGCTCAATGCGCACCCGCATCCGGCGTGCACCGGCTGCGTCCGCGTGCGCCGGGCGCTCAGTCCCGTGCATCGGCCTGCTGCTGGCGGCGCTGGTCGCGCAGCATGAAGAGATAGAGGCTTTCGACCTTTTCGCGCGCCCACGGGGTCTTGCGCAGGAATTTCAAGCTCGACGCCACGCTGGGATCGCTGGTGAAGCAGCGCACCGGAATGCGCTCGCCCAGGCCCTCCCAGCCGTAGCAGTCGGCCAGCGCCGTGACGATCGCCTCCAGCGTCAGCCCGTGCAGGGGGTTGCGCGGCTGGGCCGCGGAAGGAGGCGCTTGCGTCACGCGCGGCTCACTTGTTCTTGAGCTTGCCGCGCGGGATGACGGCCGTGGTGATGGTGCGCACGGGCTCGACGATGCCGCCGGTCACCGGCTTCGGCGGCGACGTGTCCTTCTTCGGCTTCTTGGCTTCTTTGGTGCTGCGTTGCTGACTTTTCGCCATGGTGGACTTTCGGGAATGAGGGAGAAAGGAGATACAGGGCAGGCAGTTTAGCGGGGCGGCGACAATACGCGGTTCCATAGAAGAACTCGACGCCATCCATGTCAGATTACGAAGTACGCCCCGCCGTCATGCGCGATGCCAAAGCCATCGCCGAAGTCCATGCTGCCGCTGCCCGCGCAACCTACGACGGCATCCTGCCCGAAGACCAATTGCGCGCCCTGGCGCCAGCCACGCGTGAAGCCAAGTGGCGCGAGGCCATCGAGTTCAGCGAGCCCCAGGTGCAGGTGGCCGTGTGCGGCGAGCAGGTGGTCGGCTTTGTCGGATACGACCGCTCGCGCGATGCCAAGACGCCCTCGACCACCGGTGAGATCTGGGCCATCTACGTTCTGCCGGAGCATTGGGGCAAGGGCGTGGGCGTGGCACTCTGGGATGCGGCCCGCGATGGCCTCGAAGAAGAAGGCTGCACCACCGTCACGGTGTGGGTGCCCCTGCGCAACGACCGCGCCATCCGTTTTCATGAGCTCGCCGGCTTCAAGCGCCAGATGACCACGGCCAAGACGACCTCCGTCGGTGCGGTGAAGATCGAGGAAGTTCGCCTCAAGCGCAACGTAGCGTGACGTGACGCACTGGGCCGCGGCAGCCCGCCTGCATGTAGGACGTGTGCGGGTTTTCCCTTGATGGCGCTGGCGGCGCGCTAAGCTCCGCCGTTTTCAGCTTTCAAGAACCTTCCATGGCCGCCAGCCTCCTGCTTCTGCTCGACGACATCGCCTCCGTCCTCGATGACGTCTCCGTCCTCACCAAGGTGGCTGCCAAAAAGACCGCTGGCGTGCTGGGCGACGATCTTGCCCTCAACGCCCAGCAGGTTGCCGGCGTCAAGGCCGACCGGGAGCTCCCGGTGGTCTGGGCCGTCTGCAAGGGCTCCCTTGTCAACAAGGTGATTCTGGTGCCGGCGGCCTTGCTGATCGGCTCCTTCGTGCCCTGGGCCGTCACGCCCTTGCTGATGCTCGGCGGGGCGTTCCTGTGCTTCGAGGGCGTTGAAAAGCTCGCCCACAAGTTTCTGCACAAGGACGAGGATGCGGCTGCCAAGACGCATGCCGCACAGGCCGCACTCGATCCCGCGGTCGACGTGGTGGCCGCGGAGAAGCAGAAGGTCAAGGGCGCCATCCGGACCGACTTCATTCTGTCGGCCGAGATCATCGTGATCACGCTGGGAACGGTGGCGGGCCAACCCGTGGGCACGCAGCTCGCCGTATTGAGCGGCATCGCGCTCATCATGACGCTGGGCGTGTATGGCCTGGTGGCCGGGATCGTCAAGCTCGACGATGCCGGGCTCTACCTGAGCCAGCGCGCGAGCGCCGGCACACGTGCATTGGGTCGCGGCATCCTGGCCATGGCGCCCTGGCTCATGAAGGCGCTGTCGGTGATCGGTACCGCTGCCATGTTCCTGGTCGGCGGCGGCATTCTCGTGCACGGGGTGCCCGCTGTGGGGCACGCCGTCGAGGCTTGGGCGACGCGCATCGGCGGCGTGGCTGGCACGCTCGGGAGCATGGGCGCCAATGCGGTGGTCGGCATCCTGGCGGGCACGGTCGTGCTCGCCGGCGTTGAGCTGGTCAAGCGGCTGCGCGGCAAGCGCTGAGCGACCCGGTCCCAGCCCGGCCTCCCACCTGCCGGCCCGCTCAGGCCGCCAGGAGGCGGGGCGAGGGCGCGAAACCTCCGTCGAGCGACCATCGCATCACGTCGGCTGCCGGCATTGCCTTGGCGAACAGAAAGCCCTGGAGTTCATCACACCCCATGGCCAAGAGGATGGCGCGCTGGGCCTCGGTCTCCACCCCTTCGGCCACCACGCTCAAGCCCAACGCGTGTGCCAGGCGCACCACGGCCTCGACCACCGCGCGCGCGTCCTCCTGCGTTTCCAGCTCCTGGACGAAGCTGCGGTCGATCTTGAGCTGGCGGGCGGGCAACTGCCGCAGCTGGCTCAGACTCGAATAACCGGTGCCGAAGTCATCGATCGACAGGTACACGCCGATGCGCGCCAGCCCTTCGAAGGTGCGACGCGTGGCACCGATGTCTTCCATCGCCACCGATTCGGTGATTTCGCACAGCAGTTGCGACGCCGGCACCCCATGGCGGCGCAGCGCATCGGCCAGCCGGTCGGCCAGGCCGCTTTCGCGCAACTGCAGCACCGACAGGTTGACCGCCACGCGCAGTGGCATGCCTTCGCGCTGCCACGCGGCCATCTGGCGGCAGGCTTCCTCGATGACCCAGTCGCCCAGGCGCACGATCAGCCCGAAGCGCTCGGCCAGGCCGATGAAGCTTATCGGGCCGATCATCCCGCGCTCCGGATGGTTCCAGCGCACCAGCGCTTCGACTCCGCTGATGCGTTGTGTGCGCCCGTCGATCTTCGGCTGGTAGTGCAGCACGAATTGTTCGCGGTCGAGCGCCTTGCGCAGGTCGCTCTGGAGTTCGAGCTGTGCGCCGGCATCGCCGCCCATGTGCGAGGCGAACACGGCATAGTTGCCGCCGCCCGCGCGCTTGGCTGCATACATGGCTGCATCGGCATGGGCCACCAGCTTGTCGGCTTCACCCTGGTCGGGATGCAGCACGATGCCGATCGAGCATGCGATCTGCAGTTCGCGGCCAGACACGAAGAATGGCCGCGCCAGCGCACGCAGCACCTGGTTGGCGACCGCCACGCAGTCGCCCAGGTCGTTCACCCCTTCGAGCAGCAGCAGGAATTCGTCGCCGCCGACCCGGGCCACGGTATCGCTCGCGCGCGCTTCCTCCTGAAGGCGCCTGGCTGCCGCGCACAGGATTTCGTCGCCTGCCGAATGGCCGAAGGAGTCGTTGATCGGCTTGAAGCCGTCGAGATCCACGAACAGCACCGCCAGACGCTCTTCCACGCGCAGTGCGTTGGCGCGCGCCAGGCGCGTGAGCGCGTGGCTCAACCGATCTTCGAAGAGCAGGCGGTTGGGCAGCTTGGTGAGCGGGTCCGAGAAGGCGCGCTGATGCAGTTCCTCGTTGGCCAACTGCAACTGCAGGTTCGATTCATGCAACGAATGCGCCAGTTTCTGGGCAACGATCTGCAGGCGTGCTTCCAGCAGCGAGGTCAGGAGCGTGCCGAGCAGCAGCGTGAATGCGGCGGCCGCCACGAATGCCGTGAAGCCGTTGCCACCCAGTGCGTTGGCGCTCAGGCAGATGGCACCGGCGGGAAACTGCGCTGCGGCCATGCCGCTGTAGTGCATGCCGCAAATGGCCACGCCCATCACCAGCGCTGCCAGCAACTGGGCGACGAGCCGCCGCTCGTCGGTCACGAGCAGGATGAAACGAAAGATCAGCAGCGCGGTGGCCGAGGCGGCGACAGCGATGACGCCCGACAGCGCCACCGTCGGCAGGTGCCAGACGATACCCGGCGAAATGTCGAGTGCCATCATGCCGATGTAGTGCATGCCGCAAATGCCAGCGCCCATGACCAGCGAGCCCGGCAGCACCGCGCGCAGGTTGTAGGTGCGCAAGTTGTAAGCGTGCAGGCTCGACAGCCACAGCGCGAGGCCGGAAGCCACCGCGGCCGCGATCCACGACAGGAAAGTCAGCGCCGGTGTGAAGCCCAGGGGGATGGGCAGGGAGAAACCAAGCATGCCGATGAAGTGCATCGACCAGATGCCGGTGCCCAGCACCAGCGAGCCTGCAGCCCACCAACCCAGGGCGAAGCCGCCGTTGGCACGGCGCAGCCGGCGCGACATGTCGAGTGCCACATAGGACGCGAACATGGCGATTGCGACCGACGCGGCCACGGCCCACGGGTGGTGGGAGGAAGTAAGGAAGGTCTGATCTGGCATGGTCGCGCTCGACAGGTAGGCCTTGGAAAAGGCACTACGGGTGGGGCGCGAACGCAGTCACGCATGCTGCGCCAGCTGGCAGCTATATTAATAGCAAAGTTCTAAATCGCTGTAGGTCGAAGGCTATAGCGGGGTGCGCCGCAGGCGACTGTGTGTGTCAGCTGCGCGGCCGCTTGCTGCGCTGGACCAGTGCCAGGACGATCAATGCAGCGCCGAGCACCAGCGCGAACCAGCCGACCAGGTAAGCGCCCGCGACCATGTCGTACCAGCGGGACGACTGCAGGAAGCGTGGGCTGATCAGCACGACCAGACCGATGACGACGCAGAGCACGCCGCGTTCGAGGATGCGAGGTCCCCGGGAGGGTTGGAAAGCCATGCGTGCAAGTGTACCGGCGCCCAGCCTCCGGCCCCCGCGCTCAGGCAGCGGCTTGCAGTCCGAGCAGCGTCTGCAGCAGCACCGTGCGGGTTTGCCCGAGCACCATGCCCTTCCATTCGTCGTTGTCGCAGTAGAAGGCGTCGCGCAGTGCCGCGCGGATGGCCAGATGCTGCGCTTCGGGTGCCTCGGGGTGGCGGTGCAGCCAGTGGTCGGCACGCAGGCGTCGTTGCACCTCGAGGTCTGGCAGGGTGCCGAACTCCAGGCCCATCAGCGTCACGCTGGCGTGCGGGCATTCGTCGTAGGCGGTGCTGACCACGGGGCCGGTCACGTCGGCGGATGCTGAAACGCCGTCGAAGGGGGCGAACACGTCGGCGCCCCACCAGGCGCGTGCCCGCTTCATGTCGGCCGCATCGTTGCGCCCTGGGTAGATCTTCTCGCCATGGCCGTAGGGCCCCAGGCCGGTGTGGATGTCGATCCACGCCACATGGCGGGCCTTCGCGCCGTACCTGCGCAGGATCGTGCGCATGGTGCGGTTGCTCCACGAGGGGGCCTGGCCGCCATAGAAGATGCCGTCGGGCACCGCGTATTGGCCCCCGCTGATGGCCGCGCGGTACGCCGGCAGGCCGTGCGTGGCGATGTACGCAGCCAGGGCCGATTCGTCGGCCGGTGTCGGTGGCCAGGTGGCGGGCAATACGAACGGCTCGACGTCGGCGTAGGCCGCATTGACGGGCAGCGGCGCGCTGAAATCGATGCAGTTGCGGTTCAGGTCGATGTTGTCTTCGTTGGTGCGACGCAGGTGAGAGAAGCCATGCGGGTTGATCGCATGTACCAGCAGCAGGCCGATACCGGCCTGAGCCAGGCGTGCACGCAGGTCGGCATCCGCCAGCGTGGCGGCCTGGCAGCCCGAGCCGGCGAAGCCCTCGGGGCCGTGCGTTGCGGAACTGACGATCAGGAGCTTGTCGGCATCGGGCATGCCGAGATAGGCCACGTCGGTGGCCAGCACCTCGCCGACCGCGCCCAGTTCGGGATGAATGAAGGACTCGACATGGGCATCGTGGAGCGCTGCGGCATCCAGGAATTTGCGACGGGCTTCGGCATAGCTGCCGGAAAAACAGCGCGCGGCGTGGCTGCTGAGGGCGTGTGGCGAGGAGAAGGACATGGACAGGGGCAGGGGCAGGGGCAGGTTGGGAAGGTGGACGTTAGGCCCTCGCCCGACCTTGCGCAAGGTCGTATGCATGAAGGATGCCGTGAGAATGCGATCCATTCTCGTTTGTTATGCTTGACTCCCTTTTTCAGCATCGACCCGCCCCCTCCGAATGAGTCCTGAAGCCACCGCCCGGTCGCCCCTGCTGGAGAGCTTTCGCCTGAGCTACCGGGACCTGCTGCGCTATCTGGCGCACCGCACCGGTTCGGCCGACGATGCCCGCGACCTGGCGCACGACACCTGGCTGAAGCTGGCCGAACTCGCGCAGCAGGGCGCCTTGCCGTCGATGACCGAGGGCAGCGAAGCGCGCGCCTATCTGTTTGCCGTGGCGCGAAACCTGTGCATCGACCGGCAGCGTCGCGACCAGGTCGCGCACCGTCATGCGCAGGCGCACCCGGGCAGTGAAGCAGGTGGGCCCGATGCCACCGAAGCCTTGATGTACCGCCAGGCGGTGACCGCGATCGAGGCGGCGCTGGCGGGCCTGCCCGAACGGCCGCGCCAGGTCTTCCTGCGCCACCGCGTGCATGGCGAGGACCAGTCGGCGCTTGCGGCGGAATATGGCGTGTCGCGCAACATGATCGAGCGCGACATGATCCGCGCCATGGATCTCGTGCAGGCGGCCATGGAGCGGTGGCATGCGAGTTCGATCGCGAACGCTGTTCCAGCCACCCCGGCCGCACCGACGATGGCGATGCGACGCGGCGGCCGGCGGCGTTCGCTGGCCGCGCTGCTGGGTGTGGCAGGCCTCACGGCGGGACTGGGCGGATGGCAATGGTGGCGGGTTGCGGTGCCGCAATGGCAGGAACTCGTGTCGACCGGCCTGGGGCGTTCGCTGCGCCGGGTGCTGCCGGACGGCAGCGTCATGACGCTGGATGCGCGCACCCAGGTGCGGGCGGCGTACGACGCGGCAGACCGCCGGGTGCGGCTGATGGCAGGCGCTGTCTTTCTGGAGGTGGTGCGCGATGCCCGCCGGCCGTTCGTGGTCGATGTGCCTGGCGAACGCGCGGCAGACGGCAGCGGGCCGACCGTGCGCATCACGGTGCTGGGCACGCGTTTCGGCGTCGATCGCCTGTCCGGCAAGGCGGTCGACGTGCAGGTCGAGTCGGGTCGCGTCCGTGTCGATGTGCTCGATGCGGCGGGTCGGGTGCAGGGCACACAGACATTGCATGACGGTGAAGCGCTGCGTGTGTTTCCCGGTGCCGCGGGTGGGGCTTTTGCGCGGATGGCGCTGGCCACCGAGGCGGCCGCGTGGCGGCACGGCATGCTGGCGCTGTCCGACATGCCGCTCGATGACGCCGTTGCGCGACTCGAACGGTATCTGCCGCGGCCCGTGGCGGTCGATGCGCGCGTGGCCGGCCTGCGCCTGTCGGGCCAGGTGCGCATCGCGCAGGCCGAGGATTTTCTGCGCGCATTGCCGGACATCCTTCCCGTTCGCTCGACCCTCGAAGCCGGGCGCTGGGCCATCGGTCCCCGCAAGGACTGAATCGGCAGCCTCGGCCGCCCCGCAGGGCCCCACTTTTTTCGCCTCGATGTGCACCTTCCCGTTCAGGAAATGCCGGGCCTGGCCCGTTGTAGCCAGAAGTCCCTTTCTTCACCGAGGCCCTGAACACCCATGCACCGCTTTCCCCGTCCGTCGACCTGCCTTCTGCGGCACGGCGCCGCTGCCACCGCAGTGGCCCTTTTCGCCCTGCCGCTGGCCGCCCAGGTCGACACGGCCGCCACCGCGGCCCACTTCGACATTCCGGCCCAACCCCTGCCTTCGGCGCTGGCCCTGTTTGCCCGGCAGGCCGGTGCACAGATCGTTTTCGCTGCCGGCCTGGCCGACGGCCTGCGCGGCAACGCGGTCACGGGCCGGCGCCATGTGGACGAGGCGCTGGCCGATCTGGTGCGCGGCAGCGGACTGCGCGCACGGCGCAGCGGTGCGACGCTCACGCTCGAACCCGTGCCCGCGGGCGCAGGCGTCACCACGCTGACCGAAGTCACCGTGTCCGCGGACGGCATGGAAGCCAGCGCGACCAGCCCGGTCAACGGCTACATCGCACGCCGCAGCGGGACCGCGCTGAAGACCGACACACCGCTGCGAGAGACACCGCAGTCCGTCACGGTCGTCGGTGCGCAGGAGATGTCGGCGCGCAAGACCGACTCGCTGGCCGATGCCCTGGGCTACGCCAACAGCATCGTCAGCCAGCCCGCCGGCTTTTCGCGCGTGGCCGACGACTACAGCATTCGCGGCTTCGATGCCGGCGGCCGCACCGGCAGCGTGCTGCGCGACGGCATGAAGCTTCAGGCCACGCAGTTCGATGGCGGCCAGGAGCCCTATGGCCTGGAGCGGGTCGAACTGCTGCGGGGGCCGTCGTCCGTGCTCTACGGCCAGATGTCGCCCGGCGGCCTGGTGAACACGGTGAGCAAACGCCCGACGGCCGAGCCGCTGCACGAGATCGTGCTGGAGGCCGGCAGCCACGACCGCCGGCAGATCGCCACCGACCATGCCGGCGCGCTGAGTGCGGATGGCAGCCTGTCGTACCGCCTGACGGCGCTGGTGCGCGAGAGCGGCACTCAGTTGGCCGAGGTGAACGATGACAAGCGCTACATCGCGCCCGCGCTGACTTGGCGCCCCGATGCCAGCACCTCCTTTACCGTGCTGGCGAGCGAGCAACGCATCGACACGAAATTCGTGGCCCCCATGGCCTATGACAGCACGATCTACAGCCGCACGGCCGGCCTGAAGATTCCGTATACCCTGTTCACGGGGGAGCCCGGCTTCGACCGGTACGAGGGCAAGATGACGACCGTCGGCTACCTGCTGGAAAAAAGCTTTGCCGGCGGCCCCAAGCTGCGTCACGGGCTGCGTCGCTACGTCGCCGACGTGCGTTACAGCTACCTCACGCCGGGTGCGGTGACGCGGGGCAATCTGGCGCGCCGTTATGACGCACGCGACGACGAATCCACGGCCATGACCAGCGACACCAGCCTCGAATGGCAACTGGGCAGCGGTCGCTGGCAGCACACGGTGCTGGCGGGCTTCGACATCTACCGCAAGGACTACGACGGCCAACGTTTCTCTGGCACCGCGCCGATGCTCAACTTGGCCAACCCGGTGTATGGCCGGCTGCCGGTGGTGAGCGGGGCCAACAGCGGATCGCGGCAGGTGAGTACGCAAAGCGGCGTTTACCTGCAAGACCAGGTTCGCTTGGACGAGCGCTGGGTGATGGTGCTCGGCGGACGCTACGATTGGTCCGACAGCCGTACCGACGCCTACGCCACCGGCGTGCGAACGGCGCAGGACGATCGCAAGTTCTCCGGGCGCGTCGGCCTGGTCCGGCTGTTCGACAACGGGCTGGCGCCCTATGCGAGCTTCAGCCAGTCCTTCTTCCCGGCCAGCGGCACCGACCGTTTCGGCGCGCCCTTCCAACCCGTGCTGGGCGAGCAGTACGAGGTGGGTGTGCGCTACCAGCCGACGGACGGGCGCACGTCGCTGAGCGCGGCCATCTACCAACTCGAACAGAAGAACGTGCTGACTGAAGACTTGGTCGACAGCCGCTTCGACGTGCAGACCGGCAAGGTCCGTTCGCGCGGCCTTGAAGTCGAAGCTCGCTTTTCACCTCTGCGCGCGCTGAGCGTGATGGCGTCCTACAACTACACGGATGCACGTACCGTCGCGGACAACGATCCCACCCTGGTCGGCCAGCGCACCGTCGGCGTGCCGCGACACACAGCCTCGGTCTGGGCCGACTATCAACTGGCCGCGCTCGGCCTGAACCGTGCCCGCATCGCCGCGGGCCTGCGCCACGTCGGCCCGCTGGTCACCGCCACATCGGCGTCGGCCCGCCAGACCCAGGGGTACACGGTCATGGACCTGTTGCTGTCCTATCAGATCGATGCCCACTGGCAGGCCAGCCTGAAGGTGCAGAACCTGACCAACAAGCGCTATGTGCACTGTCTGTCCACCTGCCGCTACGGCGACGAGCGCAACGCCGTGGTCACGGTGGCTTACCGTTGGTAGGCCGCGAGGGCGGGAATCTGTCAATCCGCTGCGCGGCCCAGCAGGCGCCCCGCGATCGGTGCCACCTCTTCCTCGTCGCGAACGGCAGCAAGCAGTGACGGGCCGTCGGCCGCAAAGGCGGCCACTGCAATTGCCTTCTTGGGGCACAGGCCCAGGCAGGTGGTCTGCACTATGCGCAGCCGCAGGCGCGCACCGCCCAGTGCGCGCTTGAAGGGCTGTTGCAGGTCCTTGGCCTTGAGCTTGGCCGGCCCGCTGCTTCGCTTCTGGCACTGCTTGCAGATCAGGACGGCGCCGGTGTAGCGCGTCTTGACGAAGGGCGCTTTTTCCTTGCCTGGTGTCGCAGGCGTGGCCGCAGGCCGATCCGTGGCGGGATCGGCGACGGGGCGGGCGGGGAGGAGGACGTTGTCGGTCATGGGATGGTTTGGGAATGGTTTTCGTGGAATGTGCACACCAGGGTAGGCGCGCAGATGGCGCGTCCGTGTCGGCCGTCTGCGCTAAGGTGGAGGTCCGCGCACCCTTTTTTCCAGGTTTTTCCATGTCACTCGCTCCCATCGAAATAGAGACCGCCCCCCAACCCACCGCCTCCGTCATCGTGATGCACGGCCTCGGCGCCGATGGCAACGACTTCGTGCCGATCGCCCGTGAGCTCGACCTGTCCAGCGTGGGGCCGGTGCGCTTCGTGTTTCCGAACGCGCCCCACATCCCGGTGACGATCAATGGCGGCCGCCCGATGCCCGCCTGGTACGACATCATGCTGCCCGACCTCACGCGGCGTGAGGACGAGGCCGGCCTGCGCCGTTCGCAGGCCGTCATCGAGGGGCTGATTGCCCATGAGAAGGCGCGCGGCATTCCCGCACACCGGATCGTGATCGCAGGCTTTTCGCAAGGCTGTGCGATGGCGCTGATGACTGGCCTGCGTCACGGCGAGCGCCTGGCCGGCATCGTCGGCCTGTCGGGCTATCTGCCGCTGGCGGCCACGCTCGCTGCCGAGCGCCATGCCGCCAACCACGACACCCCGGTGTTCCTGGCACATGGCACCCACGACAACGTGGTCGTTCTGGCGCGCGCCACGGCGACGCGCGATGCGCTGCAGGCGCTCGGACATGCAGTGGAATGGCACGAGTACCCGATGCAGCACTCGGTCTGCATCGAGGAAATCGCTGACCTGAACGCCTTTTTGCTGCGCGTGCTTTCCTAGCGCAACGCCGAGTCTCCCCGCGCCAGCAGTCGCCACGCAGCCGTGATAACTTCCACGCCCACAAAGATCGATGGGACCAATAAAAATGAACAAACTGCTCGAGCGGCTGGGCGCACTGGGACCGGAACGCCTCAAAGGGGTGCGTCGGGGGATCGAGAAGGAAAGCCTGCGTGCGCAACCCGGCGGGCAGCTGGCGTTGACGCCGCATCCCGCGGCGCTCGGCTCGGCGCTGACGCATCCGCACATCACCACCGACTTCAGCGAGTCGCAGCTCGAACTCATCACCGGCGTGCATGCCGGGGTGGACGCCGCGTTGGAGGAGCTGGTGCAGGTGCATCAGTACACCTACCGCGTGCTGGCACAGGCTGGCGATGAGCGCCTGTGGGTGTCGAGCATGCCGTGCGGCCTGCCCACCGATGAGACCATTCCACTCGGACGCTATGGCTCGTCGAACGTCGGGCGCGCCAAGAGCGTCTACCGCATGGGCCTGGCGCACCGTTACGGGCGCCGTATGCAGACCATCTCGGGCATTCACTACAACTGGTCGCTGCCCGGCGTGTCCAGCGAACAGTACTTTGCGCTGATCCGCAACTTCCGCCGCCACGCGTTCCTGCTGCTGTACCTTTTTGGCGCGTCGCCCGCGCTGTGTTCGAGCTTCGTGGCGAATCGGTCGCACGAACTCCAGCCGCTGGGCGAAAGCACCATGCACATGCCGTTCGGCACGTCCTTGCGCATGGGGCGGCTGGGCTACCAGAGCGAAGCGCAGGCGTCGCTCAAGGTCAGCTACAACAGCCTTGAAGGCTATGGCGCTTCGCTTCAGGACGCGCTCACGCGGCCCTGGCCGGCCTACGAGGCCATCGGCATCCAGAATCCGGGCGGCGACTACAACCAACTGGGCACCACGCTGCTGCAGATCGAGAACGAGTTCTACGGCACGATCCGGCCCAAGCGCGTCATCTACCCCGGCGAACGTCCGCTGCATGCGCTGCGCGAGCGCGGTGTCGAGTACGTCGAAGTGCGGCTGATGGATCTGGACCCGTTCGAGCCTGTCGGCATCAATGCACAGACCATGCGCTTTCTCGACGTCTTCCTGATGCATTGCCTGCTGAGCGACAGCCCTGACGACACGCCCCAGGAAATCACGGAACTCGCGCACAACCAGCACCTGACGGCTGCGCGCGGCCGTGAACCCGGCCTGCGCCTGCAGCGCGCCGGCAAGGAAGTCACGCTCACCGAATGGGGGGGCGACCTGGTTGCCCAGTGCGCGCCGATTGCGGCGGCTCTGGATGCCGCCCACGGTGGCACTTTGTATGGCGACGCCGTGCGCGGCGCGGCGGCGTCGCTGGACAATCCCGCCAGCCTGCCGTCGGCCCGCGTGCTCGCTGCCATGGCAGCGTCACACGACGACGCGTTCGTGGGCTTTGTGCGCGCCCGTTCCGAGGCCACGCGCCAGTCGTTGCTCGACCTGCCGTTTTCACCCGAAATGCAGGCGCATTTCGAAGCCGCGACCGCCGAGTCGGTGGAGGCGCAAAAGAAGATCGAAGCCGCCGACACGCTGCCTTTCGAGGTGTACCGCCAACAGTACGTGTCACCGACCCGGCTGGGCATCGGGCAACGCCAACGGGTGGCAGTCACGACCTGAAGGGCACCGGCGGGGTGGCGACGCCGACACCCCAACCGTCGCCACCCGGCGGCACGGGTAGGTGGACGCCTACCCGCATTGGCCTGCATGGCCCACCCTGCAGGCACGGACGGCCGCCATGATGTGCGCATCGAGTGGATTTCGCTCGCTTACACATACGGATCACCTTGAACCACACTATGCCTTTCAAGACCTATCTGGTGGAAGACAACGCGGTGATTCGGGAGAACCTGGTGAGTTTTCTCGAAGACGTCGCCGATGCCCAGGTCATCGCCCATGCCACCACCGAAACTGAAGCGGTCACCTGGCTCGGCGACCACCGTGACTGTTGGGACCTTGCCATCGTGGATCTGTTCCTGGCCCAGGGCAATGGCTTCGGCGTGATCCAGGCTTGCCGCAACCGCAAGCATCACCAGAAGGTGGTGGTGCTCAGCAACTACGCAACGCCGGACATGCGCGAGCGCTCGCGTGCCCTGGGAGCAGA
Source organism: Variovorax ginsengisoli (assembly GCF_030811835.1). Taxonomy (GTDB): domain Bacteria; phylum Pseudomonadota; class Gammaproteobacteria; order Burkholderiales; family Burkholderiaceae_C; genus Variovorax; species Variovorax ginsengisoli_C. The sequence goes on along the minus strand of NZ_JAUSRO010000004.1, from coordinate 259,034 downwards.
TGCGTTCTTCGACAAGTCCGCGGAAATCGATCTCCTCGTGCAGTACTGCGAGTCGGTGGGCGGCGCAGGCGGCGGCACCAGCCACTGACGGGGCAGCGCGACGGTCGCCTGCGCGGCTGCCGGACGCACGCTTCTGGGTTAAAACGCACGCGGTGTTTTTTCAACCGTCCGTTCATCCCAAGGAAGCCAAAAAATGAGCCGTATCGATTTCAAGGGCCGCGTCGCGATCGTCACCGGTGCAGGGGGCGGTCTGGGTCGCCAGCATGCGCTGGCACTGGCGCGCCGGGGTGCCAAGGTGCTCGTCAATGATCTGGGCGGCACGCGCGATGGCTCCGGCGGGTCGGTCAGTGCGGCGCAGGCGGTGGTCGACGAGATCCGCGCGGCAGGCGGCGAGGCATTGGCCAACGGTGCCTCCGTCACCGACGCTGCGGCAGTGCAGGCGATGGTGCAGCAGGCGGTCGACGCCTGGGGCCGGGTCGACGTGCTCATCAATAACGCAGGCATTCTGCGCGACAAGAGCTTCACCAAGATGGAGCTTGCCGATTTTCAGTTGGTCGTCGACGTGCACCTGATGGGCGCCGTGAATTGCACCAAGGCCGTCTGGCCCTTCATGAATGCGCAGAAATACGGGCGTATCGTGATGACCACATCGTCCTCCGGCCTGTACGGCAATTTCGGGCAGAGCAACTACGGTGCGGCCAAGATGGCGCTGGTGGGTTTGATGCAGACCCTGAGCATCGAAGGCGCCAAGAACGACATCCGCGTGAACTGCCTGGCGCCGACGGCGGCCACCCGCATGACCGAAGATCTGATGCCCCAGGAGGTGCTCCAAGCGCTGAAGCCCGAAGCGGTCGTGCCAGCCATGCTGGTGCTCGCGGGCGAAGACGCGCCTACACGCACCATTCTTTGTGCGGGCGCAGGCACGTTCGAGGCGGCCCACATCACGCTGACGCGCGGCGCCTTCATCGGCCTGGGCGACGATGCACCCGAGCAACTCGCCGCGCGCCTGGCCGAAGTGACGGGCCGCGCGGATGACCAGGTGCCTCAGAGTGGCGCCGCACAAGGCACCAACGAAGTCGGTCAGGCGATGGCGGCGGCGCGGGCCGCACGCTGATCAGGCCGCTGGCACCACCAGCGCCGACGGCGTGTGCTGCAAGCGCACGGGCAGGTACCCGTCGAGCCAGTTCATGCGCCACGCCAGTACGGCCAGCGCAACGATCAGCACCGCGGCGGCGATGACGCCTGCCTTGCCGTGCCGCTCGGCGAACGGATCGTTGAGCAGCCGCCGCGAATTCGGCGGAATGTGCGCGGTCTGGGAGAGCGACCCGCCCAGCTGCACATTGATGCGCATCCGGCCGTTGATGGCCCAGCCGCTCGCGTCCAGGATCGGCCCCAGGCTGCGCTGGCGCAGCTTCAGCCAGGCGACGAGCATGCTGGGGCCCGAGATCGCCATCACGATGCCCACGAGCGCGATCGGAATCCACTGCCCGAGATCGATGAACTTGCTGAAGATGCCGACCATCACGGCGCTGATGCTGCCCAGCGCCACGCCGATGGCAGCCACGGTGCCCACGTCGAAACGTCCGGGGATCTTGACCGGTGGTGTCGCCGCCTTGCCCGGCTGTGCCGCCACGCCGGCCTTGTCGGCGGTGGTCAGCGTGGTGGCCAGGTTGCCGAGCGAGCCCTGCGCGGCTGTGTCGCTGGCGGCCGCACGCTTGGCCACCTGCTCCTCGATCACGCGCAGGAACTTCTTGTAGGGCGAGAAGAAGGCCTGCGACACGCTCGTGGGGTTTTCGATCACCTTGGTGATGGTTGCGTCCCAGTCGCGGCCCTGGCGGTCGTAGAACACGCCGTTGCGCCCGATGAACAGGAAGTCCACGTCGCCCGCCGTGAACGCCGCGACGATGGTCATGGTCTTGCCTTCGCGGGTGCACAGGCAATAGGCCAGGTAAGCCTTGGCCAGCCCCGCCAGTGGCGCGTGTTTGGCCGCATCGGCCACCTGCACAGCCAGCTCGCAGCTTCGGCCGTCCAGGTAAAGGGTGCCAGCCTGGAAGATCGCGCCTTCGCGCCGGTAGAACTCCTTGAACGAAACGAAGTTGTGCAGCAGGTGCACCAGGTCGCGCTTGAGGCGGATCAGCTTTTCCAGTTCGACGATGCGCGCGTTGTGCGGCTCGATGCGTTCGTCTTCCTCGATGAGCGCCATCACCGCCTGCTGCTGGGTGAGCGCCTGCGTGATCTGCAGGAGTTGCGTGGTGGACCCGGTGCCCAGCGGCGTGTCGGGCCGGGCATCGAGCCAGCGCTGGCAGGGTGCGACACGCTGCTTGAGTGCGTGCCAGTCGGCTTCGGAGAGTGCGTCGACGTGGTCGCCCAGGAGCGGTCGGACCGCGTCGCGGTGCAGGGCTTGCACGGCGTCGGCCCAGGCGGGGTTGACGCCGTGGGCCAGCGGCAGGCGCCGGTCCGCGGCAATGGGTGCGAGGGGCAGCCCTGCGATGCTGGCGGCCTGCAGATGCAGGTCCTGTGCGCCCAGCGCTTCATAGTCCTCCTTGGACGGATTCATGGCGTCGATGGCACGTGGATCGTAGGCGGCCACCCGGCAGCGTGCAAAGAAGTCGTCGACCTTCGCACGCACGGTGTTCACGGCCTGCGCAGCGGCCAGGGTGTCGCCATCCAGGGGCAGGGCGCCTTCGGACTGCGAGGCCGCGGCGCCGGCCTGCCAGTCCGAGAGCGACTGCGCAGCCTTGAAGAATGCTTCGGCACGGTGCCGATCGATGCCCAACTTGCCGTTGCGATCGGGCACGCCGCCCAGGCTCTTGATGATCTGTTCCACCACGGCACGGGTGGCCGGGTCCTCGGCGGTGTCGGGCGTGATGACGCCGTCGCCGTTGAACCGCATGGCTGCGAGCAGCGCGCTGCGGTCGGTGACGTCGGCGAGCGTCAGCGTGTCCGCTTCGGGCTTGCCGCGAACGTCGAGGATACGGCGTGCTTCGTCTGCAAGCGACGCACCCGGACCCTGGCCCGGCGCCATCGACGCCAGGGCGATCGTGTCCCCGCCCTGCAGCAGTTCGTCGGGGTCGCGCAACTGGGCGCAGACCCACTCGCAGGCGGCGATGATTTCAGGAGGCCGCACCCGGCCGTCATGGTCGGTGTCGATCAGGTCCAGCGTGCGGGTGTCGAACTCAATGCCGCGTGTGGGGCAGGCCAGCGCGACCCACAGCTTTTGGTCGAGCTCCCGGATGTGCGCGATGTCTGCGCCATTGCGGATCAGGAGCTGATCGACGCCTCCCGCACGGAAAAATTGCCAACTGTGCTTGTCTGCCATGCGTGTAGGGACCCTTCAGTCCGGGTCGGCCAGTGCGCCGTCGTCCCTGCGGATCGACTCGCGGTCGCGATGCTTGGCCTGTTTGCCCAGGGCGCTGTCCAGCGCGCGCTTGAGCTTGTCCGCCGCGCCACGGAAGGCCTCATCCACGCCATCGGCATGGTGCGTGACGGCGATCGGCTGCAGATGCGCCATGCGGGCCTCGATGAGGCAGCGCTTGTCCTTTTCCCCTGCCGCGGCATGGTTTTCGTCGCTCAGATGCACTTCGACGCGGGTGACGTCGTTGGCGAAACGCGCCAGCTGCTGGCGCAGCTCGGTGTCCGCCCAACGGTCCAGCCCTTCCTTGTTCTCGATGCCGTTGCTGGTGTTCAATTGAATCTGCATGCGATGTGCCTTTGCTTTCTTCGGTTGACGATGCCCTCACTATGCATCCATTGGGCGAGCCTGCTCGTAGGCGTGGGGGCAACATGCGTGAGGCGTGTTGCCCGACACTCGCGGCCGTTGCGCATGCGCGCGGATGCGCACAGCATTCAAGCTGTGTGGCCTACACGCGAGACGCAACGAGGCCCATATGCTGTGCAGCGTGCCGCTTGGCACACGCAAAATCTCAGGAAATGAAAACATGAAAAAGCTGCTTCTTGCTCTGGCCTTCACTGCTGTTTCAGCCACCGCCCTGGCGCAGCCCACGCGCGACGGCCCGCCGCCACAGGGCCCGCGGATGGAGCGCCACGTTGACCGCGAGCGCGCCAACACGATGCGCCCCGTGCAGCGCCATGACCGTCATGGCAAGCGCAAAGTCTGGGTGCCGACGCATCGGGAACACGGCCGCGTCGTACGCGGCCACTACGTCTGGCGCTGACCCTCGCTGACCCTCGCTGGCCGCCCAGTGACCGCCCAGGCGCGGATGTCGCGCCCGTGGTGAGCCGGGTGGCAGTTGCGGGACAATCCAGTCATCTCTCCTGGATCTCTCTGCATGCACGCTCTGCCGACCACCCTGTGTTATCTCAACGGCGCCTACACGCCCCTCAACGAAGCCAAGATTTCCGTTCTGGACCGCGGCTTCATCTTCGGCGACGGCATCTACGATGTCGTCCCGGTTTATGCGCGCAAGCTGTTTCGGCTCGACGCGCATCTGGCGCGCCTCGAACGCAGCCTGGCGAGCCTGCGCATCGTCAACCCGCACACCCGCGAGGAATGGATTGAGCGCTGCCGCAAGCTGATCGCCTCCCAACCCGCCGAAGACCAGATGATCTACATCCAGGTCTCGCGCGGTGTGGCGGTGCGCGACCATGTCATGACAACGGACGTCACGCCCACCGTGTTCATCATGGCCACGCCGATGAAGCCCGTTTCGCAGGTGCAGTTGGCCGATGGCGTGCGCTGCATCAGCGCCAACGATTTCCGCTGGGAACGCGCGGATATCAAAAGCACGTCGCTGCTGGGCAATGTGTTGGCGCGCCAGATGTCGGCCGACGTCGGCGCGACGGAAACCATTCTGTTTCGAAACGGCTTGCTGACCGAAGCATCCTCGTCCAACGTGTGGGTGGTGCGTGACGGCACGGTGTATGGCGCACCCAAAAGCGCGCATGTGCTCGAGGGAATCCGTTACGACCTGCTGGCCGAACTGTGTGCGGTGGAAGGCATTGCGTTTGTCCTGCGCCCGATCGCCGAGGCGGAAGTGCGCACGGCCGACGAGTTGATGCTCAGTTCCGCGAGCAAGGAAGTGCTTCCGGTCACGCAACTCGACGGCAAGCCCATCGGGTCCGGCGAGCCCGGCCCGGTGTTCCAACGCCTGCACGCGGCCTACCAGCGCGCGAAGGCCGAACAGTCGGTCTGAAGCAGTCGCTGGAGAAATCGGCGTCCGGCCTCTGCGGGGCCGGTGTGCGGGATTCAGCTCTGGATGTAGGTGGTGAGCTGTTCGATGGTCTGTTCGTGGTCGGCGATGATGTCGTCCATCAGGTCGCGGATCGACAACAGGCCGATCACTTTGTCGCCATCGACCACCGGCAGGTGGCGAATGCGCTTCTGGCTCATGAGCGTCATGCATTCGCGGGTGGTGGCAGTGGGTTTGACCGTCAGCACATTGGGCGTCATGATCTCCGAGACCTTGACCTCGCGCGAATTGCGGCCTTGCAGGGCGATCTTGCGCGTGTAGTCGCGCTCGGAGAACATGCCCACCAGCTGGCCCTGGGTCATGACCATCAGCGCGCCGACTTCGAAGCGGGCCAATGCCTGCAGCGCGTCGAAAACAGCGACACCGGGCTCGGTGCGCCATGCGGCGGAGTCGCGGCGCTTGAGCAGTTCGGAAACGGGTTTCATCGGAGCCCTCCGGCAAGTGGTTGATGCAGCCCGGCACGGGCCGCGACCGAATCATCATAGAACCTGCGGCCGGCATCGAAAAGCACCAATTCATTCAAATGTCGAGGGGGAACCCGCAGCGCCCCGACAATGCACACCCTCCCCAGTCTCCCAAGAAAGAAAGCGAATGGCCATTCAATGGTTCCCCGGTCACATGCACCTGACCCAGAAGGCCATTGCCGAACGGATCAAGGACATCGACGTCGTGATCGAGCTGCTCGATGCGCGCCTGCCCGGCTCCAGTGCCAACCCGATGCTCGCGCAGCTCACCGGGCACAAGCCGGGCCTGAAGGTCCTCAACAAGCAGGACCTGGCCGACCCGGCCTGCACGGCCGAATGGCTGGCGCACTACAACGCGCTGCCCGACACCCGTGCGATCGGCCTGGACGCCAGCCTGACCACCCCGGCACGCCAGTTGGTCGACGCCTGCCATGCACTGTCGCCCAACCGTGGCGGCCTGGCCAAGCCGATGCGGGTGCTGATCTGCGGCATTCCGAATGTGGGCAAGTCGACCCTGATCAACACGCTCAGCGGCACGCGCAAGGCCAAGACGGGCGACGAGGCCGGCATCACCAAGCTGGAGCAGCGCATCACGCTGGCCGACGACTTCTATCTCTGGGACACGCCCGGCATGCTGTGGCCGCGCATCATCGTGGCCAAGAGCGGCTACAACCTGGCCGCCAGCGGCGCCGTGGGCCGCAATGCCTTCGACGAGGAAGAGGTCGCGCTGGAACTGCTCGACTACCTCAAGCAGCACTATGCGGGACTGGTCGAGGCGCGCTTCAAGCTGGCGTCCGACCCGGCCGACATCGCTGCCATGAAGGACGAGGAGCTGCTCGAAGCCATCGGCCGCAAACGGGGCGCGTTGCTGGGCAAGGGGCGCATCAATCTGCAGAAGGCGGCCGAGATCGTGATGCACACCTTCCGCGACGGCAGCATGGGGCGCATCACGCTGGAGCGGCCTGCGGAGTTCGCGCAGTGGCTGGCCGAAGGGCAGAAGGTCGACGCCGAGCGGCTCGAGAAAAAGGCCACCAGCAAGGTCAAGCGCTCGCCCAAGTTGCGACGGGCGGCCCCGCCTTCCGAGGCCCCCTGATGCGGTCCTGACGCAGTCCTTACGCGGCGCACCAAAGTGCGCCCCGAATCGCTAGGGTTGTCACTCTCTGCAAGCTCCATCGTTGGTTATATGTTCGTCGGATGACTTTGCTGTCATTCAGATCACAACCGTTGGAGATCATCCTCATGCAGTTCCCGTTCAAGCGCCTGGCCGTAGCCGGCCTCATCGCAGTTTCCGCCGCTGCCTTTGCAGCCGACCCCATCAAGATTGGCGTGGACGGCCCGTTCACGGGCGGTTCGTCTTCCATGGGGGTGAGCATGCGCGACGGCGTGCGTCTGGCCACCGACGAGATCAACAAGGCCGGCGGCGTGCTGGGCCGCCAGATCCAGCTGGTGGAGCGCGACGACGAAGCCAAGAACGAGCGTGGCGTGCAGATTGCGCAGGAATTCATCAACAAGGAAAAAGTCGTGGCCGTGGTGGGCTACATCAATACCGGCGTGGCGCTCGCGTCGCAGCGCTTCTTCCAGGAAGCGAAGATTCCGGTGCTCAACAACGTGGCGACGGGCTCGGTCATCACGCACCAGTTCGACAAGGAACCTGAGAACTACATCTTCCGCAATGCGGCGCACGACAGCATCCAGGCGCCGATGATCGTGGAGGAGGCCGTGGGCCGCCGCGGCTACAAGAAGGTCGCGATCCTGGCCGACTCCACCAACTACGGCCAGCTCGGCCGCGAGGATCTGGAAAAGGCGCTCAAGGCCAAGGGCATCACGCCGGTGGCCGTCGAGAAGTTCAACATCAAGGACGTCGACATGACGGCCCAGCTGCTCAAGGCCAAGGAAGCCGGCGCAGAGGCCATCCTGACCTATGGCATCGGCCCTGAACTCGCGCAGATCGCCAACGGCATGACCAAGCTGGGCTGGAAGGTGCCGATGATCGGCAGCTGGACGCTCGCCATGGCCAACTTCATCGACAACGCCGGCCCCGGCGGCGATGGTGCGCGCATGCCGCAGACCTTCATCCAGGAGCCGACCACGCCCAAGCGCAAGGCTTTCATCGACAACTTCGTGAAGACCTTCAAGCCGAAGAACAACCGCATGGATTCGCCGGTGTCGGCGGCACAGGGCTACGACTCGATCTACCTGCTGGCTGCGGCCATCAAGCAGGCCAACAGCACCGAGGGACCGAAGATCAAGGCCGCGCTGGAAGACCTGAGCACCCCGGTCGAAGGCGTGGTGACGACCTACAACAAGCCGTTCTCCAAGACCGACCATGACGCCATCACCTCCAACATCCCGGTGTTCGGCGAAGTGAAGGCCGGCCGCGTGGTGTTTGCGAACGCCGACGACCAGAAGAGCGCCGACAAGGTTCGCGTCAAGCAGTAAGCCGCAGTGAGCGCGCCGCCCCGGGGGTTGCTCCCGTGGCGGCGCGCGTGTTTTGCGCCGTGCGCCCCTTTTTCTTTTGCGACCCACGCCCTCGAGAGACGTCATGCAAATCCTGACCCAACTCATCTTCAGCGGCATTGCGCTGGGAATGATCTATGCGGTGATCGCGTTCGGCTACCAGCTGACTTTCGCAACCTCCGACACCCTCAACTTCGGGCAGGGCGATGCGCTGATGCTCGGCGCGCTGGTCGGGCTCACGCTGGTCGGCCTGGGCGTCAACTACTGGCTGATGATTCCGCTGGTGTGTCTCTTCGGCGCGTTCCAGGGCGCGGTGGTCGAGCGCATCGGTGTGCGGCCGGCGATCAAGATCAAGAGCGAGTTCGGCTGGATCATGTCGACGATTGCGCTGGGCATCATCTTCAAGAACGTGGCCGAGAACGTGTGGGGTCGGGACGACCTGAAGTTCCCGTCGCCGCTGCCGGAGTCGCCGCTGAAGTTCCTCGGCGCCAACGTACTGCCCATGGAAATCCTGGTGGTGGTCGGCGCGCTCCTGATGATGCTGGCGGTCGAGCTGTTCAACCGGCGTTCGATCTACGGCAAGGCCGTGGTCGCGACCTTCAACGACCGTGATGCCGCCAAGCTGATGGGCATCAATACGGGGCTGGTCATCACGTTTTCCTATGCGTTGTCGTCGATGACGGCGGCGTTCGCGGGCGTGCTCATTGCACCGCTGACGCTCACCGGCGCGACCATGGGCGCGGTGCTCGGCTTGAAGGCCTTTGCAGTGGCCATCATCGGCGGGCTGACCAGCGGCATGGGCATCGTGGTGGGCGGCATCATCCTGGGCATTGCGGAGACGACCACCGGCTTCTACCTGAGCACGGGGTACAAGGATGTGCCGGGCCTGGTGCTGCTGCTCATCGTGCTGGCCGTGCGGCCGGCGGGCCTGTTCGGCAAGACTGCCATCAAGAAGGTGTGACGACGTGGCATTGCAATCCGAAAAAATGAAGACCAGCCATCTGCTGCTGGCCATCGCGGGCGTCGCTGCGCTGCTGCTTTTCCCGATCGGCATCGACAACCCGTACTACATCCACCTGCTCGAGACCATCATGATCTACGCGATCGTGCTGTTCGGGCTGGACATCGTGGTCGGCTACACGGGGCAGGTGTCCCTGGGGCATGCCGGTCTGTTCGGCCTGGGCGCCTACGCGGCTGGCGTGCTGGTGTTCAAGCTGGCGGCGCCGTTCTGGATCACCGTGCCGGTGGCGATCCTGTTCACGGCGGGCTTCGGCGCCTTGCTGGCATTGCCGGCGCTGCGTGTGTCGGGGCCCTACCTGGCCATGGTCACGCTGGCCTTCGGCACCATCATCCAGATCCTCATCAACGAGATGAGCTTCCTGACCGAAGGCCCGATGGGCATCAAGCTCGACAAGCCTTCGCTGCTCGGTCACAAGCTCGACGAACGCGAGTTCTACTGGGTGGTCGTGGTGCTGATGGTGCTGGCGTTGGTGGTGGTGCATCGTATCCTGCGCTCGCACCTGGGCCGCGCATTCGAGGCGCTGCGCGGCAGCCCGGTGGCGTCGGACTGCATGGGCGTTTCGGTGTACCGCTACAAGGTGTACGCCTTTGTGATCAGCGCAGGCTTTGCCGGGCTGGCAGGCTGCCTCTACGCCTATTCCGAGCAATACATCTCGCCCAACTCGTACAACTTCGAGCTGACGGTGCTGTTCCTGCTGGCCGTCATCATGGGCGGGCGCAAGAGCCGCATCGGCTCGCTGCTGGGCGCAGCCATCATCGTGCTGCTGCCCAAGCTGCTGGACGACGTGGTGCTGTTTCGCTATGTCTCGGTGGTCCTGGCGGTGCTGGTGCTGGTCACCGCGGCGGTCGCCATCCGGCGCGAACGGGCCACGCCGGCGCAGATGGCCATTCCCGTGGTCGGCAGCATTGCGCTGGCCGCGCTCGCGTTCTGGCTGGACACGATGACCGACTGGCGTCTGTCGATCTTCGGCGTGATCATGCTGTTCGTCGTTTACTACCTGCAGGACGGCATCGTCGGTTTCGTGCGCAAGGCCTTCAACATGCGCCGGCCGGTGGTGCAGTTGCCGCCGACCGTCGAGGGTGTGGCGCCGACCGATGCGGTCGCCACCGCCGCCCATGCAGGGGGCAGCGCCGAAGTGCTGCAGGCCAGCGGTGTGCTGATGCAGTTCGGTGGGCTCAAGGCGCTCAACAACGTCGACCTGAGCATCCGTCGCGGCACCATCCACGGCCTGATCGGGCCGAACGGCTCGGGCAAGAGCACGATGATGAACGTGCTCACGGGCATCTACGTGCCGACGGCGGGCGCCATCAGTTTCGCGGGCCGCTCGCTGGTCGGGCGCACGTCGTCTGACATTGCGCTGTCGGGCATTGCACGCACCTTCCAGAACGTGCAGCTCTTCGGCGAAATGACCGCGTTGCAGAACGTGCAGGTGGGCCTGCACCATACCTTTGCGAGCAACCTGTTCGACGTGGCCGTGCACACGCCACGCTACCGGCGCGAGAGCGACGCGGCGGTCAGCCGGGCGCTCGGGCTGCTGAATTTCGTGGGGTTGGGCGAGTTCGTGGCCGAAGAGGCACGCAACCTGCCCTATGGCAAGCAGCGGCTGCTGGAGATTGCGCGTGCGCTGGCGCTCGACCCGCAACTGCTGCTGCTCGACGAGCCCGCGGCCGGCCTGACGGCACCGGACATCAAGGAGCTGATCGCGATCATCCGCAAGATCCGCGACCACGGCATCACCGTGATCCTGATCGAGCACCACATGGATGTGGTGATGAGCATGTGCGACACCGTCTCGGTGCTCGACTTCGGCCAGAAGATCGCCGAGGGCGAGCCGGCGAAAGTGCAGGCCGACGAGAAAGTGATCGAAGCCTATCTCGGTGGCAGCACCGCGACCTGATCAGAAAGCCACACATGCTGACCATCCACAATCTATCGGCCGGCTACGGCAAGGTGCAGGTGCTGCACGGCATCTCGATCGAAGTGCCGCGCGGCAAGGTCGTCACCCTCATCGGCTCCAATGGCGCGGGCAAGACGACCACCATGCGTGCGGTCTCCGGCATGATCGCGCCGACGGCCGGCGAGATCACGCTCAACGGCAAGCGCATCGACGGCCTGGAGAGCTATCACATCGCCAAGCTGGGCCTGGCGCACTCGCCCGAGGGGCGGCGCGTATTCGCCACCATGACCGTCACCGACAACCTGACGCTCGGCGCCTTTCCCCGGCTGACGGGCAGCCGCCCGCGCGGCGACGTGGCCGGCGACCTGGAGCGCGCGCTGGAGTTGTTCCCCCGCCTGAAGGAGCGGCGCACCCAGCTGGCCGGCACGCTGTCCGGGGGCGAGCAGCAGATGCTCGCCATGGCGCGTGCCGTCATGCTCAACCCCGAGGTGGTGCTGCTCGACGAGCCTTCGATGGGGCTGGCGCCCATCCTGGTGGCCGAAGTGTTCCGCATCATCGAGCGCCTGAAAAGCGAGGGCGTGACGATGCTGCTGGTCGAGCAGTTCGCCGCCGCCGCATTGGGCGTGGCCGACTATGGCTATGTGCTGGAGAACGGGAAGATCTCGCTGCACGGGCCGGCTGAAAAGCTGCGCAGCGATCCGGCGGTGAAGGCAGCGTACCTGGGCGGCGGGCACTGAGGTTGCCCGGCCTCAGGCTACCTGCCTGGGGGCCGATGCCGTCGACGCCATTGCTGACACCGGCCGCAGATCGACCGGCAACCAGCGGCAGGCCAGCAGCGCCACGACGCTCACGCCCGCCGCGCAGACAAACACCCACTGAAGCGGCGCCACGCCTGCCGCGATCCGCAGTTGCAGCAGCGACGCCAGCAGCGCGACGCCGACCGCACCGCCCAGGTTGCGCAGCATCACTGGCGTGGCGGTGGCAATGCCCAGCTGCGTCTGCGGTGCGCTGCGTTGGGACACGACGCTGACGATCGGGAACAGCAGGCCCAAGCCGAAGCCCAGGGGTGCCAGGCAGGCGGAGAGGGCCAAGGGCGCATCCTCCAGGAAGTGCAACGCCAGCGCCAGCAGCGCGAAACCCAACACCATCAGCCCCGAGGCGGCGATGGCCAGCTGGCGTGGCGGCTTGCGGGCGCGCAGCAGCTTGCCGCTGGTGATGGCTGCGAGTGTCATGCCCGCCATCAGCGGCAGCAGGTACCAGGCGGCAGCGGTCGGGCTCAGATGGCGGGCGATCTGCAGGTGCTGCGGCAAAAACACCACGGCGGCATACAAGGCCACGCCGGTGGCGGTGCTGAGCAGCGCGGCTGCCGCGTAGTCGGCGCGCCCAAACAGCGACAGCGGCAGCAGCGGATGCACCGCCCGGTGCTGACGCCACAGGAAAGCCGTGCCAGCCACGGCTGCTGTGACGCCCAGCAGCCAGCTCGATGCGCTTTTTGGCAGATCGAGGCGGTCGTGCTGGGTGGCCAGCAGCAGCGCGACGAGCGACACGGCCATCAGCAGGCAGCCCAGGCTGTCCACCGTCGGCCGTTCGGCGGCGGGGTGTGCCGCCGGCCTGCGAGGCGGCAGCGTTGCGGCCAGCACGGCGAAGGCCACAAGCCCGAGCGGCACGTTGACCGAAAACGCCCAACGCCACGACAGATGCTGCGTAAGCCAACCGCCGGCCAGCGGCCCGAACATCGTCGCGATGCCATACGCTGCACCCAGCAGCGCCTGGTAGCGTCCGCGTTCCTGCAGTGAGAACATGTCGGCCACCACCAGCATCGTCAGCGTCATCAGCCCGCCGCCGCCTGCGCCCTGCAGCGTTCGGGCGAGCACCAGTTGCAGCAGGTTCTGGCTGAGCGCGCAGGCCAGGGAGCCGAGCACGAACAGGCCGATCGAGAACAGCAGCATCGGCTTGCGACCGAACAGATCTGCCAGCCGGCCGTAGAGCAGGATGACCACCGTGGCGGCCAGCAGGTAGGACGAGAAGGCCCATGCCAGCGGCAGGTGCCCAGGCAGCTCGCGCGACATGACGGGGAGGGCGGTCGACAGGACCGTCTGGTCGAGTGCGGCCAGCACGAGGATGAGCATCAGCATCGCCATGACCGGTCGGATGGAAGTAAAGGTGGAGGCCGGGGCGCAAGCGTCGGGCGCAGGGACGGACAATGACATGGGGGTAGGCACCGAGTGAATCTGGCGCGCAGTGTCTGGCGGGGCCATTGTTTCGTCCAGTGCAATATTTTCAATATATGATTTCGTTCGATGAAATCGTACGACCTCAACCTGCTGGTAGCCCTGGATGCCTTGCTCGCAACCTGCAGCGTGACAAAGGCGGCCGAACAACTGAACCTGAGCACGCCAGCCATGAGCCACACGCTCGCGCGCATCCGCGATGTGTTCGACGACGCCATCCTGGTGCGGGCCGGACGCGCCCTGGTTCCCACGCCGCGCGCGCTGGCGTTGGCAGCGCCGGTGCGTCAGTTGCTGGCCGAGGCCCAGACCTTGCGCGCGCCTGTCGACGCTCAAAACCTGGCCGCTCTGGAGCGACGCTTCGTGGTGCGCGCGCCCGAAGGCGTGGCCGTGGTGTTCGGCGCAGCGCTGTCGCACGCGCTCGAACAACACATGCCACTGGCAACGCTGCAGTTCCTGCCGGAAACACACGATGACGCGAGCGGACTGCGCGAAGGGCGCATCGATCTGGACGTGGGGAGTTTTCGCAACGGCGATCCGGAAACCGAAGCGCTGGTGCTGTCGCAGCAATCGCTCGTCGGTGCGGTGCGCGACGCGCATCCGTTCCTCGCCGGACGCGCGGGCAAGCGGACGATGTCGATCGAACGTTTTGCCCAGGCGCGCCATGTGAGCGTGACGCTGCGCCCGGGCGAGACCTCGTCGGTGGACGCTGCCCTGGCCGGGCACGGGCTGTCGCGCCGTGTGGTGCTGCGCGTGCCCAGTACGTTTTCGTCGGTGTGCGCTGCGTCACGCACCGACCTGGTGGCCTGCGTGCCGGAGCGCATGGCGCGCAACATGGCCGCGAGCATGGGCCTGGAAATCTTCGCGTTGCCTGTCGAGGTGGCGGCACAGGCGATGCGCATGGCATGGCACCCGCGCTTTCATGCCGATCCGGCGCATGTCTGGCTGCGCGAAAATTTTCAGCGCGTGCTCAACGATCCGCACTGGATTTCGCCCTCGATGGCAGCGCTGACCGACGGCGCCCGGCGCAAGGTGCACTGACGCGCGCCGCGCCGCGGGCCGGCCGGCCCTGCGTTCAGTCCTTGAGCTTGATCTTTCCTGCTTCCAGATACTCTTCGTACTGCATGCGGGGGATGGCGGTGAGCCCGAGCACGCCGCTTTCCGCTTCCCAGCTCAGCGTGGCGCTGTCGGGGGCGAGATTGACCTCCACGGTCGTGCCCAAGGGGATGGCGATGGGGACACCATCGCCCGGGGTATAGGTGACGGCACCGACGATCGTTGCAAATTGGGGCATGGCGGGACTTCCTCTCTAGGGTGGAGACGACCGCTGCCGGCCATCCGATGGCGCATATTAGATGACACGCGTGTCTGGCAGGCGGTGTCGATGTGTAGCAAACTCGTTCGTTCCATCGTTGCTTGCGCCTGTTGCCCCGTCATGACCCAGAATCTTCCCGCTTTCGAAATCCTTCCCCGCGATCTGTCTGCCTACCGCGAAGGCAATGTCGGCATCGACTACGTGCATCGCTTCGAATCCGGCAAGCCGGGTCCGCACGTGCTGATCAGTGCGCTCACGCACGGCAACGAGATCTGCGGCATGGTCGCCGCCACGCACCTGCTCGACACCGGCGTGCGCCCGAAGATCGGCACGCTCACCGTCTGCTTCTCCAATGTCGAGGCCTACGAGTCGTTCAACGAGGCACAGCCCTTCGAGAGCCGCCAGCTGGTGCACAACATGAACCGCATCTGGTCGGCCGAACTGCTCGACGGCGGCGAAGACAGCCCGGAGCTGCGTCGCGCCCGCGTGCTGCGCCCGGTCATCGACGCGGCCGACTACATCCTGGACATCCATTCGACGAGCCAGGACGTGGTGCCGTTCTGGGTCTACCCGGCGTATGACCGCAATGCGCAGGTGGCCTTGGCCATCGGTCGGCCGCCGGTGCATCTGGTCATGCCCAGCGGCCTGGGTTCGGGCACGCCGCTGATCCAGTATGGCCACCATGGCGACCCGGCGGGCCACGGCGCGGCGATGGTGGTCGAGTGCGGCCAGCATTTCAAGCGCTCGGCGGCTGAACTCGCGACCGCGGTGACGCTCGACTTTCTCGCGCACTTCGGCCTGATCGACCAGGAGCCGGCCGCCGCCGCTCCGCCGGCACAACGCCGCTTCGAATTGCTGGAGACGCACATGGTCAAGTCGGCGGACTTCAGCTTCACGCGACCGCTGGTCGGCTTCGAGACCTTTGCCAAGGGGGAGCTCATCGCGAACAACGGCGGCGAGGAAATTCGCTCACCCTGCGACGACTGCACCATCTTCATGCCCACGCGCGCGCCGATCGTCGGGCGGGAAGCCGTGTACCTCACCCGGCCGCTCTGAGCCGCCCATGAGCCGCTGGCGTCTCGCGGGCCTGGGGTTCGTGTTCCTCTGGTTCTTCATCGGGGGCATCGCGCATTTCGCGCTGACCGAGACCGAGATGCGCATCGTGCCGCCCTACATCGCCTGGCCGCGCGAGGCGGTGCTGGTCAGCGGCGTGTTCGAGCTCGTCGGTGCGATGGGCCTGCTGTGGCGCAAGACCCGCCGCGCCGCCGGCTGGGGCCTGTTCGTGTTGACGCTGGCGGTGACGCCGGCGCACTTCTACATGCTGCAGCAGCCCGAGCGCTTTGCATCGGTGCCCTGGTGGGCGCTGGTGGCGCGGCTGCCGCTGCAGGTGGCGCTGCTGGCATTGATCGTCTGGAGCACCACGCCGCAGCGTCGCGGCTGAGCGTGGCAGCGACGGCCGGAAGTCGCGGCATACTTCGAGCGATCACAACTCAGTTCAATCGCGCCGAATGGAAAAAGAAGTCGTCCCCGCCGTTTTGTCGGTCATCAATGAAAAGCGCCTGTTGGGCGACAAGCGCACGCCCGTCGAGATCATTTCCAAGATGGGCGTTTTCGATGCACGCCAGAAAGCGTCCGATTCGGCCTGGCTGGCGACGGGCGACAACATCATTGCCACCATCTGGGCCGAGTTCGTGAGCATCGGTGCCGGTGGGCGGTGGTTCTGCCTGGAGTCGCTTGACGCGTCGCGTCGCGCCGACGGTGGTGAGCGCAGCGCGCTGCAGTTGCAGCGTGCCAAGGACCGGATCGCCTTGCTCAAACGTGCCATGGACGCAGGGCAGGGCGTGCGCGCCGTGCTGCAGACCAACCGGGTGGCCATTGCCGACCTGGAAACCGACAAGGCCGCCAAAGTGTCGGTGCGGGTGCCCGACGATGAGGAATGGCATGTCGCGCGCTGGGACGCCGACGAAAAGATCGCCGTGCTCGTGCGCGGCGCGCGCGGCTGGGTGCCGACGGACGAAGACCTGCAGGCGGGCCTTGCGCGCGGCAGTGTTCCCGCGCCAGAGCCCGAGGTCGTGATCGTGCAGTCGTCGCCGCAAGAAGCGCAGGCTGCCGCCGTCGCTTATCTGACCAAGCACTTCTCCAGCTACGGCTACAAGGCGGAGAACGTGAGCAGCCAGCAACTGGGCCACGACATCGAGGTGTTCGACAAGAAGGGCGCCACCCTGCTCAAGCTGGCGATCAAGGGCACCGCACCTGGCGTATCGACGTTCCAGCTGTCGAGTGAAGAGCGTGCGGGCGCCCAGCGCGGCGATCCGTGGCGTCTGGCCGTGGTGACCGATGCCACCACCCCCGCGGCGCAGCACAAGATCTACAAGCCGTCGGAAATCGGCAGCGTGCCTGGGCTGGAAGCGCTCCCCGGCTGACCGGTGCGGTCGGTGCTTTCTGCGCCTGCTGCGTGCAACGGGTTCCGGGTGTCCACGCCCTGCGGCAGGGCGTGGCGCATCAGATCAATGAAGCGCCTGAGTTTGGCGGGGTAGAAGCGCGCGTACGGATACACCAGATGGATCTGCAGCGGCGCGGCATGCCACCGCGGTACCAGGTGCAGCAGCCGGCCCTGCGCCAGATCGTCGGCGACCGCCCACGCCGACACCACGGCCACACCCAGGCCGAGCAGGGCCGCACTGCGGGTTGCATACAGGCTGTCGGTGCTCATGCGCGGGCGGATCGGTAGCCGGCAGCTCTCGCCGGTGATCGCATGGGTCAGCAGGATGTCGGTGCGGTAAAACGTGCGCAGCGCCAGCCATGGCAAGGCGGCCAGGTCGGTCGCGTGCTGTGGCGTCGGCTGGCCGGCGAGCAGCGAGGGCGCCGCCACCACGACGCGGGGCACCTCCGACAGCCTGATCGCCACCAGGGCCGGGTCGACGAGTTCGCCGACTTGAATGGCACAGTCGATGCCGTCGGCGATGAAGTCGGGCGCGCGGTCGTGCAGCAGCCATTCGACGGTCACGTGTGGATGAGCCCGCAAATAGTGCGCCAGCGGCCCGACCAGCATTTCCTGGCCGAAGGCGTGCGGCGCCACCACGCGCAGGGTGCCCTCGGGCTCTTCGCCGGCCCCGCGCAGATCGGACTCGAACACCTCCCAGTTGGCCAGCAGCGCCTTGGCGCGTTCGAAACAGCGTTCGCCGTCGTCGGTGAGCTTCATCGCATGGGTGGAGCGCTGGAGCAGGCGCATGCCCAGTGAGCGTTCGAGCGCCTGCAGACGTCGGCTGACCGTGGGCTGCGTCGCGCCCAGTTGAACGGCTGCGGCCGACAGGCTGCCGGCTTCCACGATGCGCACAAAGGTTTGCATCAACTCGATGCGGTCGGAGGCGCCGGGCAACGCCGAAAAGGCAGCTTTTGTCATGCGCTGAGCGTATAACAATTGTTCGGAGTTCGTGGCTACCGCCAGAGGCAATTGCCGCGCAGACTCACGCTCTTGTTCTGTTGATCGAGGGTTACTACCCATGAATACCATTCCCACCACGCATGCCAGTACGGACGCCCCGCAGCTGCCCGCGTCCCTCGTGCTGTTGCTGGCCAGCGCCGCTGGCCTGGCAGCCGCAGCGCTCTATTACAGCCAACCGATGCTGGGCATCCTGGGTGCAGACATCGGCGCGTCGGACCGCATGGTGGGTTTTGCACCCACGCTGACGCAGCTCGGCTATGCGCTGGGCATCCTGTTGATGGCACCGTTGGGCGACCGCTACGACCGCCGCAGCATCATCCTGATGAAGGCGGCGGCACTGTGCGCGGCG
This sequence comes from Variovorax ginsengisoli, assembly GCF_030811835.1. Taxonomy (GTDB): domain Bacteria; phylum Pseudomonadota; class Gammaproteobacteria; order Burkholderiales; family Burkholderiaceae_C; genus Variovorax; species Variovorax ginsengisoli_C. The sequence goes on along the minus strand of NZ_JAUSRO010000004.1, from coordinate 240,648 downwards.
CTGGTGCTGGCGGGCGCTGCGCCATCGATCGGGGTGCTGCTGGTGGCGAGCCTGGCGATCGGCCTGGCCGCCACGCTGGCGCAGGACATCGTGCCTGCCGCTGCCGTGCTGGCACCCGAGGCGCACCGGGGCCGCATCGTCGGCACGGTGATGACCGGCCTGCTGCTGGGCATTCTGCTGTCGCGGGTGGTCAGCGGGTTCGTGGCCGAGCATTTCGGCTGGCGTTCGATGTTTTTCGCTGCAGCGGCGAGCATCGCCCTGATCGGCGCTGCGGCCTGGCGCGGTCTGCCGCGCTTCCGGCCGACCACGCAGCTGAGCTACGGCGCGCTGATGGGGTCGCTGGTCGGTTTGTGGCGGCGCCACGGCGCATTGCGCCGCGCGGCACTGGCGCAGGGGCTGCTTTCAGTCGGCTTCAGCGCGTTCTGGTCGACCCTGGCGGTGATGCTGCATGGCGCGCCCTTCCACCTGGGCAGCGCCGCAGCCGGCGCGTTCGGCCTGGCTGGCGCGGCCGGTGCGCTGGCTGCGCCCATCGCAGGGCGCATCGCCGATCGGCGCGGGCCGGAGCTGGTGACCCGCCTGGGCGTGGGGCTGGCCGCCGTCTCGTTCGCCGCGATGGCCTTCATGCCACTGCTGTCCACACACGCGCAGATCGTGCTGCTGGTGGCCACCGCCATTGGCTTCGACCTGGGCGTGCAGGCCACGCTGGTGTCGCACCAGAGCATCGTCTACAGCATCGATCCCGCTGCGCGCAGCCGGCTCAACGCGGTGCTGTTCGTGGGCATGTTCATCGGCATGGCCGCCGGTGCGGCGCTGGGCAGCCTGGCACTGGCGCAGTGGGGCTGGCGTGCGGTGGTGGTGCTGGCCACCGTGAGCGCGCTGGGTGCGCTGGCCGTCCGCCTGTGGCCGGGCGCGCGCCTGGCGCGCTAGGCAGCATCGGGCTCAGGCAGGCACGAACAGCGCCGGGTCCACCATCGTTCGGTTGAGCATCACGCCCCAGTGCAGGTGCGGCCCGGTCACGCGGCCGGTGGCGCCGACGGCGCAGAACCGGTCGCCCGTCTGCAGCATGTCGCCCACTTTCACGTCGATGGCGCTCAGGTGGCAGTACATCGTCAGCAGGCCGCGGCCGTGGTCGAGCCAGACGGTGCCGCCGTTGAAGAAGTAGTCGCCCGTGTCGATCACGCGGCCCGGCAGCGGGGCACGGATCGGCGTGCCGGTGCCTGCGGCGATGTCCATGCCGCTGTGTGGATTGCGCGACTGGCCGTTGAACACGCGACGCAGGCCGAAGGAACTCGAGCGCCGGCCGGGCACCGGTACCGCCATCTGGAGGTCGGCGGGCAGCGCCTCGGTGAAGGTCGCCATCACGCCCGCCTGGTGGTCGCGCTCGCGCTCGTAGCGCGCCTGATCGGCGGCCGACAGGTCGACCGTGCCCGGCGCCACCTTCAGGCGCTGCTCGCTGTAGCGCTTGGGGGCGATGGCGTAGGCGATGGATCTTTGGCTGCCACCGGCGTCACGCACCACGATGTGCGCATTGCCGACCGGCGCGGCCAGCGGAATGCCCACCAGCGCGGTCCATTCGATCGGGTCGCCGGTCACCAGCACGGGCACCTCGCCTTCGGTGTACGCGGCAGGGCGCGCAGCCGCCGGGCCGAGCGACAGCCGCACCACGCCGCCCGGCACCGCAGCGGCCTGCGGCCAGAGCATGGGCGTGGTCACGGGCGTTGCTGCATGGGCAGGCATCGCCGGCAGGAGCAGGGTGCCGAGCGCGCCGACCGCACCGAGCATGGCGGTGCGACGCTGGGACGCATGCGAGGAGAGGGGAGAAGAGACAAAAGAGTAGGGGGAAACCATCGGGTCAGTCTAGCGAGCGAGCGCGGGCGGCACCCTGTACGCAGCGTTGCAAGTGTGGGAACGAGAGCCGGGCGCGAGACGGTTCGCAGCGGACTTTGGAGTCACCCGCGCGACTCGTATCGGCTTGAGTCCTTATGGACAGCATTTCCGGTGGCGCCTAACGTCAAACACCCATCAAGGAAGAGCACATGCCCATCGCGCACCTCAACGGACAAGACCTCTATTTTGAAGACAGCGGTGGTGACGGCCCGGCTGTTATTTTTTCCCATGGCCTGCTGATGGACAGCAGCATGTTCGAGCCGCAGGTGGCTGCGTTGAAGTCGCGATACCGATGCATCGTGTGGGACGAGCGGGGCCATGGCCGAACTGCTACCGACACGTGCACACCTTTCACATACTACGACTCCGCGAACGACCTTGCTGCCTTGCTTGCGCACCTCGGCGTGCAGCGCGCCGTGCTCGCGGGCATGTCGCAGGGCGGATACCTCTCGTTGCGCTGTGCCCTGACCCATCCGGCACTGGTGCGCGCCCTGATACTGATCGACACGCAGGCGATGCTCGAAGACCCGGCGCAGATGCCGCATCATCAGGCGCTGGTGGAAGACTGGGTGACAAACGGGCTCAGCGACGCCAACGCTCAGGTGATCGAGCACATCATCCTCGGCGACGGATGGCCGGGCGCTGCACCATGGCACACGAAATGGAAGCAGACCCTCCCCGTCAACCTGCTGCAATGCTTCACGACATTGGCAGCACGCGACGACATCAGCGACCGCGTCCCGGAGATCGCGGTGCCCGCGCTGGTCGTTCATGGCGAGTCCGACCAGGCGATCGATTTGTCGCGTGCCATGGCCATGGCCAATGCATTGCCGAACGCGCATGTCGTCACTGTGCCCGGCGCGGGCCACGCAGCCAATCTGACGCATCCCACAGCAGTGAACCCGGCAATTGAGAAATTCCTGGCGTCACTGGACCGCGAGTGAATGCTGCCTTACCCACACCTCACGGAAAACCGCTGTTCGCCGTGAGTCTGCGTCATCCGTGCGTCAGCCGGAACACGCTGACGGCGCTCACCAGCTCGGAGGCTTGGTGCTTCAGGCCCTCGGCTGCTGCCGCGGACTCTTCCACCAGCGCCGCATTCTGCTGCGTGACCTGATCCAGTTGGGCCACCGCGCCGCTCACCAGTTCGATGCCGCTGGTCTGCTCTTGCGTGGCGGAGCTGATCTCGCCGATCAGGTCGGTCACGCGGCGCACCTGGGCGACGATGTCTTCCATGGTCTGCCCTGCGTTGTCCACCAGGCGCGAGCCGTTCAGCACCTTTTCCACGCTGTCGTTGATCAGGCCCTTGATCTCTTTGGCGGCGCTGGCGCTGCGCTGTGCCAGGCTGCGCACTTCCGAGGCGACCACGGCGAAGCCTCGACCTTGCTCGCCCGCACGGGCGGCTTCCACAGCGGCGTTCAGCGCCAGGATATTGGTCTGGAACGCAATGCCGTCGATCACGCCGATGATTTCGCTGATCTTGTGGCTGGACTGCGTGATCTCGGCCATGGTGCCTACGACTTGGGCCACCACGCTGCCGCCCTTGGCCGCCACGTCGCTGGCAGAGCTGGCCAGCTGCGAGGCCTGGCGCGCGGTGTCGGCGTTGTTGCGCACGGTGCTGCTGAGCTCTTCCATCGACGTGGCGGTTTGCTGCAGGTTGCTGGCCTGGGTTTCGGTGCGGTGGCTCAGGTCGGTGTTGCCGCTGGCAATCTGGCTGGAGCCGGTGGCGATGCTCTCGCTGCTTCGGCGCACGGAGCCCACGGTCAGGATCAGGCTGTCGTTCATGGCCTTGAGGGCCTGTAGCAACTGGGCGGTTTCGTCGGTGCCGCGGGTGTCGATCTGCGATGTCAGGTCGCCGCTGGCCACGGCCTGCGCCACTTTCACGGCACGGCCAATGGGCAGCACCACCCCACGGCTGACCGCATGGCCGATGCCGAAAAACAAGGCGCCGGCGATCAGTGCGGTGGCCACCATGACAGCGCGTGCGATGGCGGCCGTGCGGTCGCTGGCCGCCTGCGCCACCTTGGCCTGGGATTCGATCAGGTCGGCCAGCTCACCCATGGATTTCTCCAGGCTCTCAAAGGCGTCTTTGAAAGAGGGCAGCTTGGCCTTCGCTGCATCGCGGTTGGTGAAGGCCAGGCCGATGATCTCGGTGGCGCTCGCCAGGTAGGCGTTCAAGGCCGGACGCACGAGAGCGGAAGCTTTAACGATCTCGGCGTCCAGCGGCAGTTCGTCCAGGGTCTTGAACGATTCGCGGAACTTGTCGATGTGTTCGGTCAAGGAAGCCTGGGTGAGCTTCTCTTCGGCCGCGTCATTCTCCAGCGAAGCGAGCATGGCGCTGAGCACATCTGCGCGCAAGGCGTCATGCATCATGTCGGCGTCCATCTGCACGCGCACGGCCGTGCCGATGGTGGCGATCTTGTCGGTGTGCGACGACAGCATGTGGACTGCCGAATAGCCTGTGGCGCCGATCAGCACCATGAGTGTCAGGCCGATCAGGCTGAAGCCCAGCATTTTCTGTTGGATGGTGAGTTTCATACGCGCACCTATGACTGCGTGAGTCAGAACATGATGGAGAAGCCGACCGTGCCCACGGAGCGGCGGCCGGTGGCCAGAGCGGTGGCGGTGTGGCGGTGTGCAGCCATGACGGCTCCTGAGGGTCTTGGTGGAAAGGGCTACGTCACATCAGTCCGTGCTTCGGGATTGATGCATGGCTCTATAACGGCAAGTCAGCGGCTGTTTGTAGGCCCAGCTCGATGCGCCGCCGAATTTTTCGAAGAGTGGGGGGAACGATCGGGCAAGTCCAGCGAGCGAGCGAGCGCGGGTGGCACCCTGTACGCAGCGTTGCAAGTGTGGGCAAAGTCACGTTGCGCCTCCTGCATCGATGTGTTGCTCTGCGGGCGGTGCCGGGGCGCCTCGACAATCGCGGGTCGCGCTCCGGCGCGGGTCATACAGGGAGAATTCAACTTGATCAATCGCACGCAATCGACGGCGAAGGCCATGCGGCTGGGCACCTTGCTGGCCGCGGCCGGCCTCATCACCGCCTGTGGCACACGCCAGCCTGCCGTGGAAACACCGGAACCACCGCCACCGGAAGCGACGGCGCAGAACAGCCTTGTGATGCCCGCGGTGACCTACGGCACCACCGGCAAGGGGCTGCCCCTGCAGCAGTCCGATGACAATTGCAAAGTGCCGGCGCTGCTGCGCCAGGCTGTCGAAAACCAGCTCGAAGCGCCGTTGCTGTACCTGCTTGCGGCACCGACGCCGAGTGCTGCGTCCGCGCCGGTGCTCAAGGTCGAAGTGACCGACCTGCTCGCGAATGCGGGGGGCATGTATGGCGGCCCGAAGTTCGTTGAACTGCATGGCACGTTGGAGCGACCCAGCACCGCGCCGGTCCACTTCACGGCCCATCGGCAGATGTTCATGTACATCGGCTTTCCGCGCAGCACCTGCAGCATGGTCGGTACCGTGGCCCACGCGCTCGGTGGCGACATCCTCGGGTGGTTGAAGAAACCGGTGGACGGCGCCTTCCTCGGCGAACGCTGAGCCTTCAGCCAGCCCAGGTTCCCGGCGCCAGCCCCTCGAGCGTGTAGGGGCCGATGGCCGCGCGCACCAGCCGCAGCGTCGGGTGCCCCACGGCCGCCGTCATGCGCCGCACTTGGCGGTTGCGGCCTTCCTTGATGGCGAGCTCGATCCAGGTGGTGGGGATGGCCTGCCGCACGCGGATGGGTGGCGTGCGTTCCCACACGGTGGGTGGCGGGTCGAGCCGGCGTGCGCGGGCCGGGCGTGTCGGACCGTCGTTGAGCGTCACGCCGTTGCGCAAGGCGGCCAGCGCCCTGTCGTCGGGCACGCCTTCCACCTGCACCCAGTACACCTTCTCCATCTTGAAGCGCGGATCGGCAATGCGTGCCTGCAGCTTGCCGTCGTCGGTCAGCAGCAGCAGGCCTTCGCTGTCGGCATCGAGCCGGCCGGCGACGTACACGCCGGGCAGGTCGATGAAGTCCTTCAGGCCCTGCCAGCGGCCCTCGGGCGTGAACTGGCTGAGCACGCCGTAGGGCTTGTTGAAGCGCAGCAGGCGGGACGAGGCGCCAGCGAATGCGGCGTCAGCCGTGGGTGCAAGGGTCATGCAGGGGCGCCAGATTCAGGTTTCAGGCTTCAGGCCTTGCGCACCACATTCGCGATCCATGCCAGCAGCACGGCCACCACCTCGTCGCGGTTGGTCTCGTTGAGCGTCTCGTGGCGCGCGCCGCCGAACACATGGCACGACACGTCCTGCAGACCGGCTTCGCGGTAGCGCTGGACCAGCGGGTAGAACCACTCGGCGTTGTTGCTGACCGGATCCCGGTCGCCGATGAAGAGGTAGAGCGGCAGCGTCGGGCGGACGCGCGAACGCAGCGCTGCGGGCGTCAGTTCGTCCTGGCCCGCGAACATCGACACCCAGCTCTGTGGCGTGACCGTGAAGCCGCACAGCGGGTCGGCCATGTACGCATCGACCTGCGCCGGGTCGCGGGTGAGCCAGTCGAAGGGCGTGCGCACATCGGGCAGCGCGTCGTTGAGGTCCTCCAGCTTGAAACCGGCTTGCGTGGCAGCGGCCAGCAGGTCGAGCGCCGTGGTGCCCGAGAGCGCTGCACCCGCCAGCAGCGCGCTGTGACGGGTCAGGTAGTGCTGCACGGCGAAGGAGCCCATGCTGTGGCCGAGCAGGATCAACGGCATGCCCGGATGCGCCTCGCGCGCGTGCTGGCTCAACAGCGCCATGTCGTCGACCAGACCCTGGAAGCCGCGCGGGCCGAAGTCGCCCAACGCATCGCGCGCGGCCGCGCCCTTGCCGTGGCCGCGATGCTCGTTCGCATAGACCACGTAGCCGGCCTGCGTGAGTGCGTCCGCCAGCGCCTGGTAGCGCAGCGAATGCTCGCCCATGCCGTGCGCCAACTGCACGATGGCGCGCGGCGCGTCGCTTTGCCAGCGGTGGGCCTCGATCGGGGTGCCGTCATTGGCGGTCAGTTCGAAATCGATTGGGGTGATGGGCATGCGGTATGTCCTGGCTGAGGAAAGAGGGGTAATCGTAGGGCGGTGCGGGGTGGCTCGGGCAGAGGGAATGTAGGGATGGGGCTGGCAGCTATCGATTCAATCGCCCGTCCAGGGATTGAAGACTTGCACCGGCAGTCCCGCGAAATCTTTGGTGTTGCGCGTGACCAGCACCAGATCGTGTACTAACGCGCTGGCTGCCAGCAGGCTGTCGATCGCGGGCAGCGGTCGGCCCGCCTCTGCTACTAGGCGGCCCCAGCGATCGGCAACGGCGGCGTCCAGGCTCAGAATCCGGCCGGTGAAGAACAAAGGCAGATCGGTTTCGAGCCAGTCCGTCAGCGCCTGCCGGCGCGCTGTGTCTGCGGCGCCTTCCACGCCCTTGCGGATTTCGCCCAGCGTCAGCACGCTGAGGTACAGGGTCACGGGCGGTCGCTTGGCGAACCAGCTCACGACGTTTGCATCCGGCGCCTTGCGCCGCAGTTCCGAAAGCGCGTTCGTGTCGACGAGGTAGCTCAAAACCCCGTCTCGCGGGTCAGGCTCATATCGCGATCAAACACCACATCGTCGGCGTCAAACAGTGGCGAGCGCTGCATGAAATCCACCAGCGACCCCTGTGCCTGCGACAGTCGGTCGAACGTGCCGCGCGAGATCACCACCGCAACGGACTTGCCGTGCACCGTGATCTCCTGTGGCTGGGTCTGCGCGGACTTCACGAGTTCGGACATGCGCGCCTTGGCGTCTTGCATCTGCCATGTTTGCATACTAAACCCGTGGTCTGACTATAGAGGTCAGATTTTATCGCAAACACTCGCGTGTCAAGGACTCTGCACTGTCGCAACCGGGCATCCATCAGCGCCGGAAAGCGCGAGGACCACACCGCGTTGGCCGGCGAAGAATGCGGCAGCGGTGCCAGCGTGATCGGGTGTATCGCTTCGCCCAGCTGATAGTCGATGCGCAGCGTCTCGCGGTAGCGCGCCTCGCCCCGCGCTCAGAAGGCATCAAGCGCCCAGCGCACCTCGGCGGTTTGCGCGATGCCGAACCATAAGAACGCCTCGCGTCCCAGCGCGATCACCGTGCGCTCCCCGCCGTGGCTCTGCCAGGTGTTCATCAGCAGATCGGCCATCAGCGGCTGGAAGCGCCGCTTCACCGCCATCGACCATGCTTGTAGGGGACGGTGTTGAGCCAGAACACCTCGGCCTCGAGCTGCCCGCCTTTGCCGACGAAGGGCAGGGCGCGTTCCACCTCCGTGCGCCCCCGGTTACGCCCGAAGATGCACAGTCGCGCATCGTGCGCGCCGAGGCCGATGATCGGGTCGCGCCAATCGCGGCCGATGCCCGGCCGATGTTCGGCGGCGTTGCGGAATGCGGCGCGCTGGGTGGGTGATGGTTCGGCGGCGTGCGTCATCGTTGAATGAAGCCGGTCTGCAGTGCCGTGAAGACTGCCTACGCCGAGCGCTTCACTAACACGGATTTGCAGCGCAGATAGTTGCTGCAACCCCAGAACTGCTGGTGCATCGCTACTTTCCCCAGCTGTCCCGCATCCCAGCCGCACGATTGAACACATGCTGCCCCGCGCCATCCACCTTCGCGTCCGTCACAAAGTACCCGTGCCGCTCGAACTGAAACCCCGCCCCGCCTTCGGCATTCGCCAGTGAAGGCTCCACGAACGCCGAGCACTTCACCAAGCTGTTCTTGTTCAGTTCATCCAGCAGTTCCCCACCACCCGGTTGCGCCTCGGCAAACAGCCGCTCATACAACCGCACCTCCGCCGCCACCGCATCCGCCACGGCGACCCAGGTGATGTTCCCCTTCACCTTGATCGCGTCTGCACCCGGCGTGCCGCTCTTGGTGTCGGGCACCAGCTTGGCCTGCACTTCGAGCAGTTGGCCGTCGGCGCTGCGCATAGCGCCGGTGCACTCGATGGTGTGGCCGTACTTCAGGCGCACCTTGCTGGCCGCGATGGCTTGGCCGCTGGTGTTGGTGTAGGCCGGAAACAGGCGAGTGAAACCCTTGGGCGGGACGTCTTCGTAATCAGTGCGTTCGATCCAGACTTCGCGGCCGATCTTGAAGTGGCGTTCGCCCATCTCGGGGTGGTGCGGGTGCACAGGCGCCGTGCAGTCGTCGAGCACACTTTCATCTTTGTTCGGGCCGCCCATCAGTTCACCCCAGTTGGTGATGACGAGCTTCACCGGGTCGAGCACGGCCATGGCGCGCGGGGCGATGGGGTCGAGGGTTTCGCGCAGCGCGGCTTCGAGGGCGGCGTAGTCGGTCCAGCCGCCGGCGGACTTGGTGGTGCCGCTGCGTTCGCAGAAGAGCTTGAGCGCCTCGGGCGTGTAGCCGCGGCGGCGCAGGCCGGCGAGGGTGGGCATGCGCGGGTCGTCCCAACCGTCGACGTGGCCTTCCTCGACCAGCTGGCGCAGCTTGCGCTTGCTGGTGAGCACGTGGGTCACGTTCAGGCGCGCGAATTCGTACTGGCGCGGATGCGGGCTGGCGATGAGGCCGCCCACGACGGTGCCGTCAGGCAGCGTCCTCTTTTCCGCCAGGCGGTCGAGCAGCCAGTCGTAAAACGGTCGCTGGTCTTCGAATTCCAGCGTGCAGATCGAATGCGTGATCTGCTCCAGCGCATCTTCGATCGGGTGCGCGAAGGTGTACATCGGGTAGATGCACCACTTGTCGCCGGTGTTGTGGTGCGTGGCCCGGCGGATGCGGTAGAGGGCCGGGTCACGCAGGTTGATGTTGGGGCTCGCCATGTCGATCTTGGCGCGCAGGATGGCGGCGCCATCTTCGAGCTGGCCGTCACGCATCTCCCGGAAGCGCGTGAGGTTCTCCTGAACCGTCCGCGAACGGAAGGGGCTGTCGATACCGGCTTTGCCGAAGTCGCCGCGGTTGGCGCGCATCTCCTCGGGCGTCTGCTCGTCGACGTAGGCGAGGTCGTTCTCGATCAGGTACTCGGCCGCGCGGTACATGAAGTCGAAGTAGTCGCTGGCGAAGTACTCGTGCGGCTGCAGCGTGCCGGGCGCGCTGGGGCGGTCGGCCAGGTAGGTTTCGTAGCCGAGCCACTTCACCGCGTCGCGGATGCTGTCGACGTACTCCTGCTCTTCCTTCTCCGGGTTGGTGTCGTCGAAACGCAGGTGGCACACGCCGCCGTATTCCTTGGCCAGTTCGAAGTTCAGCCAGATGCTTTTGGCATGGCCGATGTGCAGGTAGCCGTTGGGTTCCGGTGGAAAGCGCATGCGGACCTTGGCCGGGTCGGGCATGCCGTTGGCATGGTGCTGGGCGTCGCCGGGCGAACCGCCCCACTGTCGGCCTTGGTAGATGCCGGTTTCGAGGTCGTTTTCGATCACGTGGCGCAGGAAATTACTGGGCGCCACGGCGTTTTTCGCGCCGTCTTTGTCTGCAGGAGAGGTCATCCCGCGATTCTAGGCGGGGGCTTCTGCGCGTTACGTCTCCTCACGAACTTCACCGGAGACCTCGAACCTGAGTAACACCTGACGCGTTTAATTGTTCCATGGGCTCTTCCAGCCCGATTCAGGAGTTCACGATGAGTCTGACCCGTTCAACGTTCTACAAGATGGCTGCTGCCGGTGCAGTGGCTGCAGCAGGCCTTTTCGGCATGGCCTCGGCCAACGCAGGTGTCGGCGTCTCCGTCGGCATCTCGGTGCCAGGCGTGGTGGTCGGCGTCGGTGGCCCCGCTTACTATGGCCCGCCGCCGCAGGCTTATTACGCACCGCCCCCGCCGCGGTACTACCGTCCGGCGCCTGTGTACTACGCGCCGCCGCCGCCGCCGGCGTACTACGGCCCGGGCCGCGGCTACTACCGTGAAGGCTATCGGGGCGACTACGGCCCTCGCCACGGCCACGGTCACCGTCGCGACTGGCGTTGATTCGCGAGGCCGGGTACAGGCTCGACCACCGGGCCTTGCCTGCGCCGTCGCACCCCTTCGGCGGAGCTCGCCAACTGACCCCTACATCGCGCGGAACAGGTGCGCGTAGAGTCGGCTCACCGGAATCTTCTCCGGGCGACCGCGCAGCATCAGGTGGGTCTTGCCCATGTCGTCGCGGTGCACCGATTCGACCGCATCGCTGCGGACGACCACCGCGCGGTGCACCTGCCAGAACAGCTGCGTGTCGAGCTGCGGCAACAACTGCTTGAGCGGCGTGCGGATCAGGTATTCATGCCCCACGGTCAACACGCGCACGTATTTGTCGGCCGCCTCGAAGTACTGGATCTCATCGACCGGCACCATCCGCACGACCGCGCCTGACGCGCCCGCATCGCTGGCGGCGATGAACTTGAGGGGAACTGCGCCCTGATGGCTGGCAGCCGCCGGCAGCGCACCCCCTGCTGCAGCCAGCAACTGGCGCCACTGCGCCAGGGTGCTTGCCAGCACTTCGTCCGGTGACTTTGCCGTCTGCGCACCCGCCAGCGCCTGCTGCAGGCGCGTCACGGTGCGCTGCAGCCGCGCGGGCTGCACGGGTTTGAGCACGTAGTCGATCGCCTGAGCGTCGAAGGCGCGCGCAGCGTATTCGTCGTACGCGGTCACGAACACGAGTTGCGGCATGGGCGCCTCGTCGATCGGCCATCGGTCGGCAAGTTCTGCAGCGGCACCCAGCCCGTCCAGGCCAGGCATGCGAATGTCGAGAAAAACCACCTGTGGCAGCAGGCGCAGCGCCTCGCGCACCGCGCTCAGGCCGTCGCCCACCGTCGCGACCACCTCCAGCGCGGGCCAGGCGGCAGCGAGTTCGGCGCGCAGCGCCTGGGCCAGCAGGGCTTCGTCTTCGGCGATGAGGGCGGTGAAGGTCATGGCGGGGGGCTCTGTTCGGTCAGCGGCAGCGTGAGCGTGGCGGCGGTGCCGCCGCCCACGCGGCGCGACAGTTGCAGATGCGCGCGGTCCTGGTGGACGGTGCTCAGCCGTTCACGCACCTGGGTGATGCCAAAGCCGCTGCTGCCAAAGCCACCACCGCCCATGTCATCGCCGTCAATGCCCAGGTTGCTACTGCCAGGAGGGTCGACCAGGCCCACGCCCGTATCGAGCACTTCAATGACCAGTTGCGCGCCGTGGCGGTGCGCGCGCACGGTGATCTCGCCGCCTTCGACCTTGGGCTCCAGGCCGTGGCGGATGCTGTTCTCCACCAACGGTTGCAGCAGCAACGGCGGTACCGGCACCTGGCGCAGGTCGTCGGGCAGTTCCATCGTGTAGCGCAGGCGCTTGCCCATGCGCACCGACATCAGCTCCAGGTAGTCGGACAGCCGCTCGAATTCGGCCGCGAGCGGATGTGCCAGTGCGCGCGAGCCGGTGAGCGTGACACGCAGGTAGCTGTTGAGCCGGTCGAGCATGGCCACGGCACGCGGTGGGTCGGTGGTGATCAGCACACGCAGGTTGGCCAGCGTGTTGAAGAGCATGTGGGGTTCAAGCTGGGTTTCGAGCAGCTTGAGCTTGGCCTCGCTGGCACTGCGCTCCGCTGCATTCTTCAATGCGACGAGTTCCGCGGCCCGGCCCCTGCTGTGGAAATAGAAGCTGATGATTGCGCCGGCAAGGATGGTGATGGTCAGGCTGATCTCGTCGTCGCGCGGCGAGTTGACCAGCCCGTTGCTCCAGAACAGGTCGCCGAAGCGCTGACCGCCGATGAATCCCAGGCCGATGGACACCGCCGTCAGCAACAGGCCGCGCCAACCCTGGGGCCAGCCACGACCGCCGTGGCTGGCGCGGCGGCAGTGGCGCTCGGGCACCAGGTAACGGCCGAACTCGATCACCATCCAGCTGATGGTTCCCACGGAAAGCGCGTAGCCCAGTTGCGGGAGATAGCCTTTGAGCGGCCAGATCATGTTGGTCAGCACCGCGATCGCGCAGCAGGCCGCCACCACCTGCAGATAGTGACGCGTGGCGTCCTGCCAGCGGATCGTCATCCGGTGCGCGCCCGCAGGTCGGCGGTGGTCTGGCTGGTGCCATCGTGCCGCCAGCCGGGCGGCTTGACGAGGTAGTTCCATGCCACCCCCAGCGACGGCGCGTCGCGCAGGTCGCGCCAGAGCGCCCGCCAGTGCGTGAATTCGATTTCGAGCAGGTTGTATCCGTGGATCGGCGTGACCAGCCCGTAGCGGCAGGGCACCTCCTTGCGCTCGGGAATGTAGGTGCCGAACAGGCGGTCGAAGACGATCAGCACGCCGCCGTAGTTGCCGTCGAGGTACTCGATGTTGGACGCATGGTGCACGCGGTGCGCCGAAGGTGTGTTGAGCACCCATTCGAGCGGTCCGAGCTTCGGTATCCAGGTCGCATGGATCCAGAACTGGTAGAGCAGGTTGAGCGTGAGCATCAGCAGGATCACCTTAGGCGGCATGCCCAGCAGCGGTGCCAGCGTGAAGAACAGAAGCGTGCCTGTCAGCTTGCCCGTCCACCCAAAGCGGTAGGCGGCCGACAGGTTCAACTGGTTCGGCGAATGATGGATCGCATGCGTGCACCAGAACCAGCGCACGCGGTGCGCGGCGCGGTGGTACCAGTAGTAGCAGAACTCCTGGCCGACGAAGCAGGCGACCCAGCCGGTCCAGTGGTCCATCGGCAGCGTCCAGAGCCGGTGCGCGTAGACCCAGTCCATGGCACCGGTGAAGAACGCCAGCGGCAGCAGCCATCGCAGGGGGTATTCACGCACCAGGAAGTCGATGAGGGAGATGCCCGCGGCCTTCCAGTCGTAGCCCGCTCGCCCCCGGCGCCAGCTCAGCACCAGCGCCTCGACCAGCGACGCCGCCAGCACGGTGACCACCGAAAGCTTGAGCAGGAGCAAAAGGAAGTTCATGGCGCGAGATTCTTCACGAAAAAGTCGGCAATCGCACGATAAACGGTGCCCAGGCTGGCCCGGTCGAAGCCGGGCGGGTCGTTGAGGAGCGCTGCAGCGCGCGGCGACAGACCCACGGGTTGCGGCGCCAGCACGGAGCCGTGGCCGCCTTCGGGCATGTCGGCGACCAGCACGCAGGTACTGCATGCGGCGCGCACCGCGTCCACATGCCATTGCGGCGCGAGCCAGGCGTCGTGACCGGCGCGCACGAGGCCCAGGGGCACGCGAGGATGGGCCAAAGAAGTCAGGTCGATGGGCGCAGCCATCGGCACGGCGGCGACCACGGCGGCAATGCGGGGTTCGTCCCAGTGACGCCATTCGGTGTCGCCGGCCCACTTGTAGCGGATGACGCTGCGGGCGATGCCCCGCTTGAGCGGGTCGAGCACGCCGCCGTCCAGCGTGGTCGCCAGTCCGACGCAGCCCGGAAAGTCCTCGCTCAGGTGGGCGTCGCAATGCCGCGCCAGTTGCGCGGGCGACCAGCGTGCCCCGGCCAGCGTCAGCGCGGCAAGGCCACCCGCGGACATGCCATAGACCCCCACTTGCTGGAAATCCAGGCGCTGTGCAAAACGTGCGTCGGCGGCCATCGCATCGATCGCTTGCGACACCTCCTGTGGCCGGTGCGCCCAGCTCACCGGGCCGACATCGCTCATGTCGTGCCAGTTGTCTCCGGCGTGCTCAGGCATGGCCACGGTGAACCCTGCGGCGACCAGCACCTGCGCCAAGTCTGCTTGCGGCCACGGCGCCCCACCCGAACCGTGCGACATGACGATCAGCCGCCCGTTGCCCGGCAGGGGTGGCGCACCGGGCGCAAGCTGTAAAACGAAGGGGCCGCGCTCGACGCGCACCGGCGCGGCATCGCTCGGATAGAACACCGTGACGGGCCCGCTGCCAGGCGGCGACGGCAGCACGGCGACGCCTGTCGAGGCAGTGGCGACACCCGTGGCCGCCGCCGCCATGGCCCAAACCACGGCGGCCCGCAGCCAACGCCCGCTCACCGCGGATCTCCTGCGCGTGCGCCCAGCTTGGCGCGTTCCCGCTGCACCATGGTCTCGAGCAGGTTGCCGCCCGGTGCGAGCACCCAGACGGCGACGCCGTGCAGCAGCAGCCCGAGGCCCCACCCGAGCAGCGGAAACCAGGCCCAGCTGCGGCCATGGGCGAACGACAGGGCAAGCAGCACCGCATTGACCGAGAGGTACACGGTGGCATGGACGAACCAGCCGAGCTTGGCCTTGGCACGGCGGCGCGCCAGCATGTCGAGGGTGAGGGGGGTGTGGGTTTTGCGCGGGTTCATGGCCGTCTCCGGTAAGGGGGCAGCGGGTCAGGCTGCCTGGCCGTCGATGCGGGCGGGGGCACGCAGCGCCAGTCTGCACAGGCGCACGGCGCGGCCGGTGAAGACACCGGCGAAGGCGCCATACAGGGTGGCGATGGCCAGCGCAAAGTTCAGGTGGGTGGCGAGTTCCGGATGCATGACCAGCTGCACGCCGACCACGTACTTGGTGGAGAAGATGCCCATCATCAGGACCAGCGGCACCGCGCTTCCGGCGACGTGGAAGCTGCGGCGGGCCGCGTCGTAGCGTGTGCTGTCGGGCAGCCGGCGCTGCAGCACCAGCAGCAATCCCACCGCCGCCGCAGCAGCCCAGCCGATGAGCGCCGAGGGCGTGGCGGCAAAGGCAGAGACCACGCCGTAGAGCGAGAAAACGGCCATTGCGAGTGGCACGACCGTGGCGCGGACCAAGCCGACGCTGCCGCCGATCCATTGCTTGCTGCCCAGCCAGATGAGCAGTGCGAACACGGCGAAGACCCAGGTGGGCGTGTGAGCGACGATTTGAAGCAGCATGGTGTGTTCTCCGAAAGAATGCACAAGGGCGAGATGAAAGTCGATGGCGCGACTGTGTGGGAAATTGCCGGCGCGAACGACCCCGATGCGATGAAATGCGAAAGCGCGGCGCGAAGTGCAGCCGGGCCGGGCGAGCGGGCGGCGCTTTACAGAGGGTTTACGGCAAGCTGCATCGGCAGTCGCAATCCGCGCACTTTGGCAAGCTACGATCCGGCCCAGGGCGCCACACTGCGCCGTTTTCTCCCAGGATTTGCCGCATGGACCCCCACCCGCCCGAGAACCCGACCCCCGCGCCCGACGCGCCGCCGCAGTCCCCGTCTGCGTCCTTGACGCCCTCGCCGCCACCGCGCCGCCGGCGTCGTTGGGTCGGCAGCATCGTCGCCCTGCTCGTGCTCGCCGCCGTGGCCGCTGGCGCCTGGTATCTCGTCAACCGTCCGCCTGCCATGTCGGCGGGCATGGCAGGGCCCGGGGGTCCGGGTGGACCCGGCGGCCCGGGCGGCCCCGGCGGACCGGGGGGGCCTGGCGGCCCAGGTGGCCCAGGCGGCCCGCGCCAGGGCGGGGGTGCGTTGGTCACCGTCGGCATGGCGGTCGCCAAGCGGGCCGACATTCCGGTGAAGCTCGACGCCCTGGGCACCGTCACGCCGGTCACCACCATCACCGTGCGTCCGCAGGTCTCGGGCGTGATGACCGAGGTGCTGTTCACCGAAGGCCAGATGGTGCGCAAGGGCGACGTGCTCGCGCGCATCGACCCGCGCTCCTACGAGCAGGCGCTGATGCAGGCCCAGGGCGCTCGCACCCGCGATGCCGCGCAGCTCGATGCGGCGCGCGTCACGCTGGAGCGCTACCGCACGCTGCTCGGCCAGGACTCGATCGCCCGGCAGGACGTCGACACGCAGGCCGCGCTGGTCAAGCAGCTCGAAGGCACCGTGCTGACCGACAAGGCCGCCGAAGACACGGCCCGCCTGAACCTGGAATTCACCCGCGTCACCTCCCCCGTCAGCGGCCGGGTCGGGCTGCGCACCGTCGACGCCGGCAACTATGTGGCGGCGGGCGCGACCACCGGCATCGTGACCATCACCCAGATCACGCCGATCGACGTGCAGTTTTCCATTCCGCAAGACCGCGTGCCCGACATCGAGGCCCGCGTGCGCTCTGGCGCCACTCTCAGCGTGACCGCGCTCGACCGCACCAAGGCGACCGTGCTGGACACGGGCACTTTCTCCACGCTCGACAACACCGTCGACACGACCACCGGCACGGTCAAGGCCAAGGCGCGTTTCGCCAATGCAGGTACCACGTTGTTCCCCAGCCAGTTCGTCAACGTCCAGTTGCTGCTGCGCACGATCGACGGCGCCGTGACCGTGCCGGTGACGGCGGTGCGCACCTCGGGCACCGGCAACTACGTCTATGTGATCAACCAGGACCGCACGGTGAGCATGCGCGACGTCAAGCGCGGCGAGTCCACGGTGGAGTCGGTGGTGGTCACCAGTGGTTTGAAGGATGGCGAGATGGTCGTCACCGAAGGCGGCGACCGCCTGAAGGACGGTGCGAGCGTGCAGCTGGCCACCGACGCGCCCGGCGCGCGGCCACGAAACGGTGCCTCGGGCCCACGCCGTGGCGCCTCGGGACCGCGCGATGCCGCCTCCGGCCCCGCGGGCGAGCGCCGCCGTCGGCCGCCGCAGGGCGAATGAGGGCGCTGTCTTGAGTCCCTCACGTCCCTTCATCGAGCGGCCGGTCGCGACCGCGCTGCTCATGGTTGCCATCGTGCTCGCGGGCTTCGTGGGCTTTCGCTTCCTGCCGCTGTCCGCCTTGCCGCAGGTCGACTACCCGACCATCCAGGTGCAGACGCTGTATCCCGGTGGCAGCCCGGAGGTGATGAGCCGCACGGTGACGTCGCCGCTGGAGCGCCAGTTCGGCCAGATGGCGGGGCTGAGCCGCATGAGCTCGACCAGCGCCGCAGGCGTGTCGGTCATCACGCTGCAGTTCGGCCTGACAGAGACGCTCGACGTGGCCGAGCAGGAAGTGCAGGCGGCCATCAATGCCGCGAACTCGCTGCTGCCGGCCGACCTGCCTGCGCCGCCCGTGTACGCCAAGGTGAATCCGGCCGATGCGCCGGTGCTCACGCTGGCCATCAGTTCGGCCTCGATGCCGCTGACCGAGGTGCAGAACATCGTCAACACGCGGCTCGCGCAGAAGATCAGCCAGGTCTCGGGCGTGGGGCTGGTGTCGCTGTCGGGCGGACAGCGCCCGGCGGTGCGCATCCAGGCCGACACCAAGGCGCTGGCGGCCTACGGCATTGGCCTGGACACGTTGCGCACGGCCATCTCCAACGCCAACGCGAACAGCGCCAAGGGCAGCTTCGATGGCCCGCAGCGCTCGTACACGATCAACGCCAACGACCAGCTCGTGGCCGCCGACGACTACAGGAACCTGATCGTTGCCTACCGCAACAACGCACCGGTGCGCATGACCGACGTGGCGCGCGTGGTCGACAGCGCCGAGAACACGCGCCTGGGTGCGTGGTCGGGCACGACCGGGCAGCTCACCCCGGCCATCATCCTGAACGTGCAGCGCCAACCGGGCGCCAACGTGATCGCCACCGTCGATGCCATCAAGAAGCAGCTACCTGCCCTGCAGGCCGGGCTGCCGGCCAACCTGGACGTGCAGGTGCTCAGCGACCGCACCACGGGCATCCGCGCGTCGGTCAAGCACGTGGAAATCGAGCTGCTGCTGGCCGTGCTGCTGGTGGTGCTGGTGATCTTCTTCTTCCTGCACAGCTGGCAGGCCACGCTCATCGCCAGCCTGGCCGTGCCGATCTCGCTCATCGGCACCTGCGGGCTCATGTACCTGTTGGGCTACAGCCTGAACAACCTGAGCCTGATGGCGCTGACCATCGCGACCGGTTTCGTGGTGGACGACGCGATCGTGATGATCGAGAACATCTCGCGCTACCTGGAAGAGGGCGAAAAGCCGTTCGCTGCCGCGCTCAAGGGCGCCGCGCAGATCGGCTTCACCATCATCTCGCTGACGGTGTCGCTCATCGCCGTGCTCATTCCACTGCTCTTCATGGGCGACGTGGTGGGCCGTCTGTTCCGCGAATTCGCGATGACGCTGGCCATCACCATCCTGATATCGGCGGTGGTGTCGCTCACCCTGGTGCCGATGATGTCGGCGCGCCTGTTGAAGAGCGAGCCGCACAACGCGACGCGCGGCCTGGGGGGCAAGGTGCAGGCCTTCTTCGACCGTGTGATTGCGCGCTATGACGTGTGGCTGCAATGGGTGTTCCGCCGCCAGGGCCTGACGCTGGTGGTCGCGCTGGCCACGATGGCGCTCACCGTGCTGCTCTACGTGCTGATTCCCAAGGGCCTGTTCCCGACGCAGGACACCGGGCAGTTGCAGGGCCGCATCGAGGCCGCGCAGGACGTGTCGTATGCGCGCATGGCCGAGCTGCAGCAGGCGGCGGCGCGCGCTGTGCTGGCAGACCCGGAGGTCGAAAGCCTGAGCTCCATCACCGGCGTGGATGCGGCCAACAACACCATGCTCAACACCGGCAGGCTGCTGATCAACCTCAAGGCCGACCGCGGCTCGCAGGAAGCGACCATGAACCGGCTGCGAGAGCGGGTGGCGCAGGTGGCCGGCGTCAAGCTGTACCTGCAGCCGACGCAGGACCTGACCATCGATGCGGAGACCGGGCCGACCGAATACCGGCTGTCGGTCGAGGGCGTCGATTCCGCCAGCGTGACCGCCTGGGTGAAGAAGCTCACGGCCCGGCTGCAGGACGTCAAGCAGGTGCGCAACGTGACCAGCGATGCGGGCGCGCAGGGCCTGTCGGCCTTCATCGACATCGACCGTGACACCGCCTCGCGCCTGTCGATCACGGCCAGCGCGGTCGACGACGTGCTCTACAGCGCCTTCGGCCAGCGCATCGTCTCGACCATCTTCACCGAGACCAACCAGTACCGGGTGATCCTGGAGGCTGCGGTCGATTCGATCGAAACACCGCAGCAACTCGGCACGCTCAACCTGAAGAACGGCGCCGGCACGGCAACGCCGCTGTCGGCGGTGGCCACCATCCGCGAGCAGCTCGCACCGCTGCAGATCACGCACGTGGCGCAGTACCCGGCGGCCACAGTCGGCTTCGACACGGCCGATGGCGTGTCGCTGGGCCGCGCGGTCGATTCGATCCGCCAGGCCGCCAAGGAAATCGGCCTGCCCGCGGGCGTTTCGATGACCTTCCTGGGTGCAGCGGGCGCGTACGAAAAATCGCTCTCGAACCAGCTCTGGCTGATCCTGGCGGCGGTGATCTGCGTGTACATCGTGCTGGGCGTGCTGTATGAAAGCTACGTGCATCCGCTGACCATCCTGTCGACCCTGCCCTCGGCCGGCGTGGGTGCGCTGCTCGCGCTGATGGTCACGGGCAACGACCTGGGCGTGATCGGCATCATCGGCATCATCCTGCTGATCGGCATCGTCAAGAAGAACGCGATCATGATGATCGACTTCGCCATCGAAGCCGAACGCCAGCAGGGCAAGACGCCGCTGGAGGCGATCCACCAGGCCGCGCTGCTGCGCTTTCGCCCGATCCTCATGACCACGCTGGCCGCGCTGTTCGCCGCGGTGCCGCTGATGCTGGGCTTCGGCGAGGGCGCCGAGCTGCGCCGGCCGCTCGGCCTGGCGATCTTCGGCGGGCTGATCGTGAGCCAGGTGCTGACGCTGTTCACCACGCCGGTCATCTACCTGGCCTTTGACAGGCTGGGTCGGCGCTTCGGCCCGAAACGCGCGCCGCAGGAGTCCCGCGCGTGAACCTGTCGCGTCCCTTCGTCGAGCGGCCGATTGCCACGGTGCTGCTGACCATCGGCATTGCGTTGGCAGGCATCGCGGCGTATTTCGTGCTGCCGGTGTCGCCGCTTCCCAAGGTCGACTATCCGAGCATCTCGGTGTCGGCGAGCCTGTCGGGCGCGAGCCCCGACACCATGGCCAGCAGCGTGGCGACGCCGCTGGAGCGGCGCCTGGGCACCATCGCCGGCGTCAATGAGATGACGTCGACCAGCTCGACGGGTTCGGCCCGCGTCACGCTGCAGTTCGACCTGAACCGCAACATCGACGGCGCCGCGCGCGAGGTGCAGGCCGCCATCAACGCCGCACGTGCGGACCTGCCGGCCACGCTGCGCAGCAACCCGACCTATCGCAAGGCGAATCCGGCCTCGTCGCCGGTCATCATCCTGGCGCTCACGTCCAAGACCAAGACGCCGGGGCAGATCTACGACGCTGTCTCCAACATCGTGAGCCAGCGCCTGTCGCAGGTCGAGGGCGTGGGCGACGTCGAAATCGGCGGGGGCTCGCTGCCGGCGGTGCGTGTCGAGCTGTTGCCCTTTGCGCTGAACAAGTACGGCATCAGCACGGAAGACGTGCGCGCAGCCATCCAGGCGACCATTGCCAACCGGCCCAAGGGCGCGATCGAGGGCGAGGGCCGCCGGCTGCAGATCTATACCTCGCAGCCCTCGCGTGCCGCGGCCGACTACCGGTCGATGGTGGTGGCCTGGCGCAACAATGCCGCCGTGCGCCTGAGCGACGTGGCAAACGTGATCGATGGGGTGGAGAACCGGCGCACGCTGGGCCTCTTCAACGGCCAGCCCGCGATCATCGTGCTGATCACGCGGGAGGCCAGCGCCAACATCATCGAGACGGTCGACAGCGTGCGTGCGCTGCTGCCCGAGCTGCGCGCGCAACTGCCCCAGGACATCGAGCTGCACGTGGCGTCCGACAGCACCAATTCCATCCGCGCGTCGCTCAAGGAGGTGGAGTTCACGCTCATGATCTCCATCGTGCTGGTGGTGCTCGTGGTCGGCCTGTTCCTGCGCAAGGCGCGCGCGACCATCGTGCCGGCGGTGGCGACCGTGGTGTCGCTGCTGGGGACGTTCGGCGTGATGTACCTGCTGGGCTTCAGCCTCAACAACCTGAGCCTGATGGCGCTCACGGTGGCGACCGGCTTCGTGGTCGACGACGCGATCGTGGTGCTGGAGAACACCATGCGCCACATCGAGGACGGCATGGACCGTGTGGACGCGGCGCTGCGCGGTGCGCGCGAGGTCGGCTTCACGGTGCTGTCGATCAGCCTGTCGCTGGTGGCGGTGTTCATTCCGCTGCTGTTCATGGAAGGGCAGGTCGGGCGGCTGTTCCGCGAGTTCGCGGTCACGCTGTCGGCGGCGGTGCTGATCTCGCTCGTGATCTCGCTGACGACCACGCCGATGCTGTGCGCCTGGCTGTTGCGCGCGGAGCCCAAGGCCGACCCCCAGGCGCCTGTGCGCCGTTCGGCCTGGCCGGTGCGCTGGGCCGAGCGCAGCTACGACTTCATGCTCGCGCGCTATGAGAGCAGCCTCGACTGGGCGCTGGCGAGCAAGGCACTGGTGGTGCTGATCCTGCTGGCGGTCGTCGGGCTCAACGCCTACCTGTTCGTCAAGGTGCCCAAGGGCTACTTCCCGCAGCAGGACAATGGCCAGCTCAACGGCGGCCTGCGGGCCGACCAGAGCATTTCGTCGACCGCGCTGGGCGAGAAGCTCAAGCAGGCCGTGGACATCGTGCGTGCCGACCCGGCCGTCGACACGGTCGTGGGCTTCGCGGGCGGCAGCCGCGCGGGTGGCGGCTTCATGTTCGTCAACCTCAAGCCGGTGGGCGAGCGCGCTGAAAGCAGCGCGGCCGTCATCGCACGCCTGCGCCCCAAGCTCGACAGGCTCACAGGCCTGCGCGTCTTCCTGGGCCAGGTGCAGGACCTGCGCATGGGCGGGCGATCGAGCAACTCGACCTACCAGTACACGCTCAAGGCCGACAACATCAAGGACCTGCGCCTGTGGACGGGCAAGCTGGCCGATCGGCTCAAGCAGGAAACACTGTTGACCGACATCGACAGCGACCAGTCCGACAACGGCGTGGAGACCTTCGTGACCGTCGATCGCGACAGCGCATCGCGCATGGGCATCACGTCGAGCGCGGTCGACAGCTCGCTCTACAACGCCTTCGGCCAGCGCTCGGTGGCGACCATCTACGACGAGCTCAACCAGTACTCGGTCATCATGGAATGGTCGCCCCGCTACATGCAGGGCCCGGTCGCGCTCAAGGACCTGTACCTGCCGACCTCGCCCACCACGGCCACGGGCACGACGGTGACCACCACGTCCGCGAATCCGGGCCTGCGGGGGGCCTCCACCGGTTCGCCGGTGAGCACCAGCGTGACGACGATGACGCCGCTGTCGACCGTGGCCACGCTCAGCGAGCGCGCCGTGCCCAGTTCGATTTCGCACGACGGTGGCGAGCTGTCGAGCACGCTGTCCTTCAACCTGGCCGAAGGCGCCACGCTGGCCGACGCGCGCACGATCATGGACCAGGCGACGGCCGGCATCGCGATGCCGATCAACGTGCGCGGCAGCTTCAGCGGTACAGCGGCCAGTGCGGCCGACTCGCAAGGCCAGCAGCTGTTTCTGATTCTGGCGGCCATCGTGGTGATCTACATCGTGCTGGGCGTGCTGTACGAGAGCCTGATCCACCCGATCACCGTGCTGACCACGCTGCCGTCGGCGGGTGTGGGCGCGGTGATCGCGCTGCTGCTGTTCCGCATGGACTTTTCCATCATTGCGCTCATCGGCGTGTTCCTGCTGATCGGCATCGTCAAGAAGAACGCGATCATGATCATCGACTTCGCGCTGGACGCCCAGCGTGCGCGCGGCCTGAGCGCCGCCGAAGCGGTGCGCGAGGCCTGCATGCTGCGCTTTCGGCCGATCCTGATGACCACCATGGCCGCAGCGCTGGGCGCCTTGCCGCTGGCCATCGGTTTCGGGCAGGGCGCGGAGCTGCGCCAGCCTCTGGGCGTGGCCATCATCGGCGGCCTGATCGCCAGCCAGCTGCTCACGCTCCTGACCACGCCCGTGGTCTACGTGCTGATGGACAAGCTGCGCCGCCAAGCCCCCAACGAACATCACCTGGCAAGAGCTTTATGAAACATCCCCAGGCCTGCCGACTGCATGCCGTTTTCCTGTCGGTGGTCGCTGCCGCAACGCTCAGTGCCTGCGCGGTCGGCCCGACCTACGAACGCCCGACCGTGACATCGCCCCAGGCCTGGAAGGAGGCGCCCGCGGCCGTAGGCTGGCTGCCAGCCGCGCCCGCGGACGCACTCGATCGCGGCGAGTGGTGGACGCTGTTCGGCGATGCCCAGCTCAATGCCCTGGCGGCGCGCGTCGAAGTTTCCAACCAGAACATTGCCACCGCAGTGGCCAACTACGCGCAGGCGCAGGCCCTGGTGCGCGAAGATCGCGCGGCGCTGTTTCCGAGCCTGTCGCTGTCGGGCAGTTCGACGCGCAGCGGCAATCGCACGGCCGGCACGGCCACCGGGAGCGCGAGCGCCAGCCTGGACGCGAGCTGGGACGCCGATGTCTGGGGCCGGTTGAAGCTGACGGTCAGCAGCGCCCAGGCCCAGGCCCAGGCCAGCCAGGCCGACCTGGCCGCCGCACGGTTGTCCGCGCAGGGCAGCCTGGCCAGCAACTACTTTTCGCTGCGCGAAGCCGATGCGGAACTCGCCCTGCTGGACGCCACCATCCAGGGCTATGAGCGTGCGCTGACCATTGCCCGCAACCGCTACGAAGCGGGCATCGCGCCGCAGAGCGACGTGCTGCAGGCGCAGACGACGCTGGTCAATACGCGTGCAGACCGGGTGTCGACACAAGGCACGCGCGACACGCTCGCGCATGCGATCGCCGTGTTGATCGGTGCCGCTCCGGCCGACTTCCAGCTGCCGGCGCTGGCCACCTGGCAGCCGGTGGTGCCGGCCGTGCCGCTGGGTGTGCCCTCGACGCTGTTGCAACGCCGGCCCGACATTGCGTCGGCCGAACGCGCGGTGGCGGCAGCCAATGCGCAGATCGGCATCGAGCGCTCGGCGTACTTTCCGAGTTTGAGCCTGAGCGCCTCCCTCGGGCGCTCGTCGAGCCGGGTGTCGGACCTGTTCAGTGCGTCCAACACGCTGTGGTCCTTCGGGCTGTCGACGGCGCAGGTGCTGTTCGACGCCGGTGCCATCGCCGCGCGCGTGGACGCGGCCCGTGCCGCGATGGACGCCTCGACGGCGAAGTACCGCCAGACCGTGCTCACTGCCTTCCAGGCCGTGGAAGACCAGCTGACGTCCACTGCCAGCCTGGCGCAGCAGGAGGTGCTGCGCCGCGAAGCCTCGGCCGCAGCCGATCGCACGGAGGAGCAGATGCTCAACCGCTATCGCGCCGGCCAGGTCAGCTACACCGACGTGGTCACTGCCCAGGCGTCGGCGCTCAGCGCGCGGCGCACGGTGCTGCAAGTGCTGTTGAGCCGGCAGACGGCGGCGGTGTCCCTCATCCAGGGGCTGGGGGGCGGCTGGCAGGGCCTGGACGGCGCGGATGGCACGGCAACGGGCGTGCCCGGCGGTTCCTGAACGCCGACTGACTTTTTCGCTCGCCATAATCCCTGCTCTTACAAGGAGTTCACGTGGATATCGTTTTGCTGGTAAAGGCCGCCATCATGGGCATCGTGGAGGGGCTCACCGAGTTCCTTCCCATCTCATCCACCGGGCATTTGATCCTGGCCGGATCGTTGCTCGGGTTCGATGACGACAAGGCCAAGGTCTTCGACATCGCCATCCAGACCGGTGCGATCTTCGCGGTGATCCTGGTGTACTGGCAGAAAATCAAGTCCACCGTGGTGGCGCTGCCCCGGCAACCCAAGGCGCGCCGCCTGGCGTTGAACATCGTCATCGCCTTCCTGCCAGCCGTGGTGTTGGGCCTGCTGTTTGGCAAGGTCATCAAGGAGCACCTGTTCATTCCGACCGTGGTCGCCAGCACCTTCATCCTTGGTGGCTTCATCATCCTGTGGGCTGAAAAGCGCCCGCCGGGTTCGGTGCGGGTCGAGAACGTCGATGACATGACACCCCTGGACGCGCTCAAGGTCGGGCTGGTCCAGTGCTTCGCCATGATCCCCGGCACCAGCCGCAGCGGCTCGACCATCATCGGCGGCATGCTGCTCGGCCTGAGCCGCCAGACCGCCACCGACTTCTCCTTTTTCCTCGCCATACCGACGCTGATCGGTGCGGCCATCTACAGCCTCTACAAGGAGCGCGCGCTGCTGTCGATGGCAGACCTGCCGCTGTTCGCGGTCGGCTTGCTGTTCTCGTTCCTGAGCGCGTGGCTGTGCGTGCGCTGGCTGCTGCGCTACATCAGCACCCACAATTTCATTCCGTTCGCCTGGTACCGCATCGCCTTCGGCATCGTCGTGCTCGCGACGGCGTGGAGCGGGTTGGTGGTCTGGGCGGAGTAGCTCAGGCCAGCAGGTTGCGCAAAGACGCCTCGATCGCCGCCGCCGTGGCGATCGGCTTTTCCATGGGGAACAGGTGGGTGCCGTCGAGCATCATGACCCGGCCCTTGGTGACCTGCAGGGTCATCGCCATGCCCACGCGCCGCATTTCGACCGACTGGCGCCCGCCGATGAAGGCGGCACGGCACTGCAGCGGATGCGCGCGCAACAGCCCTGCCAGGTTGTGGGGCAGGGTGTCGTAGATCGCGGTTTCCACCAGGCGATCGAAGGCCAGGGCGCGGGTGTCCTCGCTGTCGAAGGTGCCGTGTTCGATGTAGTCGCGCAGCACCTGGGCGTCCCAGCGCGCAAACGCCTTCTTCTCGCGAAAGTGCGCCAGTACCGCTTCGCGGTCTTCCCAGCTGTTGCGTCGGCGGCGGCTCACGACGCTGGGCGACACACGCCGCATGAGGGGGGTGCGCTTGACCAGGTTCAGCGTGTTGGCACGCCAACCGCCGATGAGGGGCGAGTCGAGCAACAGCACGCCGCGTGCGAGTTCCGGATGCAGGGCAGCACACATCAGGCTCAGGAAGCCGCCCAGCGAATGCCCGACCAGGAAAACCGGGCCACCCGCTGCCGCTGCGCGCGCCTTCGCGAAGTCGGCGAGCTGCTGCACCAGGTGCGGCCAGTTGTCGGTGACGGGGTACTTCGGATCGTGGCCGAATTTCTCGATCGCGTCGACCTCGAAACCGCGCATGCGCAGGCTGTCGAGGATCACGCGATAGGTGCTCGCCGGAAAGCTGTTGCCGTGCGAGAAGACGATGGGCGAAAGCGAGCCCACGGGGTCAGATGAGCTTTTCTTCAGGGGTCGAGATCTTGCGCAGTGGCGGGTGCCGCAGCGCGGGCTGCATCAGCGGATGCGCCGTCTCGCCACCATCCCACACGGGGTCGTCGATGCTGTCGAACACCTCGCGCAGCTTCTGGCCCCAGCTGTTGTGCATCATCTGGTAGTACGGGTTGTTGGCGTCCATGCAGACGATCTTGTCGGTCTGAAGCTGGTTGGCCTCGTACACCACCAGGTCCAGCGGCAGGCCGACCGAGAGATTGGACTTCATGGTGGAGTCCATCGAGACCAGCGCGCACTTGGCGGCCTCGTCCAGCGGGGTCTCGGGTGTGAGCACGCGGTCGAGCACGGGCTTGCCGTACTTCGACTCGCCCACCTGGAAGTAGGGCGTTTCGTTGGTGGCTTCGATGAAATTGCCGGCCGAATAGACCAGGAACAGGCGCATGCCTTCGCCCTTGACCTGGCCGCCGAAGATGAAGGAGACGTTGAAGTCGAGCCCGGCGTGCTTGAGCGCCTCGGCATCGCGGTCGTACACATGGCGCACGGCCGAGCCGAGCACGCGCGCAGCGTCGAACATGCTCTTGGCGTTCCAGATCGTGATGGGTGGGCTGTCTTCGGTTTCTCGCAGCTCCTCGATCTGCAGAATCTCGCGCACCGACTGCGAAATGCTCAGGTTGCCGGCCGACAGCAGCACCATGACGCGGTCGCCAGGCTGCTCGTACACGATCATCTTGCGGAAGGTGCTGATGTGGTCGACGCCCGCATTGGTGCGTGAGTCCGACAGGAACACCAGGCCGGCGTTGAGTTTGATGCCTACGCAATAAGTCATGGGGTTCCGGTGTCAGCCGCGTTCGCGCGCGTTCAGTTTTTGAAGTTTGTAGAGCGCTTCGAGCGCCTCTCGCGGGCTCATCGCGTCGAGGTCGAGTGCGGCCAAGGCCGATTCTACGGCGCTGATCTGCGCCTGGGCCTCGGGTGGCGGCGCGGCGAACAGGTCGACCTGCGCGCGGGCCTCGGTCTGGTGGGCTTCCAGTGCCTCCAGCGCCTGGCGTGCATGGTTCACCACCGCAGCCGGCATGCCGGCCAGCCGCGCCACCTGAATGCCGTAGCTCTTGCTCGCCGGGCCGGGCTGCATTTCGTGCAGGAAGACGATATCGCGCCCCCCGTTCTTCGTGCTCTCGGTTGCGCTCACGTGCATGTTGACCGCGCAGCGGTGGTCCGCCGGAAACTCGGTCAGCTCGAAATAGTGCGTGGCGAACAGCGTGAAGGCCTTGGTGCGGTCATGCAGGTGGGCCGCAATGCCGGCTGCCAGGGCCAGGCCGTCGAAGGTGCTGGTGCCGCGGCCGATTTCGTCCATCAGCACCAGTGATTGCGCCGTGGCGCTGTGCAGGATCTGCGCAGCCTCGGTCATCTCCAGCATGAAGGTCGACTGGGCGTTGGCCAGGTCGTCGGCCGCGCCGATGCGCGTGTGGATGGCATCGATCGGGCCGAGCCGGCAGGCGGCCGCCGGCACGTGCGAGCCAATCGAGGCCAGCAGCACGATGATCGCGATCTGCCGCATGTAGGTGGACTTGCCGCCCATGTTCGGGCCGGTGATGACCTGCATGCGCTGCTGCGGCCCCAGGTTCGCGTCGTTGGCAATGAAGCCGCCGGACGATTTCTCGGCCAGCCGCGCCTCCACCACCGGATGGCGGCCCTGTGCGATCTCGATGCACGGGTGCGCGACGAAGACAGGTGCCTTCCAGTGCAGCGTGTGCGAGCGTTCGGCCAGCGCGCAGAGCGCGTCCAGCGCGGCGATGGCGCCGGCCAGCCGCGTGAGCGCGTTGACGTGCGGCTGCAGCGCGTCGAGCAGTTGTTCGTAGAGCCACTTTTCGCGCGCCAGGGCGCGGTCCTGCGCGCTCAGCGCCTTGTCCTCGAACGCCTTGAGTTCGGGCGTGATGAAGCGTTCGGCGTTCTTCAGCGTCTGGCGGCGGCGGTAGTTGTCGGGCACCTTGGCGAGCGCGCTCTGCGTCACCTCGATGTAGAAGCCGTGCACCCGGTTGAACTGCACCCGCAGGTTCGGGATGCCGGTGCGCGCGCGCTCCTGCACTTCGAGCTGCAGCAGGAAGTCGTCGCAGTTTTCGCTGATGGCGCGCAGCTCGTCGAGCTCGGCGTCGTGGCCGGTGGCGATCACGCCGCCATCGCGCACCAGCGCGGACGGATCGGGCTTGATGGCGGTGGCCAGCAGTTCGGCGCAGCCGGGCGGCGGCTGCATCTGGGCGGCCATTTGCGCGAGCAGCGCTGCGCCCTCAGGCAACGCGGGCGCGAACTGTTCGGCCTTGCCCAGCGCGAGCCCGAGCGCGACGAGTTCACGCGGGCGCACCTGGCGCAGCGCGATGCGCGCGGCGATGCGCTCCACGTCGCTGGTGTTCTTGAGCTGTTCGCGCAGCCGCCGCCAGGGCGCGACGGTGGTGCCCGGCGGGGTCGCCTGCAACGCGTCGATGGCGTCGAGCCGCGCCTGCGCCTGGCTGCGATCACGCCGCGGCGACAGCAGCCAGCGCTTGAGCAGTCGGCTGCCCATGCCGGTCATGCAGGTGTCGAGCAGCGAGAACAGCGTGGGCGATTCCTCGCCGCGCAGCGTCTGCACCAGCTCGAGGTTGCGCCGGGTGGCCGGCGGCAGCTCGATCAGCTCGCCGTCGCGCTCGACCGCCAGTTGCTGCACGTGCGAGAGGGCGCGGCCCTGTGTGTGTTCGGCATAGCCCAGCAGCGCGGAGGCCGCGGCGTGCGCGCTGCCCAGCGATTCGGCACCCCAGGCGGCCAGGCTGGCGCTGGCGAGTTGCTCGCAGAGCTTGCGCTCGCCCAGCGCACCGTCGAACTGCCACGCGGGCCGCACCGACAGCGTGACGGGCGTGGCCGCGCGCACCGCCTTCAGGCGGTTCTCGAAGGCGGGGGTGACCTCGGCGCTGTAGAGCAGTTCGCTCGGCGCGACGTGGCCGATCCAGGCTTCGAGCGCGTCCGCCGGGCATTCGGCCAGATGCAGTGCCGCCCCGGTCACGCTGAGCCAGGCCAGGCCGCAGGTGTTGCGCGGGCCGGCGTGCACGGCCAGCAGCAGCGACTCGGTCTTGTCGTTGAGCAGTTCGGCATCGGTCAGCGTGCCGGGCGTGACCACGCGCATGACCTTGCGCTCGACCGGGCCCTTGCCCGCACCCACTTCACCGACCTGCTCGCAGATGGCGACCGACTCGCCCAGCTTGATGAGGCGAGCGAGATAGGCATCGACCGCATGAAACGGCACACCCGCCATGACCACCGGCTGCCCGGCCGACTGGCCGCGCTGCGTGAGCGTGATGTCGAGCAGCCGCGCGGCCTTTTCGGCGTCGGCGTAGAACAGCTCGTAGAAGTCACCCATCCGGTAGAAGAGGAGGGTGTCGGGGTGGTCGGCCTTCAGGCGGTTGTACTGCGCCATCATGGGCGTGTGCGCAGATTTCGGGGCTTCCATAAGCTCTTGATCTTGCTCGGTTTTCTTCAGCACGCCTTTGATTCCATTGATGTTTTTGCGATCTTCGATGTGTCGTTTGACTTCGTCACCACTCCCGCTCAGGCCGCTACAGTGCGCCGATCAGCGTAGGTTTTTGCCCTGTCGAGTTCGAAAGCTACGCCACGCGCAAGCGTTCCATGAAACCCGACGCATGCGCTGCCAAGGTGCAGGCAGGAGCGGGCTGTCACATTATCGTGGACGGGTGCTCGCGTCGAGGATGAATGCCCGGCCGTCGCTCAGTTCGGCTTCAAGCTTCGCTACCCAGCTTGTACACCATGCGAGAAAATTCTAATATAGTGGGCATTAACTAAAGTTAATGCCTAATTTAATGAGCAAATTCGCGATTCCACGGCAAGCCGCCGAGCAGGTTGCCCAGCTGGGTCAGCGCATCCGGGTGGCGCGAATTCGGCGCAACTGGTCGGTCGCCGATCTCGCCAGCAAGGCGGGCATCAATCGAAACACCCTCACGGCGCTGGAACTCGGTAAGCCGGGTACGGCGGTTGGCGTGTGCTTCACGGTACTGTGGGCACTCGGCCTGGACAAGTCGCTGGACGCTGTTGCCGATCCCGACAGCGATCTCCACGGCAAGGCGCTCGAAGCGTCGCGCCGCCCCACACGGGCGAGCAAGGCCCGAAACGCGAGCGACGACTATGACTTCTGAGCGAGAAGCCTATGTTTATGTTCAGCTGCCCGGCACATTGGAAACAGTGCCAGCAGCGCTGCTCAGGGTGCAGACGCTGCCCGACGGCACGCAAATAGGGCGGTTTCGCTACGGCGACCGCTACCTTCAGCGCCAAGAGGCGGTGGCACTCGATCCGTTTCAGCTGCCTCTTGCCAAGGAAGTCTTCCAGTTCACCCAGCTCAAGGGGATTCCCGGCGCGGTTCGAGACGCGGGTCCCGACGCCTGGGGGCGGCGGGTGATCGAGCACAAGCTCGAGCGCAGCGCGGCTGACCTCCAGGAAATCGACTATTTGCTCCATGGTCCGCAAGATGGGGCAGGGTACCTGAGCTTTGGGCTGAAGGCCGAACCACCCGCGCCCAAGCGCCAGTACAACCGCACGCACCAGTTCGCCGAGTTGATCGCGGCCACGCAGGCGATCGAAGAAGGCCGCCCAGTGGCCGCCCATCTGCTCGAACAGCTCGATCCTGGCACCAGCATGGGTGGTGCGCGGCCGAAGGCCACCATCGAGGACGCGCAAAGTCTCTGGCTCGGCAAGTTTCCTGCCAGAGATGACCGCTTCAATCTGCAGCGGGTCGAATTTGCGACGCTGGACTTGGCTCGGAGATGCGGCCTGAACGTCACACAGTCCCGGCTGGAGGCGGTTGGCGAGAGTGACGTGCTGATGTTGCAGCGGTTCGATCGCGATTACACCGACCAGGGTTACCTGCGTTTCGGTCTCGTCAGTGGCCTGACCGTGCTCGACTGCGGCGACAGCCACCTGGACCGAGATCGTTGGTCTTATCCGCTGCTGGCCGACAACTTGCGCCGATGGTCTGACAAGCCAGAAGCTGATTGCGCCGAACTCTTCAGGCGGATGGTCTTCAACGCTGCCGTGACCAACAACGACGATCACCCTCGCAACCACGCCCTGCTGCGCAGGCAAAAGGGATGGCGGTTGTCGCCGGCCTACGATCTAGTGCCCGCGCCCGTAGTGAGCCTGGAGAGGCGGGACCTGGCCTTGACCGTCGGCGACTACGGTCGCACGGCCAGCATCTACAACCTCCTGTCGCAGGCGGGGCGTTTCGGCTTGCCGGCGGAAGAGGCGCGCGAGGAAATTGATCGGATTATCGATGTTGTCCGGCATTGGCGCGACGGTTTCTTTGCCTGCGGTGTGTCGACCAAGGACATCGACTACATTGCCCCAGCGATCCTGCCCGAGTGCTTCTTCTTCGAAAGCCGACCCGATGCATGATGACCGAACCGACTGTCCCTCCCGAGGATGACTGTCGGGTTCGGTGCTTTTCTAGAGGTCGGAACGATCAGATCCTCCGAAAGGCCTTGAGCGTCTGCGAAGGCAACTCACCGAATCGCTTCTTGTAGCTGGCGGAAAACACGCCCATGCTGCAATAGCCCCAGTAAGCCGCGATGGCTTTGATGGACGCTTCGGGCGGCGCTGCGAGCAGATCGGCGCGGACTCCCTTGAGCCGTTCTTCCCGCAGGCACATTTGAACGGTGATGCCGCGAAACCGGCGAAATGCGCCGGAGAGTGCGCGCACGCTGGCGCCCACCGCAGCAGCCACCTCCGACACGGTCGGTGCGTGGCGCGCGTTGTGCACGATGTAGCGTTCGGCATCCCGCACGAGCCTCGGCGCGAGCTGGGGCGGCGGACCGAACGCAGCGGCGCCGTGCATCGACTGTGTCCACTGCATCAGCAGATGCACGCCAATGGCCTCCTCGACATGCCGGCCCAGAGGGCCGGCGGCCATTTGGGCGGGGAACTCCGCCATGCAGCGCGAGGCGTATTCCATCAACGCGATCCAGGCCGAGCCCTGCCCGCCGAAGCGAACCTTCTGCAGCCAGAGCCGCTCGTCGGGAAGCTGCCCGAACCAGCGTTCGTAGAGGCTCGCCAGCAACTGGTGCGGCAGGGTGACGTTGACCTGCAGGTGGTTCGGGTCGAAATCGACCCAGTAGTCCGTGCGGCTGGTGTCCACCAGAAACGCCTCGCCCACCCCCGTGTCAGCCGGCTTGCGCGAGTCGACCCAGTGACGCGCATTGCCGCGGATGGTCGTGAGGACGATCGCGAGGTCTTCCTTCTGCGACCAATCCTTGATGTGCACCGGAATGTTGTATGAGAACCGGCTGAGGATGCTCGATCCGATCTTCGAGGCGTACATGCGCGCATCCGGCGCCTGGGGCTTGCCAGTGGGCGACACCTCGTAGGGCATGTAGATGCGGTCCGACCACGCATGCATTTCGTCCCAGTCGGTGGTACTGACGACGTGATGTTCTTCGGTGCGCCCGCCCTTTGCATCCACGATCAACACGCCTTGCAGTGCACTCATGTCTCCACCTTGAACATGCGCCCCGCGCGGCGCCGGTGCACGGCAGTCTAGCGTCGTCGATGTCAGCCGTCGATGGCAGGCGGCGATGCTGGTGCCTCGGCAAATGTCTGCGAACGGCAAGCTGCTGTCTCGATACGGCAATTAACAGCCAGCCCGATCGGCATCGATGGCTTTGGCAGCAGAGGCTCCGCCAGAATTTCCGCATCCCGGACGTCAATGGCGCTCGCCGGGATGCATCTCGACAATTGCGCCGACTGGAGACATGAATGAGCACGAAATTGAAGACGATGGCCGATGGCATCCTGCAGCGAACCGTCAACGCAGCGGGCGGCGCGCCGGGCGTCGTCGCCATGGCCACAGACCGAAAGGGCAACATCTACGAGGGCGCTGCCGGCGTACGCGAACTCGGCAAGGACCAGCCGATGACCGCCGACTCCGTCATGGCAATCTTCTCGACCACGAAGGCGCTGACGGGCACGGCCATCATGCAGCTTGTCGAAGAAGGAAAGATCCGCCTGGACGACGCCGCCAAGACCTACGTCCCGGAAATTGCCGAGATCCAGGTGCTCGATGGTTTCGATGCCGCAGGCCAACCCAAGACCCGTGCGCCGCGGCGTGACATCACTCTGCGGGACCTGATGCTCCACACGGCCGGCTTCAGCTACGAGTTCTTCAGCCACGACGACTTGAAGCTGCGCACGGCCAGGAACATTCCGACGGTGGTGTCCAGCACCTTCGAGTCGATCCGCACGGTACTCGTGCACGAGCCCGGCGAACGCTGGACCTACGGCGTGAACATCGACTGGCTGGGCAAGGTGGTCGAGCAGCAGCGTGGCAAGCGCCTGGGCGAGGTCATGAAAGAACGCATCTTCGCCCCCCTGGGCATGGTGGACATCGGCTTCGAAATGAGTGACGCCATGCGCGCAAGACGCGCCACCCTCCACGACCGCGCGAAGGATGGCAAGCTCACGCCCATGCCTGACCTCGTGCTG
The DNA here is from genome assembly GCF_030811835.1 of Variovorax ginsengisoli. GTDB lineage: Bacteria > Pseudomonadota > Gammaproteobacteria > Burkholderiales > Burkholderiaceae_C > Variovorax > Variovorax ginsengisoli_C. The sequence goes on along the minus strand of NZ_JAUSRO010000004.1, from coordinate 206,424 downwards.
CCGCAGCCGCCGTCGATGGACATGGGCGGCCACGGCCTTTATGCGACCGTGGGCGAATACATGAAGCTCATCCGCATGTTCCTCAACGACGGAGTAGGCGAGTACGGCCGGGTCTTGCGGCCTGAAACTGTCGCGGTCATGTCGAAAAATGGTCTGCCCGAAGGCATGACAAGCGGCGGCTGGACCACGTCGATTGCATCCCTGTCCAACGACGGAGAATTTTCGCCCACCGTGCGAAAATCCTGGGCGTACACTTTCCAGGTCAATGAAGAGGACACGCCGACCGGCCGCCCGGCGGGGTCATTGATGTGGGCCGGCCTGGCCAATCTCTTCTATTGGATCGATCGGAAAACCGGCGTGGGTGGCTATTGGGGATCGCAGATCCTGCCGTTCCACGATGTATCTTCGTACGCCGGATTCGTGGAGTTCGAATCGGCCGTGTACCGAAGCTTGCGCGCTTGAGGGAGACGTTGGTCCGCCTGAATTAGGCGAGAGGGTATACCCCAGCCGCCGTCCTCAACCAGTGCACCAACAATCCCTTCATGCATCACCCGGCCCGACCTGAAGAGCTCCCTCGCTGGGTGCCTGGCGAGTTGCTCTGCTCCAGCGACGGCCTCGGCTGGAAGGACGTCGGTCTGCGTGGTTACCGATACGAAGGTCTCGATGTCGAGGTTCCGGCGCTCACCCACTTCATGATCGTCTCGTACCTGCGAGGCAGCACACTGGTGGACCGCCGCTTTGAGGGTCGTTGGACCCGTACCACGTGCCATCCCGGCGATGTGTCACTCCTGACCCGCTCGCAGCTGTCGCACTGGCACTGGACCGAGCCGATCGAGGTCACACATGTCTATCTGCCCGATGGTCTCGCCACGAGGGTGGCGGCAGACGTGCTCGACCGGCCGATCGCCGATGTGCGGCTGCATGACGTGTTGCGGCAACATGACCCTGTGGTCAGTGGCATCGTCGCGGCGATAGCGCGCGAGGCCGGCGACACTGCCATTGGCGGTGCGGTCTATGTCGACGCGCTCAGCACCCAACTCTCCGTCCACCTCCTGCGCCACTATGCCTCGGTCGATTTCGTCGACCATTCCAGCACCGGGCAGTTTGCCCCGGCGCTGCGCCGCCGCATCGTCGACTACATCGAAGGTCATCTCGAACAAAGCCTGACGCTCAACGAACTGGCGATGGTCGCCAACATGGGCGTGTGGACGTTCGCGAAGCATTTCCGCATGTCGTTCCTTGCGACGCCGCACCACTACATCATTGACCGACGCCTCGATCGCGCGCGCGCCTTGCTGGGCCAAGGCAGCCTGCCCATCAAGGCGGTGGCCTCCGTGTGCGGTTTCGCCGATCAAGCCCACCTCACGCGCGTGATGCGCGCGCGGCTCGGGTGCACGCCGGCCGCGTTTCGCGCAAGTGTGACCGCCTGAGTCGCGCGCGCGTCGCGCGCTTGGTCGTCACCGTTTTGTTCTGATGATCGCCAGTTTTCTTCTAGACCGGTATTGCCCTCTTTTTTTAAAGTCTCTTAACCTTGCATGCACCGCACTTCGCAAGTGATATGCAGGCACTGAGCCAGAAAAAACCGAACCCTAGGGCCGAGTCCAGGGGCAACACAGAGACAGCTCACCAGAGTCTGTTCAACCGATGAAACAACACGATCCACGGCACCGAATCGCCGCATCCCCGCTCGAAGCGGGCCGCCACTACATCGAGACGTCCGGCGAGCGACTCAAGACCTGAAACATTTCCTGTCCATGTGTATGGATACGCAGCAGCCGATTCACCGTACGTGGGTGCAATCCAAAATGCGCACCCAGATCGCGGAGAGACCATTGCTCATCGGCCATCAGCCGGCAGGCTTCGTCGCATTGCTGCGGCGACAGCGACGGTCTGCGGCCGACACGCCTTCCTCCGGCGCGTGCAGCAGCCATGCCTGCACGTGTGCGTTCGCTGATCAGCGCGCGCTCGAACTCCGCCAGCGCGGCCATCATGTGGAACACCAAACGCCCTCCTGACGTGCTCGTATCGATGTGCTCGTTGAGCGACTGGAAGCGGACATCGCGCCGGCCCAACTGTTCAAGCAACGTCACCAAGTGCGACAGGGACCGGCCGAGGCGGTCGAGCCGCCACACCACCAATTTCCCGCCGGCATGGACATGACGCAAGGCTTCATCCAGCCCGGGCCTGGAAGCAAGGCTGGCATTGCCTGCGAGAGCTTGTCTGAAGCAGGTATTTCCGTTCATCAGTGCACAAGCACGCGCGAGCTGATGTCCTCCATCGGGTTGGGCGTGAACCCGATTGTTGTCCTGGACGCTTCGCAAGCCCCGTTCCCCGAGCCCGAGGTGCTGTCGGTGATTGCGTTGCTGCAGTCGAGCCTGGACGCAGGGATCCTGCTGATCACGGGCGAGACGCCGGCAGATCGGGTCCGCGGCCTGAACTGCGGCGCGGATGCGTGTCTTTCTGCGCCCGTGCATGGGGCCGAACTGGTTGCGCAGGTGACGGCGCTTCACCGGAGGTTCGCTGCCTACCACTGGGACGGGGATGCGCCGCGAACCGATCGCACAGAGGCGTTTTGCAGTGAAGCCTCCGAATAAGGGCTGCCCGATCTCAGTCTGTCGCCCGATGCGTCGGACACTTCGACGCCCGCCTGGCGCATCGACAGGTACCTGCCTCAGGTGTGGACACCCGAGGGCATGCGGGTGGATCTGACGCTGGCCGAGCACCTGTTGCTCAAGGAGATGCTTCGCGGAGAGCATCAACTGGTGCCGCACAAGCGCTGGGCCCTTTTGACGGGCACATGTCAGAAGGAATCGACCTCAAGCAAGCCTTCGCGCACTTTCCACATGACCATCTCTCGCTTGAGGCGCAAGGTCCATGCCGTCACCATGCTCAATCTGCCGGTGCGTGCGCGGCACGGCGTCGGGTACCAGTTCTGCGGCCGCTTGCAGGAGGTCTCTGAGACGGAGTTGGTCGAATGAGTCCGCCACGGCCCTTCGGGTTCTGAACGCGATTTGAAACCGATCAGTCCGGATCGTCCTGATCGGCTTGTGTGGCAATCCGGATCAGGCTGAAATAGCCCAGTCCCAGCACACCGACCACGGCACACAGAAGAATCGTCAGCATCGTCATATCTCCATGAGGTAAGAGGTGCCACCTGCTTCGATGTGACCGTGGGGGGTAACGGCATCCTCGCCCCGTGTTACGTGACGTTCAATGATTCGCCGACGCCTGTGGCAGTCCGGCCGGGCGTGACGCTCGGCGGCTTTTTTCAATGCTGACAGGGGTTTGCAGTCGTCGAAGGCCATGGTCGCGGAGTGATGGAACTTGAGGATCGGCAGGTGCCTGTCCTCTGGTCCGCAACGCACGTGCCAATTCGTCGTCAGCGCGGCAATGACAGTGCCAACGGCAGGCTCAGCATGCCCAGCAGCGTCGACAGCGTCACCAGGCCGGCGACGTAGGGCCCGTTGTAGCCCATGCGCGCGGCCAGCACGTACGCGCTGGACGCGGTCGGCACGGCGGAGAACGCCAGCAGCACCAGGGCCTGCGACGTCTCCAGGTGCAGCGCGCGCGCCAACAGCCAGCCGATGATCGGCAGCAGCAGGTGGCGGATGGTCAGCACCGACACCGCGAGCACCTTGCCCCGCGCCAGCGTGGCGAACTGCATGCCCGCACCCGCGGCCAGCAGCCCCAGTGCCAGGGACGCAGCGCCGATGCGCGACAGCGTGGGCGTGGCCCATTCCGGCACGCGCAGCCCCAGCAGGTTGACCACCAGCCCGGTCGCCGTGGCGATGATGAGCGGGTTGCGCAGCAACTGTCGCACAAAGCCGCTCTGGGCATGGCGCGCCATCGGCCAGACCGCGCCGATGTTCATCAGCGGCACGCCCACGCCAATCAGCACTGCAATCAGCAACAGGCCCTGTGTGCCGGCCAGCCGTTCTGCCATGGCCAGGCAGATGAAGGAGTTGAAGCGAAACGCCACCTGTGCGCTCGCCGCGTGGTCGCGCCGGTCGATGTGGCCGCGCAGGCCCGGCAGGTAGGGCAACGCATACGCCAGTGCCACGCCCGCCAGGCAGACGCCCACACCGCCGACGAGCAGTTGCGAGGCGGCGCTGAAGTCGATCGGGCTGCGCACGATCGAGTGGAACAGCAGCACCGGGAACAGGAAGTAGTAGACGAGGCTTTCGACCTGGTCCCACACGCGGCGGTCGAGCGCGGTGTAGCGGCAGAGAAGCCAGCCGCAGGCGATGAGAGAGAAATCGGGGAAGAGCAGCTGCGCGTAATTCACGCCACGAGGATAACCGTCACCGACATGGGTAATTCAGGAGAGCGTCAGCCGGCGTCAGGCGGTAGCATCCAGAGATATTTTTCACCGATTTCAAGGAGTTGCCGATGCAACGTCGTCAATGGAATGCGCTCGTGGGCGCCATCGCACTGGGGGCCATTGCCGGCCCGGTCCTGGCCCAGGGCTATCCCAACAAGCCGATCGAGCTGAGCGTGCCTTTTGCACCGGGCGGTACCACCGACATCGTCGCGCGCGTGATCGGCGATCCGCTGGGCCGGGTGCTGGGCCAACCGGTGATCGTGGTCAACCGCGCCGGTGGCGGCGGCATCGTGGGGGCGGCTGAAACCGCGCGCGCGGCGCCCGATGGCTACAAGCTGGGCATCGCCACGGTCTCCAGCACGGCGGCCAATCCAGCCATCAACCCCAAGGTGCCGTACGACCCGATCAACGACTTCACGCCGATCATCAACATCGCCGCGACGCCGAACATCATCGCGGTCAACCCGAGCTTCCCGGCCAAGAACTACGCCGAGTTCGTCGCCGAACTCAAGAAGAACCCGGGCAAGTACTCGTACTCGTCGTCGGGCACCGGTGGCATCGGCCACCTGCTGATGGAGCTGTACAAGAGCCTGACGAACACTTTCGTCACGCACATCCCGTACCGCGGCGCGGGTCCGGCGCTCAATGACACGGTGGCCGGCCAGGTACCGATCATCTTCGACAACCTGCCTTCGGCGCTGCCTTTCATCAAGGCAGGCAAGCTGATTCCGATCGTGGTGAGCGCGCCCACCCGCGTGGCAGCGCTGCCGAACGTGCCGACCTTCAAGGAAGTGGGCCTGGAACCGGTCAACCGCATGGCCTATTACGGCATCCTCGGCCCGAAAGGCCTGCCCAAGGAAGTGGTGGACAAGGTCAACGAGGGCGTGAAGAAAGCGCTGGCCGATCCGGCTGTGCGCAAGCGCATCGAGGACACCGACTCGATCATCGTGGCCAACACGCCAGAGCAGTTCGCCGCGCAGATCAAGGCCGAGTACGAGATCTACAAACAAGTGGTTGTCAAGCAGAAGCTGGCCCTCGACTGAGGCGCTTCGCATCGTGCGCAGAGACCGCCTTCGGGCGGTTTTTTGTTGCGGTCGCCGAGGCGTGTGGCGCACCTCCGGCCGCCGCTTTTGGTATCTTGGGGGCCATGCGCTCTGTTTCCACGTCGGGTCCCCATGCCCTCGCGACCCCAGACCCTCCCGGGATCGACGATTTCCTTGACGCACTGTGGCTCGAGGATGGCCTGTCGAAGAATACGTTGGCCGCTTACCGGCGCGACCTTGCGCTCTTCGCGCGCTGGATCTCCGCGCAGCGCGGCCGGCCGCTCGACACTGCCGATGAGACCGACCTGCAGGCGTACATGGGCGCACGCCTGGTCGACCGGGGCAAGGCGACGTCGGCCAACCGGCGGCTGACGGTTTTCAAGCGCTACTTCCGCTGGGCGCTGCGCGAGCGGCGCATCGTGGCCGATCCGACGCTGCGCCTCATACCGGCCAAGCAGATGCCGCGCGCCATCAAGATGCTCTCCGAAAAGCAGGTTGACGACTTGCTGGAGGCGCCGGATGTTGCATCGCCGCTGGGCCTGCGCGACCGCGCGATGCTCGAACTCATGTATGCCAGCGGACTGCGCGTGAGCGAGCTGGTCACCCTCAAGGTGTTCGACCTGAGCCTCAACGACGGCGTGCTGCGCGTGCTGGGCAAAGGCGACAAGGAACGGCTCGTGCCTTTCGGCGGGGAAGCGCGGCGCTGGATCGAGCGCTACCTCGACGAATCGCGTCCGGCCATCCTGGCGGGCCAGCAGACGCCCGACCTGTTCGTGACCGCGCGCGGCGCGGGCATGACGCGTGTGATGTTCTGGATGATCGTCAAGAAGCACGCGCAGGCCGCGGGCATCCATGTGCCGCTGTCGCCCCACACGCTGCGGCATGCTTTCGCCACGCACCTGCTCAACCACGGCGCCGACCTGCGGGCGGTGCAACTGCTGCTCGGGCATGCCGACATTTCGACGACGACGATCTACACACACGTCGCGCGCGAGCGCCTGAAGCAGCTGCACGCGCACCACCATCCGCGTGGATGACCCCTGGTTGCGCGCACCATCACTTGAAAGACCCCGAAGCCATGAACTGGAAGATTTCGCGGCGTGCCCTCATCGCCGCCGCCTGTGTTGGAGCCTGTGCCGCCATCGCCGCGCAAGGCGCCGGTGCGCAAACCATCCCCAGGACGATCCGCATCATCGTTGCCTACCCGGCCGGTGGTGTGAGCGACGTGGTCGCGCGTGGGTTGGCCGACAAGCTCACCCAGCAGCTGGGCAGCACGGTGATCGTGGAGAACCGCGCAGGTGCGAGCGGCACCATCGGTGTCGATGCCGTCGCCAAGGCGCAGCCTGACGGCGCGACGCTGGGTTTTGCGGCCATCAGTCCGCTGGTGCTGAGCCCGCATCTGGGCCGGCTCCCCTACGACCCGTTCAAGGACATCGCACCGGTGGCGAGCGTGATGTATTCGCCGGTGTTGCTGCTGGCGACGTCGGCCACCGGCACGCGTGATTTCCGCTCGTTGCTGGCCGACGCCAAGGCGCGCCCCGGCGACATCCGCTGGGCCACTTCCGGCCCGGCGTCGCTCGGCCACATCATTCTCGAGCAACTGCGCGCCGATACAGGCGTCGACATCACGCACGTGCCGTACAAGGGCGGCGGCCAGCAGATGACCGACGCAATCAGCGGGCAGTTCGAAATCCTGTCGACCAACGCGGCGCCGCCGGTGTCCGCGCAGATCAAGACCGGCAAGCTGCGGCCGCTGGCAGTGGGCGCACCCGCCCGGCTCGAAGGCATGCCCAACGTGCCAACGCTGACCGAACTGGGTTTCCGCAGCGCCAGTCTGTCCTCGCAGTTCGGCGTGATCGCACCGGCGGGCACGCCGCTGGCGCTGCTGGGGCGCTACAACGACGAGATCAACAAGGCGCTCGCCAGCCCCGACCTGCGCGCGCGGCTGATCGCGACGGACAACGTGCCGACGGGCGGCAGCGCGTCCGACTTCGCCAAGGAGATTCGCAGCGAATACGACGCGATGGGCCGGATCGTGCGCGAAGCGAACATCAAGGCCGACTGACAGGCGATGCGGGCCGCGTGGCGCGGTCGTCGTCCTGCGCGAGCGCCTGCAGCTCTTCGTTGGTGAACCCGGCGCGTGCGCGGGCTTCGAGGTTGAAGGGCGCCTTCAGCCGCGGCGCCTCGTGGCGGCGGTACAGCACGCGGTAATGCGCGATCGGGTCGAGCCCCTCGCGTTCGCACAGCCAGCGGTACCAGTGGTTGCCGATGGCCACGTGACCCACCTCGTCGCGCAGGATCACGTCCAGGATCGCAACGGCCTGCCATGCATCGGGCGTGTTCACGCGCCGCAGCTTGGCCTGGATCAGCGGCGTGGCGTCGAGCCCGCGCGCCTCCAGCGTGCGCGGCACCAGCGCCATGCGCGCGAGCACGTCGTCGCGCGTCTTCTCGCACATGGCCCACAGGCCGTCATGACCCGTGAAGTCGCCATAGTGGAAGCCCATGGTCTGCAGGTGGGCATGCAGCATCGCGAAGTGCTGTGCCTCCTCGTCGGCCACGCGCAGCCAGTCGCGGTAATAGGCCTCGGGCATGCCGTCGTAGCGCCAGGCGGCATCGAGCGCGAGGTTGATCGCATTGAATTCGATATGGCAGATCGAATGGATCAGCGCGGCGCGGCCGTCTGGCAGAAATGGCGAGCGCTTGCCGACAGCCATGGCCGAGACCCGTTCCGGGCGCTCGGGCCGGCCGGGCACGCCGGCCTCGTCGCCCGGCACGCGCACGGTGTCCAGGGGCAGGGTGCCAAGGGCCGTTTGGGCGAAGAGGGCGCGTGTGGCGGCCACTTTGCGGGCAGGATCGGTGATTCGCAGTGCCGCGAGGGCGCCAAGGCGGGGGTGCATCCCTACAATTCTAGTTTTGACCCCAGGAGACCTCACGATGGCACTCTACGAACTCGATGGCGTGACGCCACAACTGGGCGCTGGCGCCTGGGTCGCCGACAGCGCCCAGGTCATTGGCCGGGCGGTGCTGGGCGAGAATGCCAGCGTGTGGTTCGGCGCCGTGGTGCGCGGCGACACCGACACCCTGACAATCGGGCGCAACAGCAATGTGCAGGACCTGTCGGTGCTGCATGCCGACCACGGTTGCCCGCTGACCATCGGCGAGAACGTGACCATCGGCCACCAGGTCATGCTGCACGGTTGCACGATCGGCGACAACTCGCTGATCGGCATTCAGGCCGTGGTCTTGAATAACGCGAAGATCGGCCGCAACTCGATCGTGGGTGCCGGCAGTGTGGTGACCGAGGGCAAGGAGTTCCCGGACAACTCGCTCATCATCGGCTCGCCCGCCAAGGTGGTTCGCACGCTCGACGATGCGGCTGCTGCCAAGCTGCGGCAAAGCGCCGAGCACTACGTGCACAACGCCCGGCGCTTTGCGACCGGGCTCAAGAAGATCGCCTGAGCCCCTGCGGCCGGCGGCAGAAAGATACAGCTGTGAGCGAGTTGCACAAGTTCCTGTTCGATGGCCTGCCGGTGCGCGGGATGATCGTGCGCCTGACCGATGCGTGGCAGGAAATCCTCGCGCGCCGCGCGTCGAACACCACCACGGGTGCCTATCCGCCGCCGGTGGCCGAACTGCTCGGCGAGATGACGGCGGCCGCGGCGCTCATGGAGTCGAACATCAAGTTCAACGGCGCGCTGATCCTTCAGATCTTCGGCGATGGCCCGGTCAAGGTGGCGGTGGCCGAGGTCCAGCACGATCTGAGCCTGCGCGCGACGGCGACGCTGATCGGCGAACTGCCGGCGGATGCGCGGTTGCCCGACATGGTCAACGCCAGCAACAAGGGCCGCTGCGCGATCACGCTCGACCCCAAGGGCCGCGTGCCGGGCCAGCAACCCTATCAGGGGGTGGTGCCGCTGTTCGGTGACGATGGCCAGCCGCTGGGCAAGCTCAACGAGGTGCTCCAGCACTACATGCTGCAGAGCGAACAGCTCGACACGACGCTGGTGCTGGCGGCCGACGACAAGGTGGCCGCGGGCCTGCTGATCCAGCGCCTGCCGGTCAAGGGGCAGGGCAATCTCGAAGGCACGTCCGACAGCGACATCGACCAGGCCAACGAAGACCAGATCGGCCGCAACGAGGACTACAACCGCATCTCCATCCTCGCGTCGAGCCTGACGCGCGAGGAACTGCTCACGCTCGATGTTGAGACCATCCTGCGCCGGCTGTTCTGGGAAGAGAAGCTGCTGCGCTTCGAGCCGCAGACCGGCGCGCTCGGCCCGCACTTCGCCTGCACCTGCAGTCGCGACCGGGTGGCGAACATGATCCGCGGCCTGGGGCAGGAGGAAGCCGAAGGCATCCTGGCCGAGCGCGGAGACATCGAGGTGGGTTGCGATTTCTGCGGCAAGCAGTACCGCTTCGACGCCATCGATGCCGCGCAGATATTCCGTCCGCCGGGCGACCAGCTGCCGGCGAGTCCGGTCGTCCAGTAGAGCGCCGCGGCCACGGAGCAGCGCTTTTTCAGTGCCTCAGCGGCGCTGGGCCACCAGATCGCTGAAGAGCTTGTGCTCGCAGGCCGGGTCGGAGCATTTCTCGCACGACCAGCGCCATGCTGCCTGGGCCTGCGCTGCCCGCGCGAGGTCGGGCGAGTCCTTGGCCTGCACCCGGCGATCGATGGCCTGCCATGCGTTGGCCAGCCGCTGCGCGCCCTGGCCGTGGACCACGGCGTACGACACGCCAGCCCGTGCCAGCGCCGCGCGCACCAGGGCGTCGACCGGCTCACGCACGTGCGGGCCGTCGCGCTGCAGGCCGTCGGCGATCCAGGGCAGGTCGAGGGCGGTCAGCAGCGTGAGCACATAGCCGCCCTGGGCGCGCAGCGCGTCGGCATACAGCGTGCGATCGTCGAACAGCATGTCGCTGTAGACGGCGGTCATGAGGGCGGTGGTGTCGGCGATCACGGCTCCGCGCGATGCGGCGTCGGCGATGCGGCGGGTCTGTTCGGCGGCGATGGCTGCCTGCTCGTCGGGCCGCGGCGTTCGGCCCTCGCGCTCACACCATTCGCGCAGGTATTCGCCCACCAGCGTGACCGCCACCCCGCGCTGCGCAAGGCGTTCGGCCAGCGCGCGGGCCAGGTCGGTCTTGCCGGTGCTCTCGGCCCCCAGAATGGCGATGACGCAGCCGGCGGTGAGGGCCGGCGTCACAAGCTCACCAGCCGCTGCTGTCGATGCAGCCGTTGACGCCAGGCCAGATAGCCCGCCACGCTCAGCAACACGAACACCGCGTAGAGCCCGACGGTGAGCCAGAGCGCCTTGTGGATGAACAGCCCGATGCTGACCAGGTTGACCGCAATCCAGGCGAGCCAGTTCTCGATGTACTTGCGCCCGAGGAGGAACTGGCCGACCAGGCTCACGCCCGTGGCAAAGCCGTCCCACCAGGGCACGTCGGTGTCGGTGAAACGACGCAGGAAGAGTGCGACGGCCGGCCAGGCCACGGCGCAGGCCAGCAATGCATAGCCGGCGCCGCGTCGTGAAAGCCGGGTCACCTCGAGCGACCGGCCGTCGGCGCGACGCCCGCGCAGCCATTGGTACCAGCCCCAGCCGGCGATCACGGCAAAGAACACCTGCAGCGATGCGTCGCCGTAGATGCGTGCCTGGGTGAACACGCCGACATAGAGGAGGGAACTGAGGATGGCGAGCGGCCAGCCCCAGTGGATTTCACGCAGGTTGCAGCCGACCATCGCCAGCGCAAGGCCGGCAGCAATCACTTCCGACCAGCTGGTGGGCGCCCCCCACAGCACGAAGGCAGGCGCAGAGAAAAATTCAGCCATCGGCGATTTTGCAGGAAGTGATGATGCCTTCGCCGCACTGGCGAGCGAAGCAAAGCCCTTTCGTGAAACACCGCGGAACCGGCTGTGCCGGGCCGCAGGTGTTGCCCCCGGCAGGGGGTGGGCGCTGCGACGCGAAGCGCGCAAGCCTGGGGGCGAGCCTACTTCGTCATCTGTACGAAGACTTCGTCAGGCTTGACCATGCCCAGCTCCTGCCGTGCGCGTTCCTCGACCATCTCCAGCCCCTCCTTGAGGTCGTTGACCTCGGAGGCCAGGCGTTCGTTGGCCAGCGCGGCCCGCGCGTTGCTGTCCTTCTGCTCGACCAGCTTGGCCTGCAGCTGGCGCACGTCGGGCATGCTGCCGCGCCCGGTCCACAGCTGCCACTGAAGGATCAGCAGCAGCACGGCGAGCACGACAGGGACGATGCGGATGCGCAAGGCAGGCGATCAGCGCAGGTTGTAGAAGGCCGCACGGCCCGGATAGCTGGCGATGTCGCCCAGGTCTTCTTCGATGCGCAGCAGCTGGTTGTACTTGGCGATGCGGTCCGAGCGCGACAGCGAGCCGGTCTTGATCTGGCCGGCGTTGGTGCCCACCGCGATGTCGGCGATGGTCGAGTCCTCGGTCTCGCCCGAGCGGTGCGAAATCACGGCCGTGTAGCCTGCGCGCTTGGCCATCTCGATGGCGGCGAAGGTCTCGGTCAGCGTGCCGATCTGGTTGATCTTGATCAGGATCGAGTTGGCGATGCCGCGGTCGATGCCTTCCTGCAGGATCTTGGTGTTGGTGACGAACAGGTCGTCGCCCACCAATTGCACGCGCTTGCCCAGGCGCTCGGTCAAGTGCTTCCAGCCGTCCCAGTCGCCTTCGTGCATGCCGTCTTCGATGCTGATGATCGGGTACTTGTCGACCCAGGTCGCCAGCATGTCGGTCCAGCTTTCGGCCGACAGCGAGAGATTTTCACCGGCGAGCGTGTACTTGCCGTCCTTGTAGAACTCGCTGGCCGCGCAGTCCAGGCCCAGGGCGATCTGTTCGCCGGCGGTGTAGCCGGCCTTGTCGATGGCTTCGAGGATGAGCTGGATCGCTTCTTCATGGCTCGCCACGCTGGGCGCAAAACCGCCTTCGTCGCCGACGGCCGTGCTGATGCCGCGGCCGTGCAGGATGGCCTTGAGCGCGTGGAAGGTCTCGGCACCGTAGCGCACGGCTTCGCGGAAGCTCTTGGCGCCCACCGGGATGATCATGAATTCCTGGATGTCCAGGCTGTTGTTGGCATGGGCGCCACCGTTGATGACGTTCATCATCGGCACGGGCAACTGCATGCCGCCCATGCCACCGAAGTAGCGGTACAGCGGCAGGCCCGATTCCTCGGCCGCGGCGCGCGCCACGGCCATCGACACGGCCAGCGTGGCATTGGCGCCCAGGCGGGCCTTGTTGTCGGTGCCGTCCAGGTCGTTGAGCGTGCGGTCCAGGAAGGCCTGTTCGCTGGCGTCCAGGCCCAGCACCGCTTCGGAAATCTCGGTGTTGATGTTATCGACGGCCTTGAGCACGCCCTTGCCAAGGTAGCGCGACTTGTCGCCGTCGCGCAGTTCGATGGCTTCACGCGAGCCAGTGGAGGCGCCCGAAGGCACGGCGGCCCGGCCCATGGTGCCGGATTCCAGCAGCACGTCGCATTCGACGGTGGGGTTGCCGCGGCTGTCGAGGATTTCGCGCCCGACGATGTCAACGATTGCACTCATTTAAAACAACTCCAATAAAACAAAAACCGTTCGTCTCTATCCTCACGGGAAACACCATGGAACCGGCTCCGCCGGGCCATCGGTGTTGCCCCCTGCAAGGGGGTGTGCGCAGTGACACGAAGTGCACGCAGCATGGGGGTGAGCCTGCTTACAGACCTTCGACCACGATCATGCGCATGACCGCCGCACCGGCGCGCGCTTCGCGGGCCTGCCGGTACTCGGGCGTGTCGTAGAAGGCCTTGGCCTGCTCGAAGGTCGGGAACTTGAGCATCACGACGCGGGATGGCGACCAGTCGCCTTCCAGCACTTCGATCTTGCCGCCACGCACGCAGACCTCGGCACCGGTGGCCAGCATCGCGGCGCTCGACCACTTTTTATATTCTTCGTACTGCGTCGGGTTGGTCACCTCGACGTGGGCAATGATGTAGCCGCTCATGATGGGTTTGTTTCCGGGATGGCTGCGATCTGGGTCTCAGGCCACGGCCTTGAGCGGCTTCTTGTCGGTGCCCTGGTGGTCCAGCGCGGCCTTGATGAAAGCGTTGAACAACGGGTGGCCGCTCCATGGCGTCGACTTGAACTCGGGGTGGAACTGTACGCCCATGAACCACGGATGCACGTCCTGCGGCAGTTCGACGATTTCAGTGAGGTGCTCGCGCTGCGTCAGCGCCGAGATCACCAGGCCGGCGGCACGCAGGTCGTCGAGGTAGTTGACGTTGGCTTCGTAGCGGTGGCGATGGCGTTCGGTGACCACGTCGCCGTAGATCGTCTGGGCCAGCGTATTGGGCGATACGTCGGAACTCTGCGCGCCCAGGCGCATGGTCCCACCCAGGTCGGACTTTTCGTCGCGCGTCTTGACCGTGCCGTCGTTGTCCTTCCACTCGGTGATCAGCGCGATCACGGGGTAGGGCGTCTGCGGATCGAATTCGGTGCTGTTGGCGTTCTTCAGGCCGGCGACGTTGCGTGCGTACTCGATGGTCGCGACCTGCATGCCCAGGCAGATGCCCAGGTAGGGCACCTTGCTTTCGCGTGCGAACTTGGCCGCCGAGATCTTGCCTTCCACGCCGCGCGCGCCGAAGCCGCCGGGCACCAGGATGGCGTCGTACTTGGCCAGCCGCGGCACTTCCTGCGGCGTCAGCGTTTCGGAGTCGATGTAGTCGATCTTCACGCGGGCATGGTTCTTCATGCCGGCATGGCGCAGCGCTTCGTTGAGCGATTTGTAGCTGTCCGACAGGTCGACGTACTTGCCGACCATGGCGATGTGCACTTCGCGCTGCGGATGCTCCACCTCGTAGACCAGGTCGTCCCAGCGCTTGAGCTTGGCCGGCGGCGTGTTGATGCGCAGCTTGTCGCAGATCAGGCCGTCGAGGCCCTGCTCGTGCAGCATGCGTGGCACCTTGTAGATGGTGTCGACGTCCCACATGCTGATGACGCCCCATTCGGGCACGTTCGAGAACAGCGAGATCTTGGCGCGTTCGTCGTCGGGAATCGGGCGGTCGGCACGGCAAAGCAGCACGTCGGCCTGGATGCCGATGGCGCGCAGTTCCTTGGCGGTGTGCTGCGTGGGCTTGGTCTTGAGTTCGCCGGCCGCGGCGATCCACGGCACGTATGACAGGTGAACGAAGGCCGAGTTGTTGGGGCCGGTGCGCAGGCTCATCTGGCGCACGGCTTCGAGGAAGGGCAGCGACTCGATGTCCCCCACGGTGCCGCCGATTTCCACGATGGCCACGTCGACCTCGTGCGCCGTGCCGATGCCGGCGCCACGCTTGATGTATTCCTGGATTTCGTTGGTGATGTGTGGGATCACCTGCACCGTCTTGCCCAGGTAGTCGCCGCGGCGTTCCTTCTCGAGCACCGACTTGTAGATCTGGCCAGTCGTGAAGTTGTTCGCCTTGCGCATGCGCGTATTGATGAAGCGCTCGTAGTGGCCGAGATCGAGGTCGGTTTCGGCGCCGTCGTCGGTGACGAACACCTCGCCGTGCTGGAACGGCGACATCGTGCCCGGATCCACGTTGATGTACGGATCGAGCTTGATCAGGGTGACTTTGAGGCCGCGCGATTCAAGAATGGCAGCGAGCGAGGCGGAGGCGATTCCCTTGCCGAGGGAAGAGACGACACCACCGGTGACGAAGACGAATTTGGTCATGCCAGTTCCGGACCTTGATGTCCGGGCAGTGGGAAATTGTGATTATAGGCTCACCCCCCAGGCTTGCCCACTTCGTGTGGCCGCCTTCCCCCCGACCGGGGGGGCAACACCTGCGGACCGGCGGAGCCGGATCCGCGGTGTTTCAGGCAGGTTGCCGGGGCGAGTGGGTCTTACACTTCTTGGCTATGCAAGATCTCGCTGGCAAACACATCGTTCTCGGACTGACCGGCGGCATTGCCTGCTACAAATCGGCGGAACTCTGCCGCCTGCTCATCAAGGCGGGCGCCAGCGTCCAGGTGGTGATGACCGAGGCGGCGACGCAGTTCATCACGCCCGTGACGATGCAGGCACTGTCGAACCGCCCGGTCTATCTGTCGCAGTGGGATGTGCGCGAAGAAAACAACATGCCGCACATCAACCTCAGCCGCGAGGCCGACGTGATCCTGCTGGCACCGTGCAGCGCCGATTTCATCGCGCGTCTGGCACAAGGCCGCACCGACGAACTGCTGAGCCTGCTGTGCCTGGCCCGGCCGATGGATCGCGTGCCGCTGCTCATCGCGCCTGCGATGAACCGGGAGATGTGGGTGCATCCGGCCACGCAACGCAACATGGCGCAGGTGGCGGCCGACGGCGCACGCCTCCTGGGCGTGGGCAGCGGCGCGCAGGCGTGCGGCGAGACCGGCGACGGGCGCATGCTCGAGCCGTCCGAACTGCTCGACGACGTCATCGCGTTCTTTCAGCCCAAGCTGCTGGCCGGCGAACACGTGCTGGTGACGGCGGGCCCGACCTTCGAGGCGCTCGACCCGATCCGCGGCATCACCAACCATTCGTCGGGCAAGATGGGTTTTTCGATCGCGCGCGCGGCGCGTGACGCGGGGGCCGAGGTGACGCTGGTGGCCGGCCCGGTGCACCTGCCGACGCCACGCGGTGTGCGCCGCATCGACGTGCTCTCGGCCAATGACATGCTCGCCGCCACCGTGCACGAGGCCGAGCGCGCGACCGTTTTCGTGGCGACCGCGGCGGTGGCCGACTGGCGACCCGCGAGCCACAGCGACCAGAAGATCAAGAAGGACGGCAGCGGCCAGCCGCCGGTGCTGCACTTCGTCGAGAACCCGGACGTGCTGCACACGGTGGCGCAGAGTGCGCGTGCCCAGAGCGGCCGCCTGTTCTGCGTCGGCTTTGCTGCCGAGAGCGAGAATCTATTGGCACATGCCAAGGCCAAGCGCGAGCGCAAGGGCATTCCGCTGCTGGTGGGCAACATCGGGCCGCTGACCTTTGGACAGGATCACAACAGCCTGCTGCTGGTCGACGCCGACGGCGTGCGCGAGCTTCCGCACGCGCCCAAGCTGGTCCTGGCGCGCGAGCTCGTGGCCGAGATCGCGGCCCGTCTGCCCGGCAGGAACCACTGACGCGCGTGACCGCCAGCAACATCTTCATCCTCTTTCCGAAAGCGTGACAATTGAAAGTAGACGTTCGCATCCTCGATCCGCGCATGGCGGATCAACTCCCTGCCTATGCGACGCCAGGCAGCGCCGGACTTGACCTGCGTGCATGCCTGGACGCGCCGGTCACGCTCGAGCCCAACGCCTGGCAACTGATCGGCACCGGCATCGCCATCCACCTGGCCGATCCAGGCTACGCGGCGCTGATCCTGCCGCGCTCGGGTCTGGGCCACAAACACGGCATCGTGCTGGGCAATCTGGTCGGTTTGATCGACAGCGACTACCAGGGCGAACTCAAGGTCAGCGCCTGGAACCGAAGCAGCACGCCCTTCGTGTTGCAGCCCATGGAGCGCCTGGCACAACTGATGATCGTGCCGGTCGTGCAGGCGCAGTTCAACGTAGTGAGCGACTTTCCGCTCAGCACGCGCGGCGAGGGCGGCTACGGGTCTACCGGCACGCAGTGATGCGCATGGCGCATATGTCCGACAAGTAAAGAGCGGAACCACGCGGGCGCTAACGCCTCGAAACGCGGAACATGACAGCATGGTCATCGCAACGGCGAATGACGCGTTGAACATGGACCGGGTTGCCTGTTGTGCACCGCTTTTGAGGAGTTTCCAAGACATGAAAACAACCACTCGATTTCTTTCCGTGACGGCCGCCGCGCTGGCGCTGGTCAGCCTGACGGCCTGTGTCGCGCCGCCACCGGCCTACACGACCAGCTACCCGTACCAGGCGCCACCGCGCACCTACGAGGCTCCGCGCTCGTACATGGAATATGGCCGCGTTGCCAATATCGAGGTCATTCGTACGGAAACGCCGGGCACGGGCACCGGTGGCGGCGGTGCGATCGCCGGCGGCGTCGTGGGTGGTGTGCTGGGCAACCAGATCGGCCACGGTGGTGGCCGTGCGGCTGCCACGGCGCTCGGCCTGGTGGGCGGCGCCTTGCTGGGCAACAGCATCGAGGCCAACAACAATCGGCCGCGCGTCTCCGAGAGCTATCGCATCTCGGTGCAGACCGACAATGGCGCCTACCGTGCCTTCGACGTAGCGAGCCCGGGCGACCTGCGCATCGGCGACCGCGTGCGCATCGACAACGGCCAGATCTCACGTTACTAGGGGTGATCGGCTGGCACTGGCGCCAGCCCTCACCTCGATGCTGCCCGTCAAGCGCCGTCGCGACGACGAGGCTGCGGGCTTTTTTCAGTGCAGCAGGTCGCTGCCCGGCGCCAGGGTCGGCAGCTTGAAGAAACCGGTGCCCGCGCTGCCGCGGCCGATTTCTTCTTCGGTGGCCTCTCGCACCGAGCGCACCGTCATGTCCAGGCGCAGCGCAATGCCCGCGAGCGGGTGGTTGCCGTCGAGCACCAGATGATCCGGATATATCTCCGCGACCGTGTAGATGGCATTCTTCGGCATCTCCGGATTCGTACCCGCTGGCAGCGCCGCGCCGTCGAAGGTCATGCCTTCTTCAGTGCCTTGCGGGAACAGCGCCCGGGGCTCGAGGAAGAGCAGCTGGTCGTTGAAGTCCCCGAACGCCTGTTCGGGTTCGAGCTGCAGCTGGACGCGGTCGCCCGCCTCATGGCCTCGAAGCACCGCTTCGATCGCCGCAAACAGATCCTCGCCGCCCACGAGGAATTCCACTGGTTCGTCGAGTACGTCGAGCACGTCACCCAGGGTGTCTTTCAGGGTCCAGGTCAGGCCGACCACACATTGTTCAGAGATTTCCATTGCAGAATTCTCCCATGGACATCAATCAACCGTTACCTCTGCTCGGCGGACTCACCGCCGCGCAGTTCATGCAGCGTCATTGGCAGAAGAAGCCGCTGCTCGTTCGCCAGGCCGTGCCGGCCATGGCGCCACCCGTGGACCGGAGCGCTCTGTTCGCACTGGCCGAACGTGAAGATGTCGAATCCCGCCTGATCCGTCAAGGCCCCACCGGCTGGACGCTGCGCCACGGCCCGCTGCCGCGCCGTGCGTTGCCCCCGCGCAAGCAGCCGGGCTGGACGATGCTGGTGCAAGGTGTGGACCTCCATGACGACCGGGCGCATGCGTTGCTGCAGCAGTTTCGATTCCTCCCGGACGCACGCCTGGACGACCTGATGATCAGCTACGCGAGCGACACCGGCGGCGTCGGCCCGCATTTCGACAGTTACGACGTTTTCCTGCTGCAGGCCCATGGCAGTCGCCGCTGGTCCATTGGCAGGCAGCGCGACCTCAGCCTGCAACCGGGCGTGCCGCTGAAGGTGCTGCAGCACTTCGAGCCGGAGCAGACCTTCGTGCTGGAGCCGGGCGACATGCTGTACCTGCCACCGCGCTATGCGCACGACGGCGTGGCCGTCGGCGACGACTGCATGACCTATTCGATCGGGCTGCGTTCGCCCGCCGCCGCGGGTCTGGGCGCCGATCTGCTCGCACGCATCGCCGAAGCCCATGCAGAAGCGCAGGAAGACGGCGAGGGCGGACCGCCGGTGCATTACCGCGATCCGCGCCAGCCGGCTGTCGCCGCGCCTGCGGCCATGCCGGCCGAACTGCAGCGCTTTGCGCGCGAGGCCGTGCAGGCGGCGCTGCGAGACGCGGATGCGATCGACCGGGCGCTCGGCGAGTCGATGACAGAGCCGAAGGCGAACGTCTGGTTCGATCCGGGCGAACTGCCCGGTGACTTCGCTGCCTTGGCGCTCGACCGACGCACCCGCATGCTCTACGACGATCGCCATATCTACATCAATGGCGAGAGTTTTCGTGCGGGCGGACGCGATGCGAAGCTCATGCGCAAACTGGCGGACCAGCGGGCGCTCGACGCGCGGGATCTGCGCGGCGCCAGCGATGATGCCCTCGCACTGATGGGCGACTGGTGCGAAGCTGGATGGGCGCACGTCGCGGAAATCTGAGCGGCACCGTGCACTGCGGCAGTGCCATGCACCGTTGTAAGCCAAGGCCTCGAACACATTTGGATGCACCAATGTGGTTCTAGAATTTTCATTCGATTCACCTCAAGGAGATTCAAATGAACAAGTCGGTCCTGATTGCAGCCATCGTTGCTGCCGCTGCCCTGAGCGCCTGCGGCAAGAAGGAAGAGGCCCCCGTGGTGGTCACGCCGCCCCCTGTGGTGGTGACGCCTCCGGCCGCTTCGCCTGCAGCCCCGGCCTCCGATCCCACGGCGTCGCCGTCGGGCTCGACGGCCCCGTCCTCGTCTTCGTCGTCCGCGATGGACCCGGCCGATCCGTCGAGCGAAGCCGCAAAGGCGGCGGCGGCCGCCTCCGCACCCAAATAAGTCGCCCGGAGGACGTCAGTCCGCCTTGAAGCCGGTGGCTGCGACGGCTTTGCCCCAGGTGCGCGTGTCTGCAGCCATGATGGTTGCAAATTCGGCGCCGGTGGTGCCCGTCACGCGGAAGCCGGCGTCTTCCATCTTGGCCCGGCCATCGGGCGATTTCATGGCCTTCTGGATGTCGGCGCTCAGTTTGGCCACGATGGCCGGCGGCGTCTTCGAGGGTGCCACGATCCCGAACCACGAATTGAACACCAGCTGCGGATAGCCTTGTTCCTTGAAGGTGGGGACATCGGGCAGCGCCTGGGCGCGCTGGTCGCCGCTCGAGGCCAGTGCAACGAGCTTGCCTGCCTTGACGTTGGGCGCCGCCAGTCCGACGCTAGCGAACACACCGGCGATATCCCCGCCGAAGATGCCGCTCAGCGCATCCCCGGTGCTCTTGTAGTGCACCGGCGTCGGCTTCTGACCGATGGCATCGCCAAAGAGGTAGGCGCCGAAGTGCCCGGGCGTTCCTGCGCCGAAGGTGCCCATGAACAGGCCATTCTGCTTTTGCGACCAATCCACGAATTCCTTGACCGTGCGGGCTGGCACCTTCTGCGGATTCACGAGCAGCATGAAGTCGGAGGTGACCACCTGGCTGACGGGCGCGAAGTCCTGTACCGGGTCGTAGGCGAGCTTGGTGTAGCTGCTGGGCGCGATGCTCAACTGCCCGGTCTCTCCGAGCATGAGCGTGTAGCCATCGGCGGGGCTGCGTGCAGCCTCGGTGGCGGCGATCAACCCGCCGGCGCCTGGCTTGTTGTCCACGATCACGCCCATGTTGTTCCAACCCTCGGAGAGCTTTTGCGCCAACAGGCGTGCCACAATGTCCGGCCCGGTGCCGGCCGGAAAGCCGACGATGATGCGCACAGGCCGGCTGGGGAAATTCGCGGCCTGCGCCTGGCTGTGGGCGGGCAGGCTGCAGGCGGCGCTGACTGCCAGCGTCAGGGTGATGGCATGGCGGCGTGAAAGCGCGTGTCGATTCATGGTTGTCTCTTTGTGGTGCAGGGTGAACGGGATTCGCGTCGCTCAGCGCAGCGCAAAGAAGCGCATGACGACCTGTGTCGGATGGCGCACACCAGCGCCGACGAACATGCGCTCGGTGGCCCAGCGCAGCGTGGGTGACGCCGTCTCGAAAGACGGACTGCACCGGAAATAGATCTGCGACGGATCGACGCTCTGGCCGCTCAGCAGCCGCGCCATGATCTCGGGCGATGCCGCGCGCACGGCCCGGTTGTGGACGTACACCAGATCTCCCGCGTCCGTTTCCAGGCCGTAGCGTGCGTCAAGTTCAGACAGCGTGTCGCTCACGATCAGCTGGAAGTCGCTGCCGCCGGGCAGCACCCGCGCCGTCCAGCCCTGGCCGCGCGCGCTGCCACCGGTGATCGGCACCACGCGGCGCAGGCCGCGCGCGCTCTGGCCGAGCAACTGCGGCTGGCCCACGTCCACCGCAAGGTCGGCGAAAAGGTCGAGAAAGGGCGGCGCGAGCGGATCGGTCGCGAGGGAGGCCGCTGGAAAAGGCGAGGTCATGCCCTAGCGTAAGTCCCGGGGTACCGCGCCGCTGTCATCCCTGAAGATGACGGGATACCCCTCTGGACACACGATGCGAAGCTGGCTTGCCGATCCCGATGCCTCCGGCGCTGCGAGCGGGGCAGATCTGATCGCTACGGCCGTTCCCGCGCTGGGCGAAGCGGGCTTCGGTGCCGCGCTGTTGGGCGCGCTGGGTGCGGCGCTGCCGGTGGGGTCGCTGTCGGTCTATCGCACCGGTGCCCGCCCGGCGATTTTTCTCACGGCCAGCACCGATGTGCATGACACGACGCGGGACTGTTGGCGCGCCTATCTCTCGGGCCCGATCCGCCACGATCGGACGCTGCGGTCGGCATTGCCGCAGGCGCCTTCACGCCCGTTGCAGCGCCCACACCTGTGTCACATCACGGCCGGTGAAGTGCCGAGCGAACACCGTGCGAAGGTGTACGAAGCCCATGGCGTTGCCGAACGCATCTCCGTGGTCGAGGAAGACGCCGAGGGCGATGTGTTTGCGGTGAACTTCTATCGGCATGCCCGACAGCGCCCGTTGAATGACGGCCAGATTGCCGACTTCTCGCAAATGGGAGGGTTGTTGATGGCACTGACGCGCAAGCACGTCGCGCTCACGCTGGCATCGGCGTCGGGCACCCGCATGCAGGATGCACAGATCGATCGCCTGCGCGAGCTTCAGCCAGCGCTCACAGTCAGAGAGGTGGAGGTGTGCTCACGCCTGTTGCAGGGCATGAGCCAGGACGGCATTGCCGCCGATCTGAATATCGGCGTACCGACCGTGAAGACCTATCGCAACCGTGCATTCGCACGGCTGGGCATCCACTTCAGAAGCGAGCTGTTCGCTCTTGCCTCCGGTGCAATGCCGATGCGACGCAATTGACGACAGCGCTCAAGATGGGTCCTTGCCGCGCGTGCGCCCCACGCCGCTGAAGATGCCAATGCCCAGCAGGATCAGGGCACCGATACCGATGTACAGCGTCGGCACGCCGGCGACCGATGCGCCCCAGGCCAGGCCGCCGAGGAAGATCAGAAAACCCACCATGTAGAGCGCGAAGGACATGAACTCTCTCCGAAATTGATATCCATCCTTGTCGCATTTACTTGACCGCAATGCGCGTGGCATGCATCGGCAGTGGGTGTCGGTGGGGGCCTACAGTTGGGGTCGTCTCCCGCTCAGGCCTGCTCGGCGCTGGCCGCATTCAGCACCGCGATCGAGGACGCATCGAGCTTGAGCGTCGCGGCGGCCGTCAATTCGTTGAGTTGCTGCACAGACGTCGCGCTGGCGATGGGGGCCGTGACGGCCGGGCGCGCGATCTGCCAGGCGATCGCCACCTGGCCTGGGGTTGCGTTGTGCGTGCGCGCCACCTGGTCCAGTGCGTCGAGAATGCGCAGGCCGCGCGGATTCAGGTACTTTTTGGTCGTATTCGCCCCGCGCGCACTCTTGACCGCATCGGCCTCGTTGCGGTACTTGCCGGTGAGGAACCCGGCGGCCAGCGCGTAGAAATTGATCACGCCCACGTCGTTCGCCAGGCAGAGCGGCTCCAGGGCGTCCTCGAACACGGCGCGGTCGTAAAGGTTGTAGAGCGGCTGCAGGCTTTCGTAGCGTGGCAGGCCCAGCCGCTGCGATACGTCCAACGCCTGGGCGAGTCGCGGCGCCGTGTAGTTCGAGGCGCCGATGGCGCGCACCTTGCCCGCCTTGATCAGTTCGGCGAACGCGCCCAGTGTGTCTTCGAGCGGCGTTTCAGCATCGTCGTCGTGCGATTGATACAAGTCGATGTGGTCGGTCTTCAGGCGCTGCAGCGAGGCGTCGACTGCGGCACGGATGTACGCTGGCGACAAACCTTTCTTGTCTTCCCCCATCGGCTTGCCGACCTTGGTGGCGAGCACCACACGGTTGCGCTTGCCGGTCTGGCGCAGCCATTTGCCGATGATCGTCTCCGATTCCCCGCCCGTGTGGCCAGGGACCCAGGCCGAGTACACGTCGGCCGTGTCGACGAAGTTGAAGCCAGCGTCGAGCCAGGCGTCGAGCAGGCGGAAGGACAGGGCTTCATCCACCGTCCAGCCGAACACGTTGCCACCGAAGGCGAGCGGAGAAACATCGAGGCCCGAACGGCCGAGTGGGCGCAATTGCATGGAAGTCGCTTTCTTGAGAGAGAAGGTCAGACAAAGCCGAGCACGCCGAGCAGCGCGCCGGCAGCGAGCAGCCACAGCAGATGCAGGCGCGTGCGCCACACAACCACGGTGGCGGCCCCCGCAAGCAGCCAGAGATGCCAGGCTGGCGCGGTACCGCCGGCCTGGTTGCCTGTCGCGAGCACCCAGCCGGTGGCGATCAGCAGGCCGACCACGACCGGCGCCATGCCCTGCTTGAAGGCGCGAACTTCACGCCGCGTGCGGTTGCGATGGCCCCAGCGCGTCGCGAAATAGGTGAGGGTGGTGCTGGGCAACATGATGCCCACCATGGTGATGGTCAACCCCAGCAGGCCGAGCGCCCAGGCGTGTGGCCCGGCCGCAATGCCGCCGCCGGCGTTGATGCCCACGTTCCAGCCCATCAGCGCAACGAAGAGCACGTTCGGCCCCGGGGCGGCCTGGGCGATGGCCACAGAGGAGCTGAACTGCGCATCGGTCAACCAGGCGTTCTGCACCACCAGATAGCGATGCATGTCGGGCACCGTGGTGATGGCGCCGCTGATCGACAGCATCGACAGCATCAGGTACTGGCCCAGCAAAGCGAGCCAGTCGTGCGATTGCATGACGATGGTCATCGTGCCAACCTGCGCCAGGTTTCGCCGCAGGCGAGACCGCCGACCACGATCAGGACCCAGCCGAGCGGCACCCGCACGAGGGCGATGGCCGCGAACACCGTTGCCACGATGGCCAGGCACAGTCCGAAGCCCAGCGGGTGCCGTCGCAGTTGCGGCACCAGTTTGATGCCGGTGGCTGCAATCAGCCCGCCGGCCACGGCGCCCATGCCGCGCAACGCGGCGGCGATCTGCGGGTGACCCGCGTAGTGCGCATAGAGCAGGGCCAGGCCGAGGATGACGAAGAGCGGCACGGTCAGCATGCCAGCCACGGCAGCCAAGGCGCCACGCAGGCCGAAGTAGCGGTCGCCGATCATGAGCGCCAGGTTGATCACGTTCGGGCCGGGCATGACCTGCGCCACTGCCCAGTCTTCCAGGAATTCATCAGGGGAGAGCCAGCGCTTCTTCTCGACCATTTCGCGCTGCACGATGGCCAGCACCCCACCGAAACCCTGGAGCGCGAGCCAGGTGAACGAACGGAACAGGTCGCCGCACGAGCGCGGACGGGGGCGGTCGGCTTCAGCCGCCGCGGCAGGTGGAGCCGGATGCATGGCCGAAATTATGATGCGGCGCGCACAAAGGCGCAGACCGGGGTCTGCGCCGACACGGCGCGGTGCCACGCGCTGCGAAACTCCGATCATGAACTTCAGCGCACTCCTGGACCTCTGCAAGCAGGCCGTCATCTCGTGGAAGAACGACTACGCCCCCAGCATGGGCGCGGCGCTCGCCTACTACACGGTCTTCTCCGTCGCCCCCTTGCTGCTCATCGCGATTTCGGTGGCGGGACTGGTGTTTGGCCAGGATGCCGCGCGGGGCGAGATCTTCGCGCAGCTCTCGGGGATGATGGGCGCCCAGGGCGCGCTGGCGGTTCAGGGCATGCTGGAGGCGGTGAACAAGCCGACCGAGGGCGTTGTCGCCACGGTCATTGGCGTGACGCTGCTGGTGGTAGGTGCCACCACCGTGTTCGGAGAGTTGCAGGATTCGATGGACCGCATCTGGCGTGCGCCGGTGCGCGTGCAGAGCAGCGGGATCGTCAGCTTGCTGAAGGTGCGCCTGCTGTCGTTCAGCATGATCATGGGCATCGGCTTCCTCTTGATGGTGTCGCTGGTCGCCAGCGCGGCGCTTTCCGCGCTGGGCAAGTGGTGGTCGCCCCTCTTCGGCGGCTGGGAAACGCTGGCCCAGCTCGTCAACTTTACCTTCAGCTTCGCCATGGTGACGGTAGCCTTCGCGATGATCTACAAGTTGTTGCCCCGCGTGCGGGTGCAGTGGCGCGACGTGTGGGTGGGTGCGGCGGTCACGGCGCTGCTGTTCAC
The DNA here is from genome assembly GCF_030811835.1 of Variovorax ginsengisoli. Lineage (GTDB taxonomy): Bacteria > Pseudomonadota > Gammaproteobacteria > Burkholderiales > Burkholderiaceae_C > Variovorax > Variovorax ginsengisoli_C. Next base: position 180,973 of record NZ_JAUSRO010000004.1, on the reverse strand, counting down.
CGTCGGCAAGCACCTCATTGGTCTGTACATCGGCAAGAGCAGCGTGGCGTCGGGTTACGGCGCTGCGGGCTCGCTGGTGGTGGTGCTGGTGTGGGTCTATTACTCCGCACAGATCTTCCTTCTGGGCGCCGAATTCACCTGGGTCTATGCACACGCGTATGGCTCGCTCAAGGGGTCGGTGCGGCCCGGTTCCGAGGCCGCGCTGGAGGCCCGGACCCGTACGTCAGCTGCCGGTCGGCCCGATGGTGTTCAATAGCGGGATGAGCCAAGACATCCCCTCCAGCGTGCGCGCCCCCGCAACCGGGCCCGCCATGCGTTTTGCCGACAAGGCCCTGGTGCTCCAGGGCGGCGGTGCACTCGGTGCCTACCAGGCGGGCGTGTACGACGCGCTGTCCGTGCGTGTCAAAGACCTCGAATGGGTCGTCGGCGTGTCGATCGGCGCGATCAATGCGGCGCTCATCGCCGGCAATGAACCGGGCCAGCGGGTGGCGCGGTTGCGCGAGTTCTGGGACCTGGTGTCTTCGGCGCCGGGCCAGCAGCTGCCCGCGGGCACGGGCAACCGGCTGCTGCTGAACCAGTGGAGTGCAACGTCGGCCGTGCTCTTCGGCATTCCCGGGTTCTTCAAGCCGCGCGTCGACCCCACGCTGCTGCTCGGCGGCGCGGCACCGGTCACCAGCTACTACGACACCACGCCGCTGAAGGCGACGCTGGAACGGTTGATCGACTTCGACCGCATCAACCACGGCGACATGCGCCTGAGCGTCGGTGCGGTCAATGTGCGCACCGGCAATTCCGTCTATTTCGACAACCGCACGCAAAAGATCGGCCCGGAGCACATCATGGCCAGCGGCGCCTTGCCTCCGGGCTTTCCCCCAGTGCACATCGACGGCGAAGACTATTGGGACGGTGGAATCGTCTCGAACACGCCGCTGCAGTACCTGCTGGACACCCACGTGCGCACCGAGCCCCTGGTGGCCTTGCAGGTGGACCTTTTCAGCGCGCGCGGCACGATGCCGCAGACGTTGTCGGAAGTCGCCCAGCGGCAAAAAGACATTGTCTATTCGAGCCGCACCCGCATGAACACCGACGCGCTGTCTGCCAACGTGAACCTGCAGCAGGCGGTGGTCGACCTGATCGCCAAGCTGCCCGCGCGGCTGCGTGACGACGAGAGCGTGGAGTTGTTGCGCGCGCAGATGAACCATGCGCCGATCGACATCGTGCATCTCATCTACCGCAACCGGCCCTATGACCTCGACTCGAAGGACTACGAGTTCTCGCGTGCGACCGTGCGTGAACACTGGGAGGCCGGCGTGCGCGACATGCGCAACACATTGGCCCACCCGGAGTGGCTGGAGAGCGCCACCGAAAACGGCGTGACCACCTTCGACCTGACCGAGCCAGACGCACTGCGTGTGCGTCGGCCGACGCTCGACATGCGCGTGGGAGGCAAGGCGCGCCAGCCCAAGACCCCCACCTGACGGCCGCTGTGGCGCTGCTTGCGGTACCGCCCGGCCGTTGCCGTTTCATTGGAGAATCTTTCTTTCTCTTCTTTGTTTTTGTCACACCAAGGAATCGTCTCATGCAGCTCAAGGACAAGGTCGCCTTCATCACCGGCTCGGCCAGCGGGATCGGCAAGGAAATCGCCATCGTGTATGCCAAGGCGGGCGCGAAGATCGTCATCGCCGACCTGAACAAGGCGGCCGCCGAGGCCACGGCGGCAGAGATCGCGGCGACCGGCGCGCAGGCCATCGGGGTGGGCGTGGACGTGACCGATGAAGATCAGGTCAATGCCGGTGTCGAGCAAGCCGTCAAGGCGTTTGGTGGCATCGACATCCTGGTGAGCAACGCGGGCATCCAGATCGTCCATCCTGTGGACGAATTCAGTTTTGCCGACTGGAAGAAAATGCTCGCCATCCATCTCGACGGCGCCTTTCTCACGACCAAGGCGTGCCTCAAGCACATGTATGCGCAGGGCCGCGGCGGCAGCGTGATCTACATGGGATCGGTGCACTCCAAGGAAGCCTCGGTGCTCAAGGCGCCTTACGTCACGGCCAAGCACGGGTTGATCGGCCTGTGCAAGACGGTGGCCAAGGAAGGCGCCAAATACGGCGTGCGCGCCAACGTGATCTGCCCGGGCTTCGTGCGCACGCCGCTGGTCGAAAAGCAGATTCCCGAGCAGGCCAAGACGCTGGGCATCACCGAGGAGCAGGTGGTCAAGAACGTCATGCTCAAGGAAACGGTCGATGGTGAATTCACCACCACGGATGATGTGGCCCAGGTCGCACTGATGTTCGCCGGCTTTCCAACCAACGCGCTGACGGGCCAGTCGCTGGTGGTGAGCCACGGCTGGTTCATGCAATGAGCTTGGGCTGATCCCCCGCGGGTACGCGTGCGCGGGTGTGCCGCGGGGTGGCGCGCGCCCTTACCCTTGCCAACGACAGGGAAGAGGGAGCCAATTACAATCTTCGGTCCCCCGCACTCCCGGCCATCCGCAGGCCCACCCCCCAAGCCACGATGAACGCCCCGGTCGACGTTTCCTTTTTTACGCGCGCTGCCAAGCCGCTGACCAGCTACCGCAAGTACTGGGCGGCCCGCTTCGGCACGGCGAAGTTCCTGCCCACCTCGCGGCAGGAGATGGAGGCGCTCGGCTGGGACAGTTGCGACATCATCGTGGTCACCGGCGACGCCTACGTCGACCATCCGAGCTTCGGCATGGCCGTCATCGGCCGCATGCTGGAGGCACAGGGCTTTCGCGTCGGCATCATCGCCCAGCCCGACTGGCAGAGCGCCGACGCGTTCAAGGCGCTGGGCAAGCCGAACCTGTTCTTCGGCGTGACCTCGGGCAACATGGACTCGATGATCAACCGGTACACCGCCGACCGGAAGATCCGCAGCGACGACGCCTACACCCCCGGCGACATCGGCGGCAAGCGGCCCGACCGTGCGGCCATCGTGTATTCGCAGCGCTGCCGTGAAGCCTGGAACGATGTGCCGATCATCCTCGGCGGCATCGAAGGGTCGCTGCGGCGCATTGCGCACTACGACTACTGGTCGGACAAGGTGCGCCGCTCCGTGGTGGTCGACGCCAAATGCGACCTGCTGCTCTACGGCAACGCCGAGCGCGCCATCGTCGAGATTGCCCACCGCCTGGCGGCCAAGGAGCCGGTGCAGCAGATCACCGACGTGCGCGGCACTGCTTTCGTTCGCCGCAGTGGCGATGAATCGGCCCAAGGCTGGTTCGAGATCGACTCGACCAGCGTCGACGCGCCCGGTCGTGTCGAGGCGCACGTCAACCCTTACCTGATGGTGTCCGACCAGGCCAAGGCCAATGGCGCGACCTGCGCGCGCGAAGACGAGGCCGAGGCCGTCGCCAAGGCCGCGCAGACCGGCGCGCCGCTTCCTGCGGCGGCGTCGCGCGGCCCGGCGGCCGCCAACCCGGCCATCCAGCCCCTGAACTTCGTGCCCAATCCGGCGCTCGCCATGCGCACCCGCATCCAGGTGCCGCCGCGCGACCGTTCGGTGATCCGGCTGCCGTCCTACGAGCAGGTCCGCAGCGATCCGGTGCTGTATGCGCACGCCAACCGTGTACTGCACCTGGAGACCAACCCCGGCAATGCCCGCGCGCTGGTGCAGGCCCACGGCGAAGGCGCGACCGCCCGGGACGTGTGGATCAACCCGCCGCCGATTCCGCTGACCACGGCCGAGATGGACCACGTGTTCGACCTGCCGTACGCGCGCAGCCCGCATCCGCGCTATGCCGACGAGAACGGCAGCCATGACGGCGCCACCAAGATTCCGGCCTGGGAGATGATCCGCTTCTCCGTGAACATCATGCGCGGCTGCTTTGGCGGCTGCACCTTCTGTTCGATCACCGAGCACGAGGGCCGCATCATCCAGAGCCGCTCGGAAGACTCGATCATCAAGGAGGTCGAGGCGATTCGCGACTCGGTCAAGGGCTTCACCGGCACCATCTCCGACCTGGGCGGGCCGACCGCCAACATGTACCGGCTCGGCTGTAAATCGCCCGAGATCGAGGCGGCCTGCCGCAAGCCGAGCTGCGTGTATCCGGGCATCTGCTCGAACCTCGGCACCAACCACGACCCGCTCATCAAGATTTACCGGCGTGCGCGTGCGCTCAAGGGCATCAAGAAGATTTTGATCGGCTCCGGCCTGCGCTACGACCTGGCCGTACAGAGCCCCGAATACGTCAAGGAGCTGGTGCAGCACCACGTCGGCGGTTATCTGAAGATCGCGCCCGAGCACACCGAGCAGGGCCCGCTCACGAAGATGATGAAGCCCGGCATCGGCAGCTACGACAAGTTCAAGCAGATGTTCGAGAAGTTCTCGGCCGAGGCGGGCAAGAAGCAGTACCTCATCCCGTACTTCATCGCGGCACATCCGGGTACCAGCGACGAGGACATGATGAACCTCGCGATCTGGCTCAAGAAGAATGGCTTCCGCGCCGATCAGGTGCAGACCTTCTACCCGAGTCCCATGGCCACGGCGACGACGATGTACCACACCAACCGCAACCCGCTGCGCAAGATCACACGCGACAGTGAAACGGTGGACATCGTGCGCGGCGACAAGCGCCGGCGGTTGCACAAGGCGTTCCTGCGCTACCACGATGCCAACAACTGGCCGTTGCTGCGTGAGGCCTTGAAGAGCATGGGCCGCGCCGACCTCATCGGCAACGGCAAGCACCATCTGATCCCCACCTGGCAGCCGCTGACCGACGGCAGCTACACCAGTGCGCGCAGGAAAAACTCGAGCGTGTCGGCAGAAGCGGTGGTCCCGTCGTCGCCCAAGTCGCCCACCAAGGGCCGCCTGCTCACCCAGCACACCGGCCTGCCGCCGCGCGACAACGGTTCTGGCCGTCCCCCAGTGGGCAGGGCGGGCCGCCCAGACGCGTCCCGCACACCGCCACGCAAGATCCGTAAAGGTCCCTGAGCCGTCGAGCTGCGGCGCCGGCAGTCCTGCGGCGCGGAAGACATTGGTCCGTCTTTCAGGGCGAGTGCCCGGTCCGTCCCGCCGAGCGGTCGGGTGTGCGCGTGTGCTGCGTGGCCTGGGCCGTTCGCACGACGGCAGAAAGCAGCGAGCGGAACCACAGACGATCCGCCGCATGCTCGGTGCTGGCGTCCCACAGTTGATAGAAGCGCATTTCCGGAAAGTCGATGGGGGGCGTCACGATGGCCAGGGGCAGGATCGCTGCGTAATGTTCCGCGAAGTGCCGGCTGGTGGTGTAGATCAGGTCCGTGCCTGGCAGCAATTGGGGCGCCATGCTGAAGTAGGGCACCGTCACGGTGGGGTTGCGTGCAAGCTGGTGCGAAGCCAGATGGATCTCGACCACCCCGCCTGCCGGTACGCTGTAGGTCAAAGGGACGACATGCGAACCTTCCAGGTAGTCTTCACGCCGCATGTGTGCGGCACAACGGTGCGCGCGATCGACCAGGCATACCGTCTCGTCCTTGAAGAGCAGTTTGCTGCGCAGATGCGCAGGCGGTTGCGGCCAGTTCCCGATGACCACGTCGAGCCGGCCGTCAGCCAACTCCGAGGCGAAATCGCAGTCTGGAGACAGCGGCTGCATCACGAGGCGCGCGCCAGGTGCGCTGCTGCGCATATAGCTCACGATGGCGGCCATCAGTGGCGGCGCCAGGTAGTCGGGGGTGCCCAGACGGAAGGTCTGTTGGGTGGTCGCCGGGTCGAAATGAGGATCGGTGGATGGCATGGCTCGGGTTGACAACAGCTGCACCGCTTTGGTGCCAACGGTCTGCTTCCGGATGGAGCAGAGGAGCCGTCGGCCGACTTGCTGCGCCGCTTGAGGCAGCATGGCAAGGCGCGTGCCACGACCCGGTCTGAATGTTTCAATATGTGTGATTTGCTGCATCCGATGGAAATGGCGGGACTGAACCTGCAACCTCGGTCGTCGGTGAGCTATCGTGCAAGGATGTACCGTTCTTCGATGCGACGTGGATGGAACCGGATCGTGGGGACAGGCCTGCAGGTGGTCCTGGCCGCCAGCGTGGCGGCCGGAAACGCGGCGCTCGCCGCATCGCCGACGACCGGTGCGGCGCAGGCCTTGCGCGACACGCAACAGGCCCTGGGTGGACGGCTGGGCGACAGCCCTTTCGGCCGACCGCTGGTGCTTGACTCCATGGAGTTGCCCGAAGGGCTCAAGGGCGACGTTTATGCCATCGTCGACCATCCGTTGCAGGATGTCGCGGCCGCGCTCAAGACACCGGCGCGCTGGTGTGAGGCGCTGATCCTGCACATCAACAACCGTCGCTGCCAGGTGGCAACCGATTCGGGCCGAGAGGTGCTGACGTTGAGTGTGGTGCGCCGGTACGACAAGCCGGTCGACAGCGCGTTCACGCTGCCATTCCTCTATCGCACGATCGCCATGGACCCCGACTACATGGCCGTGGAACTGAGCGCGGAGAGCGGACCGCTGGGGACGCGCAGTTACCGTGTGGTGCTGGAAGCCGTGCGCCTGCGCAATGGCCGGACCTTTCTGCATTTCAGCTACGCCTACGAACACAACCTGGTGGCACGCGTGGCCACGCAGGCGTATCTGGCGACCTTCGGCAGCGACAAGGTTGGCTTCACGGCATTGGGCCGGCTTCCTGGCGGAGAGACCGACTGGATCCGTGGCACGCGCGGACTCGTCGAGCGCAATGCGATGCGCTATTTCCTGGCCGTCGAAGCCTACCTGTCCGCGATGGATGTGCCCGCGCCGCAGCAGCAGGACGCGCGCCTGCTGGCCTGGTACGAGGCGACGGAGCGGTATCCGCGCCAGCTCCACGAAATCGATCTCGCGAGCTATCTGGCCCTCAAGCGCGAGGACCGTCTGCGCAACGGCCCGCCCTAGCGTTCTAGCGCGCTCTGGTGTTCACGAGTGTCACTGGCACGTGGGCGCCATGTACCACGGAATGTGACACCGAGCCCAGCAACGCCTGGCGCAGCTCGCCCGCGCCCCCCGTCTGCATGATGACCATGTCGCAGCCGTAGCGCTCTGCAATCTCGACCAGCACGTTGCCGGGATCGCCCGACGCGACTTCGCTTTCGAAGTCGAGGCCGGCGCCCTGCATCAGCGCCTGTGCCTGAGCGAGCGCATGCGCACCGGCAGCCTGGCTCACTTCTTCCAACGACGCCGCATCGGGCGTGGAGACCAGTTCATAGAAATTGGCCGGTGCCTGCACGTTGGCGAGGACGAAGCTCGCCTGCAGTCCGGCTTGCACGAGTTGCGTTGCGTGATGGATGGCTTCGAGCGAGGCGGTCGATCCATCGATGGGCAAAAGAATCTTCATGTGTGCGTCTCCTGGGAACGGGGTGATGGGCCCAGTTTAAGGAGTTCGCGGAGAACGCTTTTCAATCAGGCAGCGAGCTGACCTGCAGCGACAGGTCAAACAGCTTGGCCTTGCCCGCGTAGTAACGGTCGATGCGCCATTGCTTGAGCACGTCGATGGCGAGATCGAAGGTTTCCAGGTCGAGCTTGTAAAGCTCCGTGACGTTGAACTGAGTCTCCGATTCGAGCGAGAGCACCAGCAGTGCGAGCGTGCGTGAAGACTCGCTGGCAGGGTTGGCGACGATGAATTTTCTTGCGGACTTGATGGCATTCATGGCGTTTTCCTCGGAGTGAGTGGATGTGGGATCAGCAGCGCGCGTCGCCTTTTATCTGGCTATCGGTTGCGCGCATGCGAGCTTTAGTTAACGATTGTCGCAATCTTCATATGACAGATTTATGACAGTCGCGCATGCGATAGCGCTGGGGCATGCCAAACGTTTTCGAAACCGCTGCCGAAATGGCAGTAAACCCTGAACCGGCTGACCGGAGCGTGACAGGCTGGACCGTCATCCAGCGCCGATACTCGCGTCGCCAAAAACTCTGGAGACACCATGAACGACCGTATCGAATCGACGCGCCATGCCGATGGCGTGGTCGAGCTGCAACTGGTGCGCAGCGACAAGATGAACGCACTGGACCCGGCCATGTTCGACGCGCTGATCGAAGCCGGCACGCGGCTGTGCAGCGATGCGCAGGTGCGCGCGGTGGTCATCGCCGGCCGCGGCAAGGCCTTCTGCGCGGGGCTCGACATGCAGTCCTTCGAGCGCATGGGCCAAGGGGCTGCCGCCGACGTGCTCGGCGATGGTGCGGCCGGCACCGACTTGTTGACGCGCACGCACGGCATCTCGAACGCGGCGCAGCAGGTCGCCATGGTGTGGCGCGCCGTGCCGGTGCCGGTGATTGCCGCCGTGCATGGCGTGGCCTTCGGCGGCGGCCTTCAGGTGGCGCTCGGTGCCGATATCCGCATCGTGGCGCCCGACACCCGCATGTCGGTGATGGAGATCAAATGGGGCCTGGTGCCGGACATGGCAGGTATGGTGCTCATGCGCGGGCTCGCGCGGGCCGATGTGGTGCGCGAGCTGACCTGGACCGGACGCATCTTCACGGGCGAAGAGGCGCTGCAGATCGGCTTTGCCACGCGCCTGTCGGCCGAGCCGCTGACCGACGCGCTGGCGCTGGCCCACGAGATCGCGGCCAAGAGCCCTGATGCCATCCGTGGCGGCAAGCGGCTGCTCAACGCGTCGCTGGACCTCGGCGCGGCTGAGTTGCTGATGGCGGAGTCGGTCGAGCAGCAGCGGCTGATCGGCAGCGCGAATCAGGCCGAGGCCGTGCGCGCCAACATGGAAAATCGCGTGCCGCGCTTCGGTCCGGCGGCCCCCTGACCATCCGCTGAATCATTTTTTTCGCGGGGTGCATCCGAACGAGGAACCGGTGGGTAGTACATGCAGCAGCAGCCGCTGCTGACCCTTTCAAACCCACTGGAGAAGAACATGTCCTTCATCACTTCCGTCCGTCCCGCCGCCGCATGGGGCGCTGTTTCCGCAGCCGCACTGTTGACAGCCTGTGGGTCGATGGGCAGCAGCACCATGGCGCCGACTTTTTCGCAAGCCAGCCTGCCGCCGAGCATTCAGGTGCCCGCCGGCAACCGGGTTGCGCTGGAAACCGTGGGCGTGGGCGACATCACCTACGAATGCCGGGACAAGGCCAACATGCCTGGCCAGACCGAATGGGTGTTCGTCGGCCCCAACGCGGCGCTGAACGACCGCAGTGGCAAGCAGGTCGGCAGGTACTACGGCCCCCCGGCCACCTGGGAGTCGATGGATGGTTCCAAGCTGACCGCCACCCAACTGGCCGTTGCGCCGTCGGGCCCGACCAGCCTGCCATACCAGTTGGTGAAAGCCAACCCCGCCATGGGCATGGGCGCCATGAGCGGCGTGACCTACATCCAGCGCGTGGCATTGAGTGGCGGCGTGGCGCCTTCGACGCCCTGCACGCCCATGACCAAGGGCCAGAAGCAGACGGTCAAGTACCAGGCCGATTACATCTTCTGGAAAGCCGCCTGACCCTGCGGAATGGGGGGAAACACGGCCGGTGTCGGCGGGCACCGGTCGACTACCATGAGGTTCGATCCATCCCTCCCTGCCGCCGACCGTGACCGCCGACGACCCTTTCGACTATGACGCTGCGCTCGTGGCCTGCGCCCGGGGCGACCAGGGCGCGTTGCAGCAACTTTACCAACGCGAAGGCCGTTACCTGCTGGGGGTGGCATTGCGCATCGTGCGCCAGCACCAGCATGCGGAGGATGTGTTGCACGACGCTTTCATCAGTATCTGGCAGCGGGCCGGAACCTTCGATCCGTCGCGCGGCGCAGGCCGCGGCTGGATCTACAGCGTGGTTCGCCATGCGGCGCTCAACCGCGTCCGTAGCAGCGCGCGCGAAGTGCCGGTCGATGAGGAAGCGTCGGCCGCCATTCAGGACGACGCCGCCCTGCGTGCGCACGCTGCCGCGGCCGATCCCTTCGAATTGCGTGCCGACCTCGGCCGTCTTCAGGGCTGCCTGGCGAGCCTGGAGCCCGAGCGCCGCAACTGCATCCTTTACGCCTATGTCGACGGTTGCTCGCACAGCGAGATCGCCGAACGCACCCGTACGCCGCTGGGCACGGTCAAGACCTGGATCCAGCGCGGGATGCGCATGCTGCGGGAGTGCATGGCATGAGCACGATGTCCGATCAGGCCGCACTACCGCCTGACGATTCGCCTGACGAGTCGCTCGACGCGCTGGCCGGCGACTACGTCCTGGGCACGCTGTCCGCGCAGGCGCGACACGCCGTCGCACAGCGCATGTCGACCGAGCCTGCACTGCGGCAGGCGGTGGATGCCTGGGAGGCCCGGCTGATGCCGCTCACGGCCCTGGCGCCGCCGGTACAGCCTTCGGCGCAGCTGTGGCCGCGCATCCACGACAGCGTCAATGGCATCACGGGTGCGGCGCCGAACGCCGCGGCCGTGCGCCAGAAGACGGCACGCAGCGGCTGGTGGAATCATCTCGGGCTTTGGCGCGGGCTGGCCGGCACCGGCTTCGCCGCGGCCGCGGTGCTCGCTGCGGTGCTCGTGACCCGCCTGGGTGCGCCGGTCACGCCGCAATACATGGTCGTGTTGGTCGCGCCGCAGGACAAAGCACCGGGGTGGGTGGTGCAGACGGCCACCGCCGATAACCATCAGCTCAGTCTGATTCCGCTGGGCGCGACCGAGGTGCCGCAGGAGAAGTCGCTGCAGTTCTGGACCAAGGCCGACGGTTGGGCCGGTCCGGTGTCGCTGGGCCTGGTCAAGCCGGGCCAGACCTTGCGCGTGCCGATCGATCGGCTGCCACCGCTCGAACCCAACCAGCTTTTCGAGCTGACGCTGGAGCCTCCCAATGGGTCGCCGCTGAACCGGCCCACCGGACCGATCCAGTTCATCGGTCGCGCGGTGAAGGTGCTTTGAGCGCGTCAGTGCCACGCCTGCTGCGCGTTGTCGACCGGGCCCTACGTCCCCAAAAAAACAGCCCGCACGCTGGCGGGCTGAAGAAACGTCATCTGGAAACGTCCCATGGAGAAACCAAGGTCGACTCTACCGACCGGGCGCTGGGCAGGGGTGTCCAAAATGTCAAGAGTGTTTGACGCGGCTTACAAAGAAGGTGCGTTGGCGCGAGCGGACGAAAAAAGGCCCGCACGAGGCGGGCCAAGCACCGAGGTGCCCCACAGAGGACCTTGATCGTGCCGGGCAATTTGGGAGACTTTGGGCGGGTAGCGGCCTGCGGGTAGACCGGCCGGCTCGCCCATCTGCGATACATCAACCATATATGTGGCCTGTCCGGAGGGGATCGAACCCCCGACATTCGGCTTAGAAGGCCGATGCTCTATCCAACTGAGCTACGGACAGATAGTGAGAAATTGCCGGCCGGGCATTTGCGTACGCCCGTCAACAAGACGGCGCGATTCTAACGCTCCTGCGCGTGTTCGCCCTGTTGCCTCACGGAGGCTGCACGAAGCGGGCGACGGCGCCGACCACAGGTCAATCGGTGGGGCGCCTACGCGGGCAAAAGGCCTTGCGACCTATTATTTCAAGATCATCTTCACCCTGTCAGGATTTTCCATGCGCCCCACGTCTCCCGCCTCGCCCAGCGACGCCCCCGTCCCACTGCCCGTGGAACCCGATTTTCCAGCCGGTGAGATCCCCGGTGCTCCACGCGAGGGTGAGCACAACGAGGAGGTCGAACCTGGTCTCGACGAGAACACCGCAGGATTTTTGAAGTCGACACGGGTCTAATTCTAATTTTCCGGCCAGCTTGCGCGTCAAAGGTCAGTAATTTGCATACATTTGTCTTCGTTGGGGAGTCACATGTTGCAAATCATTTCTCGTCGCTTGGGCAGGTTGAGTGTCGGGCGCAAACTGCTGGTCATCTACCTGTTGGATCTCACGGCCGTCATCTTCATCAGCGGGATATTGATCAACGAGAAGTTCATTGCGATCGATTTCGGGCGCAAGGAGATGACAGGGCTGGCTTACATCAAGGAGCTTCAGCCTAGCCTGCTGGCACTTGCGGGGTGGCGAGAGGCCCGTGTGGCGAGTGACGCTGTGCTGGCACAGGTCGAACGTCAACTCGGTGACGGCATGCGGACCGCCGAGCCCAGCCTTGGGTTTCGCCGTGCGGTGACTGCTGCGCAGGAAGGAGTGGGCACAGAGGAAGGAGGGCAGCGTGATGCAAGACAAGTGTCCGGCGCGCTGGACGCGCTCGAACAGGGGCGAGCGCTTGTCACGCGCATCGGCAATCAGTCCAACCTCATTCTGGATCCCGACCTCGACAGTTATTACACGATGTCGCTGGTGCTGTTGCGCTTTCCCGAACTGATGGAACTGGGTTCGAGCATGGCTGCGCGGCTGCAGACACCGGGCCCCGACGGATTGACTGCAGCCGACATTCGCGCCCAGTATTTCACCCTGGAGGGTCGAATAGACGCTGTCGCCGCGGGCATCGAGAGCGACTACGGCGAGGCCTTCGTGGCTGCAAACGGACAGTTGCGCGACAGGCTGGGCGCATCCCGCAAGCGCCTGGCCGCGGGCATCGACCGGTTCCGCCGTGCCGCGCGCCAGCGGCTCGAAACCACCGATGCCAGCGCTGCATCGGCTTTCGACGCCGCGCAGCAGGCGCTGTTCAGCGACCTCGACCATGCATGGACGCTGGGCAATGCCGAATTGGGCACGATGCTGCAGACGCGAGAACGAGGGTTCTTTCATCGCATGTGGCTGCACCTGGGCACGGCGCTGACGTTGTTGCTGCTGATTCTGACGGCGGTGTTCTACGTGGCGAGGCAGATCGCAAAGCCTCTGCGTCGGTTGTCGGACGTGGTGGACACGGTGCGCCGCACCGGCGACCACAGCCTGCGTGCCGAGTGGAACAGTGGCGACGAAATAGGCCGGCTGGTCTTGGGCTTCAACGACATGCTTGCCCAGCTGGACCGTGAACGGCGCATCCAGCAGGAACTCGCGGCCACCGCGCGCGCAGCCGAGGCGCAGCGCGATCTGGTCGCGGCCATTCCGATTCCCATGATGGTCACCGCCATTCCCGGCCACGAGGTACTCAATGCCAACCCGCCAGCGCAGGCCTGGCTGAACGGGAGCACGCGCGATCCGTGGGCGCACGGACTCGAACCGTCGGTGCGCGCCCGGTTCTTCCAACAACTGGCCGACCATAAGGCCGTCGACGAGTTCGAGGTGCGGTGGCGCGGTGGCATCGAGCCATCGTGGGCCGTGTTGTCGGCGCGCCGGCTGACCTACCAGGGGCAGGACGCGGTGCTGACGGCCTTCACGCCGGTGAACCATCTCAAGCAGATGGAGCAGCGCCTGGAGCTGTGGGCGAAGGTGTTCGAGGCGTCGTCCGAAGGCATCATGATCATCGACAAGGACCACAGGATCCTTACCGTCAACCGCGCCATGTGCCGCCAGACGGGTCATGAGCTGCGCACCCTGGCGGGCGAGGCTCCCGACGTGCTGATCGAAGATGACACCATGCATTTCGACCTGATGTGGCCCATGCTCGATCTGCGATCGTCCTGGCAGGGCGAAGTGGAAGTCCGCCGACGCAACGGCACCCATTACCCCGCTTGGCTGGTGGCGAGCGTGGTGCGCGATGGCCCCGAGCACATTTCGCACTACATCTTCACGTCGATCAACATCAGTGACCGCAAGCGCAGCGAGGAGCGCATCCGCTTTCTCGCACATCATGATGTGCTCACCGAGCTGCCCAACCGTTCGCTGTGCATCGAGCGGCTTCGTATGGCGATTCAGCAGGCGCAGCGCACCCGACAGCGCGTGGGCGTACTGTTCATCGACCTCGACCGTTTCAAGAACATCAACGATTCACTGGGCCACCATGTCGGCGACGGCCTTTTGAGGTCGGTCGCGCGGCGTCTGACCGAATCGGTGCGCTCCATCGACACCGTCAGCCGGCTGGGCGGCGATGAGTTCGTGATTGTGCTCAACGGGGTGGCCGACGCGCACGAGATCCTCAACGTGGTGGAGCGCCGTCTCGTGCCGCGCATCCGCAAACCGCATGACGTCGGCGGCGCGGAGCTCCATGTATCCTGCAGCGTCGGCATTGCGATCTACCCGGACGATGCGCAGGACATCGACACGCTCATGCGCCACGCCGACGTGGCGATGTACCAGAGCAAGGCCAACGGACGCGACATGGCGCGCTTCTTCACTTCCGATATGAACGAGCGGGCCCAGCAGCGCCTGCACGTCGAGTCGAAGCTGCGCCACGCCATTGAACGCGACGAGCTGACGCTGCACTACCAGCCACGGGTGCATGCCGTCACTGGCGCGCTCACGGGCGTCGAGGCACTCTTGCGCTGGCGCAACGACGAACTGGGCAGCGTACCGCCCGCCGAATTCATTCCCATTGCGGAAGAGTCGGGGCAGATCGTCGCGATCGGCGATTGGGTCATCAGCCAGGCCTGCGAACAACATGCGATATGGCAGCGAGAGGGCTTGGGCCGCGTGCCGGTCTCCGTCAACATGTCCGCGCTCCAGTTGCGCGATTCCGCCTTGATCGACAAATTGCGCGAGGCGATGCAGACGAGGGGTGTGCAGCCATCCGACATTGAAATCGAGCTGACCGAATCCAGCTTGATGGATGCGACGGCCGAGACGCTTGCGCAATTGCGGGCGTTGAAGGCACTGGGTGTGATGCTGTCCATCGACGATTTCGGCACGGGCTACTCAAGCCTGAATTACCTTCATCGTTTTCCTATCGACAAGCTCAAGGTGGACCGCTCGTTCGTTCATCCCACCGATGAAGATGTGACGGGTATGGCCATTGCGCGTGCCGTGATCGGACTGGGGCACGCGCTGGGTTTGCAGGTGGTTGCCGAAGGCGTCGAAACAGACGAAGAGGCCCAGACGCTGCGCGCCGCGCGATGCGACGAGTTGCAGGGCTTCCTCGTGGGCAAGCCCATGGCACCCGACATGCTGCCGTTATGGCTCTCTGTGCACCATGCCCGAAGCGAGGCCTGAAACGGGCATCTGAGCGGTGCGTGGGCTGGCGTGCCGGTCTTGCATGCGTCGAGACTGGGTGCGTACGGGATGTGTCGTGCCCTGGTACGCGGAGTGCGCTTCCATCGCCTCGTCCGACACAGATGCTGCACGCGCCATGCTGAGGATACCCAGACCAAAAAGCGCGTAGATGACGAGCAACGAAACTACAAGGAACGTGAACATGGGATGCCCCTTCGGTCTATTTTTTTGTTGATGTATTAAGAAACAACACTTTCAGTTTGCGACTTGTGCCGAGTTTTCGTAATGGGGCAAATCCTCGAACTCCTGTAGGAAGCGAATCTCCGGGTTTACACGTGACGGATGCATCACTGCGCCACTGTCTGGACTTCCTGCTTGGTACATCGGTCTGGGGACCTCAACGCGCCGTATGCGTATGGCGCCTGCGTGGCCGCAGTTTGGCCTTGAGCAGGCGCACGCCACCGACAACAAGGCTTCCTATCAGGACCAGGACGACGCCCATGAGCGCCATCCCCGGTATCAGCGACACATCGTGGTCCATAGGGACGAGGACCACGAGTGCGGCGAGAACAAAGGCCGCAAAGGCCAATGCGGCATTGATTTTCCAATTCATGAGGCTCTCTATCGGCGTTCGACGCCAAACTTGTAGTCTTTTTTCAACGTGGACATGCTATGTCCCCGGGCATCCATGGCCTATGGGGTTTGCGGCTGAATCCGACGCGATGTTGTGTGCGTATGAAACAAATCTTCTGACAGGTACCAGCTGGTAACGCGATGGTTGTTGAATCTGTTACAGATGTTTGATCTGCTGAAGGGCCGCTGCCAACTGGCTCCGTGCGCCCCTGAATGAGGCTTTTTGAGGGACGGGGCGGTGGGATTCGAACCTGGCATGCTCAGCATCCATGTGTGCTCAGACGCTATCTCCGTTCTGCATGTGGTTTGGCCCTGAAGAATTCTGGGGGGGCATGCAGGCGCTGGCCTGGGTCCAGTTGCCGGAAAGATGCCCAGTATTGGATGAACATCCCTAGGCATCAGCCGCCTGAGCTTCGCCAAGATGCTCGTCGGCGGCGCGATCGACCTGCGCACGGAGGGCTGGCATGTGATGCACGTGCGGCGGGGGGCGCTCGGTATATGGGTAGGCCACGTTGGTGCGAACCGGCTCCGAACCTCTGGTGTGGGGAGTGATGGCCGTTAGATCAACCTTCAACGGTTGGACGCGATCCTTCGCAAAAGCAAAATGCCCGCAAGAACCTAAGTCCTTGCGGGCATTCACTTTTCTATGGTCGGGGCGGTGGGATTCGAACTCACGACCCTCTGCTCCCAAAGCAGATGCGCTACCAGGCTGCGCTACGCCCCGACAAGCCTTTGATTATAGCGTGGATTTTCGGGGTGTCTGGAATTTCTGAAAAACTCTTTCGTCAACGCTTCTGGTACTGCGTCTTGCCGAACAGGATCTCGCGTTCCTTGTCGCCGGTGATGGGGGTGCGCAGGTCGGCCAGTACCTTCACCCCGCGCTGCACGGCGGGGCGTGCAGCAATGCCATCGAACCAGGTCTTCAAGTGAGGGTAGTCGGTGAGCACGATGCCCTGATTCTCCCAGCTTCGCAGCCAGGGGAAGATGGCGATGTCGGCGATGGAGTAGGTCCTGCCGGCGATGAACCTGTTCTTTGACAGCTGCTTGTCGATCACGCCGTAGATGCGCCTGGCTTCGTTGGTGTAACGCTCGATGGCATAGGGAAGCTTCTCCGGCGCGTACATGCGAAAGTGGTGCGCCTGGCCGAGCATGGGGCCAACGCCGCCCATCTGGAACATCAGCCATTGAAGCACGTCGTACTTCGCGCGGTCGCCCGCAGGCATGAACTTGCCGGTCTTGCCCGCCAGGTACACCAGGATGGCGCCCGACTCGAACAGCGAGATCGGCTTGCCGCCGGGACCCACGGGATCGGTGATGGCGGGGATCTTGTTGTTCGGGCTGATCGCCATAAAGTCGGCGGCGAACTGTTCGCCCTTGCCGATGTTCACCGGATGGGCCACGTAAGGGAGGCGGCACTCCTCGAGCATGATGTGGACTTTGTGGCCGTTGGGTGTAGGCCAGGAATAGACGTCGATGGGAGCTTGGGACATGGCGCTGCGATCCGAGAAAAAGAGTGGCGTCAGCATATACATATGTGCTGCTGGCCGCTGCCGGAGAACTGCACAGGCGCCTGGACGTCACGCAACTGCCACGCCGCTGACATGCGCTGTTCATCGCGGTTCGCCAGACTTGGGCGCAGAAAGGGTTCCAATGAAAGAACTTCCCAACCCGATGTTCCCGATTTCCCAACTGGGCGTGCGTGCCACCTTCTGGCGTGCGCCCGAGCCGGCCCGTCCGGCGGTCGTCCATGCCGCGATCGCGCCGACGCAGGTTGCGGTGCCGCAACCGGCCCCGATCGTGCCACCGGCCGTGGCCGTGGCTGCGGGTTCGACGCCGGGCATCACCGTGAGCTGGGCGCGCCACCAGGACGATGTGCGCGCGGCACAGCGTCTGCGTCACGATGTGTTTGCCGGTGAGATGGGTGCACGCCTGACGACATCGCTCGCAGGCCACGACATCGACCTGTTCGACGATTTTTGCGAGCATCTGCTGGTGCGCGACGAGGCCAGCGGACAGGTCATTGGCACCTACCGTGTGCTGACCCCGGCACAGGCGCGCCGTGTCGGCAGCACCTACAGCGACACCGAGTTCGACCTGACCCGGCTGCGCGACCTGCGCGAGCGCATGGTGGAACTGGGTCGTAGCTGCGTGCACCGCGACCACCGCCAGGGCGGAGTCATCCTCGCCCTTTGGGGCGCGCTGGCCGGTTTCATGCACCGCAACCGGCTGGACACGATGATCGGCTGCGCCAGCATACCGATGTCGCACAACGGCGTGACCAGTGGCGATGCCGCTGCCAGCATCTGGCGTCAACTCTCGGCTACGCACATGGCGCCGATCCAGTACCAGGTGCAGCCGCGCCTGCCGTTGCCGGTAGACCGCCTGGACGGCCAACTGGTCGTCGAGCCGCCGGCGCTGATCAAGGGCTACTTGCGGCTGGGAGCCAAGGTGCTGGGTGCGCCAGCGTGGGACCCTGACTTCAACACCGCCGACCTGCCCATGCTGATGCGCATCGACGATCTGCCTGCGCGCTACCGGAAGCACTTTCTAGGCAACTGAAGATTTGTGACGCCTGTCACAAATAAGTCATGTGCACCGTCGACACTGTCATATTTCCACCGGCTAGCACCTCGGTGCCCGATGTTCCAGAATCCGTGACCATGTCGTCTCCCCCTGCAGTGCGTGAGGCAGCCCCGGCGGCGCCCACGCTGACCCTTCTCGATCGCGACCACAGCATCCTGGCGTTCAACGAGCGCGTGCTCGACTGGGCCGAACGCTCCACAGTTCCACTC
Source organism: Variovorax ginsengisoli (assembly GCF_030811835.1). Classification (GTDB taxonomy): domain Bacteria; phylum Pseudomonadota; class Gammaproteobacteria; order Burkholderiales; family Burkholderiaceae_C; genus Variovorax; species Variovorax ginsengisoli_C. The sequence goes on along the minus strand of NZ_JAUSRO010000004.1, from coordinate 162,650 downwards.
ATCGAACGACTGCGCTATCTGTGCATCGTTTCGTCCAATCTCGACGAATTCTTCGAAGTCCGCGTAGCACCCCATCTCATCGCCGACAGCGTCGGCGACCAGGCCGGCGCCTATTCGATCGAATCGTACGAAAAGCTGTCGGCTGCCGCCCATGCGCTGGTGGCCAAGCAGTACGCGCTGTACAACGATGCGCTGATGCCGGCCTTTGCCGTCCACGACCTGCATATCATTTCGCACGGCGAGCGCACGCCGCTGCAACGCAAGTGGGTGTACGACTACTTCGAGCGTGAAGTGCGGCCATTGCTCATTCCGGTCGGGCTCGATCCGTCGCACCCGTTTCCGCAGGTCGCCAACAAGTCGCTGAACTTCATCGTGCGCCTGGGCGGCAAGGACGCCTTCGGCCGCGAGAATCCGATCGCCATTCTCAAGGTGCCGCGCGTGCTGCCGCGCCTGATCCGCATGCCGGCCAAGGTGTCGGGTGGCAAGACGTTGTTTGTGGCGCTGTCGAGCATCGTGCGCGCCCATCTCTCGAGCATGTTCCCGGGCCGGGAGGTTGGTGAGTTCTCGCAGTTCCGTGTCACCCGCCATTCCGATCTCGCCGTGGACGAGGAAGACGTCAAGAACCTGCGAACTGCCCTGCGCCAGGGGCTGCAGCATCGCCACTACGGGCAGGCCGTGCGGCTGGAAGTGTCGGCCAGCTGCGCCGAATCGCTCGCGACCTTCCTGCTGGCGCAGTTCAACCTGCCCGCGCAGGCGCTGTACCGCGTGCATGGGCCAGTCAACCTGGCCCGCTTGACCCAGCTCATCGACCTGATCGACGAGCCCCGCTTCCAGGCCCTGCGTTTCACGCCCTATCAGCCCTCGTTCCCGGTCACGCTGTCGCCCGGCCAGTCCTTTTTCGACCGGCTGCAGCGCAGCGACGTGCTGATCCACCAGCCGTTCGAGAGCTTCGACGGCGTGCTGGCCTTCCTGCGCGAGGCGGTGAATGACCCGCAGGTGCTGGCCATCAAGCAGACCATCTACCGGACCGGAACGGATTCCGAGCTGATGGACCTGCTGCGCGAAGCCGTGCGCCGCGGCAAAGAGGTGATGGTGGTGGTCGAGCTGAAGGCGCGCTTCGACGAAGAAGCCAACATCAACTGGGCCGAGATGCTCGAGTCGATCGGCGCCCAGGTGGTCTACGGCGTCGTCGGCCTGAAGACGCATGCCAAGATGCTGCTGGTGACGCGCCGCGAGGGCAAGCAGATGCGTCGCTACGGCCATCTCTCCACCGGCAATTACAACCCGCGTACGGCCAAGCTCTACACGGACATCAGCCACCTCACGACCGACGCGCTGCTCACTGCCGACATGGAAGCCGTGTTCGTGCACCTGGCCAGCCAGAGTCGCCTGCCCAAGCTCAACCGGCTGTGGCTGGCGCCCTTCGACCTGCACCGCAACCTGGTCACGCAGATCGATGCACTCGGTGCAGCGGCCGAGCAGGGTGAACCGACCCGCATCGTCGCCAAGATGAACGCGCTGACGGACGACGCGCTCATTGCAGCGCTGGTTCGCGCCGGGCAGAAGGGCGTGAAGATCGACCTGATCGTGCGCGGTGCCTGCACCTTGCCGGCGCAGGTGCCCGGCCTCACCGACAACATCCGCGTGCGCTCGGTCATCGGCCGCTTCCTGGAGCATTCGCGGGTCTTCTATTTCCGCAATGGCAAGGACGAGTCGCTGTACCTGTCGAGCGCCGACTGGATGAACCGCAACATGATGCGCCGGGTCGAGCTGGCCTGGCCGGTGACCGACCCGAGCCTGCGCCAGCGCCTCATCGACGAATGCCTGGTGGCCTACCTGCACGATGGCCGCGATGCCTGGGACCTGGGTGCCGACGGCATTTACCGCCGTGTCGACGGTGACACCCATCCGGGTGAAGAGGGCGCTTCGCGCTCGATCGAAGCGCACGGCGCGCAGGCCGCGTTGATGGGCCGCTATGCCTCGCGCGGACTGCACCGCGGCGGCCGCGCTTGACGCGCACCGACCGCATCCCCACGGAGATTGCATATGGACCTCATTTTCTGGCGACATGCCGAGGCTGACGATTGGACCGAAGGCTGCGACGACATGCAGCGTTCATTGACCGCGCGAGGCGAAAAGCAGGCCAAGCGCATGGCCGGCTGGCTCGACCGCCAGCTGCCTGAAGGCACCCGCATCGTGTGCAGTCCTGCGCGCCGCTGCGAGCAGACGGCGCTGGCGCTGGGCCGCAAGTACAAGCTGCGCGCCGAACTCGCACCCGACACCACGCCCGAAGCTTTGCTGGAGGCGGCAGGCTGGCCCAACGGGCGTTCGGTGGTGCTGGTGATCGGCCACCAGCCGGCGCTCGGTCAGGCCATTTCCGTGCTGCTGGGCTTGCAGCAGGAAAGCTGCCCGGTGCGCAAGGGGTCCGTCTGGTGGATTCGCACGCGTGAACGCGACGGCGACGTGCAGACGGTGGTCGTCACAGTGCAGGCGCCAGAACTGCTGTAACGAGCGCGGCGCCTCAGAAGCCCGCAGGCAGTTCGACGCGCCAGTTGGTCTTCTGCCAGGCCAGCATCTCTTCGCGCAGCAGATGCGCAGACTGGGGGTAGGCTTCGGGCCAACCCTTGTTGCAGCTGAGCGTGAAGACGCGTCCCGAGGCGGCGACCTTCAGCGCTTGCGGATCGGGATCACGGCGTGCGTGGCACAGGATCACCGCCAGGCGCAGCGCCAGCAGTTGCGCGACCATCACTTCGTCTTCGAGCGCGGCTTCCAGCTTGCGCAGCTTGCCGCGATGACCGAGCACGAGCTGGCTGAGCTGGTGCAGTTCGTTGGTCGCGAAGCCGGGCGCGTCCGCGTTGTCCAGAATGTACGCGCCGTGTTTGTGATAGTCGCTGTGCGAGATGTGGGCGCCGATTTCGTGCAACTGCGCGGCCCAACCCAACTTGCGCAGCGCCCGGCCCGAACGGCTGGCGTTGCTGGCATCCCGGGCGCTCGGGTCGATCTGCAGGTACAGCGCGGCCGCGCACTGGCTCACCCTCTGGGCTTGCGCCGCATCGACCTCGAAACGCGCTGCCAGCCGAGCCACCGTCGCCGCGCGCAGATCGGCCACGCTGTCGTCGCGTTCGAGCAATTCGTAGAGCACGCCATGGCGCAACGCACCCTGGGCCACCTTCATCTCGCGGATGTCCAGCAGGTCGAACACTGCGCGCAGCACGCTGACGCCACCGCCGATCACTGCCTTGCGGTCTTCGCGCATGCCATCGATGCGAAGCTTGTCAACGCTGCCGGCCTTGAGCAGCCGCTCCAGCAGCCAGTCGAGCCCTTCGCGGGTGACCACACCCACCGGCGCCCCGGAAGCCACCAGCACGTCACTCACGGCACCGATCGTTCCGGAAGCACCATACGCCACGTCCCATTGATCGGACGAATAGGTACCCAGGGCGTCGTCGAGCACCGCCTTGGCCGCGATTTCGGCCGAGCGAAAGGCTGAAGGCGTGAACTGCCCTTGCGGGAAATGCTTCATCGACCACGCAACGCTGCCCACACGGTACGACTCCATCACCTGTGCCGTGAGTGCATGGCCGATGATCATCTCGGTCGAGCGACCGCCGATGTCCACCACCAGCCGCCGTTCCCGGTCGGATGCCTCGTTGTGAGGCAGCATGTGCGCCACGCCCTGGTAAATGAGGCGTGCCTCTTCGCGGCCGGGAATCACGTCGATGCCGAACCCCAGCACAGTGCGCGCGCGCAGCAGGAATTCGTCGCGGTTGCGCGCTTCGCGCAGCGTCTGCGTGGCGACGGCGCGCACCTGCGAGCGCTTGAAGCCGGCCAGCCGCTCTCCAAAGCGTGCCAGCGCGTCCCAGCCGCGCTGCATGGCTTCCGGCGTCAGATTGCGAGCACTGTCCAAACCGTTGCCTTGCCGCACGGTTTCCTTGAGGTACTCCGTGCGATGAATTTGGCCGTGATCGACCCGCCCGATTTCGAGGCGAAAACTGTTGGAGCCGAGATCGACTGCGGCGAGGAGGGTACCGTTTTGCATGTGCGTCGATGGTAGCCGCAGCCGCGCAGTCATTGCGTGACGTTTGTATGACAGCGTCACAGAGCACGCCTGGAAAAAGAGGGCTTTTCCCTCGTGGCGCGGGGTGTCATATCGTTGTCACAGAAGCTTTCTAAAGTCCGCATCAACCCGAATCCGGGATCGATTGCTCTTCACAAAGGAAGCTCCATGAAAACCACCATCAAATTCGCAGCAGCCAGCTTCGTGGCCGCCGCCTTCGCCCATGTCCCGGCTTTCGCACAGGATGTGACCGGCGCAGGCGCCAGCTTCCCGGCGCCGCTGTATTCCAAGTGGGCCAGTGACTACAACAAGGCCACCGGTGTCAAGGTGAACTACCAGTCGGTGGGTTCGGGTGCCGGCCTCAAGCAGATCGAAGCCAAGACCGTCGATTTCGGCGCTTCCGATGCACCACTCAAGGACGACGAACTGGCCGCCAAGGGCCTGACGCAGTTCCCCACCGTCATCGGTGGCGTGATCCCCGTGGTCAACATCCAGGGCATCAAGCCGGGCGACCTCAAGCTGAGCGGCCAGGTCCTGGGCGATATCTACCTGGGCAAGATCACCAAGTGGAACGATCCGGCCATCAAGGCACTGAACGGCTCGCTCGAACTGCCCGACGCCGCCATCGCTCCGGTGCGCCGCGCCGATGGTTCGGGCACCAGCTTCCTGTTCACCAACTACCTGAGCAAGGTCAACACCGAATGGAAGAGCAAGGTCGGTGAAGGCACGGCAGTGAACTGGCCCGTCGGTACCGGCGGCAAGGGCAACGAAGGCGTCGCCGCTTTCGTCAAGCAGCTGCCCAACTCGATCGGTTACGTCGAATACGCCTACGTCAAGCAGAACAAGATGACGTTCGCGCAGATGCAGAACGCCTCCGGCGCTTTTGTCTCGCCAGAAGACACCGCGTTCAAGGCCGCCGCAGGCGCCGCCCAGTGGGACAAGAGCTTCTATCAGGTGCTGACCAACCAGGCCGACAAGGGTGCCTGGCCGATCACTGGCGCCACCTTCATCCTGATGCAGAAGGTACAGGACAAGCCGGCCAACGCTGCGAGCGTGCTGAAGTTCTTCGAGTGGGCCTACAAGTCCGGCGACAAGACTGCCGACGACCTCGACTACGTGCCGATGCCCGACAGCGTCAAGGCCATCATCGCCAAGTCGTGGGGTGAGATCAAGGACACGTCCGGCAAGGCCATCGCAGTCAAGTAATCAGAATACGGCGCGCCCATGAGCCATCCCCCGCTCGACGGCGCGCCGAATTTGGAGCGACCTGTGTCATCCACCTTCCCCACTTCCGCATCGCCCGTCGACCGCCTGGCCGACGGCGCGCGCGCTTCTTCCAACCTGCCGCCGGCCAAGCGCCCGCGCACCGGCGCAGGCACCGATCGCCTCTTCGGCATGGCCGCCAAGGGCGCCGCGCTGCTGACGCTGGCCATGCTCATCGGCATCCTGGTCTCCCTGATCATCGGCGCCTGGCCTGCCATTTCGAAGTATGGCCTGGGCTTCCTCACGAGCAGCGTCTGGGATCCGGTCAAGGACGAGTACGGCGGCCTGGTGATGATCTACGGCACGCTGGCCACGTCGCTCATCGCACTGGTGATTGCCGTTCCGGTGAGCTTTGGCATTGCGCTGTTCCTCACGGAACTCTCGCCGGCCTGGCTCAAGCGTCCGCTGGGCACCGCCATCGAACTGCTCGCCGCCGTGCCATCCATCGTGTACGGCATGTGGGGCCTGCTGGTGTTCGGGCCGATCCTGTCGACCTATGTGCAGCAGCCGCTGCAAAAGCTGCTCCACGGCGTGCCCATTCTCGGCAGCCTGGTCACCGGCCCGCCCGTGGGCATCGGTATCCTGTCGGCTGGCATCATCCTGGCCATCATGATCATTCCGTTCATCGCTTCGGTGATGCGCGATGTGTTCGAAGTCACGCCACCGCTGCTCAAGGAGTCGGCTTATGGCCTGGGTTCGACCACCTGGGAGGTGGTCTCCAAGGTCGTGTTGCCCTACACCAAGGCAGGCGTCGTGGGCGGCATCATGCTCGGCCTGGGCCGTGCACTGGGCGAGACCATGGCGGTGACGTTCGTGATCGGCAACACCAACCAGCTCAATTCGCTGTCGGTGTTCGAGGCTGCCAACAGCATCACCTCGGCGCTGGCCAATGAGTTCGCCGAAGCCGGCGCAGGCCTGCATCAGGCCGCGCTGATGTACCTCGGCCTCGTCCTGTTCTTCATCACCTTCGTCGTGCTGTCGCTGTCCAAGCTGCTGCTCCAGCGCATGAAGAAGAGCGAAGGCACCAAGTCATGACCACTGCAGAAAAATTGCTGGCCGCGCAAACGCTCAACGCCACGCGCGCCGCCCGTTTCGCCAGCCGCAAGCGCGTCAATCAAATCGCGCTCACGCTGTCCCTGGCGGCCATGACCTTCGGCGTGTTCTGGCTCGTGTGGATCCTGTGGGAAACGCTGCGCCAGGGCATTGGCGGCCTCGCGCTCGCCACTTTCACCGAAATGACGCCGCCGCCCAATGAAGAGGGCGGCATCGCCAACGCGCTCTTCGGCTCGCTCGTGATGGTGGCCATGGCCACCTTCGTGGGCACGCCGATCGGCATCATGGCCGGGATCTACCTGGCCGAATACAACCCGAAGGGCTGGTTGTCGGCCGTCACGCGCTTCGTCAACGACATCCTGCTGTCGGCGCCCTCGATCGTGATCGGCCTGTTCGTCTACGCGGTGGTCGTTGCCTATTTCAAGACCTTCTCCGGACTGGCTGGTGCGCTGGCCCTGGCGCTGATCGTGATTCCGGTGGTCATCCGCACGACCGAGAACATGTTGCAGCTGGTGCCGCCTGGCCTGCGCGAAGCCGCCTACGCACTGGGCACGCCCAAGTGGAAGGTCATCATGAGCATCACGCTGCGCGCGGCCCGCGCTGGGGTGGTCACGGGCATCCTGCTGGCCGTGGCACGCATTGCCGGCGAAACCGCGCCGCTGCTGTTCACCGCGCTGAACAACCAGTTCTGGACGGCGGACCTTTCGCAACCGATGGCCAGCCTGCCCGTGACCATCTTCAAGTTCGCGATGAGCCCCTACGAGAACTGGCAGAAGCTGGCATGGGCCGGCGTGTTCCTGATCACCGTCGCGGTGCTCGGACTCAACATCCTTGCGCGGGTCCTGACCCGCTCCAAACACTAGACAAAGAGGCACACGCATGCCAGCAACCATCACGCAAGCAGAACGTTCGAAGATCTCGGTCAAGGACCTGAACTTCTACTACGGCAAGTTCCATGCGCTCAAGGGCATCAACCTGGAGATTCCGGAGAACAAGGTCACGGCGTTCATCGGCCCGTCAGGCTGCGGCAAGTCGACGCTGCTGCGCACCTTCAACCGCATGTTCGAGCTCTACCCGGAGCAGCGTGCCGAGGGTACCATCGCGCTGGACGGCGAGAACCTGTTGACCTCCAAGCAGGACGTGGCTCTGATCCGCGCGAAGATCGGCATGGTGTTCCAGAAGCCGACCCCGTTCCCGATGTCGATCTATGACAACATCGCGTTCGGCGTGAAGCTTTTCGAAAACCTGAGCGCCAGCGACATGGACGACCGTGTCGAGTGGGCACTCAAGAAGGCGGCGCTGTGGACCGAAGTGCGCGACAAGCTCCAGCAAAGTGGCTCCGGCCTGTCCGGTGGCCAGCAGCAGCGGCTGTGCATCGCACGCGGCATCGCGATCAAGCCCGAGGTGCTGCTGCTCGACGAGCCGTGCTCGGCGCTGGATCCGATCTCCACGGCCAAGATCGAAGAACTGATCGCCGAGCTCAAGAGCGAGTACACCGTGGTGATCGTGACCCACAACATGCAGCAGGCAGCCCGCTGCAGCGACTACACCGCCTACATGTATCTGGGCGACCTGATCGAGTTCGGTGCGACGGAGCAGATGTTCTTCAAGCCGCAGCGCAAAGAGACCGAGGACTACATTACCGGCAGGTTCGGATGAACCCCCAGTCTCCGCGCACTTCGTGTCGCTTCGCCAACCCCCTTGAGGGGGCAACACCAGCGGCCCGGCAAAGCCGGTTCCGCGGTGTTCCGGCTGAATCCAATCAAGAGGTAACCCTATGACCGAAAAACATTTGTCCAGCCAGTTCGACAGCGAACTCAATGGCGTGTCCTCGCGCGTGATGGAACTCGGCGGCATGGTGGAATCCCAGATCCACCAGGCGGTCTACGCACTCGCGCAGTTCGACCCCGAAGCCGCCGACCGCGTGATGGAAACGGAAGTGCGCGTCAATGCGATGGAAATCGAGATCGACCGCGAACTGTCGTCGATCATCGCGCGTCGCCAGCCGACCGCCCGCGATCTGCGCCTGCTGATCGCCATCTCCAAGACCACAGCCAACCTCGAACGCGTGGGTGACGAGGCCAACAAGATCGCGCGCATGGTCAAGTCGATCATCGAGAGCGGTTCGGCCCGCGCGCTGCCGTCGACCGAACTGCGCATCGCCGCCGACATGGCCTCGGGCCTGCTGCGCAAGGCGCTCGACGCGTTCGCACGCCTGGACACCGCGGCCGCGCTGTCGATCCTCAAGGACGACGACCTGATCGACAAGGAGTTCGACGGCTTCGTGCGCAAGCTGGTCACCTACATGATGGAAGACCCGCGCACGATCTCCGCCAGCCTCGACCTGCTGTTCCTGGCCAAGGCCATCGAGCGCATCGGCGACCACGCGAAGAACATTGCGGAATTCATCATCTACATCGTCAAGGGTGCCGACGTGCGGCACACTTCGATGCAGGAAATCGAGTCAGCGCTGCAGTAGCGCCACACCAAAGCGAATGAAAAAACCACGCGTCCTGATCGTCGAAGACGAATCCTCGATCGCCGAGCTGATCGCCGTCAACCTGCGCCACAACGGCTTCGAGCCGATCTGGTCGGAGGACGGCGCCGCAGCACAGCGCGAGATCGACGCTTTCCTGCCCGACCTCATCCTGCTCGACTGGATGCTGCCGGGCCAGAGCGGACTGCAACTTGCGCGCCACTGGCGCAAGGACCCACGCACCAAGGTGATCCCGATCCTCATGCTGACCGCACGTGGCGACGAGCCCGACAAGGTCGCGGGTCTGGATGCCGGTGCCGACGACTACATCACCAAGCCCTTTTCCACGCAGGAGATGCTCGCGCGCATCCGTGCCGTGCTGCGCCGCCGTGCACCGGAGACGGCGACCGAGCGCATCGAGATCGGCGAGCTGGTGCTCGACACCGCCACGCACCGCGTGACCTGGCAGGGCGCCCCGCTGAAAGTCGGGCCGACCGAATTCAAGCTGCTGGGCTACCTGATGCAGCATGCCGAACGCGTGCACAGCCGCGCACAGCTGCTCGACAAGGTGTGGGGCGACCATGTCTACATCGAGGAGCGTACCGTCGACGTGCATGTCAAGCGACTGCGCGAATCGCTGGGCGCCGCCGCAACGATGGTGGAAACCGTGCGCGGCGCCGGCTACCGGCTGACCGCACAGGCCACCGTCTGATCCTGTCTGCCCGTCCGGCCTGCGCCGGATAATCGCGCGCCATGCCATTTCGTCTCTTTGCATTCCTGCTGGCCTCTGCTGCGCTGGCAGGTGTTGCCATGCTGTTCGGTGTCCGCTACCTCTGGCTCGGCGCATGGCTGGGCGCCTTGCTCTGGCTGGCACTCGACGCCTGGCGTGCTCAGCGCCTGCTGCATGTGTTGCGCACCGACGTCTCCAGCCTCCCGGCCCGCGGTGCGGGCGTGTGGGGCGAGATCGCCGAGCGCATACGCAAGTTGCTGCGCGAGCGCGACCAGCAGGTGCGCCAATCCGAAGACCGGCTGCAGGAATTCCTCGCCGCCATCCAGGCCTCCCCCAACGGCGTGGTGCTGCTCGACGAACAGGGGCGCATCGAATGGTCGAACCAGACGGCGGCTGCGCAGTTCGGCATCGATATCGAACGCGATCTGCTGCAGCATCTGGTCAACCTGGTGCGCGACCCGACGTTCGTCGCTTACCTGGCCTCGTGGAACTACAGCCGCGACGTGGTCATCGACGGTCCGGCGTATTCGCACGAACAGCGCGCGCATCCGGTGCGGCTGTCGGTGCAGGTGCATCCCTACGCAGGCAACCGCCGCATGCTGCTCACGCGCGACGTCACTTCGCTCGAACAGGCCGAGGCCATGCGCCGCGACTTCGTGGCCAACGTCTCGCACGAGATCCGCACGCCGCTCACCGTGCTGGCAGGCTTCGTCGAAACGCTGCAGAACCTGCCGCTCGAACCCGATGAACGCGTGCGCTACCTGGCGCTGATGGCGCAGCAATCGCATCGCATGGAGACGCTGGTCAACGACCTGTTGACGCTGTCGCGCCTGGAAGGCAGCGCCGCGCCGACATTCACCCAATGGACCCGCGTGCGCGCGCTGATGGCGCATTGCGAGGACGAGGGACGGGGTCTGTCGAGCCGGCTGTCACCCCAGCACGGACACCGGCTCTCGTTTGCCGTGGAGGCCGATTCGGAGTTGGGCGGTGTGCCCACCGAACTGCAGAGCGCCATGTCGAACCTGTTGAGCAACGCGATCCGCTACACACCCGGCGGTGGCGAAATCGGCGTCACCTGGCGGCTCCTGCCCGACGGGCGCGGTGAGTATGCGGTGCGTGACAGCGGCCCCGGCATTGCCGCCGAGCACATTCCACGGCTGACCGAGCGCTTCTACCGTGTCGACCGCAGCCGTTCGCGAGAAACCGGCGGCACCGGCCTGGGGCTGGCCATCGTCAAGCACGTGGCACAGCGCCACGGCGCCGAGTTCCGCATCGAGAGCACGGTGGGGCAGGGCTCCCGCTTCGCGCTGATCTTCCCGGTGTCCCGGGTGCGCGAGGCGCGTGCCCTGCTGCGCTGAGCGACACCGCGTAGCACGGGAGGGTGCGACGGGTGGTTACATGCCCGTGTAGTTCGGGCCGCCACCACCCTCGGGCGTGACCCAGACGATGTTCTGCGTCGGGTCCTTGATGTCGCAGGTCTTGCAGTGCACGCAGTTCTGCGCATTGATCTGCAGGCGTTCCTTGCCGGCGTTGGCCTCGTCGGGTACGAACTCATAGACGCCGGCCGGGCAGTAGCGCGCCTCGGGGCCTGCGTATTCCGGCAGGTTGATGCGCGTGGGCACCGTCGCGTCCTTGAGCGTCAGGTGCGCTGGCTGGTTTTCCTCGTGGTTCGTGTTGCTGATGAACACGCTGGAGAGCCGGTCGAAGGTGAGCTTGCCATCGGGCCTGGGGTAGACGATCTTCTTGCAGGCCGAGGCCGGCTTCAGGCGCTTGTGGTCGGGCTCGGTGCGGTGCAGGGTCCATGGGATGCGCCCGCGCAGCACGAACTGCTCGATGCCCGTCATGACCGTGCCCACGGCCAGGCCCTTCTTGAACCACTGCTTGAAGTTGCGCGCCTTGTGCAGCTCGGTGTGCAGCCAACTCTTTTCGAAGGCGGCGGGGTAGGCCGACAGTTCGTCGTGCTGGCGGCCGGCCATCACCGCGTCGAATGCGGCTTCGGCGGCCAGCATGCCTGTCTTGATGGCGGCATGGCTGCCCTTGATGCGGCTCGCGTTCAGGTAGCCGGCCTCGCAGCCGACCAGCGCGCCGCCCGGGAACACCGTCTTGGGCAGCGACAGCAGGCCGCCGGCCGTGATGGCGCGCGCGCCATAGCTCAGGCGCTTGGCCGGCTTCAAACCCTTGTCCTGGCCTTCGAGGTACCAGCGGATGTTCGGGTGGGTCTTGAAGCGCTGGAACTCCTCGAACGGGCTCATGTGCGGATTCTGGTAGTCCAGGCCGACCACGTAGCCGATGATGAGCTGGTTGTTCTCCGCGTGGTAGACGAACGATCCGCCATAGGTGTCGTTGGGCAGCGGCCAGCCGGCCGTGTGGATGGCCAGGCCAGGCTGGTGACGGGCCGGGTCGATTTCCCACAGTTCCTTGATGCCGATGCCGTAGCTCTGCGGGTCCTTGCCGTCGTCGAGCTTGTACTTGGCGATCAACTGGCGGCCCAGGTGGCCGCGCGCACCTTCGGCGAACACCGTGTACTTGCCCAGCAGTTCCATGCCCAGCTGGAAGTTCTCGGTCGGCTCACCGTCCTTGCCGATGCCCAGGTTGCCGGTGGCCACGCCGCGCACCTTGCCGTCTTCGGTGTAGAGGACTTCAGCCGCCGGGAAGCCCGGGAAGATTTCGACGCCCAGGTTCTCGGCCTGCTGCGCGAGCCAGCGCGTGACATTGCCCAGGCTGACGATGTAGTTGCCCTCGTTGTGGAAGTTGTGCGGCAGCAGGAAATTAGGGGTGCGCGTGGCGCCCTTTTCGCTGAGCATCAGGAAGGCGTCTTCCGTCACTGGCTGGTTCAGCGGCGCGCCGAGTTCCTTCCAGTTGGGCAGCAGTTCGTTCAGGCCGCGCGGATCCATGATGGCGCCCGAGAGAATGTGCGCGCCGGGCTCGGAGCCCTTCTCCAGCACCACGACCGAGATTTCCTTGTCGTTGGCCGAGGCCAGTTGCTTCAGGCGAATGGCAGTCGACAGGCCGGCGGGTCCGCCACCGACCACGACAACGTCGTATTCCATGGCTTCGCGGGGACCGAACTGGGCAATGATTTCGTCGTGGGTCATCAAGGGTCTCGTCAATAATGATTCGGGTACCCGGCACCGCTGGGCACCGCACTTTGTGACATTTTATGCGGCGCTCCGGGCCGTCCCCTGTCATCCAGGAGCGCCAATCTCCCCGGGGGCGTCCCTGCAGCCGGCGTCGCCTGCGCGATGCAGCCCCAAGAAAAGAGAGACCATGAGAATCGAGATTCCCGAGCAGAAGAAGCTGGTTTACGAGATGTCCATCGCCATCCGGTGGGGCGACATGGACGCGATGGGCCATCTCAACAACGGCAGCTACTTTCGCTACATGGAGACGGCGCGCATCGACTGGATGCGCGCGATCGGCTTCCAGCCCGACCCGGACGGAGAAGGCATGGTCATCGTCAATGCCTTCTGCAACTTCTACCGCCAGCTCGAATACCCGGGCGACGTGCTGCTGAAGATGTACGCCAGCGACCCGGCCCGCACCACCTTCGAGACCTGGGCCACCATGGCGCGCGCCGACGCGCCCGACATCCTCTGCGCGGCCGGTGGCGCGACCACCATCTGGGTCGATTTTCCGAAGCAGAAGGCGATGGCACTGCCCGAGTGGCTGCGCGCGCTGGTCACGGCCTGAGCGCAGGGCGCCGGCCGTGCATCCGGCCGTGCATGGAAGACCGGTCGGTACTCAGTGCGCGCCGACCGACACCATCACCTGCAGGGCGCCCGCCTTCTCGAAGACCACCGTCATCTGGTAGCTGCGGCCCCATTGCAGCGGCACCTTCAGGTTGCGCAACACCATGTGCGGCTGGTCCTTGCCGAAGTCGAGCTGGTCGGCCGGTGCGATGTCGATGGCCTCCAGCCGCGGGGCGGATGCCTCGTCGCCGCCGCGGAACTCCACCGTCTCGGCGTAGGGCGTGCTGGCGCGGATCAGGCGGTCCTTTCTGCTGACGTTTTCCATCTTGAAATAGATCGGTGCGGATGCCAGCTCGCCTTCGGGCGTCGGGTCGGCCCAGGGGTGGATGAGGGTGAAGTCCAGGCTGTAGTACTCGTGCGTCGAGGCGGCGATCGGCGAGAGCGCCAGTGCCAGCAGGAAAGCGCGCCGCAGGGGCGCGGCGAGGCGGAAGGCGTGTCGTGAGGTCGTCATGGCGTCAGGCAAGTGGGAGCGGGCGTTCCGGGCTCAGATGGAGAAAGACATCGAATAGCCCCACGCATCGAGCCGATCCGGCATGGCGTTGAAGGCGAGGGTGCTGCGCGTGGCGCCGCGGTTCACTGGCACCTCGTGCAGCAGGTAGCTCGGGAACAGCAGCAGGTCGCCTGCGGCCGGCGTCGGCCCGATCCAGCGTTCGGCGTTGAAGGGGCCGGTGCTGCTGCGCGGGTTGGCGTTGCTGAACACGTAGTCGCGCCCGCCGAGGCTGCGGATGAAGGTCGTGTTGCTCGCCGGCTCGCACGCGCTCAGGTAGAGCACGCCCGAGACAAAGCTGTTGGCATGGTTGTGCATCGCCTGCTGGCCGCCGGCCTGCATCACGTTGAGCCACATCTCCTTGATGCGCCACTGCAGCGCCTCGCCGAAGAGCAGCGTGCCGAATTCGCGCAGCGGCGCATCCAGGCGCTGTGCCACCTCGCGCAGCAGCGGCGCGTCCTGCGGCGACAGCAGGCGGCTGTGCGACAGCGCGTCGGAGCGATGGTTGGCCTGCGACAGGTCGCCACCCAGCTGCGCGTGCAGCCCGGCGACCAGCGTGGTGTCGATGCAGCCCTCGACGCGCATCACGGGCGTCGGGAACAGTTCGAAGATCTGCGCGCGGGGGGGAGCGGATGCCATGCGCGCGATCAACCGGCGATCGCCACGATGCGCGAAATGGTCCAGAAACTGGCCAGCGCGCCGATGCCATAGAGCGCCGGCCGCTTCACCAGCGGCGCGAAGGAATAGCGCCGCAGCAGCACCGTCAGCCCCCACGCCAGCGCGACCACCATCAGCTGCCCGGCTTCCACGCCGAGGTTGAAGCTCAGCAGCGCGACCAGGATGTTCTGCTGCGGCAGCCCGATGTCCTTGAGCGCGCCGGCGAAGCCCAGTCCGTGGATCAATCCGAACAGAAAGGCGACGAGCGCGGGCCAGCGTCGGCTCCAGGTCTGCCGGTCGTGCAAGGCCTCGGCGGCGACCAGCACGATCGACAGCGCGATGGTGGCCTCGACCGGTGGTGAGCGCAGCGTCAGCCAGCCCAGCGCGCTGGCCGCCAGCGTGAAGCTGTGCGCCAGCGTGAACGCCGAGATGGTGCCGATCAGCCGCTTGTTCAGCCCGACCAGGAACAGCAGGCCGATGACGAACAGCAGGTGGTCGATGCCGCTCAAGATGTGCTCGACGCCGAGGATGCCGTACACCTTGGCCAGCTCCAGGCCACCGCGTTCGTCGCGCGCGCCGCCGAAGAGCTGCACGCTGGGCTGCGCACCGCTGAGCGTGTGGACGCTCTGCTGGCCGTCGCGCCAGTAGATGTGCACCAGCGCCGCCGAATAGGCCTTGCCCACGCCGTCGATCGCCAGCGTGCCCGCCATCGGCCCCGCGCATTGCACCGTCTGCGCGTCGCCCGTGCAGCCCTCCGGCCAGATCGGCGTGAGTTCCTCGGAGACCGGCCGGTTCTTTCCCGGCACGCCCCAGGACCAGACGAACTGACCCGTGGCGACTTCGCGCATCGTCATCTCGGCGATGCTCATCTCGTGCGCTCCCGCACCGGCCGCGTGCCAGCCGACGGCCAGCGCGAACAGCGCGCGCAGCGCCAGACGCCACATGGCCTTCATGACGGTTGCCCCTCGGTACGGACGGTGTACTTCCGGCCCATCTCATGCACGGCGTCGGTCAGGCGCTGGGCTGTGGCGTCGTCCTTCCAGTCCTGCAGGACGGCGTCCTTCATGTCGTCGAACTTCGCCGTGGAGCCCGGCTTGATGGCTTCGACACGGACCACGCGCAGACCGGCGCTGCTTGGGACGGCCTGCCATTCGCCGAGCTTGAGCTGGGTGAGCTGGTCGACGAACGCGACGCCGTAGCTCTCGACCAGGTTGGCCCGCGGGCGGTCCTTGAAAACGCGCAAGTCGCTCTGCGTGTCGCTTCTGGCGGTGCCGTTGAGGGCGTGGGCGAAGGTCTCCAGCGACTCGGGCGTGCTGTCGCCGACCACCACCGCCTCCATGAAGTCGTAGCGGGCCGGCGTGTCGTAGCGGTCGTGGCGCGCCTCGAACCAGGCGCGCAGTTGCGGCTCGTCGATGGCCGGCAGGCTGATGCCGCTGCGGGCGATGCTCATGGCCTTGAAGATCACGCGTTCGCGGATGGTGCTGTCGCCGCGGTCCAGGCCGAGGGAAACGCCTTCGCGGTACAGCACCTCGTTGTCGACCCAGCGGTCGATGAGCTTCTTCATGTCGCCGGGCGTCGGCTCGCGCTGCATGCCGGCGACGAAGATCTCACGCACCTCCTTCTGCACGTCGGCCCCCACGACGATCGTCTGCGGGTTTTCGCGGCGGGCGTTGAGCACGTGGTCGGCGCCGAACAACAGCAGGCCGAGGCAAAGGAAGTGAAGCAGCGGCTCGCGGGCGGCACGTTTCAGGGCGTTGGAGAGGTCCATGGGAGGGTGGTAGATCGAAAGAGAAATGGGTTGGGAAAGCGCTCGGCGTTCAGGGTGTGGCGCTGTGGGGGCAGCGTGCGCCCAGCGCGTCGAGGGCGGTGGTGACGGCCAGGGCGCGCGCCGGATCGCTGCCGCGCAAGGCGTTGGCCATTGCCGCCAGCGGTTCGCAGGCGGGGCGGAATTCGGGGCTCTGGCGCAGCAGGCCCATCAGCGGCATCTGCACGCGCTGCAGCATCTCGCCCGTGTCGGCGACGGGCCGCACGGTCGCACCGAATTCGAGGTAGCGCTGGCGCGCGTCCCAGTACGCCTGCATGCGGTCGGCTTCGGCGTCGTGTGGCTGGCGCAGCAGTTCGATGGGGTGAGGCTGCAGTTCGCGCAGCAACTGCATCAGCCGCTGGCGTGGCGTCGACGGCGGTGCGTAGGTCGCCCAGGGCGCGTGGTGCACGACCACGGGGCGATCGTCGGTGTTGGCGACGGCGCCTCGGGCAAATCGCGCGAGCGTCGCCGGGCCGGCGAGCACGCTGCCGACCACGGCAAATTCGTCCTCGAAATGCGCCGCGGCCCGCTGTGACGGGCCTG
Organism: Variovorax ginsengisoli; assembly: GCF_030811835.1. GTDB lineage: Bacteria > Pseudomonadota > Gammaproteobacteria > Burkholderiales > Burkholderiaceae_C > Variovorax > Variovorax ginsengisoli_C. Next base: position 145,831 of record NZ_JAUSRO010000004.1, on the reverse strand, counting down.
CAGCCCGAGCGAGTCGCGCCCGCACGGCCGCCAGGTCGATGGCCGGGTCGTCGGGCCGTGCAACGAGGCCCAGCACGGGCGTGTCCAGGCTGTTGCTGGCCAGCACGGCGATGGCGTCCGGATACACGGCAAGGAAGGCCGCGACGATGCTGCGCAGCGTTTCGAGGTCCATCTGGTGCAGCGCCAGCCACTGGCAGAAGACGCCGCCGGGCGCCAGGCGTGCACGCACCGCGGCGAACTGCTCCACCGTGTAGAGCGCGCCGGCACCGCTGCGCGCCGGATGGAACAGGTCGGCCACGATCACGTCGTAGTGCGCGTCGGACGCCTGCACGAAGCGCCGCGCGTCGGCCGGCACGACATGCAGGGGTTGCAACGGCACCGGTGCGGCCGGTGACTTCGCAAACAGCGCGGCGGCCGTGATCACCTCGGGCAGCAATTCGACCGCGTGCACCTGCAAGCCCGGCTCCTGGGACGCGGCCGCCGCGGTGAAGCCGGTGCCCAGCCCGAGGAAGAGCGCCTGCCGGGGCGCCGCCGTGTGCAGCAGCAGCGGCAGTTGTGCCAGCCGCCACTCGACCAGCCCGCTGGCGCTGCTGCCTTCCTGCGCGCGATTGTTGATGCGCAGGCGGGCCACGCCGTCGGCGTCGGCGACCACGCTCACGGCGGCCATCACGCCGTCGTCGTAGCTCAACACCCGGCCGCCATCGGGCACGTCGATGAAACGCAGGTTCGAGCCCCACAGCGCCAGCGTGCCGGCCAGCATGGCGATCACCAGGGTCCGTGGGTGTCGCCAGCGCGCCGGCGACTGCAGCAGCAGGTAGCCCGCAACCATCAGCGCCAGGCCCATCGGTGCGCCGAGCGCGGGCACGAGCCACACGCCCACCAGCGCAGGGGCGAGGGCCGCGCCCGCGGTGTTGAGCGCCAGCGCACGCCCGAGCGGTAGCCCGCCGGACTGCGCCTCGATGCACAGGTGTGTGAACAGTGCGCCCATCACCAGCGTCGGCGCCGCCATGGCCGCTGCGGCCGCCAGCGCTTCGCCGGCAAGCGCACCGGCCACGCCGGGGCCGAGCCAGCGGGCTGGCCAGGCACACAGCACGTCGGCCGCGCCGAGGGCGACGCCCGACAGCAGCACCGCCCCCGCCAGCGCGAGCAGCAGCCGGTCGCGCCATGGGCGCGGATCGACCGCGCGATGCGCCAGCCGTTGGTAGATCGCCGCTCCCGCCGCAGTGCCGAGCAGGTAGACGGCGAGCAACAGGGCGTAGCTGTAGACGGTGCTTTCGGTCACCTGGCTGAGGACGCGCACGGCGAGCACCTCGTAGCCGATGCCGAGCAGGCCGGTGGCCACCAGCAGGGGCGGCACGCGCCGGTCGGCGGCCTGTGTCTGGGGGTGCGACACGGCATTCGGTGCGACCGGCGCATCCCGCCAGAGCCACCAGGCCAGCACCGCGCACAGCGCATTCGACGCAGCGCAGAGCAGGGCGGTGCGCAGCAGCCCGCCGTGCGGGATCGCGATGAACACTGCCAGCAGCAGGCCAAGCACCGCGCCGAAGGTGTTGGCCGCATAGAGCCCGCCAAGGCGGCTGCGCGCTGCACTCAACTGGCGTTCGAGCGCAGGCAGGGTGGCGCCCATCGCCGCGCTGGCGGGCAGCAGCAGAAACAGCGGGGCAAGGAAGGCGACCGTCCAGTGCCGCAGCACCGACGGTTCGGGGCCGATCAGCAGCGCCGTGGCGCTGATCAGCGAAGGCATGGCGACGGTGAGGGCCAGGCCCCAGGCCAGCAGCATCATCTCGCAGCCGGCATACCAGCGTCCTGGCCAGCGGCTGTGCGCCAGGGTGCGGCCCAGCAGCTGCGCACCAAGGGCCAAGCCACCGAAGAAGGCGGCCAGCACGGCCAGTACTGCGACGATCTCATGGCCCATCGCGGCGCCGAATTCGGCGGTCCAGACCATCTGCCATGCCAGTGCAGCAGCGCCGGACAGAACCATCAGCAGATGGGCAAGGGGAAGTTCCAGGCGTACGCCGCCCGCACTGCGTGCGGACGATATTTCAGGGGCGGCGCCTCGCGAGGCGCTCCAGGTTTTTTCGGACATCGGATGCAAGGCCTGTACCGCCGCGCCATGGCGCAAAAGGCACGGCAGACACACTGTGCCTGCCGTGCCGAACGGGAACGGGCCGTGTTCGCTTACTTGATGCCGGCGACCTTGACGGTGTTCACGACCTCGACGAACACCGGGTTGCTGTAGAACCAGAGGTCCGACCAGCCGGCCACGTCATAGCTCGAATACTTCGTGCCGTTGAGCGTGCGCATGTGCGCCGGGCAGGCAGCGTCGCTGCAGGGGATCTTGCCCGGCAGGGTGCCGTCGGCCGGGTTCGACGTGAAGTCGAGCAGCGGGTTGCCGTCGGCATCGGTCTCGAAGGGCACCGAGGCTGGCAGGTTGGTGCCGCGCAGGCGGAAGTACTGCGATGCCTTGGCGGCCGGAACGATGTAGCTCATTGTGCGCGTACCGTCGGCCTGGGCCGTCCAGTTCGTGCTGTTGAACACCTTCACCACCTTGGCCGTCTTGTTGGTCGCTGCCTTGGAGCCCAGCGCACCGGCGTAGTTCGCCGTGTCCGACGGGCTGACCATGCCGGTCACCATGCCGTTGATCACGTCCACGTGGTCGAGCACCGGCGCATTCAGCGGCTGCGTGATGTTGACCTGCTTGAGCGACGGGTTCGGGAACGAATACGGCGAGTTGTTGGTGCCCGGCGGATCGCGCAGCACGGCCGTCACCACCAGGTCCGTGCCGGGGCGCACGACCAGCTTCTCGCCCATCGTCGCGCAACCGTTGATGCGCACGTCGCCATTGGCCGCCGTGGCGTTCTGGCCGGCCTTGCCGTACAGGGCGTGCACGGCGTTGCGCGGCAGGCCCGGATTGGCGGCGCAGACCGTGAACGACAGGCGGTCGATCAGCTGGCCGTTGGCGACGAAGCTGTTGCCGCTGCGCAGGCCGTTGATGATGCCGCTGGCGGTGAGTTTGTCGCTGCCCTTGCGCACCATGACGTAGTCGCGCGTGTATTCGCCGGGGAAGAAGTCGGCGTTGGTTTCGCGCTGGTCGGGGCCGAAGCTGCCACGGTTGTGGAAGTCGGAGCTCGCGAAGAAGAACCAGTTGCGTCCTTCGCCCAGCAAGGCGTCCCAGACGCCGCCGACTGCCGCCGCATAGACGCCGGCGCCGCCATAGGTGCCGCCGCCCACTGCGCCGGTGCTGTAGCTGCCGCGCTCACCTTCGGCCTGGTGGCCGGGCATCGACTCGAAGCCGAACGCGATCTGGGGCGCGGTGTTGTTGAAGTCGCGCAGGTGCTCGATGTTGTAGCCCTTGCTGGCGGTCGGGCTGTACGCGCCGGCACGTTCGAGGTGAGCCGGCACGAAATAGCTGGCCGTCGGCGCCTTCTCGTTCATCCACTTGATGCCTTCGAGGGTCTTCAGGTGGCCGAGGTCGGGCGTGGCAGAACTGTTGTTGCCAGTGATCTTGCGTGCAGTCGCGTCGACCAGGCTGTTGTTGTTGCTGCCGCCCACGGTGCAATCCCACTGGTTTTCCGCGCCGCGGCTGGTGTCGCTGTCGCTGCGGTCGAAGCAGTATTCGTACTGCGCCTGCAGGGCGGCACTGCCGGCGGCGCCGGTTGCTGGCCAGGGCAACTGGCCCGGCAACACGTTGGTCGACACGTGCTCGTGGCCGGGCGCGTTCTGTTCCACGCCGATCCAGATCGGCTTGTTGCGCGCGCGGCTCTCGGCTTCGGCCACGGGATACTGGTATTCCTTGATTTCCTGCCAGCGCCACATGGCCTTGGGCGTGGCGCTGCCATCACCCTTGATGCCGGCGCGCCCGTTGGGCAGCGTCGCTTCCCAGGTCTGGTTCGGGCCCTTGCCCGTGCTGGCCGGCTGGCCGCTGCCGGGGTAGGTGTTCGGCGGGTACGGGCCCGTCGTGCTGTTCGTCAGGCCCAGGCCTGTGGGCACGGGCTCGAACGGGTCTTCGGCCAGCGTGCAGTTGCGCGTGCTGCTGCCGCCGTGGTCGGCCTGCACGAACCAGTCGAGGCCGAAGGTCTTGGCCGACTTGTCGACCAGCTTCTGCACCGACAGCGTTCCGTCCGAGCAGGTCGTGTGGTTGTGAAAGTCGCCCGCGACGTAGGTGCCGCTGGCCTTGGTGTCGGCGCGGTCGGCGGCCTGGGCCGAGTTCAGGGAAAAGGTGGTGATGCTGGCCAGCGCGACGAGCGCCAGCGCCGTATCGCGCAAGGGGAAAGGGATCGTCATGACAGGATTTCCGGACGTTGATTCGATGGGAGCGAAGGCGGCTTCAGGCTTGCTTCTGGTCGCCAAGCAGGCGGAATTTGCCGCCGCTGAACGACAGGCGTGTGGTGAAAGTGACCGAGGTGGTGTCGACGTCCGTGTTGGTCAGCGTGGCGCTCAGCGTGCACACGTTCTTGCTGTCACAGCCGTTGATCGTGACGGCCGACAGCTTGACGGCCGGGAAGGACGACAGCTCCGTCGAGAAGAGCAGCAGCGCGGCGGCTTCCTGCGTGAGGGCCTCGCGCACCTGCGCCTTGGCGTAGCCGGCATCCACGAAGGTGTCGTCGAAGTTGTCGACGAAGGCTGCATTGGTCAGGCCACCATAGGTGTTGAGGGCCGCGAGGCCGGAACCGTAGTCGGTGGCGAATGAAGCCTGCCTGGCGGAATCGTTGGGCGAGGCGGCCGGGCTGCCGGAGGGTGCGGGCGTGTTGCTGGCGTGGTAGTCGCTACCGCCGCCGCAGGCGGCCAACATGGCCAGCAAGCTGCTGGCGAACAAGAAACGAAGGCGATGACAGGGTCGCATGGCGAGTGCCTTTCTCTGTTGTGAGGGAGTGTCTGAAGGGCGTTTTTTCGGGACGCGAGCGATGCGGCCCCGAGAAGTTCATCCTATTTTTCGACTGTTACGTAGCCGTGAATCTGGTAAGAATTTGGGAACTTTCTTTGGACATCGTGTTCGCGTGGCGGCGTAACGACAGCGTCACCGTGTGACCGGACAATCCGCGCTTTCGCAAAGAACACGAGGGATGAGATGACACGCAGACAGGCACTGGCACGACCGGTGCTATTGAGCGTGGCTTTCGCTGCCGGCGCAGCCTGTGCCCAGCAGAGCCATTTGCCAGAGATCGAGGTGCGCGGACCGCGCGACGCGGCCATCGGTTCAGCCGACAGCGCCAGCGAGGGCGCGGTGGAACGCGAGTCCTACCAGACGCGCCCCAAGCTGCGCCCCGGCGACATCGTCGAGGCGGTGCCCGGCGTCGTGGCCACCCAGCATTCGGGCGACGGCAAGGCCAACCAGTACTTCCTGCGCGGCTTCAACCTCGACCACGGCACCGACTTCGCCGTCAGCGTTGACGGCATGCCGGTCAACATGCCTACGCACGGGCATGGCCAGGGCTTCGCGGACCTCAATTTCCTGATTCCCGAGCTGGTCTCGGGCGTGCGCTACCGCAAGGGGCCGTACTTCGCCGATGGCGGCGACTTCTCGCTGGCGGGAAGCGCGACCCTCGATTACTTCGGCGCGCTCGAAGCACCCTTTGCCGAACTCAGCGTCGGCAGCCACCAATTTCGCCGGCTGCTGGCCGCAGGCTCGCGCACGGTGCAGGACCAGACCTGGCTGGGCGCCATCGAGGTCGAGGGCAACGATGGTCCCTGGGACGTGGCCGAGAACCTCAAGAAGGTCAACGCGGTGCTGCGCTATTCGCAGGGTTCGCCGATGCGCGGGTTCAGCCTGACCGGCATGGCCTACAAGAGCCGCTGGACCGCGACCGACCAAGTCCCACAGCGCCTCATCGACAGCGGCGAGCTGCCGCGCTTCGGCTCGCTCGACCCCAGCGACGGCGGCAACACGCAGCGCGTCAGCCTGTCGGGCAAATGGTTCGACAAGGGGCCGGACGGCGAGACGACGTTGAGCGCCTATGCCATCGACTACCGCTTTCGGCTCTTCTCCGATTTCACCTATTTCCTGAACGACCCGGTGAACGGTGACCAGTTCGAACAGGTCGACCGCCGCCATGTCTTCGGCGCCCAGGCGGCCCGCACGATGCCGACCCGGTTCGGCGGCCTCGACGGCGTGCTGAGCGTGGGTGCGAGCTGGCGTGGCGACCGCATCGGCCAGGTGGGCCTGTACGCCACGCAGGCGCGCGAGCAACTCGGCACCGTGCGCGACGACAAGGTGTCGCAGGACCTCTTGTCGGTGTATGGCCAGCAACTGGTCTACCTGACCGACCGGCTGCGCGGCTATGTGGGGCTGCGTGGCGATGCACTGCGCTACGACGTGCAGGGGCGCGAGCCGGTGTATGGCGCCGTCAACAGCGGCCGCGGTCGCGATTCGCTGGCCAGCCCCAAGGCGGGCCTGGCCTATGCGCTGACGCCGCAGCAGGAGCTCTACCTGAACGCAGGCGTCGGCTTCCACAGCAACGACGTGCGCGGCGCGACCATCACGACCGACCCGGCCTCGGGCCTGCCGGCCGACCGTGTGCCGGCGCTGGTCAAGGGCGTCGGGACCGAAGTCGGATGGCGCCTGCAGCCCAGCGAGGACTTCACCGCGACGCTGGCGCTGTGGCAGCTCAGGCTCGACTCGGAACTGGTCTACGTGGGCGACGCCGGCTCGACCGAGCCGGGCCGCGCCAGCAACCGTCGCGGGGTCGAGGCGACCCTGCGCTGGAAGCTCGACCGGGCATGGCGCCTGGAGCTCGACGGCGCCGTGTCACGCGCCCGCTTTCGCGGCGTGGCGCCGGAAGGCGAGGGCAACTACATCGACAATGCGGTCGAGAAGGTGCTGGCCGCCGGCGTCACCTTCGTCGACGGGCCGCTCACGACGTCGCTGCGGCTGCGCTACCTCGGGCCCCGCGCGCTGGACACGCGGAACACCGAACGCTCGAAGTCATCAACGCTCCTCAATCTGGGCATGCGCTATGCGGTGAACCCGCACCTCACGCTCGGACTCGACGTGTTCAACATGGCCGGGCGCAAAGGCAACGACATCGAGTACGCCTATGCATCGTGCACCGTCGGCGAGGTGGCCCGCGGCGCCTGTGGCGATGGCATCGACGACCGCCATGTGCATCCAATGGAGCCGCGCAGCACCCGGCTGAGTGCGCGCTGGACTTTCTAGGCCCGCTGCAGTCCGATCCTCGCCTCGAAGCCATGCGTCGCACCCGGCAGCGGTGACCGCAGTTCGAGCCACCCGCCGTGCTTCTCGACGATGGTGCTGACGATCGACAGGCCCAGCCCGTAGCCGGCATGCTCAGCACTGTGGCGCACGTGGCGCTGTTGCAGGGTGTGCAACTCGACGTCGTTCACACCCGGTCCGAAGTCGCGAACGATGAGGTGGCCGTCGACGTCGACCTCGATCTCCACAGCGGCTCCCTGGGCATAGCGCAGTGCGTTCTCCACCAGGTTGCGCAACGCGATCGCGAGCGCGTCGACATCGCCGAGTGCGACCGGCGCATCGCCGCTGTCGGGCACCTTCAGGCCGAGCCGGTGGAGTGCGGCCGGCTGTTGCCAGAATTCCTGCGCCACCGTCGCCACCAGTTGCACCAGATCGACCGGGGTGCGCGTGAGAGAGGCGCTCGACTCGGCACGCGAGAGCTGCAGCAGTTTTTCGGTGCGATGGCTGAGCGTGCGCAGTGCATTGAGCGCTGCGACCACGTCGTCGCGGCGCAGGTCGTGCTCCAGCGCGGTCTGCAGGTGCAGCAATGCGGTCGCCAGCGGTGTGCGCAGTTCGTGCGCGGCGTTGGCCGCCAGCGCGCGCTCCACGTCCAGCGACTGCGAGAGCCGGCCCAGCAGATGGTTGACGTGGTCGGTGACCACCTGCAGCTCCTGTGGCATGTCCTGCAGCGGGATCGGACTCAGGTCGGTGCCGCTGCGTCCGGCGATCTGCAGCGACAGGCCTTGCAACACCGCCAGCTCACGGCGCGCGATGCGTCTCAGCAGCAGCGCGAGCAGAGGCAGCACGGCAACCAGCGGGATGATCAGGCCCAGGAGTGTGCGATTGAGCGCCGTGCGTCGCTCCGACAGCGGGTCCGCGACCTGCAGGAAGAGCTTGCGGGTCGGATGGCGCACGGTGTAGATGCGCCACGACGCGTCGTTGGCGAAGCCGACCGCCAGCGGCACATCGAAGGTGTCCGCGGGCGTCTCGGCCGAGCGCAGCAGCACCCGTTCGTTGGCGTCGACGACCTGGAACATCACCGCCGCGTCTGCGAAGATCGGTGTTGGCGCGACCATCGGCCCGGCGTCGGCCTGGGAGGACTGACTGCCCTCGCGCCGGTCGAGGTCTTCCAGCGCGATGTCGAACATGCGGTGAGAGACCTCCACCAGCTCGTGGTCGAAGTTGTAGTTGATCTCGCCGTCCACATACCAGACCACGCCGATCACGCACAACAGCCACACGCCACCCACCCAGCGGATGAGGGTGCGGGTGAGCCGGTCGGCCAGCTTGCCGGCGGGCTTCAAGCGTCACCCTCTTGCGGCTGCCCGACCAGTCGGTAGCCCAGGCCGCGCAGCGTCTGGATGTGGTCGCGGCCGAGCTTGCGACGCAGGCGGCTGATGAACACTTCCAGCGTGTTGCTGTCGGCCTCGTCGTCGAAGCCGTAGAGGGCGTCCTGAAGGTTCTCGCGGGTGTGGATGCGCTCGGGGCGGGTGGCCATCACGCGCAGCAGGGCCCATTCCTTCTGCGTGAGGTTGATCTGCACGCCCAGTTGACTCACGAGCTCGCGCGCGAGGTCGATATGCAGGCTGCCCAGTTCGAGCACCGGTTTGTGCGCAGCGCTGCGTCGCCGCTCGACGGCCCGCAGGCGCGCGAGCAGTTCGGCCGGGTCATAGGGCTTGATCAGGTAGTCGTCGGCACCCGCATCCAGGCCGCGGATGCGGTCGGTCACCTGATCGCGCGCGGTCAGCACGATGACGATCGGGCTGTCGCGCAAGCTGCGGATCTGAGGCAGCAGCAGCAGGCCATCACCGTCGCCCAGGTGCAGGTCGAGCAGCACGGCTGCGTACTGGGCGGCGCGCAGGGCATTGCCGGCCATCGCCAGGCTGCGTACGGCATCGACCACGAAAGCCTTGGCGCGCAGGTAGCCGCAGACCGCATCCGACAGCGCCACATCGTCTTCGACCAGCAGAATCCGCACCAGCACCTCGTTTGAAAAAGAAAGAAGGAAGTCTAGGGCCTTCAGGTAGCGTTCATGAAGCGGGCCTAGGCTCGGCGCCCGGTAGCCCATGCCTCGGCCGGGCTTTTTCCTATCGATTCCTGTTGTGCATGAACCGCTCCTCGACCCCGCGCCTGCTCGTTCTGACCTTTGCCTTCCTGGCCATCGTCCTGCTCTGGGACCTGTCCGGCCTCGACCTGCCCCTGGCACGGCTGGCGGCTACACCCCATGGATTCCCGTGGCGCGACAGCCGGGCGCTGTTGCTCGTGATGCACGAGGGGCCACGCTTGCTGAGCTGGCTGCTGTTGTTCGCCTTGTTCGTGGCCGTGCGCTGGCCGGTCGGCTTCCTGCGTCAGGTGGATCTGCCTGCGCGGCTGCAGCTGGCCGCCACCGTGCTGGTGTCGGTACTGGCCGTGTCGCTGATCAAGAGCGCCAGCAGCACGAGTTGTCCCTGGGATCTCGCCGAGTTCGGCGGCACGGCACGCCATGTCTCGCACTGGGCCTGGGGTGTGGCTGACGGCGGACCGGGGCGGTGTTTTCCGGCGGGCCATGCATCGGCCGCTTTTGCTTACCTTGGTGGCTGGTTCGCCTTGCGCACCGGTGCGCCCGTGGCGGCGCGTCGCTGGCTGGCGGTGGCCATCGTGGTCGGTTTCGCGCTGGGGCTGGGCCAGCAGTGGCGTGGCGCGCACTACATGAGCCACACGTTGTGGACGGCATGGGTCTGCTGGGCCGTCGGGCTGGTGATCGATCTGGGTGTGCAGGCCGTGCGGCGGCAGCGCGCACGGGCTGGCCTCGCGGTGGTGGGCAACTGAAGCTGAACGAAACCTGAACGAGATGTTCAGGCAATCTTCAGGCCCGTTGTCTATCGTTGGCAGATGCCCCCTGAAATTATCGATGCCGCCGCGCTGGGCGCGGCTGGCTCATCGGCTGCGCGCGGCGCATCCACGCATCCCGGCCCATCTTCCGTGAAACAGTACATTCCGGCCTGGCTGACGCAGGTTGACCAATGGATGGCACGTCCGTGCTCGGCGCGTCTGGCCGTCGCGTGGCTCAGCGTCTATTTTCTCGTCGCCGCCAACTGGACGCTCTGGGGCGCGCTGGCGCACCTGGGCGGCCCGCCGAGTGTCTACCTGCGGCTGGTGGCGGCCATGGCCGTGCTCGTCGGCTTCGGCACGCTGGCTCTGCTGTCGCTGACAGCCTGGTCGCGCTGGATGAAGCCGGTGTGGTTCGTGCTGCTGCTGGTGGCTGCGGTGGCCCAGCACTACATGCTGACCTACCGTGTGGTGATGGACCCGACCATGGCCGCCAACGCCATGCAGACGGACCTGCACGAAACGCGCGACCTGCTCGGGCCGCGCATGCTCCTGAACGTGCTGCTGGTGATGGCGCTGCCGACCTGGTGGCTGCTGCGCGTGCGCATCCTGCCGATGCGGCTGTGGGGCCAACTCTGGCGCAATGCGCTCCTGCTGGTGGCGGCCCTGGCCGTGGTGGCCGGCGGTGCGGCCGCCATGTCGCGCGATCTGGCGCCGCTCATGCGGAACAACACGACTTTGCGCTACATGATGAATCCGCTGGCCATTGTCTACTCGAGCGGGGCGGTGTTCATCAAGCCGCTGTTCAAGCGCAGCGGCAAGCTGATACCGATTTCGGGTGGTGCCGCGCTGGGTGCGAGTTACGCAGCGCAGATCAAGCCACCGCTGTTCGTGATGGTGGTGGGCGAGACGGCGCGATCCGACCATTTCGCGCTCAATGGCTACGCACGTGACACCACGCCGCAACTGGCCGCGCGTGACGTGCTGAGCTGGCGCAACGTGCATTCCTGCGGTACCAACACGCTGGCCTCGGTGCCGTGCATGTTCTCGCACTTGGGCAAGCAGGGCTACGAAGGCCGCAAGGACGACTACGAAAGCCTGCTCGACGTGGCCCAGGCCGCCGGCCTCGCCGTGTTGTGGATCGACAACCAGGCCGGCTGCAAGGGCGTGTGCGTGCGCGTGCCGAACGTGTCGGCGGGCGACGGCCTCGACCCGGCGGTCAAGAGCGCGCTTTGCGACGGCGACGAGTGCCTGGACGACGTGATGCTCAAGAACATCGACCAGCGCATTGCGGCGCTGCCCGCCGATCGCCGCAGCAAGGGCGTCCTTCTGGTGCTGCACCAGATGGGCAGCCATGGCCCCGCCTATTACAAGCGGTCGAACTCCAATTCCAAGCGCTTTCTGCCGGAATGCAAGACCAACGTGCTGGCCGATTGCAGCCACGGTGAGCTGATCAATGCGTACGACAACTCGATCGCGCACACCGACCAGTTCCTGGCGCACACCATCGACTGGCTCAAGACCCAGTCGCCGAAGTTCGACACCGGCATGCTCTACATGAGCGACCACGGCGAGTCGCTCGGCGAGTTCGGCCTGTTTTTGCATGGCCTGCCGTACGACTTCGCACCGGAGGTGCAGAAGCACGTGCCGATGGTGGCGTGGTTCGACGCCGGCCTGCTGGCGCGCGAGAAGCTGTCGACGCGGTGCCTGCAAGGCAACCGCGACGCGGCGCTCACCCACGACAACCTGTACCACACGCTGCTCGGCGTGATGGATGTGCGCACGCCGACCTACAAGCCGCAACTCGACGCCTTCGCGCATTGCCGCGGCGCGGCCGGCTGAAACGGCTCGGCGCGTCGCGTTCTCAGGGCGCCACTTCGCAGCGGATACCGGCCTCGGCCAGCAGCGCGGGAAAGGGCTCGGGCGGTGGTGCATCGGTGAACAGCCGGTGGATCTGATCGAGCCGCCCCAGCTCCACCATGGCCGGCCGGTGGAACTTGCTGCTGTCGGCGGCCAGCCAGACCTCGCGGGCCTGCTGCACGATGGTCTGCGCCACCTTCACTTCGCGGTAGTCGAAGTCGCGCAGCGTGCCGTCGGCCTCGATGCCCGAGATGCCGATCAGCGCGATGTCGACCTTGAACTGTCGTATGAAGTCGACCGCCGCCTCGCCGACGATGCCCCAGTCGCGCGAGCGCACCACGCCGCCGGCCACGATCACTTCGCACGACGGGTTGTCGCTCAGGATCGTGGCCACCCGCAGGTTGTTGGTGATCACGCGCAGTCCGCGATGGCGCAGAAGTGCCTTGGCAATCGCTTCGGTGGTCGTGCCGATATTGAGGATGAGCGAGCATCCATCGGGCACCTGAGCGGCCACGGCCGCCGCAATGCGCGCCTTGCCTTCGGCGTGGAGCACCGCACGCTGGCGGTGCGCGATGTTTTCGGTGGTCGATGCCGGCAGGCGCACGCCGCCGTGAAAGCGCGCCAGCAGCCCGTCGTCGGCCAGGCGCTGCACGTCGCGGCGGATGGTCTGCAACGTCACGCCCAACAGATCGGCCAACTGCTCGACCGTCATGGCGCCACGCGTGCGCACGGTGTCCAACAGGCGAAGCTGGCGGGGGTTGGCATCGGCAGGTGACTGCATCGGTGAATTCAAACGAAAATGAAGAAACAAAAAGGAAAATAATAAGTACTTCTTGTGGGCTTGGAAAGAAAAAACGAAAATAAACGAAAATGGCGACCTGCCGCAGACCGGATCTCACCGATCTGCGTTCCGCCCCCATGCAGCCCCCTTTGTCCATGACCGCTTTCGCCGCTTCAGCCGCTTCCTCTGCCCATCCTCCTGCGGACGTCCACCGCGCCGACCTGATGGCCCGGCTGCAGGCACTCCCGGCCTGCGACATCGCCATCGTGGGCGGTGGCGCGACCGGGCTCGGTGTGGCGCTGGACGCCGCAGCCCGCGGCCTGTCGGTCGTCCTGGTCGAGTCGGCCGACTTTGCCAAGGGCACCTCGTCGCGCGCGACCAAGCTGGTGCACGGCGGTGTGCGCTACCTGGCGCAGGGCAACATCGCGCTGGTGCGCGAAGCGTTGCATGAGCGCACGACCCTGCTGGCCAATGCGCCGCACCTGGCGCAACCGCTGCCTTTCGTCATGCCGTCCTATCGGCTGCTGGACACGCCTTTCTACGGCGTGGGACTGAAGATGTACGACGCGCTGGCCGGCAAGGCCGGGCTGGGCCGCACCGAGCTGCTGGGCAAGGCGCGCACGCGTGCCTTGCTGCCGACCGCGCGGGCAGAGGGGTTGCATGGGGGCGTGAAGTACTGGGACGGCCAGTTCGACGATGCACGGCTGGCGCTGGCGCTCGCCCGCACGGCGGCCGCGCGCGGCGCACTGCTGGTCAACTACTGCGCAGCGAAGCGGCTGGTCCATGAGAACGGCAAGGTCGCAGGGCTCGTGTGCGTCGACGGCGAAACGGGTGCGGAATTCACACTGCGTGCCCGCTGTGTGGTCAACGCCACGGGCGTCTGGGTCGATGCGCTGCGCCAGCAGGACGGCGACGCCGTCGGCCGTCCTGTCGAGTCGATGGTGGCGCCCAGCCAGGGCGTGCACCTGGTCGTCGACCGCGAATTCCTGCCCGGCGACCATGCGCTGCTGGTGCCCAAGACCGCTGACGGCCGCGTGCTTTTTGCAGTGCCGTGGCTGGGCAAGGTGATCCTCGGCACCACCGACACGCCGCGCCACGACCTGGTGCGCGAGCCGCTGCCTTTCGACGAGGAGGTCGATTTCATCCTGCGCGAGGCCGCGCGCTATCTGCGTCGGGGCCCTACGCGGGATGACGTGCGCAGCATCTGGGTCGGCCTGCGCCCGCTGGTCAAGCCGCAGGGCGGCGAGGACGGCAACACCAAGGCGATCAGCCGCGAACACACGGTGCTCGTGAGCCGCAGCGGCCTGGTCACGGTGACCGGCGGCAAATGGACGACCTACCGCGCCATGGCCGAAGACGTGCTTGCCCAGTGCGCGCAAGCCGGCCTGGTGCCCGCGCGGCCTGCCGGTGTGACGGTGCATCTGCCGCTGTTCGGCGCACCGGCCGCGGGCACGCCGCGCGTCGCGTTGAGCGAAGCGTCGGGCCTGCACAGCTATGGCGCCGAGGCCGATGCGGTGCGCGCGTTGCCGGGCGCTGACGTCGAGCTCACGGCCGGGCTGAGCGAGGCGATGGTGCGCTATGCGGTGCGCTTCGAATACGCGCGCAACGTCGAAGACGTGCTCGCACGGCGCCATCGGCTGCTCTTTCTCGATGCACGCCGGGCCGCCGCACTGGCGCCGCGCGTGGCCGAGATCGTGCGCGAGGAAACCGGGCGCGACCCGGGCCTCGAGGCTTTCCTGGCCCTGGCTGCACAGTACGCAACCGGTCGCGCCGCCTGACCTCTTACTTCAGCGCCTTGCCCTGCGTTGCGCCCAGGGGCGTGTGCAGTTGGGATGGCACCCACTCGCCGGTGTTGTCGTCGCGGCCCTGCAGCAGGTAGCGGGTGTCCGCCTTGCCGTAGTTCTGCACCGCCAGCGCGGAGAACCTGCCGATGTCGGTCTTCGGGTCGCGCAGGCGGTTGACGATCAGCACCTTCTTCGTGTCGGCGAAGTCGGCCATCATGTTCTGGTCGCCTTCGCTGTCGCCGGCAATGAAGCTCGGGCCATAGCCGTATTTCGACACCAGGAAGCGCTGGATGTTCTTGGTCTTGCCAGGGCCCTGCGTCTGGTCGTAGCCGCGGCGATAGGTCGGCTGGATCACACCGTTGGCGTCGCGCTCGAGTTCCATCGCCAGCACGCGCTCGGGCGGGTTGTTATAGCCGAAGGCGGGGTTCGACGAAATCTCCTTGATCACGTCGACGAAGGAGGCCGAGCACACCCACACGTCGAAGCCCGCGTTGCGGAACGCGGCATACAGCGCCTGCATCTCGGGCTGCAGCCGCAGGCCGTTCTTCCAGCTGACCGACACCACACCCGCACTGCCGGGCAGGCTGGCCGGGGAGGTCCACTTGACCTTGGCGATCGGTTCCTTGAGCTGCCAGTTGACCGTGTCGACAGTGAGCTTGCGCACCTGCGCTTCGGTCATGCCGGCGAACAGGTACGTGACCCACGGGTAGGCCGTGTCGTGGTCGAAGGTGTCGCCGATGGCTTCGTAGAGGTAGCGCACCTTCGTGATGAAGGCCGTGTAGTGCGCGCTCTGGCGCACCTGCGCCAGCGTTTGCGTGCCACCGAAGCCGGCGTAATTGGCACGCAGCCAGGTGTAGCTGGCCACGATGTCCGGGGCGACGCGGTCGATGTTCACCGGCTGGGCTGCGGCGTTGTTGTAGCCCGGCAGGAAGTTCGTCTTGGGGATGTTGCGGCGAAGCGCCGTGTCGAGCTGGGCGGGCGTGGCGCCGAACACCAGGTTCTCCAACTGGTAGATCAGCGCGGCTTCCTCGATGTCCAGAAAGACGCTGGTGTTGTCCCAGTCGAAGACGACGTAAGGCGGCCGTGCGGCACTGTAGCCGGCGCTGCCCTTGCCGAGGCTCGCGATCAGCCCTTCGATCTGCGTGCGGTTGAAGTCGTCCCAATGCGCAGGCGGCAGGGTGATTGCCTTCGGCTGCAGGCTGGCGCAGCCGGTGGCGACGAGTGCGGCGGCCACGGGGGTGAGGAGGAAGAATCGGCGTTGCATGAAAAAAAGTCCTAGCGAGGAGAGAGGTCGAAACGGAAACAGAAACCGTGCATGCGGTGGCGGACCCCACGGGAGTGGCGCGGGAGAAGCCGGGAAATGCTGGGAAGTGGGCGGGCAGGCGGGCGTCAGTCGGGCAGGGTGAGGGGGCGCTCGCCCGCATCGAGCACGGCCAGGTCGCTCTCGTCCTTGAGTGCGATGCCGGTGAGGCCGCGGCGCAGCGCCTCGCGCATGAGCCAGGCGAGCTTGAAGGCGGCCAGGTCATAAGCCAGACCGGCGGGGCGCACGTTCGAAATGCAGTTGCGCTCGGCATCGTGGCGGCCGCGGCGCGGCGCGTGCGTGAGGTAGATGCCCAGGCTGTCGGGCGAGCTCAGGCCGGGCCGCTCGCCAATGAGCATCACCGACAGGTCGGCCCGGAAGATTTCTGCGGCTTCGTCGGCCAGCGCGACGCGGGCCTGGGACGCAATGACCACCGGCGCGACGCGCGTGTCGGGCGGCAGGTGCGCCCGCAGCGCAGCCAGCAACGGCACCGCGTTGCGCTCGATCGCCAGCGACGACAGTCCGTCGCCGATGACGATGCAGACCTCGCAATGCCGGCCTTCGGGCAGGTGCTCTGCCGTCGCTCGCAGGCGCTCGGCATCGTCGGGGTCGAGCTGGCGGCCGAGGTCGGGGCGCCGCAGGTAGGTGGTGCGGTCCGCGGCGCGGCTGTGCACGCGTTCGACCACCCAGCCGTCCGCACGCAGTGCCGCGTCGAGTGCGTCGACATCCAGCGCCGCATGAATGGCATCGCGCGCCATGGCGTGCGCCCAGCCGAAGCGCAGCGTCTCGTCCGTCGGCATGCCGGCACCCGCGCGGCCCAACGCCAGGCGTGCGGGCGTGGCGGCGCGCCATTCCTGCCAGGGGTTGGCTGTCACAGGCGCGGGTGTCTCGTCGGGGCGGTCTTTCATTGCCACGGACCTCTCAAGGACTCAGCGCAGCCAGGCCGCCCATGCCTGCGAGCAGCCGGTTGGAAGTGGAAGAGGGCGGTGCCAGTTGTCCCGCACCATCGGTGATCTGCATGCGTTGCAGCCAGGCCTCGAATTCGGGCGCGCGCTTCAGGCCCATGGTCTCGCGCAGGAACAGGGCGTCGTGGAACGAGGTGCTCTGGTAGTTGAGCATCACGTCGTCCGCGCCCGGCACGCCGATCAGGAAGGTGAGGCCGGCGGTGGCCAGCAGCACCAGCAGCGTGTCCATGTCGTCCTGGTCGGCCTCGGCATGGTTGGTGTAGCAGACGTCGCAGCCGATCGGCAGGCCCAGCAGCTTGCCGCAGCAATGGTCCTCGAGGCCGGCACGGATGATCTGCTTGCCATCGAACAGATACTCCGGCCCGATGAAGCCGACCACCGTGTTGATCAGCAGCGGCTTGTAGCGCCTGGCCAGCGCATAGGCGCGCACCTCGCAGGTCTGCTGGTCGACGCCAAAGTTGGCATTGGCCGACAGCGCGCTGCCCTGGCCGGTCTCGAAGTACATGACGTTGTTGCCAACCGTGCCGCGCTGCAATGCCAGCGCCGCTGCGTAGGCTTCGTCGAGCAGTTCCGGCGTGACCCCGAAGGAGAGGTTGGCCTTTTCGCTGCCTGCGATCGACTGGAACACCAGGTCGACCGGTGCACCGGCCTCGGCCAGCTTGAGCGTGTTGGTCACATGGGTGAGTACGCAGCTCTGCGTGGGAATCTCGAAGCGCTGGATCACCTCGTCGAGCATGTGCAGGAGGCGCCCCAGCACGGGCATGCTGTCGGACGCGGGGTTCAGGCCGATCACCGCGTCGCCCGCCCCGTAGAGCAGGCCGTCGAGCGTGGACGCGGCCACACCGCGCAGGTCGTCGGTCGGGTGGTTGGGCTGCAGCCGCACGGCCATGTGGCCTGGCAGGCCGATGGTGTTGCGAAAGCGCGTGACCACGCTGCACTTCCTCGCCACCGCAATCAGGTCCTGGTTGCGCATGAGCTTGGAGACGGCCGCGACCATTTCGGGCGTGAGCCCCGGCGCCAGCGCCGTCAGCGCCGCCGTGCTGGCCTGCGCCGACAGCAGCCAGTTGCGCAGGTCGCCCACCGTCATGTGCGCGACCGGGGCAAAAGCCGCCGCGTCGTGGCCATCGATGATCAGGCGGGTGATGTTGTCGCTCTCGTAGGGTATGAGTGCCTCGGTCAGGAACTGCCTGAGCGGTGTGTCGGCCAGCACATGGCGTGCGGCCATGCGCTGCTGCGCCGTCGCCGCGCCGATGCCTGCGAGGTAGTCGCCGGAGCGCGCCGGACTCGCCACGGCCATGACTTGCTTGAGGTCCTCGAAGTCGAAGACCTGTCCGGCGATGGTGGTGCGGTAGCGCATCGTGGCGTGTCCTTGGGGAGAGTGGGTGGGTGGTCTCAGGCCGAGAGCATGTCGTCGGGCGCTGCGGCCTTGCGCTGCGCTGCGGTGGCCAGGAAGTAGCCGTAGGCCAGCACCATAAGCACCAGGAACAGCATGGTCAGCAAGGTGTTGAACCACACCATCGCGCCCAGGCACACGAGGCCGAGTACGAAGGCAATCGCGGGGAACAGCGGGTAGAAGGGCGCGCGGTAGGTGCGCAACAGGTTCGGTTCGCTGCGGCGCAGCTTGAACAACGCGGCCATCGAGATCAGGTACATCACGATCGCACCGAGCACGGCCATGGTCACGATGTTGGCGGTGAGCGTCTGGCCGCCGAACTTCACCAGTTCGTCACTGAAGATGGCAACGACGCCGATCGCGCCGCCGGCGAGCAACGCCCGGTGCGGCGTGTTGAAGCGCGGGCTCAGGCCAGCGAAATAGGCCGGCAGGTAGCCGGCGCGGGCCAGCGCGAAGATCTGGCGCGAATAGCCCATGATGATGCCGTGGAAGGATGCGACCAGCCCGAACAGGCCGATCCACACCAGCATGTGCAGCCAGCCGCTGTGCTCGCCGACGACGACTTTCATCGCCTGCGGCAGTGGATCGTTGATGTTGGCAAGCGTGCGCCAGTCGCCCACGCCGCCCGCGAAGATCATCACGCCGAAGGCCAGCAGCACCAGCGTGACGATGCCGGTGGTGTAGGCGATCGGGATGGTGCGGTGCGGGTCCTTGGCTTCCTCGGCCGCCATGGCGGCACCTTCGATGGCCAGGAAGAACCAGATCGCGAAGGGAATGGAAGCGAAGATGCCCGAGATGGCCGTGCCGTTGAGCACCTCGCCGCCGGCCCACCCGTGGGCCGTGAAGTTGGCCCATGACCAGCCTGGCGCGACCACGCCCATGAACATCAGCAGCTCGAAAATGGCCAGCAGTGTGACGAAGAGTTCGAACGCCGCGGCAATGCCGACGCCAGCCCAGTTGAGCGCGATGAAGACCACATAGGCGCCCAGTGCGAAGTGCTTCGGATTGACGCCCGGAAACTGCACGTTCAAGTACGCGCCGATGGCCAGCGCAATGGCCGGCGGCGCAAAGACGAATTCGACCAGCGTGGCAAAGCCCGCCACGAACCCGCCGGTCGGCCCGAAGGCGCGGCGCGCATAGGCAAAGGGGCCACCCGCATGCGGGATGGCGGTCGAGAGCTCCGTGAAGCTG
This sequence comes from Variovorax ginsengisoli, assembly GCF_030811835.1. GTDB lineage: Bacteria > Pseudomonadota > Gammaproteobacteria > Burkholderiales > Burkholderiaceae_C > Variovorax > Variovorax ginsengisoli_C. The sequence continues at coordinate 126,560 of NZ_JAUSRO010000004.1, read as the reverse complement.
AAGATGAAGGTCGTGTACATCGTGGCCACCAGCACCGTGGCGACCAGGAAGCCGAGCGTGCCGGCGGTGTTCCAGCCATAGCTCCAGCCGAAGTACTCGCCCGAGATCACCAGCCCCACGGCAATGCCCCAGAGCTGGAAGGGACCGAGAACCTTCTTGAGATGGCCGCTGGCCGGGCTGTTGGAACTCATGGCGCTTTCCTGTTGGAACTGTGATGGCCGTATTCGACCAAAGCGACGCAAGTTGTTCTATCCGGAATCGGAAAAAGAGGAAAGCGGCGCAGCGCGCGTTGTCGCGTGGTGGGTCTGCGTGGCACCGCTCTTGCTTGCCCTGCACGCGCCATGGTCGCCATCGATCCGTTTCTCTCCCATGCCAGCGAGTCCAGTGCCGTTGCCGCGCCGCCGCACTACGCCCTGCGCGCGAGCCGCGATGTCGACGAGCATGCCACCCACATCTCGGCATGGCACCAGGAATACGACCAGATTTCGTGCGGCGACTTCACCGGCGCGGTGCGCGAACTGTGCGTGGATGCGCCGCGCCTGCAGGTGTTCCATGAGCACACCGGTCAACAGACCAGCCAGCGCTGCCTGCCCTGGCGCGGTGCCATCTGGTTCGGCGTGCCCGATGCGTGCAATGCCGCGCCACTGCACTTTTCTGGCAGCACCCAGCCGCTGGAGCGCGAGCGCCGTGTGCTGTGCGCGCGGGCCGACGACGGTTTCGTGCTGCGCACGCCGCGGGACTTCGGCATCTATGGCGTGGTGATCGACGAGGAGTGGCTGGGCAACCAATTGGACCGCATGGGCGCGCGCGCACTGCTTCGGCCCGCCACGGCGAGCGGCTCGACCCATGCCACGGTGCTGTCGGCGCACCGCCATGCCGCGCTGTGCCAGACCATCGAGTCGATGCTGGCCCTGGGCGCGAGCGGCGAGATCGCGCTGCAATGGGGCCGCACGGCCCTTCAGGCATTGACGGACCGGCTGCTGTGCCTGTTGGGCGACGCTGCCCAGTCGGCCGAACAAAAGGCCGTCGACCTGACGGCGCGTCGCCGGCTGCGGGCCGTGATGACCGCGCGCTCGCTGGCCATCGACCCGGTGAACCACGACCTCACGGTCGATGCGCTGTGCGAACGCCTGCACGTGACACCGCGCACCTTGCACAACCACTTCCAGGGTGCGGTTGGCGAATCGCCCACCGAGTTCCTGCGCGCGGTGCGGCTCAACGCCTGCCGACGCCGGTTGCGTGCCGAGGCCTGCGACGTCAATGTGCAGGACGTGGCCGCGCAGTGGGGTTTCTTCCACATGGGCCGCTTTTCGCACGCGTACAAGACCCTGTTCGGCGAGCTGCCGTCGCAGACCCTGCGCGAGGCGCGCCGCAACCCTCACTGACGGGCACGCCCACGGGCACGACGGTCGGCATGGCAATAATGGTGCTTTCCATTTTCCGAAAGCCACCGTTCATGCGACTCCTTCTCTGCGCCGCTGCCGCCGCCACCGCCCTGTGTGTCCTGCCTACCGCCTGGGCACAGGCGCCGGCCAAGCCGGTCACCACGCCCAGTGGCCTGATCTACCAGTCGCTCAAGGAAGGCACCGGCGCCTCGCCCGCGGCCACCGACACCGTGAAGGTCCACTACCGTGGCACCTTTCCCGACAGCGGCAAGGAGTTCGACAGCTCCTACAAGCGCGGCGAGCCGACCGAATTCCCGCTCAACGCCGTGATCCCTTGCTGGACTGAAGGCGTGCAGAAGATGAAGGTCGGCGGCAAGGCCAAGCTGACCTGCCCGCCGGCCATTGCCTACGGTGCGCGTGGTGCGGGCGGCGTGATCCCGCCGAACGCGACGCTGGATTTCGAGATCGAGCTCATCGCGGTCAAGGGCCGCTGATCAGCTTCTGCACCAGTTCGGCCGTGGTCGCGGCGGTGTACTTGCGCATCAGGCGCGCACGGTGCAGCTCGACCGTGCGATGGCTGATACCCAGCGCACGGCCGATCTCCTTGGAGGTCAGCCCCTGCATCACCTGCGCGGCGATCTCGCGCTCGCGGGGTGTGAGTTCCGCCTTGCCCGCGCGCCGCGAGCCCAGGTCTTCGAAGATCCAGATGCCGGCCTCGTGCGGCAGGGCGCGATTGAGCGCATGGCCCGTCACGTGGCACCAGAAGGTTTCGCCGGCCATCGCGCCGTGCAGGTCGCCGACGCGCCGCATCATGCGGTTGTCGGCATAGCGGCCCTTTGTGTTCAGGATGGGTTCCATGCGCTTGCCGATGCGCTCGAATTCGGCAACGCTCGGGTAAAGCACGCGAAAGGACTGGCCGATCAGCGCGTCGCGATCGGCACCGAACATCTCGCACAGCCGTGCGTTGCAGTCGACCATCGTCCGGTTGCGCGACAGCACCATGCCCACCGGCGCGTGCGCAAAGGCGAGCCGGTAGTCGATGTCGGCGTGCGTGTCGGTGTGCGACGGCGGGCGGGCAGGGCGGCGGGTCTCAGGTGTCTCCATTACGAAATACTACGTATGCGAGTACGTAGTATCGTCTGGACATTCCATCAACCATCACCGAGCGAGGATCACAAGCCATGGTGAACAAGATTTATCCCTCCGCCGAGGCGGCGCTCCAGGGCGTGGTGGCCGACGGGCAGATGCTCGCGGTCGGCGGCTTCGGCCTGTGCGGCATTCCGGAGGCGCTCATCGAGGCACTCAAGGACAGCGGCGTCAAGGACCTGACCTGCGTCTCGAACAACGCAGGCGTCGACGGCTTCGGCCTCGGCAAGCTGCTCGAGACCCGGCAGATCAAGAAGATGATCGCCAGCTACGTCGGCGAGAACAAGGAGTTCGAGCGGCAGTACCTGGCCGGCGAACTCGAACTTGAATTCACGCCGCAGGGCACGCTGGCCGAGAAGCTGCGCGCCGGCGGTGCCGGCATTCCGGCCTTCTTCACCAAGACCGGCGTGGGCACGCAGGTGGCCGAAGGCAAGGAGCTGCGCGACTTCGACGGCGAGACGTACGTCATGGAGCGTTCGCTGGTGCCCGACGTGGCCCTGGTCAAGGCCGACGTGGCCGACACCTCCGGCAACCTGCGCTTTCGCCTGACGGCGCGCAACTTCAACCCGGCCGCGGCGATGGCCGGCAAGGTCTGCATCGTCGAGGTCGAGAAGATCGTCGAACTCGGCGAACTCGCCCCCGACGACATCCACCTGCCGGGCATCTACGTGCACCGCATCGTGCTCAATGCCACCCCCGAGAAGCGCATCGAGAAGCGCACGGTGAGCGCGGCAGCGCCAGTCGATGTCGAGGCTGCCAAGGTCGAGGCGCAGGCCGTGATCGCGCAGGCCGCGGTGATCGACGAAGTCCCCGTCCCGAAAGTCCCCGCCAACAAGAAAGAGGGAGCCTGACATGCCCTGGACCCAAGACCAGATGGCGGCCCGTGCCGCACAAGAACTCGAAGACGGCTTCTATGTGAACCTGGGCATCGGCATCCCGACGCTGGTGGCCAACCACACCGGCGACAAGGAAGTCTGGCTGCAGAGCGAGAACGGCATGCTGGGCATCGGTCCGTTCCCGACCGACGACGCCGTCGACGCCGACCTGATCAACGCCGGCAAGCAGACCGTGACCACACTGCCGGGCAGCGCCATCTTCGGCAGCCACGACAGCTTCGCGATGATCCGCGGCGGCAAGATCAACCTGTCGATCCTGGGCGCCATGCAGGTGAGCGCCAAGGGCGACCTGGCCAATTGGATGATCCCCGGCAAGATGGTGAAAGGCATGGGCGGCGCCATGGACCTGGTGGCTGGCGTCAAGCGCGTGATCGTGCTGATGGAGCACGTTGCCAAGAAGAAAGACGGCACCGAGGACCTGAAGATCCTCGAACAGTGCACCCTGCCGCTGACCGGCGTGGGCGTGGTCGACCGCATCATCACCGACCTGGCGGTGATGGACGTGACGCCCGAAGGCCTGAAGGTGGTGGAGCTGGCCGAGGGCGTGAGCTTCGACACGCTGCAGGCCAAGACCGGCGTGCCGCTGATCCGCTGATTTCCCCGCCGGGCAACTGGAGGCGCTGACCCGCCGAGCCTGCGCTCAATGCAGGTTCTGCGGCAGCGCCTCTTTCGTTGGGGCGTCACCCGCCCGCGCGCCCAGCCCTTGCCGTGGCAGCACGAGCGCGAGCACGACGATGCCCAGCGTCACCACCAGCATCATCAGGAAGGTGAACTGCAGCGAGCCGGCCAGCGCCGCGCGAATGGCGGTGTCGCTGACGGTGGCCGCGGTGCCGCCAGTGCCGCCATGGGCGCCCTGCAGCAGCTGACGCAGCTGATCCTCCGAGATCAACGCACCGCCGTTCGCACGGCTGAGGCCGACGTTGAAGATCGCGCCGAAGAAGGTGGCGCCCAGCGCGCTGCCGAGGTTGCGGGAGAAGATGTTCGATGCGGTCGCGACACCGCGCTGCGAGATCGCCACCGATTCCTGGATGAGGATCAGCGAGCTCAGGCTCAGCAGGCCGAAGCCCAGGCCGATGACGAAGGAGCCCACGCCGGCCAGCACCGGCGAACTGCCGGGCCGCAGCAGTGCGAAGGCCAGTGCACCCAATGGAATCAGCGCCGAGCCCGCGAACACCACGCGCCACAGGCCGAAGCGGTGGAAGGTGCGCGAGGCCAGGGTGGCGCCCAGCGGCCAGCCGAGCATCACCATCGTGAGCGCCAGTCCGGCGACGACCGAGGAGCGCTCGAGCACCACCAGTACATACATCGGCAGGAAGGTCGTGATGCCGATGAGCGACATGCCCACGAGCATCGATGCGCCGTTGACGGTCGCGATCACCCGCGCACCCCACAGCCGGAACGACACCATCGGATCGGGCGCACGGCGTTCCTGCACGACGAAGAGCACGGCCGCGACCCCGAAGCCGAGCGCCCATGCGAGCGCCGAGCCGGTGTTGCCGATGCCGAATTCGGTGAGCGCGATCATCAGCGCGGCGATGCCCACGGTGAAGAGCAGGGCGCCGACCAAGTCGATGGCACTGCGGCGTACCGAAGGCGCCTCGCGCAGGAAGAACCAGAAGCCGGCGGCGGCCAGCAGTCCGATCGGGATGTTGATCCAGAAAATCCAGGCCCAGGAGAGCTTCTGCACGATAAGCGCGCCGAGCATCGGCCCGAGCACGGCCGACACCGCCCACACGCTGGCCAGGTAGCCCTGCACCTTGCCGCGTTCGCGCACCGGATACAGGTCGCCGACGATCGTCAGCGCCACGGGCTGGATCGCGCCCGCGCCGATGCCCTGGATCAGGCGGAAGGCGATCATCGCGGGCATGGACCATGCGAAGCCCGCGAGCACCGAGCCCACCAGGAAGATCGCGATGCCCGCGAACATCACCGGCTTGCGGCCATACAGGTCGGACAGCTTGCCGAAGACCACCGTCATCGCCGTCTGCGCCAGCAGGAAGGACGCGAAGACCCAGCTGTAGAGATGCAGGCCACCCAGCGACGAGGCGATCTGCGGCATCACGGTGGAGACGATGGTGGCCTCGATCGCCACCATGGCCATCGAGGCCATGATCGACGCGATGACCAGCGGCCGGTGGGTTGTGAGGGGGGATGAGCGCATGCGATGCCGCGAGGGCCAGTCTCTGTAAAGGCGAAATGCTACAGACAAGCCGACATCCCCGTTCTGAGCGCGGCCTTGCCCTGGCCTTGACGGCACACTTGGCCGATTCACGCCAAACATTGACCGATTTCATCGGTGCGAAGCGTTGCCGTCCGATTGCCTCGCCGCCGCCGCAGTGCCATGCTGGATTCATAACAACACAGCAGCCTCGTGCTGCAGATCCATCGATGACTGACGTTCCCTCACCGGGCCGGCGCGGCTTTCTGCGTCGGTCCATCGCGATCGTTCCCGCGGCCAGCGCCTTGACGGCGACCGGCTTCGTCGCAGGCCAGCAGGTCGCGGCACAACCCGCTTCGGCGCCCGCGGCACCGACTTCGCCGCCGTACACGCCGGTGTACTTCCATGCCGAGGAGTGGGCCTTCATCCAGGCCGCCGTCGCCCGGCTCATACCCTCCGACGACACCGGCCCCGGCGCCATCGAAGCCGGCGTGCCCGAGTTCATCGACCGGCAGATGGAAGGCGTGTTCGGCCATGCGGCCATCTGGTACATGCAGGGGCCGTTCGTGCCCAGCTCGCCGCTCTTCGGCTACCAGGGCAAGATGCCGCCGCGCGAGGTCTACCGTGCGGGCATCGCGGCGACCGATGCTTGGTGCAGGCAGCAGAAAGGCGGCAAGCGCTTCGCCGAGCTCGATGCGGCCACGCAGGACGAGGTGCTCAAGGGCCTCGACGGCGGCACCATCCAGTTCGCCGAAGTCGGTGCCAAGGACTTCTTCACCTTCCTGCTGCAGAACACCAAGGAAGGCTACTTCAGCGACCCGATCCATGGCGGCAACAAGAACGCCGTGTCCTGGAAGATGATCGGCTTCCCCGGCGCGCGTGCCGACTTCCTCGACTGGGTGCAGAAGCCCGGCGTCCATTACCCGCTGCCCCCCGTCAGCATCAACGGGCCGCAGGGCTGAGGGGCGCGACATGGCAAGCATCAAGAAACCCAGCGTCGACGCGGTGCTGGTGGGCTTCGGCTGGACCGGCGCCATCATGGGCATGGAACTCACCGCCGCCGGCCTGAAGGTCCTGGCGCTGGAGCGTGGCGAGAACCGCGACACCGTGCCCGACTTCGCGTACCCGCGCATCACCGACGAGCTGAGCTACGGCATCCGCGGCAAGCTGTTTCAGAACCTCTCGAAGGAGACCGTCACCATTCGCCACACGCCGGCCGACGTGGCCGTGCCGTATCGGCAGCACGGCTCCTTCCTGTTGGGCGACGGTGTGGGCGGTGCTGGCGTGCACTGGAACGGCCACCACTGGCGCGCGCTGCCGGCCGACCTGCAACTGCGCAGCACCTACGAAGCGCGCTACGGCAAGAAGTTCATCCCTGAAGGCATGTACCTGCAGGACTTCGGCGTCAGCTACGACGAGCTCGAACCGCACTTCGACCAGTTCGAGAAGATCTGCGGCACCTCGGGCAAGGCCGGCAACCTCAAGGGCCAGATCCAGCCCGGCGGCAACCCCTTCGAGGGCTGGCGCGCCAACGAGTACCCTCTGCCGCCGCTGGCATCGCCCAACAGCGCCGTGCTCTTCGAGAAGGCCGCGCGCGAGTTGGGCTACCACCCCTTCCCGCAGGCCGCGGCCAATGCGTCGCGGGCCTACACCAACCCGCATGGCGCACAGCTCGGCCCCTGCAACTTCTGCGGCTTCTGCGAGCGCTACGGTTGCTACATGTATGCCAAGGCATCGCCGCAGACCACGCTGCTGCCGACGCTGATGAAGCGCTCGAACTTCGAGCTGCGCACCCGGTCGCACGTGCAACGCGTGAACATGTCGCCCGACGGCAAGCAGGCCACCGGCGTGACCTACATCGACGCGCAGGGCAACGAGGTCGAGCAGCCCGCCGACCTCGTGGTGCTGTGCGCTTACCAGATGCACAACGTGCGCCTGCTGCTGCTGTCGAACATCGGGAAGAAGTACGACCCGGCGACGGGCGAGGGCGTGGTCGGCCGCAGCTATGCCTACCAGTTGAATGGGGGTGCCACGCTGCACTTCGACAAGGACCAGCCGATGAACCCCTTCGTCGGTGCCGGCGCGAGCGGCCATGCAATGGACGACTTCGACGGCGACAACTTCGACCACGGGCCGCTCGGCTTCGTCGGCGGCGCGACCATCAACTGCATCAACACCGGTGGGCGGCCGATCCAGCAGCTGAGCCTGCCTGCAGGCACGCCGACCTGGGGCGGAGCTTGGAAGAAGGCGGCGAAGGAGAACTACGTCTACCAGACCAGCGTCGGCAGCCAGGGCTCGGTGATGGCTTACCGCGACAACTACCTCGACCTCGACCCGACCTACAAGGACGCCTTCGGCCAGCCGCTGCTGCGTATGACCTTCGACTGGAAGGACAACGACATGGCGATGACCGCCTTCATCGGCACCAAGGTCGAGCAGATCGCCAAGGCCATGGGGCCGAAGCACATCAGCATGGGCTTCAAGAAGAAGGGCGAGCACTACGACGTGCGGCCCTACCAGTCGACCCACAACACCGGCGGCGCGATCATGGGCACCGACCCGAACACCAGTGCCATCAACCGCTACCTGCAGACCTGGGACGTGCCCAACGTGTTCGTGATGGGCGCCAGCGCCTTCCCGCAGAACTTCGGCTACAACCCGACGGCCGTCGTGGGTGCGCTGGCGTACTGGTCGGCCAAGGCGATCCGCGAGAACTACCTGAAGAACCCGGGAGCGCTCGTATGAGCGCCGCGCTGGGCCGCCCCAAGCAAGCTCGCACCGCAGTGCGGAGCACGGAGGTATTCCGATGAACGCGGCCACCAAGACGCGCCTGCGCGTGACCGGGCTCGGCATCGTCGTCGCGGCGCTGCTGTCGACCTGGGCCTTCGGCCAGAAGGCGAGCCCGGTCAGCGGGGGCGTGGCCTCGGCGCCGGCCGTGGCGACCACGGGGGCGAGTCAGGCGTCGTCGTCCGACCCGACGGTCGAGCGCGGACGCTACCTTGCGCGTGCCGGCGACTGCGTAAGCTGCCACACCGGCCCGTCGAACGTGCCCTTCGCGGGCGGCCTGCCGATGTCGACGCCCTTCGGCACCATCGTGTCGAGCAACATCACGCCCGACAAGGGCGCAGGCATCGGCGAATACACCGAGGCGGAGTTCGCCCGCGCGCTGCGCGAGGGCGTGCGGCGAGATGGCCAGCATCTGTACCCCGCCATGCCGTACCCCTCGTTCGCCAAGCTGAACGACGCGGACATGCATGCGCTCTACGTCTATTTCCAGCAGGGCGTGGCGCCGTCTTCCGCCAAGCCGCCGCCGACCGAGCTGCCGTGGCCCTTCAGCCAGCGCTGGCTGATGGCAGGCTGGAACATGCTGTACCTCGACAAGGGCACCTACCAGCCCGACAGCGCACGCAGCGCCGAATGGAACCGCGGCGCCTATCTGGTGCAGGGCCTGGGCCACTGCGGCGATTGCCACACCCCACGCAGCCTGACGGGCGGCGTGAAGGCCGCCAACGATCGGCAGGGCGACAGCTATCTGGCGGGTGCGCTGATCGATGGATGGCTCGCGCAACCGCTGCGCCACAGCGAGCGCGGCGGCGCGGCGCAGTGGTCGACGGACGACATGGTGGCCTACCTGCAGACCGGGCGCACGGCGCATACTGCGGCCTTCGGACCCATGTCGCAGGTGGTGCAGAACAGCACGCAGTACATGAGCCGCGAAGACCTGGCGTCGATCGCCACCTACCTGCAGTCGATCGGCACGCCGCCGACCCCACCTGCGCCTTCGCAAGCCGCCTTGGTGGCTGTGTCGCAGACATATCCGAGCACGCTGGAACTGCGCGCGGGGACGGTCCAAAGAGGCGGCGCCATGGTCTACCTGAACAACTGCAACGCCTGCCACCAGTCGAGCGGTGCGGGTGCGAGCGCAGGGGGCCTGGGCGTGTTCCCGTCGCTGGCTGGCAACAGCGTGGTCAACGCCAAGGACCCGACGTCACTGATCCGCATCGTGCTCGCCGGCTCGGCGATGCCGAGCACCGAGAAGGCGCCTTCGGCGCTGGCGATGCCGGGCTTCGGCTGGCGGCTCACCGACGACAACGTGGCCGATCTGCTGAGCTTTGTCCGCTCGAGCTGGGGCAACCGAGCCGAGGCCGTGACACCCGCACAGGTGGCCACGGTGCGCAAGGGGCTGGCGCCCGAGCAGACGGCGACGGCGCGCTGAGCCGGGCGCGTGGCGCGCCCGCTCCGCTGGCCTGCCGGGCTCCGGTCTTCAGGGCGTTGTCTTGGCGGCCGGCGCTGCAGGCAGGGTGGCAGGCTGCGTCTCCGTGGAAGATGCAGCCGGCGCGGCCGGTTGCTGCACGGCAGAGGGTGCAGTCGACGGTGTGATGGCCAGCAGGGCGCCGCCGTTGGCTGGCAGTTGGTAGCTCCAGGTCTCGCTCAGCGGCTTGCCGCCTTGGGCGAGGGCGGCACGCAGTTCCACGGGCTGCGCCGGGTCTTTCACATGCAGCCGCAGCGTCAGTCGCCAGCCTTTGATGGCGGGGTTGCGCTGCACCGAGCTCTCGAGGATCTGTGCGTTGTCGCTCGCGCTCACCTGCACTTCCGGTGGGTCGCCCGCGCCCAGCTTGGCGACGGCGGGGCCTTCGAAGTCGACCAGGAACGCCGTGCTGCCGTCGGGCTTGCGGATCAGGTTGGCCTGCGTTTGCTCACCCTCGGTCTGGAAGGTCTGGCGCACCCAGGCGTTGTCGGCGCTGTGCAGCCCCGGTTCGTCCATGGTCCAGTGCATGCGGTAGGCGAACTGCAGGGCATCGCCCTTTTTCGGCTTTGCATCGGGGTTCCAGAATGCGGCGATGTTGTCGTTGGTCTCATCGGGCGTCGGAATTTCCATCAGCATGACCTTGCCCTTGCCCCAGTTGCCATGGGGCTCGATCCAGGCGCTGGGCCGCAGGTCGTAGCGGTCCTTCAAGTCTTCGTAGCGCGAGAAGTCGCGGCCGCGCTGCAGCAGGCCGAAGCCCTGCGGATTCTCGACTTCGAACGAACTGATGGCCAGCGTGCGCGGGTTGTTGAGCGGGCGCCACAGCCATTCGCCGGTGCCGGTGTGGATCGACAGCCCGTTCGAGTCGTGGATGGCCGGGCGGTAGTTGCGCTTGTCCGTGAGTTGGTTGGGGCCGAACAGGAACATGCTGGTCAGCGGGGCGATGCCCAGCATGTTGACGTCGCCGCGCAGGAAGATGTTGGCCTGCACGTCCATCACGGCGTCGCTGCCCGGCGTCAGGATGAACTGGTAGGCGCCGGTGGCGCGCGGCGAGTCGAGCAGGGCATAGATCACGAGCTGCTTGTCCTGCGGACCCGGACGCTGGATCCAGAACTCGCGGAAGTCCGGGAACTCTTCGCCACCGGGGGGCGCGGTGTCCAGGGCCAGGCCGCGGCTCGACAGGCCATAGACCTGGCCCTTGCCGATCACCCGAAAGTAACTCGCGCCCAGAAAGCTCAGGATCTCGTCGTCCTTGCCCGCCTGGTTGATCGGGTACATCACGCGAAAGCCCGCATAGCCGAGCGTGCTGGTGGCTTGCTTGTCGAAGCCCAGGTCGCCGAAGTCGAAGCGCTCGGCGTCGTAGCGGATCTCGCGCACGCCATCGCCGGTGATCTCGTTGATCCGCACGGGCGTATTGAAGTGCATGCCCTGGTGGTAGAAGTTCAGCTTGAAAGCCGATCCGGTGTCGCGCCATTCGAAGCGGTCCGAACGCGGCTGGATCTTCTGGTAGTCGGCGAACTGCATGTTGCGAAACACCGGCGGCAGGTTGCTCTGCGGTGCCACGTACGGCTTTTCCATGAGGGCACGGGCCTGTGCGGTGACGTCGTCCAGCGAGAAAGCCTTGGCCTGCGCAGCGGCAGCTGCACAGACGACCGAGAAAAAGGAAGCCAGGCACAGGTGAGCGATGTAACGCTTTCCCCGGCATGCATCTTTGAAGATCATGGGTCTATTCCAAAAGAACAATCAGAAACAAGAAAAAGGAGCGGCGATGCCGTCCTGCGGGGTGGGGCGGTGGTGGACCCGGCTTGCGAAGCAAAATTCCTGCCCTCGTTCGGCGGGTCGCATGGCGGGTCTTTCGCATGTGTCGATGCGGTCGCCACCCTGAGCGCGCGCTGTGGTCGCAGCGCTCCTGTCGTGCACAAGGCGACCCGTGTCGTCTTCATCTTCGCTAGCTTAGCATCGCTCGCAGGGCAAACCCCGCATGCCACAGCAGGGAAAAAGGGGCATGTAAGATCGCCGTTGACTCATGGCCCGTTGTTTGTCAACGGCTCGCTCCTGGATGGCAGAGGGTGCTACGGGCTGTGCACCCGGCCTCGGCATCGCACAGACATCTGCGTCTTTGCATCACCTGCATTGCACGGCCTCCAGCACGCCCGATCGATCCGTGGCGATCGCGGGTTGCCCTCTTTTTGGACTTCGAATGAAAAGCGCTTTTCCAATTTCTTACGACCCGACACAGACCGAATCACGCGCACCGCGCAACGCCTCCAGCGCTCGCACCGCCCGCGACAGCGCCTTGATGAAGGCCGTCTGCCTGGTCGCGCTGGTCTCTGGCCTGTCGGCCTTGCCGGCGCAGGCGGCGGCGCCGATCGAGAACAAGCGTGCGTTCATCGCCGAACTGGTTGGCAAGATGACGCTCGACGAGAAGATCGGCCAGCTTCGGCTCATCAGCATCGGCCCCGAGATGCCCATCGCGCAACTGGCCAACGAGATCACCGCGGGTCGCGTGGGCGGCACCTTCAATTCGGTGAACCGTCCGCACAACCGCCTGCTGCAGGACGCGGCCATGAAGGGTCGGCTGAAGATCCCGATGTTCTTCGCCTATGACGTGATCCACGGCCATCGCACCACCTTCCCGATCGGGTTGGGCCTGGCGTCGAGCTGGGACATGGATGCGATCAGGCTGATGGCCAGCACCGCCGCGAAAGAGGCTGCGGGCGATTCCGTCGACATGACCTTCGCGCCGATGGTGGACATCGCGCGCGACCCGCGCTGGGGCCGCACGTCCGAAGGCTTCGGTGAAGACCCGTACCTGGTGTCCGAGATCGCCAAGGCGACGGTCAAGGGCTTCCAGGGCACGCTGCCGGTGCCGGCCGACCGCATCATGGCCAGCGTCAAGCACTTTGCGCTGTACGGCGCGGTCGAGGGCGGCCGCGACTACAACACCGTCGACATGAGCCCGATGCGCATGTACAACGACTACTTGCCGCCGTACCGTGCCGCCATCGACGCCGGCGCCGGTGGCGTGATGGTCGCGCTGAACTCCATCAACGGCGTGCCCGCCACGTCGAACACCTGGCTCATGCAGGACCTGCTGCGCAAGGAATGGGGCTTCAAGGGCGTGAGCGTGAGCGACCACGGTGCCATCGTCGAACTCATGCGCCACGGCGTGGCCAAGGACGAGCGCGAGGCCGCCAGGTTGGCGATCAAGAACGGCATCGACCTGAGCATGGCCGACTCGGTCTATCTCAAGGAATTGCCCGGGCTGGTGAAGTCCGGTGAGGTGTCGACGAACGACATCGACAAGGCGGTGACGGAGGTGCTGGGCGCCAAGTACGACATGGGCCTGTTCCAGAACCCCTACCTGCGCATCGGCGTGGCCAAGGACGATCCTGCCGATCTCGATGCCGAGAGCCGCCTGCACCGCGCCGCCGCACGCGAGGTCGCGCGCAAGTCGATGGTGCTGCTGGAGAACCGCAACAGCACGCTGCCGCTCGCAAAGTCGAAGACCATCGCGCTGGTCGGCCCGCTGGCCGACGCGCCGATCGACATGCTGGGCAGCTGGTCGGCCGCCGGCAATTCGAAGAACGCCGTCACGCTGCGCACCGGCCTGAACGCCGCCGTGGGCACGCAGGGCCGCGTGCTGTATGCGCGCGGTGCCAACATCACGAACGACGAAGGCATCGTCAAGTACCTCAACTTCCTGAATTGGGACACGCCCGAGGTCACGCAGGACAAGCGCACGCCTGCCGCGATGATTGAAGAGGCCGTGGCCGCTGCGCGCCAGTCCGACGTGATCGTCGCCGCGGTCGGCGAAGCGCGCGGCATGTCGCACGAGTCGTCGAGCCGCACCAGCCTCGACCTGCCGCAGAGCCAGCGCGACCTCATCACCGCATTGAAGGCCACCGGCAAGCCGCTGGTGCTGGTGCTGATGAACGGCCGCCCGCTGGCATTGCAGCGCGAACAGCAGGAGGCCGATGCCATCCTCGAGACCTGGTACACCGGCATGGAAGGCGGCCACGCGATCGCCGAGGTGCTCTTCGGCGACTACAACCCGTCGGGCAAGCTGCCGATCTCGTTTCCGCGCTCGGTCGGCCAGATCCCGACCTACTACAACCACGCGCGCCTGGGCCGCCCCTTCACCGAAGGCAAGCCGGGCAACTACACCTCGCAGTATTTCGAGGAAGTCACCGGGCCGCTGTACCCCTTCGGCTACGGCCTGAGCTACACCGACTTCGCGCTGTCCGACGTGGTGCTGTCGGGTGCAACCATGCCGCGTGGCGGGAAGATCGAAGCCGCCGTCACCGTGAAGAACATGGGCCAGCGCGCCGGAGAGACGGTGGTGCAGCTCTACATCCAGGACGTGGCCGCCTCGGTGGTGCGGCCGGTCAAGGAACTCAAGGACTTCCAGAAGGTAGCGCTGCAGCCGGGCGAGGAAAAGGTGCTGCGCTTCGCCATCGACGAGTCGAAGCTGAAGTTCTTCAACGCGCAGCTGCAGCACGTGGCCGAGCCCGGTGCCTTCAACGTGCAGATCGGCCTGGATTCGCAGGCCGTGAAGCAGAAGAGCTTCGAGCTTCAATAGGCCAGGAGCCCGCGATGGCCAACGTCGATGCAATGACTGTGCTCACGGTGCAGTGGTCCTGACAGCACGGTGCACGCTCACGTTTTTTCAAACCAAGGAGCGGGCGTGACACTGTGGTGGATCGGCGCGACAGGCTAGTTCTTGGGCAGGTTGCTCTGCCTGACCAGCTGTTCGTACTGCGCGTTGCTCTGCGCGACGAATGCGCCGAACGTCTGCGGGGTGGTCGGGTCGGAGATCTTGACGCCCAGGTCCGCAAAGCGTGACCTGACCTTGGGGTCTTTCAGCACGTCGGCGAACGCGTTGTTGAGCTTGTTGATGATGGGCGCAGCCGTTCCCTTCGGTGCGAAGAGGCCAGTCCAGAAGAAGAAATCCGCGCCCTTGAGTTCGGGTGTCTCGCCGGCGGAGGGCAGGTCCTTGTTGCCCAGGTCGCGGTCCTTGCTCAGCACGCCAACGCCAGTGAGCTTGCCGCCCTTGATGTGCTCCAGCAGCGCAGGCAGCCCGGAGACGCCCACGTCCAGGTGCCCGCCCATGACATCCACCGCGATCTTCGAAGCGCTCGCGTAGGGGATGAAGTTCATCTCCACCTTGGCCCGACGCTTGAAGTCTTCCATGGCAAGGGCCGGCAGCGAACTGGCGCCCGTGGCGCCGTAGCTCACCTTGCCCGGGTTCTTCTTTGCATAGGCGATCAACTCCGACAAGTTGCGGATATTCAATGCCGGATTGGAGACGACCGCAAGGCCGCTGGTCCCGAGCGGGCCGATGGGTTCAAGGTCCTTGTAGGTGTAGCCGGCGCTGCTTTCCGTCAGCGGGGCAAGAACGACGTCCGAGACGATGCCCATGAGGATGGTGTAGCCGTCGTTCGTGGATCGCACGGCGCGCGCCACGCCGATTGCGCCGCCCGCGCCCTGGATGTTCTCGATGATGACCGGTTTGCCGATCTTCGCTTCCAGCCCCGGAACGATGAGGCGCGCGAAAACGTCGACGGTGCCGCCCGGCGCGTACGGCACGATCAACTTCACCGGGCGCTCGGGATACTCGGCAAGGGCCGCGGTGGGCGAGCCCGCGAACAGGGCGCATAGCGTGGCTGCGCCGGCAAGGCGCGAGATGATTTTCATGATGTCTCTTTCTGGGTGGGGGTGTCAGCGCTCGAGCCAGGCGGCGATGTCCTGGAAGACCTCGTCGCTGTTGCTGTCCATCATTGGGAAATGGGAGTTGCCGCGAATGCCCTTGGCAGGGAGATCGAGCGTGGTGATGTCCGAGGTCTCCGCCACCACGGCGAAGTAGTTGTCGGCCTGTTTGCGGTAGCCCATCCAGTGGCTGCCCGACGGCACGATGTGGTCGCCCCAGACGACGAGATGCGGCGGAAGGCCCCTCGAGGGCAGCGCATCGGGCATGCCGCCAGGCTCGACGGCCACGACGCGTCGCACCAGCTCCGGTCGCCGCCGTGCGATCTCGACCGCAAAGCCCGCGCCCTGGCTGTGGGCGACGACGATGCATTCGCCGACGCGCTCCACCAGCGCCTCGTAGGCTTGAAGGATCATGGCTTCGTGGGCCGGCCACCGGGGCACCCATTGCTTGGTGAATTCGTCGAAGCATGCGACCGGAAAGCGCTGGCCCGGGAACACGTGGCGCTCGGCGCTGTCGGCGGCATAGCGCAGGCCGAGCCGGAAGGTCTTCCAGCCCTCTTCGGCAGTCCGGAAGACCGGCGGTTCGCGATAGATGTGCGGCGACATGGCGAAGGACGCACGCCCGCGCTCCGCCGCGTCGCAACAGAACACGTCGTAGCCGGCTTCGAGGAAGCGCCAGAGCCAGCCGGGGCGACCGTCGGGTGTCGTCTCCCAGGTCGCGCCCGTCATGCCGCCGCCGTGCCACAGCAGGACCGGCAGCGAATGCCGGGGCGACGCGAGCTTGAAATGCTGGGCATACATCTGCCCGTACACGTGGTGGCCGTTGGGGTTGACCTCGCGAGGCGCCCCGTTGAGGACCATGCTGCGGTGCTCGACCGGCAGGTCGGACAGCACGGCCGTCTTGCCGCCGACGAAGAGGCTGGCGATCGATTGGAGATGGATGGGTGAGGTCTTCATGAGGAATGGGTCGTCGGCGCTGAGGTTAGAAGTGCGTCCTGATAGAGTCAAACGCATAAAACGCACCGATTGTTGAGATATGCGCATCCAATACAGCATCGACGACCTTCGCGGCTTCTGCAGCCTGGTCCGGCTCGGGCAGTACACCGATGCGGCCGACCAGCTCTGCATCACGCCATCCGCGCTCAGCCGGCGCATCCAGAACCTCGAGCGCGCCATCGGCGGCCGGGTGTTCGACCGCACGACACGCAAGGTGCTGCTGACGCCTGCCGGCATGGCGCTCTATGAGCGGGTCGTGCCGCTGCTCAGCGACCTGGACAGCGGCTTGACCGAGGCGGCTCGCGTGGCGCGCGGAGAAGAGGGCGCGCTGGTGATCGCCACGGTGGCCACCGTGGCCTATTCGAAGCTGCCGCAGGTCCTGCCGGACTTTGCGAAACGCTACCCGAAGGTGTTCCTGTCGATCCGGGATGGCATTGCCGCATCGATCGCGACGCTGGTCGAGGAGCGCATGGCCGAGTTCGGCATTTCCACGCACATGTCCTTCGGGCCGGCGCTCGAGGCCCGGCCCATTGCGCCCTACGGCTTCAACCTGATCGCCCGGGCGGCGCACCCCGCGCTGAAGCGGCGCAAGTCGATCGCATGGACCGACCTGCCGGACCTGCGCGTCGTCAGCCTGAACCGCCTCAGTTCCACGCGGCTGCAGGTCGACGACGAGCTGGCCGGACGCGCGTTGCCGAGCCCCTGGCATATGGAGGTGGATCAGCTGTCGACGCTGCTCGGCCTGGTGCAGCACTGGGGGTTCACCGCGGTGCTGCCGTCGATCTTCGATGCGCAAGCCATCGGCTTGCGGGCCATTCCGATCAGGGCGCCCGAGATCCAGCGGGAACTCTTCCTGGTGAAGCGCCGGGACGCCTCGCTGTCACCCCACGGCGCGTTCCTGGCCGACCTCGTCACCGCTGCGCTCCGTATGAACGACGAGTGAGGCGTCGGCGCCGGCACGCTCAGGCGGCGAGCTGCAGCATGCTGCGCTGTGCTTCCGCCGTCTCACGCACGAAGCCCCACACCGCTTGCATGCGCCCCAGGTGCTTGGTCTCCGCCGGCATCGACATCCAGAAGGTGCGCGTGAAATGCGCCTGCTTCGGCAGCACCGGTGCGAGCGACGCGTCGCGCTCGGCGATGAAGGCCGGCAGCACCGCGATGCCGGCGCCCGCTGCCACGGCGGCGTGCTGCGCCAGGATGCTGGTGCTGCGCAGCGCGAAGGTGTCGGGCTTGTGCAGCTCGTCGAGGTACTGCAGCTCCTTGCTGAAGAGCAGGTCGTCGACATAGCTGATGAACGTGTGGCCGCGCAGGTCGTCGCGCGTCTCGATGGCGCTGTGCAGCGCAAGGTAGGCCTTCGACGCATACAGCCGCAGCGTGTAGTCGGTGAGCTTGGTGACCACCACCGGGCCGCGCGCGGGGCGTTCCAGCGAGATCACGATGTCGGCTTCGCGCCGCGACAGGTGCACCAGGCGCGGCATGGCGAGCAGGTCGATCACCAGCTTCGGATGCCGGCCGGCAAAGAGCGCCAACTGCGGCGCCAGCACCACGGTGCCGAAGCCCTCAGTCGCGCCGATGCGCACCACGCCCGACAGGCCTTCCTGCGAGGCGGGCGCCGCGCTCTCGACGCTGCGGAACGCGTTCTCCATCGCCTCGACCTGTGGCTGCAGCCGACGCCCGGCCTCGGTCAGCCGATGGCCGCCGGCTTCGCGCGAGAACAGGGGCGAGCCGACCTGTTTTTCCAGCGCCTGGATGCGCCGAGCTACCGTGGTGTGGTCGACCGCCAGCCGGCGCGCCGCGCTCTGCAGCGTGCCAGAGCGCGCGAGCTCGAGAAAGAAGCGCAGGTTGTCCCAGTCCATGGGTTGGAGCTCTCAGCGACAACGAAGCGACAGGCGCTTCATGGTTTGTGCATCTTTAGCGCACCATAGACTTGGTGCAGCAAGTGCTCGACTGCCAGCTTGCGAAATTCACCATCGCTCATGAGCTTGCCGAAGATCTCCTCATTGCCCTCCATGCGGTCGATGACGAGACCTTCAAAAGCCTTCTCGAACACGTAGCGAAAGTCGTTCTTCGAGTTGGTGGCGGCGGCCTCTCTCAGGGTCTCGCTCTCGATGGCTTCCTCTTGAATTTGATCGAAGAACAATTGATCGGCCTGAGTGAAGTCAGTACCAAAGCGCTCATTCAGAAGCCCGATCAATTCCGAGAGGCGAATGCGCTGATCCTCTTGCCCTGTGCCGACATCGTTCGGCCCCTTGAGCGCCTGCCCATTCCCATCGCCCGCCCCAAGGTCGATCTGACCTTCACTGATCTTTTGCAGCCGGTAATACTGCAGTTCGATCTCGTCTTCGAGATGGATAGGGCCCTCGCCCTCTCGCTTCGGTAACTTGGTCAGCAAGAAGCGCAGATAGGTGTACAGCTGCTCGAGATCGCTGTCCTGATACGGTATGACCTGCGAGAGAAATCCGTAGAGATTACGAAAGTTGACCAATAGTGCCTTGAGCTCTTCGCGCTCCTCAGCTTCGCGTTCTTTGAACCGGTCTACCGCCTGGTCCAGGATGCCGTTCATGGCAGCATGATCATGGACTGTCTCCTTCCTGCGGGGAAGAAAGTAGACCTTGCAGAAGGCCTGCACTTCCTCTTCGAAGATCAGCCCCGTTTCCTCGATCTGGTGGTGGAGCCGGTAAAGGTGCTGCGCGTCGGTCAACGGTTCGGTCGGCGTGTCTTGGTAGTACGGCTTGAATGCCTTGAAGATTTCTTCGGGTGTGTTCCGGAAATCCAGAATAAACGTGTCTTCCTTGCCCGCGCATGTCCGGTTGAGGCGCGAGAGGGTTTGCACTGCCTGAAGCCCCGTCAGCTTCTTGTCCACGTACATCGTGTGCAAAAGCGGCTGATCGAATCCGGTCTGGTACTTCTCGGCAACAAGCAACACTTGGTATTCGTGGCTGTCGAACCTTTCCGGCAACTCGCTTTCCTTGATGCCGCCGTTCATTCCGACTTCAGTCCAGCTCTTTCCCGGTGCCTCAGAGTCTTCCACCACACCCGAGAAGGCCACCAGCGTTTTGACGTCGGTGTAGCCCTTTTCGGCGATGTACTTGTCGAAGGCCTGCTTGTAGCGCACCGCGTGCAGCCGCCCATCGGTCACCACCATCGCCTTGGCACGGCCGCCGATCTTGTGGCGCACGTGGGTGCGAAAGTGCTCCACCATCACCTCGGTCTTGGTGCGCAGGTTGACCGCGTGGAAGGTGAGCGTTCGCGCCAGTGCCCGCGCCGCCTTCTTGCGCTCGACATGCGGGTCGTCGTCGCCCACCTGCACCAGGCGGAAATAGGCTTCGTAGGTGACGTAGTGCCGCAGCACGTCGAGGATGAATTTTTCCTCTATCGCCTGGCGCATTGTGTACAGGTGAAAAGGCGACTCACCCGCGCTGCCCGGCTCATCAAACACCTTCTTCGTCTTGTACTTGGGCGTGGCCGTGAAGGCGAAGAAGCTCAGATTGGACTGCTTGCCGCGCTTCATCATTTCGCGCACCACGCCCGCCATCTGATCGGCATCGTCGTCTTCCAGTTCGTGGTCCAACGCGTATTGGGCGGCCGCTTCCTGTACGCCGTGTGCGTTGAGCACGCCCTTCAGTTCCATCGCCGTCTCACCCGATTGCGAGCTGTGCGCCTCGTCGACGATCACCGCAAAGCGCTTGTCTTGGGTTGAAAGAGCCAGGCCCTTTTTGCCCTCCCGCTGCAGCTTGTCGAGCGTTTCGGCAATGAACGGAAACTTTTGCAGCGTGGTGATGATGATTGGCGTGCCCTCGTGCAGCGCCTGCACTAGCTGCCGCGTGTCTTCGTCGATCTTCTGCACCACGCCTTGTTTGTGCTCGAACTGGTAGATGGTGTTTTGCAACTGCTGCCCTTGTTCTTCTTGCCTTCGTAATCGAGCGGCAGCGGCAGTTCGATGTCCGGCGGCAATGGCACGTTTTCGGTATCGCGCAGATCGGCATCGGGTTCGGGATTTCCCTTCTTGTCTTTGCAGATTTGCGCTGACGGGTCTTTTTCGCCCAAACTGCCTGGCGCAAGCAGGGCATCTTTGAGTTTGCTGTCGAGAGAAATGCCCGCGACCTTGAATGCGCTGCTCAACTGCTTGTCGAACACTTCGCGATCGCTGACCTGTTGCCCTGCGCCGAACGCAGGCTTCATGGCTTCGAGAACCTCAAGGATGGCCGCTTGTGCCGCTGCGCCCACCAGCATTTCTTCCTCGATCTTTGCCTTGTTCTTGCGCTTGCGAGAGACGGCCAAGTCAACAAATGCATTGGTCTTCTGAAACCTTGCGATCCGCTCTGCCGTGACTGCGAAGTTCAGGCGCAATGGGCGCTCCACGGTGATCTTGAGAAACCCGAAATCCTGGTTGTTGAAGATCTTGCTGACAAAAAGCGACTTGGTTTGATCGCGTTTGGCATCGACGTTGGTTTGAATATCGCCAACGGTTTGACGAACGTCATGCTTGAACTCACCGTAGAGCCGGGTAAGCATGGCGATGTGGTTGGGCGTGCCGTCGTTGCCGTCTCCGATGCGCTTGCGCTTGTCGCCCAGGCTCTTTTTCATCTTCCAAGCAAAGTCGGTGCCATTGATGAGTTGCACCTTGCCCACACGCTTGCCCTGCTTGCGGTTGGTGACGATCCAGACATAGGTGTAGATGCCGGTGTTGTAGAAGAGCTGGTCGGGCAGGCCGATCACCGCTTCGAGCATGTCGTTCTCAATGATCCAGCGACGGATGTTGCTTTCGCCGCTGCCGGCATCTCCGGTGAAAAGCGGCGAGCCATTGAAGACGATGGCGATGCGCGCGCCTTCTCCGTGTTTCCCGGTCGGCTCCATCTTCGAGATCATGTGAAGGAGGAAGAGCAACGCGCCGTCGTTGATGCGAGGTAGGCCTGGGCCGAAGCGGCCGTTGAAACCGAACTCGTTGTGCTCGCGCGTAACGTAATCTTTCTCTGGCTTCCACTCGACGCCGAAAGGCGGGTTCGCAAGCATGTAGTGGAAGCGCTCATCCGGATGGCCATCCCCATCAACGTAGCCGTCTTTTGTCTTGCCGGTGCCCAAGGTGTCGCCAAAGGCGATGTTCTTGACGTCCTCGCCCTTGATCATGAGATCGGAACCGCAAATGGCGTATGACTCAGGGTTGTACTCCTGGCCATAGAGGTAGACGTTGGCGCTCGGGTTGAGTCCTGTTTCCGGGTCCTTGATCAGCTTTTCGGACTCTGACAGCATGCCGCCTGTTCCGCAGGCCGGGTCATAGATCCGGATGACCTTGGCGGGCTGATACACGAGGTCGTCGTGCGTGAAGAGGAGATTCACCATGAGCTTGATGACCTCACGAGGCGTGAAATGGTCTCCAGCCTCTTCGTTCGCCTGCTCGTTGAAGCGCCGGACCAGATCCTCGAACAGGTATCCCATGGCGATGTTCGGGATGTCGTCGGGATGGAGGTTCACTCCCGCCATCTGTTGCACGACCTCGAACAGTCGATTCGCTTCTTCGAGCTTATCGATTTCCTCTTCAAACTTGAACTTCTCGATGATCTTGCGCGCCCGTGCGGAAAATCCGGCCATGTAGTTGCGAAGGTTCGCCGCAAGCTTGTCAGGGTCGCCGAGCAGGTTCTGAAAGGTGAATTCGCTGGTGTTATGGAAGGGAAGGTTGAACTTCTGATTGATCAATTTTTCGACAACCTCGGGCTCGAGTTTCCCGTCCGCCTTGAGCTTCTTGTGGTGCGTGATCACCTTCTCTTTGGTGCTCTCCAGAACGCAATCGAGCCGCCTAAGCACGGTGAGCGGGATCATCACGCGGCGGTATTGAGGCGGCCGGTAGGGGCCCCTCAAGAGGTTGGCGATGTTCCAGATGACGTCGCCTTGCTGTTTGATGGATTCGGAGGTCTTCATGGGAGGAGTGAGGGATGCGGAGTCGTTCTCGACGACCATTTTGCGTTGGCGCAATTATGCAGATTGGCGGTGCATATTTGTCCCTTGCTATCGCAAAACTGCAAAGCTAGCATCCTTCGTTCACCGCCATCCGGCCAGAAATCTACAAGGAGACAAATCCATGGATGCCAAAGTCAAGCCGACCACCCAGGTCGCCACCGTCAAGCTGCTCATCGGCGGCGAGTTCGTCGAGTCGAAGACGACCGAATGGCGCGATGTCGTCAACCCGGCCACGCAGGAGGTGCTGGCCCGCGTGCCCTTCGCGACGCCGGCCGAAGTCGATGCCGCGGTCGCGTCCGCCAAGGACGCCTTCAAGACCTGGAAGAAGACGCCCATCGGCGCGCGCGCCCGCATCTTCCTCAAGTACCAGCAGCTCATCCGCGAGAACATGGGCGAACTGGCCGCCATCCTCACGGCCGAGCAGGGCAAGACGCTGCCCGACGCCGAGGGCGATGTGTTCCGTGGCCTCGAAGTGGTCGAGCATGCCGCGAGCATCGGTAACCTGCAGCTCGGCGAGCTGGCCAACAACGTGGCCAACGGCGTCGACACGTACACGCTGCTGCAGCCGCTGGGCGTGTGCGCCGGCATCACGCCCTTCAACTTCCCCGCGATGATCCCGCTGTGGATGTTCCCGATGGCGATCGTCACCGGCAACACCTTCGTGCTGAAGCCGTCGGAGCAGGACCCGATGGTCACCATGCGGCTGTGCGAACTCGCGCTGCAGGCGGGCATTCCGGCCGGCGTGCTCAATGTCATCCACGGCGGCGAAGCGGTGGTCAACGCGATCTGCGATCACAAGGACATCAAGGCGATCAGCTTCGTCGGCTCGACCAAGGTCGGCACGCATGTCTACAACCGCGCCATCCCGACGGGCAAGCGCGTGCAGTGCATGATGGGCGCGAAGAACCACGCGATCGTCATGCCCGACGCGAACAAGGAGCAGACGCTCAATGCGCTGGCCGGGGCAGGATTCGGCGCGGCGGGGCAGCGCTGCATGGCGGTGTCCGTCGCGGTGCTGGTGGGTGATGCGCAGAAGTGGGTGCCCGAGCTGGTCGAGAAGGCCAAGACGCTGAAGATCGGCGCGGGCACCGACAAGGGCGTTGATGTCGGCCCGGTGATCTCGTGCGCCGCTCGCGACCGCGTCAACGGCCTGATCGAACGCGGCATCGCCGACGGCGCCACGCTGGCGCTCGACGGCCGTAAGCCCTCTGTGCCCGGCTACGAAACGGGCAACTTCGTCGGCCCGACGGTCTTCGCCGACGTGAAGCCCGGCATGGTGATCTACGAGCAGGAAATCTTCGGCCCGGTGCTGTGCCTGGCGAATGCCGCGACCATCGATGAGGCGATCGAGCTGATCAACGCCAACCCGAACGGCAATGGCACCGCCATCTTCACGCAGTCGGGCGCGGCGGCGCGCAAGTTCCAGGAAGAGATCGACGTGGGCCAGGTCGGCATCAACGTGCCGATTCCGGTGCCAGTGCCGATGTTCTCCTTCACCGGCTCGCGCGCGTCGAAGCTGGGCGACCTCGGGCCGTACGGCAAGCAGGTCATCATGTTCTACACGCAGACCAAGACGGTGACTGCGCGCTGGTTCGACGACAGCACGGTGTCGCAAGGCGTCAACACCACCATCAGCTTGAAATAGGCTCGGCTGCATGGACTTCGAACTTTCCGAAGAGCAGCGCGCCTTTGCCGAGACCGCCCGCGAATTCGCCGCGGCCGAATTCGCGCCGCATGCCGCGCGTTGGGACGCCGAGGCTTTCTTTCCCAAGGACGCCATCGCGAAGGCCGGCGAACTCGGCTTCTGCGGCCTCTATGCGCCCGAGCGCGTCGGCGGCCTCGCGTTGCCGCGCCTGGACGCCACGCTGGTGTTCGAGGAGATGGCCGCGGTCGACCCGTCGACCACCGCTTTCATCACCATCCACAACATGGCGACCTGGATGCTCGGCACCTGGGGCACCGAGGCCGTCTGCAAGACCTGGGGCGAAGACCTGACCAGCGGCCGCAAGCTGGCGTCGTACTGCCTGACCGAGCCCGGCGCCGGGTCCGACGCGGGCTCGCTCAAGACGCGGGCCGAGTTGCACGGCGGCGAGTACGTCATCAACGGCGGCAAGGCCTTCATCTCAGGCGCCGGCGCTACGGATGTACTGGTGCTGATGGCCCGCAGCGGCGGCGGTGGCGCGGGCGGCATCTCGGCCTTCGCGGTGCCGGCCGATGCGCCCGGCATCAGCTACGGCAAGAAGGAGCACAAGATGGGCTGGAACAGCCAGCCCACGCGCACCATCGCCTTTGACAACGTGCGCGTGCCCGCCGACCACCTGCTGGGCGCGGAAGGCGAGGGCTTCCGCATCGCGATGAAGGGGCTCGACGGCGGGCGCATCAACATCGCGACCTGTTCCGTCGGCGCGGCGCAGGGCGCGCTGAATGCGGCGCGCAGCTACCTGCACGACCGCCAGCAGTTCGGCAAGCCGCTCGCGAGCTTCCAGGCGCTGCAGTTCAAGCTGGCCGACATGGCGACCGAACTGGTCGCGGCGCGGCAGATGGTGCGTATGGCCGCGAGCAAGCTCGACGCGGCGCACCCCGATGCATCGACCTACTGCGCGATGGCCAAGCGCTTCGCGACCGATGCGGGCTTCACCATCTGCAACGACGCGCTGCAACTGCACGGCGGCTACGGCTACCTGGCCGAGTTCCCGCTGGAGCGGCTGGTGCGCGACACGCGGGTGCACCAGATCCTCGAAGGCACCAACGAAATCATGCGGGTCATCGTCGCGCGAAAGCTCCTCGAAGGTGACACGGACATCCGCTGAACCTGCTTATCCTTTGACCATGACCGAACCTGTTGTCCTTTTCAAGGAAATCCCCACCGCCAACGGCCAGCGCTTCGGCGTGGCCACGCTCAACGCACCGACCTCGCTCAACGCGCTGTCGGTCGACATGGTGCGCCTGCTCACGCCGCAACTGCGTGACTGGGCCGCGGACCCCGACGTCGTCGGCGTGCTGATGGACGCAGCCGGCGAGAAGGCCTTTTGCGCCGGCGGCGACCTGCGCCAGCTCTACCAGACGCTGCTGGACTGCAAGGCCGAGCGCAACGAATATGCCGAGCGCTTCTTCGGCGAGGAATACGAACTCGACCACCTGATCCATACCTTCCCCAAGCCCTTCGTCTGCTGGGGGCACGGCATCGTGATGGGTGGCGGTGTCGGCCTCATGGCCGGCTGCTCGCACCGCGTGGTAACCGAAGGCAGCCGCGTCGCGATGCCCGAGGTCAACATCGGCCTCTACCCCGACGTCGGCGGCAGCTGGTTCCTGCGCCGCACGCCGGGCCGCACGGGGCTGTTCCTGGCCTTCACCGCGGCGCAGATCAACGCGGCCGACGCCATCTTCGCGGGCCTGGCCGACGTGCTGGTGCCGCACGCGGCCAAGGCCGAGGTGCTGGAAGCCATCACGACCGCCGGCTGGAAGGGCACACCCGACGCCGACCGCGCGTTGATGTCCAGGCTGCTGGCGCAGGCGGGCGAGGGCGCTGCCATGCCCGCGTCGAAGCTGCGCGAGCACTTCGACCTCATCAACGCCACGCTGGCCGGCGACGACCTGCTGGCCATCGACCGACGCCTGCGCGCGCTGCAGAGCGACGACCCGTGGCTGCAGACGGCCGTGAAGACCTATGCGAAGGGCGCGCCGAGTTCGGTCGCGCTGTCGTGGGCGCTGTGGCAGCGCGTGCCGCGCATGTCGCTGGCCGAGGTGTTCCGCCTGGAGTACTGGGCGTCGCTGGGCTTCTGTGCCCATGCCGACTTTGCCGAGGGCATCCGCGCGGTGCTGATCGACAAGGACCGCAACCCGAAATGGAACCCGGCCACGCTCGCCGAGATCACGCCGGCCTTCGTCGAGGACCACCTGCGCTCGCGCGGCGAGATGGCGCCGGAACTCGTGCCACTGGTCTGACGACAACGCATTCGACAAAAGAAGCAACGGAGACAAAGACATGAAGATCGCATTCATCGGCCTCGGCAACATGGGCGGCCCGATGGCCATGAACCTGCAGAAGGCCGGCCACACCCTCAGTGCCTTCGACCTGTCGAAGGACGCCTGCGCGAAGTTCGCAGCCGATGGCCTGCCGATCGCCGCGTCGGCGGCGGCCACGCTCGACGGCGCCGAGATCGTCATCAGCATGCTGCCGGCCAGCGCGCACGTCGAAGGGCTCTACTTGGGCAGCGACGGGCAGCCGGGCATCCTGGAGCAAATCGCGCCCGGCACCCTGGTCATCGACAGCAGCACCATCGCCGCCGCCACGTCGCGCAAGGTGGCTGAGGCTGCAGCGAAGAAGGGCGTAGCCGTCATCGATGCGCCGGTGTCCGGCGGCACGGGCGGCGCCATCGCCGGCACGCTGACCTTCATGGTCGGCGGCAGCGAGGCCGACCTCGAACGCGCGCGCCCGGTGCTGGAAAAGATGGGCGCCAACATCTTCCACGCGGGCGCGGCCGGGGCGGGCCAGACCGCCAAGATCTGCAACAACATGCTGCTGGGCATCCTGATGATCGGAACCTCCGAAGCCATCGCGCTGGGCGTGGCCAACGGGCTCGACCCGAAGGTGCTGTCGGAGATCATGCGGCGCAGTTCGGGCGGCAACTGGGCGCTGGAAAAGTACAACCCGCTGCCGGGCGTGATGGAAACCGCGCCCGCGTCGAAGAACTACGCCGGTGGCTTCGGCACCGACCTGATGCTCAAGGACCTGGGCCTGGCGCAGGAGAACGCTGCCGCAGTGCGCGCATCGACGCCGCTGGGCGGGATGGCGCGCAACCTGTATGCCGCCCACAGCCTGGCCGGCCACGGCGCGCTGGACTTTTCCAGCGTCATCAAGATGGTGCAGAAGAAGGCCTGACCGAGCTGAAAGCCAGGTCGCCCAGCGTTTCGCACGGGTCCGTTGAACACATGGGCCAGGCCCCAGGTTTTCCCTGGCTCCACGCGCCTGAGCAAAACATCCGCGCGTACAGGCAAGACGCGCGTTCGGCCGACCGACACCATCGCTCCTGACGGCCCCGCCGCAAGCCGGGGCCGTAGACCCGACAACAACAGGAGACTCTGACCATGAACCGACCCCTCTTCGGCGCGATGGCGCTGGCCGCACTCATCGGCGCTGCTGCCCCGGTCGCTGCCGCTGACACCTACGCCGCCACCAAGTACCCGATCGTGCTGGCCCATGGCCTGCTGGGCTGGGACACCGCGGCCGGCATCGACTATTGGTACGGCATCCCGGGTGACCTGCAGTCCCATGGCGCCAAGGTCTATACGACCAAGGTCTCGGCAGTGAATTCGTCCGAGGTGCGCGGCGAGCAGCTGCTGCAGCAGGTCGACACCATCCTGGCCATCACGGGCGCCAGCAAGGTCAACCTCGTCGGCCACAGCCAGGGCAACCAGTCGACCCGTTACGTGGCGGCGGTGGCGCCCGGCAAGGTGGCGTCGGTCACCTCGGTCAGCGGCACCACGGGCGGCTCGCCAGTGGCAGACCTGATCGCCGGCGCGGCGCCGGCGGGCACCTTCACGAACGCCGTGGTCAACGCGGTGGTCTCGGGTCTTGGCTCGATCATCGACCTGCTGTCCGGCAGCGGTGGATTGCCGTCGGACGGCAATGCCGTGCTGACCTCGCTCACCACCCAGGGGGCGGCCAACTTCAACAAGAACTTCCCGGCCGGTGTGCCCCCGACGCGCTGCGGCCAGGGCGCTTCGATGGTGAACGGCGTGCGCTACTACTCGTGGAGCGGCACCAGCCAGATCACCAGCGGGATCGACCCGAGCGACTCCGCGCTGTCCCTCACGGCGCTGGCCTTCAAGGGCACGCCCAACGACGGCCTGGTGGGGCAGTGCGACAGCTACCTGGGGGCGGTGATCCGCGGCGACTACGCGCTGAACCACCTCGACACGATCAACCAGTTCTTCGGGGTCGCGGGTTTCACCGACCCGGTGGCCTTGTACCGACAGCATGCCAACCGCCTGAAGCTCGCTGGTCTGTGAAGCGAGCGGCGCGATGAGGCACTTGTTGGTCGTGGAGGCTGCGCCATCGCGGCGGCGTAGACGCTTCATTGTCTGCATCACCGGGCTCGCCGTGGTGTTGGCGTTGGCGCTGTGGGTCTGGGCCAGCGGGCGCGGCACGGAGCGGGCACCGGTGGCGCCAGCTCCCACGCCCCGTGGCCTTGAGGTGTGGTTGCACGCTGGCAGCACCATGACCGAGGTCGACACGGCGCCCGCCACGGCCGACACCGGCCTCGAAGCGCTGCCTGCTTCGCTGCAAGGCACTGAGGTGAGCGGCGAGCTGGAGGTCGACGAACACGGCAGACTGAAGGTCACCCGCGGCCTGCGGCTGCTGTTCGACTACTTCCTGTCTGCCAGCGGCGAGGAGCCGGTCGAGCGCCAGCGCGAGCGTATTCGGGCCTACATCACGCACCGCTGGCCAGGCGCCGCCGCAGAGCAGGCGCTGGTACTGCTCGACAGCTACATCGCCTACAAGGACGAACTCTCGCGGGTGCTCTCGGGCAGCCGTGCCACCTCGCTCAGCGACATGCAGGCGCGCCTGGGTGCGGTCGCCTTCGTGCGCGCCCGCTATTTCCAACCCGAGGAGGTGGTGGCCTTCTTCGGCGAAGAGCAGGGGTACGACCGGTACAGCCTCGCGAAGATGAGCATCCTGAACGACCCGGCCCTCTCACCCGCGCAGAAGGCCGCGCACATCGCCGAGCTGCGGGGCACGCAGCCCGAAGCGGTGCGCCAGCAAATGGACGTGTCGGAGACGGTGCAAACGCTGGAGGCGTTGACCACCGCGTGGCAGCAGCGCACTGGCAGCCCCCAGGAACTGCGCGACGTGCGAGAAAAACTGGTGGGGCGTGACGCCGCAGACCGCCTCGAATCGCTGGATCGGCAGACGCAGGCTTGGGATGGTCGTGTCGCCGCCTACCTGCAGCAACGTGAGAAGATTCTTGGCGACACTACGCTCGCCGACAGCATGCGGCAGCAGCAGGTAGAAGCCTTGCGCAACGAGGCCTTTGCCGGCCCCGAGCGCATCAGAATCGAGACGATCCAACGTATCCAGGATTCCGCCGCCCGTGACGCAGCCCCAGTTCCTCGCTCCGCTACATCCGGCTGAGCCAGCCGCACCCAGGCTGGTTGCCCGCAAGCCAGCCGCCGAGCGCCCGCCGGCCCAGCCGCTCAGCGTGCACATCGGCCATTGCCGCTCGGTGCTGGCCTATCTGCGCCAACAGGGGGTCGATCCGGCGAGCCTTTTCGCCGCGTCGGTGCTCCAGCGCATCGAGCAAGGCGACACGGTCGCTGCGTTCCCGCTCGAAGACTTCCACGCGCTGCTCGATGCGGCGCAAACCCGCCTCGCAGACCCGGGCCTGGCCCTCAAGGCGTCGGAGTTCGTGCAGATATGGGAGGGCGGGGCGCTCGGCTTCACGCTGATGACCAGCCCGTCGATCTCGGAGGTCGGCACGCTGCTGGTGCGCTTTCAGCGCCTGTTCCACAACGTCTACCGCGTCAAGTCCACCGTCGACGAGCGACACTTTGCGCTGCGCCTGCTGCCCACCGGCGAGACCGCCTCGGCAAGGCTGGCCCACCTGCTGATGGGCGCTTGGGCATGGCGTGCGCGCTGGCTCACCGGCGAACCGGGTCTGCGTTTCGACGTGAGCTTCGAGGGGCCACCGTTGGCCGATGCGGCAGCCTACGAGCGCAGCTTCGGCGGTCACATCAGCTTCCACAGCCCCGTCACCGAGATGCAAGGTGCGGCCGACTACCTCGCCTTGCCGGTGCGCCAGCACGACCCCGGCGTCAACGGGATGCTGCGCAACCAGGTGGAGACCGAGCTGGAGCGGCTGAACGGCGAATCGGCGGGCCTGCTGGTCAAGCTGCGGCGCCGCCTGCGTGATCGCCTGGGCAACGAAGCCCTGACCCTCGACGCGCTGGCTGCCGATCTTGACATGGCGCCTCGCACGCTGCAGGGCCGGCTCGAAGACCTGGGCCTCACGTACCGTGCGCTGCTCGATGGCGTGCGCGACACCAAGGCCAAGCAGTACTTGGCGGAGCCACAGCGCAGCCTGACGGACATTGCGCTGGCGCTGGGCTTCGCCAACCAGTCGGCTTTCCAGCATGCGTTCAAGCGCTGGTCGGGGCTGTCACCGGGGCAGTGGCGCCGACAGCACCTGGGCCGCTGAGGGCCGCCCGAACCCAGGCGCTCAGCCCCCCTTGCGAAGGTCGGACAGCACCACGTCGGCCCCATCCGCCGAGAACACCGGGTCGCCGCCGCTGTTGCCGCTCTGGCTCTGCGACACGCCAGAGATGCGGTGGCTGCCGGTGTCGAACTGCTCGACCTGGCCGTTGCGCTCGATCGCCAGTCGCTTCTGGTCGGGGAAGAACGCGTACTTCATCCCATTCTGGCCGCCGCTCGAACTGGGGTTCGACAGCCCTTCCGGCCACCAGCCGTCGTCGGCCTTCATCGGCGCCATGGGCTTCATCGGCTTCATCGGCTTCATCGGTTTCATGGATATCTCTCTGTTTCGTTCCGGTTGAATGGGGCGGCTCAGGCGGCGCTGCGTTCGAAGGGCAGGCTCAGCAATGCTGAGCCGCGAGCGGCCGTGTTCGCCGTCGACGGGAGCCACAGCCCGTGTAGGTCGACACCGATGGGTCTGGCCGGTACTCATGACCACCGAAGCGAAGCGCCCCTTCCACCAGCAGGCCAGTGGCGCCCGCACCCAGAACGGCGACTGGTGGCCCAAGCAGCTGCGGCTGGAGTGAAGGTGATGGAGCTGGATCGGTTCGATATCGCCTGATATCGGACCTCTTGCATTGGTGCCGCGTCAGCTGAGAAGGGTCATGCCGGCGTTCCGAACGGCACCCCGGTCGAAGCTCACGATCGAAGTGCAACCTTCGTTCAATGCGATCTGTGCAGTCAGCAAGTCGGCGAAGCCGGAGCCCTTGGTCTTCTGCGTGAGCAGCAGTTGCGCAGCCTCCTGTACCGCCTCGCGGTGTTGCAGATGAAAGTTCGGCGTGCTGAGCAGGTCGTTCACCATCTCACCGATCTCTTTGACCGTCGCTGCATAAAGCCGCTCGAGCACCCAGCAAACCTCCACCAGCACGACCAGGCTGATGAAGCCCGGTGTGCGTTCGTTGAGTTGGGTTTCTATGAAGCGCGTGGCGACAGCCGACTGCTTGGCGTCGTCTTGTGCCAGATAGCGCACCAGCACGTTGGTATCGAGACCGATCATGAGCGCGCTCTCAATGCTACGGTTTGCGGTGCCCGGACGAAGCCGCATCGGCGATGGCCTGATCCATGGCTTCGAGGCTGACGGGCCTGGCCACACGCCCGGCAAAGCGGCCCTTGAGCGTGGAGACATGCGTGTCGAGCGCAACCACCTTGAATCCATCGTCCTGGGCGATGAAATCCAACTTGGCGCCCGGGCGGAGTCCGAGCGCCTTGCGCACGGACATGGGCAAGGTGATCTGCCCTTTGCTGGTCAGCGTAGCGATGGCCATTTGCTCTCCTTACGTCAGGTAAGGAATTATAGACAGTGCGACGCTGCCCAGCACGAGGGTGCGTGACGGGCTCAGTGGTTGGCTTGTCGATGCAGACGCGCCCGGGAAGCCGTTGAACGGCGTGATCGCAGGGCGCGCGCCGCTGGCTTATTCTTTACGCCCATGACGCCATCGAAGCTGATCGCCGCAGTCGTTCGAACCCACCTGAAGCCTTTCTTGACCGCCCGAGGATTCACATCTGCGGGTTCGACCTTCCAGCGCCGACTGGCAGAGGCCACACAGGTCGTCAATGTAGAGCGCAGCAAGCGCAACGGTGCGCTCGCGGCGCGGTTCTACATCAACGGGTCCGTGTACCTCCCCGCGCTCGACGCGGTGATCGGCGATCCCCTCGTCGAAGACCCCGGCGAGCCGTCGTGTCATGTGCGCCTGCGACCGAACGACGCCAACCCCGGCGCTCGACGGGAATACGACGTCACCTTGGACACGGATGGCGACGCCCTGGGCGCGGAGATCGCACGCGATGTCACCGCGCTGCTCGACATGCTCGATGGCCTGACGACGCCACAGGCCGCGATTGCGCATCTCGCGGGCCGCAAGCTCGCGCAGTACGAACGCGTCTTCGGTTGGTACCTCAGCCAGAACGAGCTCGATCATGCGAGCCGCTTCGTGAAGTCGCTTCACGCGGAGTTCGGCGGGGAAGGTCGCTGGGCGATCTTTGCCCGTCGACTCGACGAAGTTGAGCGTGGGGTGCGAGGCGACGTGTCCTGGCGCGAGTGGATCGGCTGAGGCGAGAGCACCGTCGCACAGGCCGGCAACAGGAACTGTTAGACACATCGTCGCGCGTCGAGCAAGGAAGTTTGGCCTGAAGCCACCTGGAGAGTTGTCTGCGCTGTTCAGATAGGCTGCACAGAACTCTGTCATCCACTTCTTTCGGAGAGCCGCCATGGGATTCGCGTCCAGTGATGTCGTTGCATTCACGCAGGCCCGGGCCAACTTGTCCGAGTTGGCGGACCAGGCCAAGGCGGGCGCCGAGAAGATCATCACCAAGAACGGTGAAAGCTACGTCGCCCTGATCGGTGCCGACCGGCTGGACTATTACCACCGCCTCGAACGCGAGCGTATTCACCTGCTCCTGATTGACGACGCCAAGCGCGGCCTAGCCGATATATCGGCAGGCCACACCTTCGAAGCCGATCAGGCGCTTACCAAGCTTCAGCAACGTACGGCCAAGAAAGCCAGCCCCACCAAGCCTGCCAAGAAGCGTGACTGAGGCGTTGTACCGGCCGAACCGTAAAGTGCCTGCACGCCATCAAGGCCTTCAAAGTCGAAGCCCACTCCGACTCTGCCTTCGACGCGTTGGTGGCTGAGTTGCGCCCCACGATCATCCCCGGCCTGCGCCGCTTTCCGCGCGTCGGCCTGCGTTACCTGGCCAACCCGCCGCAGTTCTGCTCACAATCTACGGAAAAATTTAATGCAGCTCCTGGCAGCTTATTTTTCATAATAGAGGGCGGCCCTGCTCATCTATATCCAGTGCCGCAAGGACCCAGTCGCGTTCAAAAGGCGAGAGAGAGCGTGAGCGAGAAATCGCCGCGGCTGCTAATTTTTTGGTCAACTCGGCTTTGTTCTCGCCCTTGTGAAAACGCTCAGAAATTTGAATTGGTATGCCTTCCTCGTCTAGATTTTTTAGTTCCTCGGCTTTAAACCATCGACTAAGACCTTCGAGGAAGACGCTATAGTCAGCATCAGGTTGCTCCTGCCTAACAAAAATCTCTACAACTGCAAACCATTGAACCAAGCCATATTCACAGGCTCGCAAAAACTTGAAAATGTTGTCACGGTCCTCTGGCTTGCCCGTGTATCCGCCATCGTATTTGACCAAAAATTCCCGCATCGACTGCGTCAGTCTCAGCGTGTTAATGAAGTAGGTGAGCGCTTTGGGAGTGAACGCCCCGAACTCACCAGCCCGTTTAATTTTGCATATAACCTCCAAAACGGCTTGAATTTCGTTATAGCGTGGATAAGAGCTCCATGCCAGAGGGTGGCCATCCTTTAGGGCTGCTGCGACGTGCCCTTTGAGTGCCAGAGCCTTTTCAAGGCCAATCGATGCAGCAAGCCTCAAACCAGAGGCGTCTAAGCCTAAAGATATCTTTAACGCCGCAACGCGTGAGTCAATGGATCTCGTTGTCTCAAGTTCGTCCAGATGAACAACATAGTCGTCGGGCGCGTCATCGTCATCACCGAACAAAGTTGGCGAGACATCAGTGGTCACTCTTTCCGGCGGATCGTTAAAAAGGAAAACTTTCCCGACGTGATGCTGGCCTAATCGTCCTGCGCGCCCTTTGATATTGGAAAAAGTAAAAAAGTCAAAGTCCGCGTGATTTATCTTTTTGTCAAAAATGAGCACAGTCTTGGCTGCTGTATTGACTCCCTCTATCAAGGTTGAAGTGCAAAATAACACCGGAAGCTGGGAATTGTTAAAAAGACGAACCATATGCGATGCGATCGCTCTTGGAAGTCTCCCGTGATGTATTGCAAATCCATACTTGACCGTTTCGACCAATGACCAACCTTGGCCAACGTTAGCGGCGAGCCATGAAGAAAAATCAGCACCTCCATTCGAGACGGCCATCTCTTGAGCCGCTTTGGCAGACAGAATATTTGCTTTGGAAGGCGAAGAAACAAAAACTAATGCAGGCCAATTTTTTTCTTCCCCGACTTCATCGAAGAGTCGAGTTGCTTTGTCTTTAATGTCGGACAAATCATACGTATCTACTGCAACTGTTGAAAATCTCGTTTTCAAGAAGCTAAATTTCCATCGACCCTCGGTGGAAAATTGAACGCCATCGATGTTGGGGCCTAAAAAGAAGAACTGGCGCGAGCGGCTCAGAAGCTTGTAAACGGCCGCATTTAGCGTCACGCTCCTATCGTCCTTCCGCCCTGAATCAAGCTTGTAGAATTCATCGACTACTGTAAGGTCTAGCTTCCCCAAGTCAGCTCTATTAATTAGTCTCTCTTGTGTCCCCAGGAATATGACTTTCGCGTCTTTACTCGGGATTTCTCCAGGATGCATGATTACTTCGAAGGCGTGTGCAAATCTTCGCCTCAATCTTCGCCGAAACTCGTCCAACAAGGAGATTGTTGGGAGAACTATTGCGACTCGCTTGTATTTGCCTGATGCAAGCAATGCGTCAATAAGAAGACTTTTTCCAAAGCTCGTTGGCGCGCTTAGGATTAAGTTCTGCCCGGCCAGCAAGTCTGTTAGCGCTACGACTTGTTCTCTATGAAGCGTAATGCCGTCAAGCTCGGGCAGGGTTACCGTCTCCGCAACTATGGCATCTGCTGTGTCGGCTTTTTCCTTGTCGATATAGTTCCAAAGTCCAGTCGCTCGCGCCAGTGAACTAAATGCTTGCTCAAATGATAAGAGTTCTTTTTTGTTGGCGATTAAATCGGCGAGCCGGGGAATAATCTCTAACAAAGTTGGGTCGTCGCTTTCTCCTTTATGGATTCTTGCGGCGGCTTTCTGCATTAAGGCAAACACGCTGTGTTTAAGCGTGTCGCCAGAAAGATTTGACAAATTCGCCCACTGTTGTTGACTAACCATGTGCTAAACCCTTGAGTCTTTTGTCGAACGCGAGTGCCAGGGCTGTCTTGGATTTAATCGGAACGTATATGAGGGTCATTCGAATTTTTCCGCTCAATCCAGAGGCGAGGAGTGTTGATCTGAGTGCCTCGATCTCCTTTCTTACTTCTCCCAAGTATTTTTTACTTTGTGCGGTGTGGCCCATGACGGCTGCGCTATCGCAGACTATGCAGATGGGGAAGACGGCGGCTTCAAATAGTTTATCTAGCGACGTCTGGCGCGACAGTAGTTTTC
This sequence comes from Variovorax ginsengisoli, assembly GCF_030811835.1. Taxonomy (GTDB): domain Bacteria; phylum Pseudomonadota; class Gammaproteobacteria; order Burkholderiales; family Burkholderiaceae_C; genus Variovorax; species Variovorax ginsengisoli_C. The sequence continues at coordinate 90,679 of NZ_JAUSRO010000004.1, read as the reverse complement.
TGATCTTCTCGTAGTGCGGGACGTTTTTTGAGATTTGCGGGCCTAGCAAAAGCTTTTCATTTTTTAGAAAACCAGCCTCTATGTGTGTGCTTATTGACTGGATGGCTGACGCGATTGCCTGCTTTGGGTCGGTATAAAATTTGGCTTCTCCTAGCCACAGTTCAACTCCGTCGTTCTCATCATATCGAACATGAACCATGTCAAACGACTTAACCACATCATTTGAGGCGGTCAGGTAAAAAACGCGTGGCGCAAACGGAATTGTTTTAAAGTAGTCCCGGCATATCGCATGAAGGGTGATTTCTCCAAGCTCGCCCCTTTTATTGTAGTTTTCGCTTTTGTAGACGCGGGCCGCCGCTTCTTTTAGTCGAATGTACATGTTGGTGTGCGAAACCCGAAGCTCCTCTTCAATTAAGGCATAATCGGCGATCCATTCCATTGCATGGTCGGCGAACGCATCGCACCGCCATTGCTCTACCTCGAAGCCTGCACAGTATGCGGAGATGGAAAATGGGCCATCTTGCGAGTCATGTAAACAGGTCAGAAGCCGCTCTGGAACATGGTCGTACGATTTCAAATTGGCTCCTGGATGAGGTTCGCTTAGCTTTTGCGGAAGCCGAATGTCTCGCAAATCAACTGCATCAGTCTTGCTGATTATTTCGGCAGAATAACTGGTGCGGTTGCGGACTCTGATATGGGTGCCGCACGGATTTTTCGTATGACACTAGTTGACGAAAGATACAGTGTGTCACGAAGATTGCCAAGAGGGGTTTTCCAACAGCCTTTTTCATGGCGAATTTTTCACGAATGCAAGGCAGAACGTCCGAGAATGAAGTTCGGGGTGGTTGAGCCGAAGAATCGTCGTTCGTTGAACTTTGAAGTTGATTGCGCTTCGTCATTTGTTGACTTTCAAGCTGGGCATGAAAATTGGTAGGGGCCACTGGCATTGAATGGTTATGGCTTGAAATGGTCGTGTTGGCCCTAAGTTGGTGAGCCTGTGCTCGCATTTTTTTTCCACCCCGCCGTCACCACTTGGTTCTCCGGAACCTTCCCCGCCCCCACATCCGCCCAATCCGCCGCGTGGCCGACCATCCGCGCCCGTCGCGACACCCTCGTCGCCGCGCCCACCGGCTCTGGCAAGACGCTCACCGCCTTCCTCGCCGCGCTCGACGATCTGGTCGTGCGGGGCCTCGCGCCGGGTGGCCTGCCGGATGAAACGGCAGTCGTCTATGTCTCGCCGCTCAAGGCGCTTTCCAACGACATCCGCCTGAACCTCGACGCGCCGCTGGCCGGCATTCGGGCGGAGTTGGCGGCGCTGGGGTTGCCCGATGTCGACATCCGCACGGCGGTGCGCACGGGCGACACGCCGCAGCGGGAGCGGCAGCAGAGCCTGCGCCGGCCGCCGCACATCCTGGTGACGACGCCGGAGTCGCTTTACGTGCTGCTGGGCTCGGAGTCGGGCCGCAAGATGCTGGCGACGGTGCGCAGCGTGATCGTGGACGAGATCCACGCCATCGCCGCAAGCAAGCGCGGCAGCCACCTGGCGCTGTCGCTGGAGCGGCTGCAGGCGCTGTGCATGGAGGCGGGCGGAGAAGGGGGTGGGACAAGGCCAGTACGCATCGGCCTGTCCGCCACGCAGAAGCCGATCGACGAGGTGGCGCGCTTCCTGGTCGGCGCGGGCGCGGTGAAGGCCGACGGCACGGCCGACTGCGCCATCGTCGACATCGGCTACGCCAAGCAGCGCGACCTGGCGCTGGAGCTGCCGCCCACGCCGCTGGCGGCGGTGATGTCGAACGAGCAGTGGACGCAGGTGTATGCGCGGGTGGCCGAGCTGGTGTGGCTTCATAAAACGACGCTGGTGTTCGTCAACACGCGGCGCATGGCCGAGCGCGCGGCGCGGCACCTGGGCGACATCCTCGGCAAGGACGCGGTGGCAGCGCACCATGGCAGTCTCTCGAAAGAGACGCGGCTCGACGCCGAACAGCGGCTCAAGCGCGGCGAGCTCAAGGTGCTGGTCGCGACCGCCTCGCTGGAACTGGGGCTGGACATCGGCGACGTCGACCTGGTCTGCCAGCTCGGCTCGCCGCGTTCCATCGCAACCTTCTTGCAGCGGGCGGGGCGCTCGGGCCATGCGGTGGGCGGCGTGCCGAAGGCGCGGCTCTTTCCGCAGTCGCGCGACGAGCTGGTCGAATGCGCCGCGCTGCTCGACTGCATCCGCCGCGGCGAGCTCGACGCGCTGCGCGTGCTCCCCGCGCCGCTCGACGTGCTGGCCCAGCAGATCGTGGCCGAGACGGCGTGCCGCGAATGGCACGAGGACGATCTCTTCGCGCTGGTCCGCCGCGCCTGGCCCTATGCGCAACTGACGCACGCGCGCTTCATGGAAGTGGTGCGGATGGTGTCCGAAGGCTTCACCACGCGGCAGGGCCAGCGCGCCGGCTATGTGCATCGCGACGCGGTGAACCACCTGCTGCGCGAGCGCAAGGGCGCGCGCATGACGGCGCTCACCTCCGGCGGCACCATCCCCGAGACGGGCGACTACACGGTCATGCTGGAACCGCAGGCCGACAAGATCGGCACGGTCAACGAAGACTTCGCGGTCGAGAGCCTGGCGGGCGACGTGTTCCAGCTGGGCAACACCAGCTACCGCATCCTGAAGATCGAGCCCGGCCGTGTGCGGGTGGAAGACGCGCAGGGCGCAGCGCCTAACATTCCCTTCTGGCTCGGCGAGGCGCCGGGGCGGACGGACGAACTCTCCTTCGGCGTGTCGCGGCTGCGCGAAGAAGTCGGGGTGGTGCTGGCGCTGAGCGGCCGCGACGGCGCGATGGCCTTGCTGACCAAGACGATGGGCCTGGCGGAAGAAGCCGCGCGCCAGATCGTCGAGCACCTCGCGCATGCGGCGGCCGTGCTCGGCACGCTGCCGACGCAGCACACCATCGTGCTGGAGCGCTTCTTCGACGCGTCCGGCGGCATGCAGTTGGTCATTCATTCGCCCTTCGGCAGCCGGCTCAACCGCGCCTGGGGCCTGGCGCTGCGCAAGCGCTTCTGCCGCACCTTCAACTTCGAGCTGCAGGCCGCGGCGACCGAAGACGCGATCGTGCTGTCGCTGTCGACCAGCCACAGCTTTCCGCTCGACGAGGTGGCGCGCTACCTGCACTCCAACTCGGCGCTCGACGTGCTGGTGCAGGCGCTGCTCGACGCGCCGCTGTTCGGCGTGCGCTGGCGCTGGAACGCGACCACGGCGCTCGCGCTGCCGCGCTTCACCGGCGGGCGCAAGGTGGCGCCGCAGCTGCAGCGCATGCGTTCCGAAGACCTGCTGGCGGCGGTGTTCCCCGACCAGGTCGCGTGCCTGGAGAACATCGTCGGTGAGCGCGAGGTGCCCGAACATCCGCTGGTCGCGCAGACGATGGACGACTGCCTGCACGACGCGATGGACGCCGACGGCTGGCTCGCGCTGCTGCGCCGCATGGAGTCGGGCCAGGTGCGCGTGCTGGCGCGCGACCTGCCCGGGCCGTCGCCGCTGGCGATGGAAGCGCTCAACGCGCGGCCCTACGCCTTCCTCGACGACGCGCCGCTCGAAGAGCGCCGCACGCAGGCCGTGCAGAACCGCCGCTACACCGACCCCGAGAGCGCCGACGACGTCGGGCAGCTCGATGCCGACGCCATCGCGAGCGTGCGCGACGAAGCCTGGCCGCAGCCGCGCAACGCCGACGAGATGCACGAGGCGCTGGGCATGCTCGGCGCGGTGAGCGACGACGAAGTCACGGCGCAGGCGGATTGGAAGAAGTGGCTGACCGCGCTGGCCAAGGCCGGGCGCGCGACGCGGCTGCTGCTCGAAGGCAAGGGCCGCAGCGCACGGGGCCTGTGGGTCTCTGCCGAGCGCCTGCCGCTGCTACAGGCCATTGCGCCCGAGGCGCCGATGCAGCCCGCCATCACCGCACCCGCCGATGCCGAGCGGCCCGACGACCGCGATGCCGCGCTGCGCGAGCTGCTGCGTTCGCGCCTCGGCGGGCTCGGCCCGGTCACCGTCGCGCAACTGGCGGCGCCGTTGTTCTTTCCTGTCGCCGACGTGGAGGCCGCCTTGCTCGCGCTGCAGGCCGAAGGCAGCGTGCTGCAGGGGCGGTTCACGCCGGGCACCGACAGCATCGAATGGTGCGAACGCCATCTGCTCGCGCGCATCCACCGCTACACGCTCAAGCGCCTGCGCCGCGAGATCGAGCCGGTGGAGCCGCGCGACTTCGTGCGGTTCCTGTTCGAGTGGCAGCACGTCGGTGCCGCATCGCGCGTGAGCGGGCCGGAGGCGCTGTCGGGCGTGCTGTCGCAGCTCGAAGGCTACGAGGCGCCCGCGCCGCTGTGGGAGGCCGAGGTGCTGCCCGCGCGCGTGACCGACTACGCGGGTGCGTGGCTCGACGACCTGTGCACGGCAGGGCGCGTACTGTGGACGCGGCTGCGGCCGAATACCACGTCGGTGGAAGGGCGCAAGGGCGCGGGCAGCCTGTCGCTGCACGCTACGCCGGTCGTGCTGCTGCCGCGCCGAAGCGCCGCGCTCTGGACGGCGCTGGCGCCCGCGCCCATCGATGACGACAACCTCGGCTCGCGCGCATCCCGCGTGGCCGACTATATGAAGCAGCACGGCGCCTGCTTCTTCGACGAGATCGCGGGCGGCACGCGGCTGCTGCCGGTCGAGATCGAAGAGGCGCTGACCGAACTCGTCGCGAAAGGCCGCGTGCGCTGCGATAGCTACGCCGGCTTGCGTGCCTTGCTTGTGCCGGCGTCGAAGCGCGCGTCGGCCGACACGCGCCGCCGCCGTCGCGTGCCGCTGTTCGGCATCGAGGACGCGGGGCGATGGACCTTGGTGCGTCCGCCGTCAGCGAGCGAATCGGCCAACCCGGGCTCGGCCGAAGCCATCGAACAGGTTGTGCATGTGCTGTTGCGTCGCTACGGCGTGATCTGCTGGCGCCTGCTGGAACGCGAGGCCGCATGGCTACCGCCGTGGCGCGACCTGGTGCGCGTGTGCCGCCGGCTGGAGGCCCGCGGCGAGATCCGTGGCGGGCGCTTCATCGCGGGCGTGTCGGGCGAACAGTTCGCGTTGCCTGAAGCGGTCGCGTCGATGCGCCGTGTCCGGCGCGAGCCGCACGACGGCGCCTTCATCGCGCTGGCCGCCAGTGACCCGGCCAACCTGCTGGGCACCATCGTGAACGGGCCGAAGGTGCCGCGCGTCGCCGGCTCGCGCGTGCTGTGGCGCGACGGCGTGCCGGTCGCGACCAGCATCGCGGGGGAGGTCGCGCTGCTCGAAGCGCTGGATGCGGCCGAGGCGCAGGCCGCGCGCCGTGCGCTGGCGCTCGACCCGTCGCTGCGCTTCCTCGACAGCGCCGCGGCGCTGGCGCTCAGCGCGTCGGAATGATCCGCTCGGCCTCGAGCCGCTGGAACAGGTCGAAGAACGCGTCCGGCGTGCTCTGGAAGTCGAGGAAACCGGCCTTGCGGCTCTTGGTCATGTCGGCCAGCACTTCCATCGGCCGGCCGAGGTCGGCGTCGGTGTGCCACCAGGAGGCGAGCTTGCCGATGTCCGGCTCGCGCAGCTGGTGCTTCGCGGCGATGTCGGCCCACTGCGCGGGTGCATCGGCCATGCGGTCGGCCAGGGGCCGGGTCGTTCCGTCGAAGGGCGCCGCCTCGACGCCGAAGTAGTCGGCCAGCCGCGGCCACAGCCACTTCCAGCGGAAGATGTCGCCGTTCACGACGTTGAAGTCTTCGTTGCGGCCGCCTTCGCTCGTCGACGCCCATTCCAGGTGCCGCGCCAGCAGCCGCGCATCGGTCATGTCGGTGAGGCTGTCCCACTGCGCCGCCGAGCCGGGGAACACGAAGGGCTGGCCGATGGCTTTGCACAGCGTCGCGTACACGGCGAGCGTCACGCCCATGTTCATCGCGTTGCCGACAGCGAAGCCGATGATGGTGTGCGGCCGGTGCACGCTCCAGCCGAAGCCGTGGCGCTCCGCCGCTTCGAACAGGCGGTCTTCCTGCTCGTAATAGAAGTTGTCGACGGGCTGGCGTCCCTGTTCCTCGCGGAAGGGCGTCATGGGCACGGCACCGGTCGCGTACGCCTCGAAGGGGCCGAGGTAATGCTTCAGGCCGGTGACCAGCGCCGCATGGCCGCCGCGCAGCGAGGGGCCGACGGCGTCGAGCACGTTGCGCACGATGGCGCCGTTGACGCGGATGTTCTCTTTTTCGTTCGCCTGGCGTGACCAGGCGGCGAAGAACACGCGGTTGACGTCCAGGCCGTGCAGCACGTCGTGCAGCTGCGCCGGGTTCGTGAGGTCGGCGACGAGGGGCACGCAGCCCGACGCGACGGCGGTGCGCCCGCGCGAGAGCCCGTGGACGGACCAGCCCTGGCCGAGCAGGTGCTCTGACAGGGCATTGCCGATGACGCCGCTGACGCCGACGATGAGGGCCTTGTTCGTCATCAAGTCATCACCGCCGGGGTCGTCGCGGTCTTCGGTGTTTGGGGTGTGGGGTCGCAGGCGGCCAGCGCGAATGCCGTCAGGCCGAGGGCAGCAGCGAGGAGGAGATTTTTCATGGGTTCACCGTGTTCAGTGCGTAGGCCGACATGGTCGACAGCGGGCAGGCCGCGCTGCGCACGCCCAGGGCGCGTACCGGCGTAGGAAAGCAAGCGGATCGGCGGCTTCTGATGGGAATGCGGCCTCGGTGGAGGCGCGTGACTTCCGCCAACAACCCAGGATGTTGGATTGAAATGTATCGAATACGATAAGAAAATATGAAATGCATTGAATTCGCAACGTCATTGCGTTGCATATACGATAAGATTTTGAATAAATAATCGAATACGCAACATCATGAGCACCTTGCTGGAACTGGCCGACCGTCTGGAAGCGGCCCGGCAGGCGAGCGGTCTGACGCGACAGGCGCTGACCGAGAAGGCCGGCGTCAGTCGCCAGGCCGTCTACCGCCTGCTCAAGGGCAACGACGTGCAGGTGTCGACGCTGCTGGCCGTGATGGACGTGCTGCGGCTCGACCTGGTCACCGTGCCCCGCGCGCTCGAGCGCGGCCTGCCCGAACTGCGCACATCCGCCGAGGGCAGCCCGACGCATGCGCTGTCGGCCGTCCAGCAGCGGCTGGCGCGCCTCAAGGAAGGCCGCCGATGAACGTGCCCGTCCTGGTCATCAAGCTGCATGGCCGGCGCATCGGCTGCCTGTTCAAGTACGAGCAGCCCGGTCTGCCGCCGATCCTGCGCTTCGTCGCCGACGAGGCCTATGCCCGCATCCCCTGGGCCGAGGCCGACGTGCTGTCGGAGTCGATGCGCGCGGACGACCCGGCGCAGCAACAGTCCTTCTGGCTCGACGTGACCCGGCCCGAATTCAACAGCACGACCGGCAGCAAGGGCGACGCCCAGCTGCCGCCGTTCTTCCAGAACCTGCTGCCCGAAGGCATCTTCCGTCGCTTCGTGGCAGAAGAGGCGGCCATCGATCCGATGGACCACATGGCCATGATCGCGGCCTGCGGCAAGAACATGCCGGGCGCGGTCACGGCAGAGTGGGAAGACATCTCCCGCGACACGCTGCAGCGCCTGGTCACGCAGAACCAGGACGCGCTCGAAGCCTCCGTCTGGTCGGAGCCTTTTCAGGACGCGCTGTCGATCTCCGGCGTGCAGCCCAAGATCGGCGTCAACCGCAATGCCGAAGGCCGCTTCGTCGGCCGCACCTCGCAGGGCGACGCCGCCATCATCGCCAAGCTGCCGTCGGCCGAATACCCGCGCATGCCGCAGCTCGAGAACCTGGGCATGACGCTGGCCGGCCTGGCTGGCGTCGACGTGTGTCGCTTCGAGCTGGTGCCGATGACGGCGCTGACGGCACCGCACCGCTACGACCTGGGCGACGAGGTCGACGGCCAGTTCCTGGCGGTCACGCGCTTCGACCGCGACCATGGCGACAAGATCCATTTCGAGGATTTCGCGCAGGTCTTCGGCAAGCCGCCCGAGCACAAGTACACCGAGTCGTACCTCGCCATCGCGGCCGTGCTGCTGGGCCTGCCGCAGTGCGGCGAGCCGGCGGTGCACGAGCTGCTGCGCCGCATCGAGGTCAACGAACTGCTCGGCAACGCCGACATGCACCTGAAGAACCTGGGCCTGATCTACCGCGACCGGCGCCACGCCGAATTGGCGCCGGCCTATGACATCACGGCGACATTCCTCTACGCCGGCGCGCGCGGCCATGCCCTTTTGCTGATGCCGGATGGGCAGATGCAGCACGCGGAGCCGATCTTCAACCCGGCCCGGCTGCAGGCCTTCTGCAACGCGCTGGGCCTGCAGGTGGCTGGCGCGTCGAAGGTGGTGCGCGACGTGGCGGCCGAGGCCGGCCGGCAGTGGCTGGCGCCGATCCTGGCCAGCGGGCTCACGCCGCGGCAGAAGCAGCAACTGCTCGCCCGCGTGGCGAACCACCCGCACCTGCGGCAGGCGCTGCAGCGCCTGCGCCGGCCGGACCTGCTCGCGGCTTGGGATGAGGCCGCGCGCGCCTAGCCACAGCGCCCACGCGCCGTGAGCGTCCCGGGATAACCCTCGTCCCGGTGCCGGCTGTTTGACAGCTTGCCTGCCTACGATGGCCAGACCCATCAAGCAATCAACGACCTGGAGACACCATGGCACCCACTGCTTCGATCACGCGCCCGACAACGCGCCCGATCACTCGCCGCCTCGCACTGCTGGCCGGCGCCCTCGCGCTCGCCGGCTGCACCGGCCTCGGCAGCAAGCCCGCCGGCACCGACATCCACGTGATGACCTCGGGCGGCTTCACCGCCGCCTACAACGAGCTGCGCCCGGACTTCGAGAAGCGGACAGGCCACACGGTGAAGACCGCCTATGGCGCGTCCATGGGCAACGCCGCCGACTCGATCCCGAGCCGCCTCGGGCGCGGCGAGCCGGCGGACGTCGTGATCCTTGCGCGCTCGGCGCTCGACGCGCTGGTGAAGGACGGCAAGGTTGTCGCCGGCAGCCAGGTCGACCTGGTGCGCTCGTCGATCGGCTTCGCCGTGAAACGCGGCGCGCCCCGGCCGGACATCTCAACGGTCGACGCGCTCAAGCGCACGTTGTTGGCGGCGCCGTCGATCGCCTACTCGGCCAGCGCGAGCGGCACCTACTACGAAATCGAGCTGCTGAAGAACCTCGGCATCGAGGCACAGGTCAAGCCCAAGAGCCGGCGCATCCTGAGCGAGCGCGTGGGCACCGTGGTGGCGCGAGGTGACGCGGCCTTGGGCCTGCAGCAGGTGAGCGAGCTGCTGCCGATCGAGGGCATCGACTACATCGGCCCGCTGCCGGCGGAGGTGCAGCGCGTCACGGTGTTCTCGGCTGGTGTGGCAACGGCGTCGACGCAACCCGCGGCGGCGGCGGAACTGATCCGATACCTGGCGTCGCCGGCAGCAGCGCCCACCATCGCCAAGACCGGGCTGGAGCCCGTCACGGACAGGTAGTTCGCCCGTCCGCCGGCAACCGGATCAGCCCTGCGGCTCGGGTCGCCGCCACAGCCACACCAGCACGACGGCCATGCAGCCGATGCCGACGGCGGCGATCCAGGGGCGGGGAGCGGTCCACGCCAGGAAAACGGCGCAGAACGTCATGGCGACCGCGGCGCTCCACTTGGCGCGGCGGCTCACGCAGTGGCCGTTCTCCCAGTCGCGCAGCATCGGGCCGAACAGGCGGTGGCCCAGCAGCCACGCATGCAGCCGGGGCGAGCTGCGTGCCGCGGCCCAGGCGGCCATCAGCAGGAAGACGGTGGCGGGCATGCCGGGCAGGATCACGCCGATGACGGCCAGCACCAGGCACAGGCCGGCGAAGGCGAGCAGCAGCCAGCGCGCGACCCGCGGCAGGGGCCGGGCCACAGGGCGTGGGGGCGGGGGATCTCCTTGAATCGGCATGCCGGGCCATTGTCGCGTGATCGTCGCGTCATCGTCGCGCCATCGCCCTTTGCAGGATCGTTGCCGATGTTTGCACGATCGTCCGCCGAGCGCGCCAGGCTAGAGACAAGCGCCGTCGCGCCGCCTAAGCTCCGGTCCATGCTGACATCCACCCCTATCCCGCTGCGCGCCGAAGCCCCTGTCGACCAGATGCAGGTCACGCTGATGCGGGCCGAACTGGCCGCGACCATCGACCGCCTGACGCGGGTGGATGGCGCGCACGAGACGGCCATCCCGCGGCTCCTGCTGGCACGGGCTTCGCAGATGCAGCACCCGGTGCATGCCATGCACGAGCCGGCCTTCTGCGTGCTGGCGCAAGGCAGCAAGCGCGTGCTGCTCGGCAACGAGGTCTACATCTACGACGGCAGCCGCTACCTCGTGGCGTCGCAGAACCTGCCGGTGTCGGGGCAGGTGATCGATGCCTCGCCCGAGTCGCCGTACCTCGGCCTGCGCCTTGCCTTCGACGCGAAGGACATCGCGGCCCTCGCGCTCGAATTCGGCCAGGGTGACGCGTCGTCCGGCAGCGCGCCGGAGCGCGGCATCTTCACCGGCGAGCTGTCGACCACGCTGCTCGACCCGGTGCTGCGCCTGGTCAAACTGCTCGACACGCCCGAGGACGTGCCGGCGCTCGCACCGCTGATTTCGCGCGAGATCCTCTACCGCCTGATGCGCTCGCCCGACGGCCGGCGCCTGGCCCAGATGGCCGGGGTCGACAGCCACAGCCAGCGCATCGCGCAGGCGATCGGCCTGCTGTCGCAACGCTTTCGCGAGCCGCTGCGCATCGACGATCTGGCGGATGCGATCCACATGAGCGTGTCGTCGCTGCACCAGCACTTCAAGGCGGTCACGTCGATGAGCCCGCTGCAGTTCCAGAAGCAGCTGCGGCTGCAGGAGTCGCGCCGCCTGATGATCGGCGAACACCTGGACGCCGCCACCGCCGGGCACCGCGTGGGCTACGAGAGCCAGTCGCAGTTCAACCGCGAATACAGCCGCTTCTTCGGCCTGCCGCCGGCACGCGACGTCAAGCGGCTGCGAGAGATGCAGCTGGGCCGCTGAAGGGCCACCGACGGCCCACCCATCGCACATCATCGAACGAGGTCCACCATGAAGATTCATCTGACGCTCGATGGCCGGGCCGTGCCTGCCACCCTGGCCGACACCGAGGCAGCGCGGGCCTTCGCGGCCATGCTGCCGCTCGCGATCACGCTCTACGGCCTGTTCGGCCGCGAGAAGTTCGGCCCGCTGCCGGGCGCGATGCCACTGGCGCCACAACGCCTGCAAGGCTACGAAGTCGGCGACATCATCTGCTGGTCGGCCGGGCCCGACCTGGCGATCCTGCACGCGCAGGACGGCCAGGCGCTTGCCGGCGGCTTCCATGTGCTGGGCCGCATCGACACGGGGGCGGAGGCTTTCGGCGGGCGCGGTCCGCTGGACGTGCGCATCGAGCTGGCGGAGGGCAAGGAGGGCGAAGACGGCGAGGCCGCCGCGGCACTTCCTGGCCGCTGCGCGGCCTACCGCGGCACGAAGCCCAGCACCTGCGTGGCCAATGCGTCGTAGTCGCCGCCCAGGTGGTGGCCGCCCGGCATCGCGACGGTGCGGGTCTGCGACGCATCGAGCAGCGGGCACAGCGCATCGGCCTTCTCGTCGGTGCCATAGAAGCACACGGTGTTGGCTGCCTTGAGCTTCACGGCCTCCGGGAGGATCGGCTTGTCGCCGCTCTTGCCCAGCCAGTTGCTCACATGGAACTCGAAGGCTGCCTTCTGGCCCGGTGCCAGCAGCACGTTCAGCTTGATGCTGTCCCGGGTGCGTTGGGGCAGCCGGTTGTAGACGAAGGGCAGCACGTCGGCGCCCTGCGAGAAGCCGATCAGCAGCACCTCGCTGCGCTGCCAGCGCGCGGCGTAATAGCGGATCACGCGGTCGATGTCGGTGGCAATGCCTTCGGGCGTGCGAGCGGTCCAGAAGTAGCGCAGCGAGTCCACGCCTACCACCGGCACGCCGTCCTTGACCAATCCGGCGGCGATGCCCTTGTCGATGGCGGCCCATCCGCCGTCCCCGGAGATCAGCACGGCGAAACGTTTGCCGCTGCCTGCGGCCGGCACTTCCACCACCGGCAGATCGGACAGTTGCGCAGGTGGTGCGCCGAGCGCGACGCGTTGCGCCGCCAGCTTGTCGTAAGCCGCGGCGAACCCAGCGGGTATGCCGTCGGCGCCGTCGGCCGGCGTGGCGGGTGCGATCCAGGTGGCTTGCGGCACGGCCTTCACGAAGGCTGCGGGGGCGGTCGGCGCCGATGCGGTGATTGCGGCGCTGGACGGTGCGGCACCGGCAGGGCAGGCCGCCGCCGTGGCCGGCGGCGATGCCACCCAGGGCGCGACCAGCCGCGCGGCCGGCTGCAGTTCCACCGTCTTGCCGTCGGGCGCCAGGCGGGTGCGCAGTTCATTGGCGGTGCACAGAGGCATGGCCAGCGACATCCGCGGGCAGAAGCCGACCGAAATCGCGCCCGTGAAGTTGTCGGCCGGGGACTGCACCAGCAGCGTGTAGGCAAAGGCGGCCGCATCGCCGGTCCCCACCAGCAACGGCTCGATGTACGTCTGCAACTGGTCCTGCGCCTGCACATGGCGCGCGAAGTTGTCGACCGAACCGCCGCCGTACACGCACTTGGACACCTGGCTGTCGGCGATCAGGCGCCGGTAGAAGGGCGCCATCGGCACCAGCGCCACCATGGCGCCACGCGCCACCATCGTGTCGGCGAGCTTGCGATCGCTGGCGGCCGGCGTTTCCCCGCCGGTCAGCAGCACCACGAACTGCTGCACCTTGCCGGCCGGGCGCAGCAGCTGGATGTTGTCGAACTGCCCGTACGAGATGACGCTGGCCGAAGGCGCCTGCAAGGGGCGCGCCTGCGCCGGTGCGAGCGTGGGCGCCAGCAGTGCGGCAGCGCACAGCGCCGCAGCCGACAGCGCGCGAACGAGTGAGGTCTTCATGAATCGTGTCCTGTCTTGCCGCCGTCGCCGATGAGTGCCGCCACGTCGGCGAGCACCAGCAGCGGCGAAATGCCGCCCGGCGCCGTCAGATAGCGTGCCTCCCAGGTGGGCTCGAACTTGTCCTTGTACTGGTACAGACCGCGGAAGCTGTAGAAGCGTTCGCCGTACTTGAACAGCAGCCGGCCCAGTCGCTGCCAGCGTGGGGCGCGACGGCGCGTGGCCATGCCGGCCATGGGCGACATGCCCAGGCCGAAACTGCGGTACCCCTGCGCCTGCATGTGCAGCAGGATCTTGGCGAAGAGGAAGTCCATGGTGCCCGGCGGTGCGTCGGGCACATAGCGCATCAGGTCCACGCCCGCGTCCTGCGCGGCATCGGTCACCTGCAGGCTGGCGAAGGCCATCAGCCGATCTTCGCGCCACACCACCGCGACGGGCAGCCGGCGCAGGTAGCGCTCGTCGAAGCGGCCGACCGAAAAGCCCTTTTCGCGGGTCTTCTGTCCTTCGAGCCACTGGTCGGACACGACGCGCAGCGCTGGCATCACGCCCTCGACCTGTGCGGGCGCCAGCACCTCGAAGCGCAGGCCCTCGCGTTCACCCCGGTTCATGCCCGAGCGCAGGTTGGCGCGCTTGGCGCCCTTGAGGTTGAAGTCGGGCAGTTCGATCTGCGCATATTCGCCCAGCTTGAAGGCCTGGAGGCCGCAGTCGAGGTACAGCGGCAGGCTTGCCGGGCGCACCTGGTAGAAGGCCGGGCGGCCCCCGTGCGAGGTCGCCAGCTCGACGAAGCGCCAGACCAGGTCGGGCCATTCGCGTCGATCGCCGATCGGGCCGAACAGGGAGATCCAGGAATGCCCCTGCCTGCCGAACATCAGGAAGCTGTTGCGCGACGGCGAGAACAGCAGGTGCTTGTCGCCGGTGAGTGCGTAGCAGCCCTCGGAGGCCGGGTTGGTTCGCACGATCTCCGCGGCGCGATCGATGTCCTCGGGGCTCGGCGGCGCGACCACGCCAGCGCTCGGCCGCAGCAACTGCCAGAGCCCGAACGCCAGGGCGGCCAGCGCGATGCCGAGCAATGCGCGCAGCGAGCGCGGCGCCTCGGCGTCGAGCTCGAACTGCCACCACAGCTTGTTGGTGTAGCCGACCTCCTGGTAGGCGAACACCAGCACCCAGGTGCAGGCGGCCAGCACGCCCGCCAGCGTGAGCAGCCATTCGGGCTCCATGCGCTGCGAGAAGAGCGAGGACGGCCGGTCGAACTGGTGCCGCGAAATCAGCAGCAGCACGGCCAGCGTGGACAGCAGCGCCGCCTCGTTCAGCGCGATGCCCTTGGGCAAGGCGAGTCCGGCGGACACGACCGACAGCACGAAGGCCGCCCACCAGGCCGCGTCGAGCCGGTGGAACAGGCCGCGCGCGACCAGCAGAAAACCCAGGCCGGCCACGCTGCCGAGGAAGTGCGAGGCTTCGATGAGCGGCAACGGGACACGCAGCGCCGCGAGCATCAGCCTCGCGTCCTCGGTCAGCGGCGTGACGCCCGACACCAGCAGCCAGATGCCCGCCACCAGCGCGAGCGCTGCCATCAACCGCGGGCTCAGGCGCACCGCCACCCGACCCAGGGGCGCCGCCACGCCCGAGCGCAACTCGTAGCCGATCAACAGGGCCGTTGCCACGACCAAGGGCAGCACGTAGTAGATGCCCCGATTGAGCACCAGCGCACCGAGCATCGCATCGGTGGCCATGTGGTTCTGCGTGGCCAGCAGCATCACGGCCTCGAACACGCCGATGCCGCCGGGCACATGGCTCACGATGCCGGCCGCGATGGCAATGGCGTAGAAGACGATGAAGGTCGCCAGCGTGATCTGCCCGGGCGGCAGCAGGAACCACAGGGCGGCCGCCGAAGCGCACAGCTCCACGGCAGAGATCAGCAGCTGGCGGCCTGCCAGCCTCGGCGTCGGGAGCCGCAGCGTCCAGCGCGCGCCCAGGCGCAGCATGCGCCGCCGTGTGCAGACCCAAAAGAAGACGGCAAGTGCGGCCAAGGCGGCGGCCGACAGCGTCTGCATCAGCCAGGCCGGCAGGTGCAGCAGCGGCGCGACGTCGCGCGCCCCCCACAGCAGCCCCAGTGCCCCGAAAGCCGTGATGCCCAGGCCGAAAGCCGCGACGTTGAAGACGATCACCTGCGCGATCTGGTGTGGCTTGAGGCCCGCGGCCGTGTACATGCGGGTGCGGATCGCCCCACCGGTCAGCGGCCCCAGGCCGATGGTGTTCGACAGCGCATAAGCCACGAAAGAGGTGACGAACACGGTCGGGCGGGGCACCCGGGCATGGGCGTAACCGAGCGCCGAGAAGTCGTAGCCGGCCAGGATCAGGTAGCTCACGGCGGTGGCCAGCACGGCCAGCGCGATGTCCAGGTCTGGCGTGGCCGTGACCGCCTTCATGACCTCGTCGTAGCGGACCTCGTCGAGAAAACCGTGCAGCGCCTTGGCCATGAGCGCGAACAGCAGCACGCCGGCTGTGGCGAACAGCCAGGGACGAAGGCGAAGCCACCAGGCGCCAAGCCAGAGGGCGGGCGCCGAGCGTGGCGTGTCGGGGGCAGATGGCATGCGGGTAGAGGAAGCGTTCGCAGATTGGAACGCAGACGGGCGCTCGGTCATTCAGGGAACAACGTTCCTGTTGCCCTGTTGGCGGACCGATGCGGGTGAATCTTTGCGTGTCGGGCGCCGCGCGCTCCGCGGCAACGGCACCAGGCGAACCGATGTGGCCTTTATTTCCAGGCCGCCAGGAAAGCCAGCATCACCTTGGCCGAATTGTCGGCCGCGATGCCCATGAAGGTGCCCATCTCGTTCTCTTCGCTGCCGCCACCGGCCAGGTCGCTCAGCGACCGGAAGGCCAGGTACGGCACGCCGTTGCTGTAGGCCACCATGCCCACGGCCGCGGTTTCCATGTCGAGCGTGTTGGCCTGGAAGTTCTTGAACACGTATTCACGGTAGGCCCTGTTGTCCATGAAAGCCTGGCCCGACACCCCATTGCCGCCGACCACCAGTCTGGGTTGGGTGGTCAGGCACTTGCCGGCCGCGCAGTTCGCCAGTTCGACATTGCCGATGCTGCGCGCCACGGCGAGCATCTGGGGGTCGACCTCGAACCAGAACTTGCGCACGATGTCAGGCTGTGCCGCCGAGCGGACCTCGACCGGGCGCGGGTGCATCATGCCGAAGGCCGGCATCGTCACGTCCTTCATCCAGGGCGGGGGGCTGTAGGTGCCCGGCGCCGTTTCGCGCGCCATCAGCACCTCCAGATACTGGCCCCATTGCACGGGCACGGTCACGTCGCCGATGTGCAGCGCCGGGTTCACGCCGCCCGCGATGCCGCTGAAGACGATGTGGCTGACCTTGAAGCGGTCGAGCGCGACCTGGGTGTTCATGGTCGCGTTGGTCATGCTGATGCCCGACAGGAACAGCACGACCGGCTTGCCTTCCAGCGTGCCGGTGGTGAAGTCGTTGCCGTTCACGCTGTACCGCTTTGCGCCCTGCAGGCGCTGGCTCAGCAGCACAATTTCGGGCTGGAAGGCGGTGATGACTGCGATGCGCGGCGTCTCGTCGAGGCGCACCGCGCCGGTCGTGGACATGCCCGCGCAGCCCGACAGCGCCAAGGCCAGGCCGGCCGCGCCCACCGCAACGGCGGCGCAACGAACGATCAGTTGTCGGCGAATGGTCAAGTTCTTCCCCTGTTTGATGAATAAACACGCCAGTACCCCCGTGCCAAAGTGACGCAAAGCGCAGCGAGCCCCCTTCCAGAAACACCGAGGAACCGGCTCCGCCGGGCCTCTGGTGTTGCCCCCGGCAGGGGGAAGGCGAAGCGGACACGAAGTGCCGCGCAGCCTGGGGGCGAGCTCTACTTCGTCCCGAAGATACGGTCACCCGCGTCGCCCAGGCCCGGCAGGATGTAGCCGTGGTCATTGAGCTCGCGGTCGATGGCGGCCGTGTAGATCGGCACGTCGGGATGCGCGGCCTGCAGCGTCTTCACGCCTTCGGGGCAGGTCAGCAGGCAGACGAACTTGATCGACTTCGGCTTGAGTACCTTCAGGCGCTCGACCGCGGCCACGGCGGAATTGCCGGTGGCCAGCATCGGGTCGACCACGATGATGTCGCGGTCCTGCATCTCGCTGGGCATCTTGAAGTAGTACTCCACCGCCGTCAGCGTCTTGGGGTCGCGGTACAGGCCGATGTGGCCCACGCGCGCACCGGGAATCACGCTGAGCATGCCTTCCAGAATGCCGTTGCCCGCCCGCAGGATCGACACCAGCACTACCTTCTTGCCGTCGATGACCCGGGAGGTCATGACTTCCAGCGGCGTTTCGACCTCGATGTCCTGCATCGGCATGTCGCGCGTGACCTCATAGGCCATCAGGGAGCTCAGCTCGTTGAGCAGGCGGCGAAAGCTGTTGGTGGAGGCGTCCTTGCGGCGCATCAGGGTGAGCTTGTGCTGGACGAGGGGGTGGTCGATGACGTGGACGTTGCTCATGGTCTTTGCGGTTCGGCGTGGCGTTGGGCTTTGGGCTTTTGGGCTTGGGGAATGGGCGGAAAGCACCGAGTCTAGAAGACCGTGCCGTCGCTTTCGATCGACAGGGGCGGTGTGCCGTCACGCAAGCGCTGTGCCAAAGCGCCGTCGACGGTGGGCGGCGCGTTGCTGGCCTGCGTGTCCCAGCCGGCGAGGTGGCGTTCGGCCAGCCCCGTCATCGCGTCGATCCACACTGCACTGTCGTTCATGCAGGGGATGAAATGGAAAGTCTTGCCACCCGCATGCAGGAAGGCCTCACGGCCCTCCATGGCGATTTCCTCCAGGGTTTCCAGGCAGTCCGACGGAAAACCCGGGCACATCACATCGACCCGCCCGACACCGGCAGCGCCCAGCGCGCGCAAGGTCGGCTCGGTGTAGGGCTCGAGCCACTTGGCCCGGCCAAAGCGCGACTGGAAGGTCACGCGGTGCTGGTCGGCCGACAGTTGCAGCCGGTCGGCCAGCAACTGCGCGGTGCGCAGGCATTGCGACTGGTACGGGTCGCCCAGCGCGATGTTGCGTGCCGGGATGCCATGGAAGCTCATCACCAATTGGTCGGGCCGGCCGTGCACGGCCCACCAGGCTTCGACCCCCTGCGCCAGCGCCTCGATGTAGGCGGGGTCGTCGTGGTAGTCGTTGACGAAGCGGATCTCGGGCAGGCGGCGTCGGCGCTGCGTCCACGCGGTGACGGCGTCGATGACGCTGGCTGTGGTCGTGGCCGAATACTGGGGATACGCCTGCAGCACCAGCACCCGGTCCACGCCCTCTGCCTGCAGCGTATCGAGACGGTCGCCGATGGCCGGGTTGGCGTAGCGCATGGCGTCGCGCACCGTCACGCGGTGGCCGCGTGCGGCCAGGCGCGCGTCGAGCAATGCGGCCTGGCGTGCCGTCCAGACCTTCAAGGGCGAGCCTTCGGCCAGCCAGATGCTGGCGTACTTGGCCGCCGACTTGGCCGGGCGTACGCGCAGGATGATGCCGTGCAGGATCAGGCACCAGATGGCGCGTGGAATCTCCACCACGCGGTGGTCGTGCAGGAACTGCGAGAGGTAGCGCCGCACGGCGGGCGCGGTCGGTGCGTCCGGAGAACCGAGGTTGCACCAGAGCACAGCCGTGCGTGGGGAGGAGGGGGCAGAGGACGGTGGTGGCGTGGGCATCGTGGGGTGGGCCGGGTTCGGTATGGACCCGGCGCCGTGTGTGGCTGGCAGAGGCATGCGATATTCTGGGGCATGACCCAGGAGACTCCGGCCACCGCGCCCACCGAAGGCCTCGATCTCGCACGGATCGCCGCCATCTCGCTCGACCTCGACGACACCCTGTGGCCGATCTGGCCGACCATTGCCCGCGCAGAACGCGTGTTGCACGACTGGTTGCTGCGCGAGGCGCCCAAGACGGCCGAGTTGCTGGTGTCGCCTGGCGTGCTGCGCGAACTGCGCGCCGCGACCGAGCGCGAACGCTCGGACCTCGCGCACGACCTGAGCGCGCTGCGCCGCGAGTCGATCCGGCTGGCGCTGCGCCGCGCCAACGAGGACCCCGCGCTGGCGGACACGGCCTTCGACGTGTTCTTTGCCGAGCGCCAGCGCGTGGTGCTCTACGACGATGCGGCCGAGGCGCTCGAATGGCTCAGCGCCCGCTACCCGCTGGTCGCCATCTCCAACGGCAACGCGGACCTGAAGCTCACTGGCGTCGATCGCTGGTTTCGCGCGGCCTTCAGCGCGCGGGAATTCGGCAGCGCCAAACCGCACGCCCCCATTTTTCATGCGGCCGCCGCGGCCCTTGGCGTGTCGGCGGCGCAGGTGCTGCACGTCGGCGATGACCCTTTGCTCGATGTGGTCGGTGCACTCGATGCAGGCATGCAGGCCGCCTGGGTCCTGCGCATGCCCGAGGACGAACGTGTGCCCTGGTCGCACGGCGCAAGGTCGCCGCAGTTGACCGTGCCCGACCTGCATGCGCTGTGCCGCGCGCTGGGACGCGACTGAGCTACGGAAGCCGGGCCAGGCAGCCGAGCATGCGCGCATAGAGCTGTGCGGGATCGAGGCAGGTGCGCACCCAGTGGCAGTTGTCCGGCGCGCCGGTCTGCCGCAGCCAGTCGACCACCGTCATGCCCGTGGTGAGGCGCCCGGCGCATTCGACGTCCACCGGGCACAGGCGCCCGTCGAACAGTTCCGGCCACAGGAAGGCGCCGATGGCCACGGCGTCGTGCAGCGGGCGCGAACGGGTGCCGTACTTGCGGTTGCCGTACTGTTCGAAGAAGCGCACCATGCCGCCACAGGCACTCCCCACGCTGGTGCCGAGCGCGTCGAGTTCCACTGACCAGTCGATCGGTGCTGGCGCGCTGTGCGTGCAGTCCAGCGGCACCGCGGTCAGATCGAGTCCGGCGCCCAGCACGATGGCCGCGGCTTCCGGGTCGACCAGGATGTTGTATTCAGCCGCCGGCGTCATGTTGCCACCTTCGAAGTAGCCGCCGCCCATGAACACGACGCGCGCCAGCCGCTCAGCGATCTGCGGCGCGCGGCGCAGCGCCAGGGCAAGGTTGGTCTGGGGTGCCAGAGCGATCAGGCTGACGCTGCCCGCCGGTTCCCGCAGCAGGGTCTCGACCAGCCAGTCGACCGCATGCATCGCCTCTGGCGGGCGCTGCGCGGGCAGCCAGTCCCAGCCATCGATGCCGGTCTCGCCATGAATCTCGGGCACCGGACGCGGTGCGCGCAGCAACGGTCGGGAGGCACCCGCGAACACAGGCACGTCGCCGCGCCCGGCCAGTTCGAGGATGCGGCGCGCGTTGTCGGCCGTCTGGGTCACGGGCACATTGCCCGCGACCGTCGTCACGCCCAGCAGTTCGATGTCGGGCGCGCCGAGCGCAACGAGCAGGGCCAGCGCGTCGTCCTGGCCGGGATCGGTGTCGATGATCAGACGGTGCATCCGCGACCTCTTGATGTGGAACAAATATTGCTTTCGAAATTCAGTATACCGAATTTAACCAACGAAATTGACCAACGAAAGGCCCCGCCATGAATGCACCGAGTCGACGTCACGTTCTGCACGCCCTCGCGGCGCTCATGGGCACCGGCATCATGGCGGTGCCCGGCATGGCGCGGGCGGCTGAAGAGCTGGTCGTCACCACCTATGGCGGCAGTTGGGAAAAGTTCTGGCGCGCCACGCTGCTGCCGATGTTCACGGCCAAGACGCGGATCCAGCCCAGGCTGGACGTCGGCCTGGGCCGTACCTATATGTCGACGATGCGTGCCGCTGGCGTGGGCAAGTCGCCCTACGGCGTCGTGATGACCAACGAGATCTATGCCTCGGTGCTGCGCGCGGAAGGCCAGTTCCAGAAGCTCGATCGCAGCCTGGTGCCGAATCTGGCGGACGTCTATCCGATTGCCACCGCCGCAGCCGACGGGTGGGGCGCGGTCGGGCTCGTGTCGCCGATTGGCATCGGCTACCGCACCGACATGGTCAAGAAGCCGCCCAAGTCCTGGAAGGACCTCTGGACCAATCCCGAATTCAAGGGCCGGCTGGGGCTCTACAGCATCCAGAACACGGCGGGCAAGATGATGCTGATGCTCGCCTCCAAGCTGTATGGCGGGGACATCCACAACATCGATGTCGGCTTCAAGAAGCTGGCCGAGCTCGGCCGGGTGATGCAGACCGACTTCAACATGTCGACCATGATGTCCACTGGCGAAGTGGTGGTGGCACCTTTCGACTTCGGCGAGATCGCGCGCCTGCGCAACCAGGGCCTTCCGGTGGATTGCATCGTTCCGGAAGAGGGGCTGCTGATGTGGGACCAGACCTTCAACATTCCCCAGGGCGCCCCCAGCGCGCAGGCCCATGCCTACCTGGACTTCATCCTGAGCCCCGAATGCCAGACGGTGCTGATGAAGGAGTTCTTCGTGTCACCGGTCAACCGCAAGGTGGTCGTGCCCGAGGCGTTGAAGAAGGACGTTCCGATTTCCGGCAAGGACATGGACAAGTTCCTGGCCTGGGACTGGGACTTCATGAACAAGAACACCGAAACGATCACCAAGCGCTGGAACGAGGTCGTCGGCAAGTGACCACCGTCTCCATCCAGTCCCTGGTCAAGCGCTACGGTGGTGCGACCGCTGTCGACGGCATTTCGCTGGACATCGCGCATGGCGAATTCATTTCGCTGCTGGGCCCGAGTGGCTGCGGCAAGACCACCACGCTCAAATGCCTGGCAGGCTTCGAGGCCATCGACCAGGGCCGCATCCTGTTCGATGGCCGTGACGTGGCGCCCCTGCCGCCGGAGCAGCGCGACATCGGCATGGTGTTCCAGAATTACGCGCTCTTCCCCCACATGACGGTGGCAGGGAACCTGGCCTTCGGCCTGGAGATGCGCGGCCGACCGAAGCCGGAGATCGCCACGCGCGTGGCGGCGGTGCTCGACCTGGTGCAGCTCGGCGGCATGGGCGCGCGCTATCCGCGGGAACTCTCCGGGGGACAGCAGCAGCGCGTGGCCCTGGCGCGTGCGCTGGTGATCGAGCCGAAGATCCTGCTGCTCGACGAGCCACTGGCCAATCTGGACGCCACGCTGCGCGACGAGATGCGCACGTTCATCCGCGACCTGCAACGCCGCGTCGGCATCTCCACGCTGTATGTGACGCATGACCAGGCCGAGGCCATGACCATGTCCGACCGCGTGGTCGTGATGTTCGGTGGCCAGATTGCCCAGGCAGCTGCGCCGGAGACGGTGTACGACCGCCCGGCCAGCGAGGCGGTGGCACGCTTCGTCGGCCAGGCGAACATCATCGCGGGGGTGGTATCGCCCGGCGCGTTCGCCGTCGACTCGCCGCTGGGCCGCCTGCCCATGCCGCAGCAGGCGCAGTTCGCAGCAGGCACGCGGGTGTCGGTGATCGCGCGGCCGCAGGCGATTGCGCTGACCACGGCGACCTCTGCGCACGCGCTGCGCGGTACCGTCATCGCGCGCTACTTCCATGGCGCCTTCATCGACCACCGCATTGCCGTTGGCGACCAGGTGCTCAACGTCCAGGTGGCGCCTCCGGCGCTGCACGAGGTGGGCGACCCGGTCGCGCTCGTGCTGGACCCCGCCAGGCTGTGGGCCGTGGCCACGCCATGAATGCGCGTGCCGCCCAACCGCAAGGCCGCGCGCTGCTGCTGGTCGCACCGGCGCTGGTGCTGATCGGCGTTTTCCTGGTCCTGCCCTATCTGAATATCGTCGTGATGAGCCTGCGCGCGCCGGCGCCGAACATGCCGTATGGCAGCGGCTTTTCAGGCGCCGGCTATGCCAAGTTCTTTGCCGACTTCTACTACGTGGGCGCGCTGCTGCAGACGCTGTGGATCGGCCTGCTCAGCACGCTGGTGTGCCTGGTGCTGGGCTTTCCGCTCGCGCTGCAGATCGTGCGCGCATCGAGCCGCTGGCGCGCCGTGCTGTACGGCGTCGTGCTGTCGCCGCTGCTGGTGGGCATCGTCGTGCGCAGCTACGGCTGGACCATCCTGCTGGGCAACAACGGCTTCATCAATCGCACCCTGCTCGATATCGGCGCGATCGATGCGCCGATTCCGTTGATGTACAACACCTTCGGCATCGTCGTGGCGCTGTCGCACGTGTTCCTGCCCTTCATGGTGCTGCCGATCATGGGCGCGCTGCAGACCATCGACCCGGCGCTGGAGAATGCGGCGCGTTCGCTGGGTGCACCGCCGCGCCAGGTGTTTCGCCGCATCGTGCTGCCTCTGGCGCTGCCGGGCATCCAGTCGGGTGCCATCCTGGTTTTCGTGCTCGCCGTCAGCGCTTACGTCACGCCGGTGCTCATCGGCGGCATGCGGGTCAAGACCATGGCCGTGATCGTGGTGGAGACGCTGATCGACCAGTTCCAGTGGCCGCTTGGCTCGGCGCTGGCGTTGATCCTGTCTGCCGCCGCATGCCTGGTGGTGGTGCTGTTCATGCGGCTCACCCGCATCCGCTGGAAGTAGGGGAGTCCCATGCGCGCTTCACGTGTCCTGCTCGGCCTGTTCTGCCTGTTGATCTGCGCCTACCTGCTGGCGCCGATCGTGGTGGTGGTCGGCGCGTCCTTCAATTCGGGGCCGTTCCTCACCTTCCCGCCGCGCGGGCTGTCGCTGCGGTGGTTCGTCGCCTTCCTGAACAACCAGGTGTTCATCGACGCAATCGTGCACTCGCTCTGGCTGGCGGCGGCCGCCACGGCGGTCTCGGGCGTCATCGGCGTGGCTGCGGCGCTGTACTACGTGCGTTTTGCCGCGCGAGGCAAGGAAAGCCTGCGCGTGGCCATCCTGCTGCCGCTGCTGCTGCCTGAGGTGCTCACGGCCATG
Organism: Variovorax ginsengisoli; assembly: GCF_030811835.1. Taxonomy (GTDB): domain Bacteria; phylum Pseudomonadota; class Gammaproteobacteria; order Burkholderiales; family Burkholderiaceae_C; genus Variovorax; species Variovorax ginsengisoli_C. The sequence goes on along the minus strand of NZ_JAUSRO010000004.1, from coordinate 66,908 downwards.
GCCCTGCTGTTCTTTTTCTATGCGATCGGCATCGGCACGAAGTTCGGTATCGGGATGATGGTGGGCCACGTGCTGATCACCTTGCCTTTCGTCTTCCTCAACGTGGTGACGGCGCTGCACGGCTTCGACGGCAACTGGGATCTGGCCGCGCGCAGCCTTGGCGCCAGCCCCTGGGTGAGCTTTCGCCGCGTCACGCTGCCGCTGATCAAGCCTGGCGTCATCAACGGCTGCCTGTTCGCGTTCATCATCTCCTTCGACACCTTCGGCATTTCCTACCTGCTCAAGGACGTGGGCGGTGCCACGTTGCCGCTGCAGCTTTTCGACTACCTGCGGTTCAATTTCACCCCCGAGGCGGCGGCGGTCTCGACCATGAGCATCGTGATGGCGCTGCTCGCGGTCATGGCGACCGAGAAGCTCGTCGGGCTGAAAATCCAGCGTTTCTGATTCATGACCTCGTGCCAGTGACGACCAGCGACCAACCCGCGATGACACCCCCCGACGAAGCGGGTGCCGCATTCGCACCGCTGGCGCTCGACGCGCTGGCCATGCTCGAGCGCAAGATCATCACCCGGGAGTTCGCCCCCGGCACGCGCCTGATCGAGGCCGACCTGTGCGAGTTCTACAAGATCAGCCGCACGCCGCTGCGCGAGGCGCTGCGCCTGCTCGAAGCCAACGGCCTGGTCACGCGCCGGCCGCGTTTCGGGGTGCACGTGGCGCCCATGACGGTCGAGAACCTCGATCACATCTACAGCTGCCGGGTGCCGCTCGAAGCCTTGGCGGCCGGTGCGGTCGCCGGTGCGTCGGCGCGCACGGCCACCGTTGCGCGGCTCGCGGATTGCCTCCAGCGCATGGAAGATGCCCAGGCGCAGCACGACCTGGCCGCGGGCTTCCAGGCCAACGTCGAGTTGACGGGCATCCTGCACCGCGAGAGCGGCAACCCGGTGCTGGCGGCGCTGCTCGCCCAGCTCGACAAGCCGGCGTTGCGCTACCGGCACTGGGCCTACATGGAGCACCAGAAGATGCTGCCGCTGGCCATCCGCTCGAACCGCCAGATGCTCGCTGCCATCCGCGCTGGCGATCCGGTGCGGGCCGAAGCGGTGGTGCGCGACCTGGTGGTGCGCGCCTGGGCCATGACGCGTAAGGCCTTTCTCGCCCGGCCCGACCCTTCGGACCCGCCAGCGCGACTGCAGTTGCACGAAGGTGCGCCCAAACGTGGCCCGGGACGACCCCGTGCCACCCCCATCTGAACGAGAGGAGCAACCGGTGTCCATTCCTGTGATCGATCTCGAAGGCAGCCTCGACGTGGGCGGCAGCGGTGCCGCGCGCGTCGCGAATGCACTGGCTCAGGCGCTGAGCACGCTCGGATTTGCCTACATCCGCGGCCACACAGTGGCGCCCGCCACCACGGCTGCCGCTTTTGCCGCCTCGCGGGAATTCCACGCGTCGAGCCTGGCGCAGAAGCAGTCGCTGGCCATCAATGCCTTCCATAGGGGCTACATGGGGATGGCGACGTCCACCATCGTGACCTCGTCGGTGGCCCGGGTGACGCAGCCGAACATGAGCGAATCGCTGATGGTGATGCACGAGCTCGCACCCGACGACCCGGCCCTGCGGGCTGGCGCGCCGATGCAGGGCCCCAACCAGTGGCCGCAGTGGCTGCCCGACTTCAAGCCGCGCATGCTGCAGTACCAGCGTGAAGTCGATGCCGTGGCGCGCCACATCGTGCGGCTGATCGCCCTGAGCCTGAACTTGCCGGCGCACGCGCTCGACCATCATTTCGAGCGGCCGACGACCTTCCTGCGTGCGCTGCACTATCCGCCACAGGCGGTGGGCCCGGACGACCAGTTCGGCTCGGCGCCGCACACCGACTACGGCATCATCACCCTGCTCGCGCAGGACGACTCGGGGGGCTTGCAGGTCCGCCCGCGCGCCGGCGACTGGATCGAGGCGCCACCGATGGCCGACACCTTCGTGCTCAATGTCGGGGACATGCTGGCGCGGTGGACCAACAACCGCTTCGTGTCGACCCCGCACCGGGTGATCAACCGTTCCGGCGGTGACCGCTATTCGCTGCCTTACTTTCTCGATCCGAGCATGGACACCGTGATCGAGTGCCTGCCGACCTGCACCGATGCCATGAACCCGCCGCAGTATCCGCCGGTGCGCTATGGCGACTATCTGATGGAGCGGCTGAACAAAAACTACAACTACCGGCGCACGGCAGCGGACGGCGAGCCTTGAGCCAGAGCGTCAGTCCAGTTCGAAGGCATCTCGGAATGCGGCGCTGAACGCCGCGCTGCCGCTGATCGACAAGCTGGTGGTGTGGCGCGGTTCGCCGTCGCCGCCGGGTGTCAGTCGCAGCCGGCCGGTGGCGGGGTCGTACGTCAGCGTGTCGGCCGCGCTGTACTCGCGCAGGCTCTGCAGGTCGATGTCCCAGTCGGCGCCGTCGGCCACCGCGCCAGGGCCTTCGGGGAACTGCCCATGCGCCCAGGCCAGCACGGTCTCGATCTCGGCATGCACAGCGGGCAATTGCGTGGCGGTCGTGGAGGCGAGCGCATCGAAGGTGCCGACGCCTTCGCTGTCTTCGCTGCAATCGAAATCGAGATAGTCCAGTCGCATGGGCGATGTCCGGTGGGTCAGGAGATGAGCGCAGCCGCTGCGTCCGAGCCGCTGCGCACCGCGCCCTCGATCGTGGCTGGGTAGGGACCGTCGACGTAGTCGCCACAGGCCAAGAGGCCCGGCGCGATGTGCATTGGGGGACGCACCAGCCCTGGCGTGCATGCGAAGGTCGCACGCTTTTCGACCACGGTCTGCAGGACGCCGATCGCGTCCACGCCGAGCTGGGCACGGGCCTGGCGCAGTACCGCCGCCTGCAGCGCCTCGCGTGGCGCACGGTTCGCGCTCACGACAAAAGCCAGCAGGCCGGGTGGGCCACCGAGCTGGCCGCGGTCGAAAACGAACTGGGCCGGCGATTCGTCGTCGGCGCGCAGGGCCAGCAGCGGCGCGCGCAGCCTGACGCCGGGCGCCTTGGCATAGACGGTGGCAATGCTTTCGTGGTGCAGGGCCTCGGCGCGGGTGAGCCACGACGCGGCTTCCGGCAGGTCGGCGGCCCGCACCAGACGTGCCGCATCCCAGGGTGCGCAGGCCAGTACGACATGGTCGAAGCGCTGGCCATCGACCTCCCATCCCCCCGTCGACGCAACGGCACACGGCCGTGCGACAGCCTGTACCCGTGTACCCATGCGCAGGCGCGCGCCGCGTGTGGCCAGCCAGCGCAGTGCAGGGTCTGGCAGCAAGGCGCCGAGGTCGACGCGTGGCAGCAGCAGATCGGCGCCACCGCGCTCGCCGAAGAGCGCGTCCTGCAGCACGCGCAGGAACACGGCGCCGCTGGCCTGTGCGGCAGGCGTGTTGAGGGCCGAGACGCACAAGGGTTCGATGAGTTCCTCGCGCACGCGGGGCGTGAGGGTCGTGCACAGCAGGCCCACAGACGCGTCGGGTGCACAGCGAAAGCCATCGCGTTGCCAATGCAGCGCCGTGCGCAGCAGGCTCAGCTTGTCGCGCCAGGCCCAGCCGCGTGCGGTCGCGATGCCGGCGAGCAGGTCGAGCGGAGGCCGCAGGCGGGCCGGCACCTGCAGCCCGCCGCCGTCGGCAAAGCGCAGGTTGAGCGGCACGCGCAGCAGCGCGGTGTCCGGCTGCACGCCGACTTCGCGCATCAGTGCGAGCGTGGCGGTGTAAGCGCCGATCAGGATGTGCTGGCCGTTGTCCAGGGCCAGGCCCTGCAGGTCGTCGACACGCCGCGCACGGCCACCGGCCTGGCGTGCCGCTTCGAACAGCGTGACCGCGTGTCCAGCATGCGTGGCGTCGACCGCACAAGCCAGGCCGCCCCAGCCCGCGCCGACGACAGCGACCTTCACCCCATGCGCCCGAGCGCCTGCACGCGCCAGGCGAGCCAGAGTTTGCGCACGGGCGTGAGGCTCACGCGCTGGTCGAGCACCTTGAAGTCGTCGCGTTCGATCTCGCGCAGCAGGGTGCGGTAGATGCTGGCCATCATCAGGCCGGGCTTCTGGCTGCGGCGGTCTGCCGCCGGCAGCAGCGCCAGTGCTTCGTCGTACGCCTGATGGGCGCGTGCGGCCTGGAATTTCATGAGCGCGACGAATCGGGGCGAATACACACGGTTGAGCACTTCGTGCGCCTTGACGTCGAATTGCTGCAGCTCGTTGACCGGCAGGTAGATGCGCCCGCGCATCGCGTCCTCGCCCACGTCACGCAGGATGTTGGTCAGTTGCAGCGCCAGGCCGAGCTTGTGGGCGTAGGCGGTGGTCTGCGGGTTCTGCTGCCCGAAGATGCGCGCGGCCACCTCGCCAACGACGCCGGCCACCAGATGGCAGTAGCGCTGCAGGGCAGGGAAGTCGAGGTAGCGTGTCTGGTCGAGGTCCATCTGGCAGCCGTCGATCACCTGCAGCAACTGGTGCGCCTCGATGTTGAATTCGTGTGCCGCCGGCATCAGCGCCTGCATGACAGGATGGCGCGGCTGGCCCGCAAAGGCCTGTGCAACCTCGGTGCGCCACCAGGCCAGCTTGGTCGCGGCGACACCCGGGTCGCGCACCTCGTCGACCACGTCGTCGACCTCGCGGCAGAACGCATAGAAGGCGGTGATGGCCGCGCGGCGCGGCTTGGGGAGGAACAGGAAGGCGTAGTAAAAACTGCTGCCCGACGCAGCGGCCTTTTCCTGGACGTACTGTTCTGGGTTCATCGGGGACTGGCGTTCGGCTTCTTCTTCATGCGGCTGATTGTCTCCGCATCCTAAGTGCGCGCCATGTCAGCCGAAGTGCATCGGCCTTGTCGAGCGTGGGGCGTTGCGAGAAGGTGTCGAAGCCCAGCGCCTCGATCTTGTCGAGGATGCGCAGGCCGCCCTGCACGACCAGCCGCAGTTCCCAGCCGATGCGCCCGGGCAACCGATGCACCAGGGGGGCGCCCTCGGTCATGAGCGCCCTTGCCCAGGCCACTTCGGCAGCGACCAGCGCCAGGGCCGCCGCGGGGGGCGGCACAGCCGGCGACAGGGGTCGGAATCGCCGCAGGTCCGCCGGGACGAGGCCGTGCGCAGCAAGGTCGTCCGCGGGCAGGTAGAAGCGCCGGCGTGGCAGGTCGACGCTCAGGTCCTGCCAGAAATTGATGAGCTGCAGCGCGCTGCAGACGGCATCGCTCTGCGCCAGCGAACGCGCGTCGCCGACGCCATAGAGGTGCAGCAGCAGCCGGCCGATCGGGCAGGCCGAGCGCCGGCAGTAATCCAGCAGGCCGGCACGGTCGGTGTAGCCGATGGCGTCACGCGTGTGGCCAACGTCCTGGGCGAAGGCGCTGAGCAGGTCGGCCAGCAGTGCTTCGGGCAGCGCGAAGTCGCGCAAGGCCCGCGCGAGCGGACCGAAGACTTCAGGCCAGCGGGACGAGGCCGGGGCGCCGCGTGCCACAGCCGCCAGGTCGGCGCGAAAGTCGTGCAGTTCGGCGATGCGCGCGTCGGATGTGGCGTCGCCTTCGTCGGCGATGTCGTCGGCCGTGCGCGCAAAGATGTAGATGGCGGCGATGGGTGGACGCAGCCGGGGCGGGCAGAGCCAGGAAGCCACGGGAAAGTTCTCGTAGTGCGTGGGTGGCGCGGCTGTATCGGTGTGGGGCAAAGAAGACACTCGGTGGATTCTCGTTCACGGCGAAGTAGGATCGGCGCGCGACGCACGCTTTGCCTTGCGTCTTGCTGCCTTTTCCTCTGCCATGACACTTGCCATGAAAACCGTTCCCCTTGCCCAGGTTGACGCCCAGGCGCCTGCGCGTGCGGGCGCGAGCCTGACCGTGGCCGCCCTCGGTGTGGTGTTCGGCGACATCGGTACGTCACCGCTTTATGCCTTCAAGGAAACGTTGAACCCGGAGCATGGCGTCGTGTTTTCGCCCGACGCGGTGCTGGGCCTGCTGTCGTTGGTGTTCTGGGGGCTGCTTTTCGTGGTCACGCTCAAGTACGTGGTGTTCGTGCTGCGTGCCGACCATGACGGCGAGGGTGGCATTCTGGCGCTGCAGGCACTGGCACGACGCGCGGCCGAGTCCAGCGCGGCGCGGCCCTGGCTGATACAGGCCATCGCGTTGCTCGGGCTCGTGGGTGCCGCCATGTTCTACGGTGACAGCCTGATCACGCCGGCGATCTCGGTGCTGTCGGCCGTCGAGGGGCTGGAGGTGCAGGCACCTCGCATGCAGCCTTTCGTGATCCCGATCACCACGCTCATCCTCATTGGATTGTTCGCCGTGCAGCGCAAGGGCACGGCCTTGGTGGGGAGGGTGTTCGGGCCGGTGATGCTGGTCTGGTTTGTCGTCATCGCGGTAGCCGGACTCTGGCAGGTGATTCAGCAACCGCAGGTGCTGATGGCGCTCGATCCGCGCCGGGCGGTCGGTTTCCTGTTCACGCACCAGGCGCAGGCGCTCGCCGTGCTCGGCGCGGTGTTCCTGGCCTTCACTGGGGGTGAGGCGCTCTACGCCGACATGGGTCATTTCGGCGCGCGGCCGATCCGCCTGGCCTGGCTCTTCATCGCGCTGCCCGGATTGGTGCTCAACTATTTCGGCCAGGGCGCACTGGTGTTGTCCAACCCTGCAGCCATCGACAACCCCTTCTTTCGCCTGTTTCCGGCCTGGGGCGTCTTGCCGATGGTCGCGCTGGCGGCCATGGCCACCGTGATTGCGTCGCAGGCGGTCATTTCGGGTGCGTTCTCGCTGACCGTTCAAGCCATGCGCATGGGTTACCTGCCTCGCATGCGCGTGGTCCAGACCTCGGGCGAGGCGATTGGCCAGGTCTACGTGCCGGGAATGAACTGGCTGCTGATGGTGGGTGTGCTGCTGCTGGTATTCGGCTTTCGCAGCTCCAGCGCGCTGTCGGCGGCGTATGGCATCGCGGTGTCGATCACCATGGTCACGACCTCGCTGCTCGCCGGTGTGGTGGCGCTGTACCTGTGGCGCTGGAACCGAATAGCCGTCGGCGTCGGTGTGCTGGCCTTCGTGATCGTCGACCTGACCTTCGTGGTCGCCAACAGCCTGAAGATCGCCGAGGGTGGCTGGCTCACACTGGCTGTGGCTGCCGCCGCCATGATGGTCTTCACGACCTGGGCCAAGGGTCGGCGCATCGGCCTGACGCTTGCAGCACGCGAGCGTCTGCCATTGGTGCCTTTTGTCGAGGCGCTGGCGGGCCACATGCCTCACCGTGTGCGGGGCACGGCCGTGTTTCTCAATGCGGATGCGGAGGCTGCGCCGCATGCGCTGCTGCACAACCTCAAGCACAACCAGGTGCTGCACGAGCAGGTCGTGATCATGCAGGTGCTGACATGCGACACGCCGCGTGTGGATGCGCGCGAACGGATTTCGGCGGAGGCACTTGGCCACGGCATCTGGCGCATGACCGCGCGCCACGGTTACATGGAGCGCGCCGACGTTCCGGAATTCATCCGCATCTTCGCCTATCAGAATGGCCTGGCCTGCGAGGCCATGAGCACGTCTTATTTCGTGTCGCGCACCTCGCTGGGCGATGCAGACCTGCCCGGCATGAACCCGCTGCGACAGGCGCTGTTCAGCGCGATGCAACGCAATGCGGGAAGGGCGTCCGACTATTTCGAACTGCCCGGCAACCGGCTGGTGGAGATGGGCGCGCGCTCCTGAGGCCAGGTGCACCGCGGCGCGGCGCTTGCCCAGCCTGCGGGCAGTGCCGGTTTTGGCGGCATTTCACGACTCTTGGGTTATTGTCGAAATCGAGTCATCCGGCCGGTCCGCGCCGGTTTTCGGCTCGCATTGACAGCGTGAAACCTTTCCCCTAGATTACTAACCCTTTGGTCATTAGTGACCCCTCCCCGTAAGTCCCAAGGTGTCTCGATGACCGTGAAATATCCTGTTTCTTCATCGCGCGTACGCGGCACCTGGGCGCTGGCCGTGTCGGTCCTTGCCCTCGCCGCCTGCTCGCGTCCACCCGCCGCCCAGGAGCCTTTGCGGGCCGTCAAAGTGGTCGACGTGGGACGCAGCGCCTTCCAGACAGAGCCGGAGTTCTCCGCCGACGTCAAGGCGCGCGTGGAGTCACGCGTCGGTTTTCGGGTGGCCGGCAAGGTCACGCGTCGCGAGGTCGAGCTGGGCCAGCATGTGCAGGCCGGGCAGGTGCTCGCGCAGCTCGACCCCCAGGATTACCGGCTGGCCGCCGAAGCAGCCCGCGCTCAGCAGGCCGCGGCCCTGACCAACCGGGACCTGGCGCAGGCCGACCTGGGGCGTTACCGCGAACTGCGCGCGCAGAACTTCATCAGCGGTGCGGAGCTCGAGCGCCGGGAAAGCACCTACAAGTCAGCACAGGCGCAACTGGAGCAAGCCCAGGCGCAGACGCGTTCCCAGGGCAACCAGGCGAGCTACACCACGCTGGTGGCCGATGCGCCAGGCGTCGTGACGGCGGTCGAAGCGGAGCCGGGGCAGGTCGTCGCGGCGGGGGCGACGGTGGTGCGCATTGCACAGGACGGTGCTCGCGACGTCGTGTTCGCGGTGCCCGAAGATGAAGTGCGGCAGATTCCCGTGGGCTCGCCGGTGACCGTGCGCGGCTGGGTCGGCGGCCAGACACTCGAAGGCAAGGTCCGCGAAGTGGCCGCCAGCGCCGATCCGGTCACGCGGACCTACGGCGTGAAGGTGGCGATCGATGCCGCCACGGCGCCTGCCCTGGGCGCCACGGTTTACGCGCGTCCCAAGGCGCTTTCGCGCAGCGGGACGCCGGTGCTCAAGTTGCCGACGAGCGCGCTGCGCGAAGACGCAGGTGCCACGGCAGTCTGGGTGCTCGACCGGGCAACCATGACTGTGCGCTCGCAACGCGTGCAGGTGGACACGGCGGACGGCAACGAAGCCGTGGTCACCTCCGGACTGGCGCCGGGCGCCACGGTGGTCGTGGCCGGCGTGCATGTGCTGTCGCCGGGCCAGAAGGTCACCCTGTATCAGGACAAGGCCAGTGCCGCAGCCGCGAATGCGGCGGGTACGGCGCGTACGGCGTCGGTACCTGCACCTGCCGCCCCCGCCTCGGGTGCCGCGCGATGAGCGCGCCAGAGCCGCACGCGCAGGAAAAACCAAAGGGTTTCAACCTTTCGGGTTGGGCGCTCGACCACGCACCACTCACGCGCTACCTGATGGTCGTGCTGATGCTCCTGGGCTGCGCGGCCTATTTTCAGCTGGGCCAGGACGAAGACCCGCCTTTCACCTTTCGTGCGATGGTCGTGCGCACCTATTGGCCGGGCGCCACGGCGCAGCAGGTGGCCGAGCAGGTCACCGACAAGCTGGAACGCACGCTGCAGGAGGCGCCCTACGCCGACAAGATCCGCAGCTACTCCAAGCCGGGCGAGTCGCAGATCATCTTCCAGATCAAGGATTCCGCCAAAGCCAGCGAGGTGCCGAATGTCTGGTACACGGTGCGCAAGAAGATCGGCGACATCCGGGGCACGTTGCCTTCGAACATCCAGGGGCCCTTCTTCAACGACGATTTCGGCGACGTGTATGGCGTGATCTACGCGCTGCAAGCCGATGGCTTCAGCTATGCTGAACTGCGTGATTTTGCCGACGACGCGCGCCAGCAACTGCTGCGCGTGAAAGACGTCGCCAAGGTCGAACAGTTCGGTGTGCAGGACGAAAAGGTCTACATCGAGCTGTCCCAGAAGCGCGTCGCGCAGCTGGGGCTGGACCTCAACGCCGTCATCCAGCAGCTCGGCGCGCAGAACGCGGTGGAAAGCGCCGGTGTGATCCAGGCACCGCTGGATGTGGTCCAGATGCGCGTGGCCGGACAGTTCACCAGCGTCGACCAGTTGCGCAACATGCCCATTCGCGGCTCGTCGGGCGTGCAGATCCGCCTGGGCGATGTGGCGGACGTCCGGCGCGGCTACGTCGATCCGCCGACCACGAAGGTCCACCATCAGGGCCGTGAGGTGATCGCTTTGGGTGTGTCGATGGCCAAGGGTGGCGACATCATCGCGCTGGGCAAGGCGCTGCGCGGCGCTTCCGCAGAGATCCAGCGGCGGCTGCCCGCCGGCGTTGAGCTGGTGCAGGTGCAGGACCAGCCGGTTGCGGTGGCGACCTCGGTCAATGAATTCATCCACGTGCTGATCGAGGCGGTGGCCATCGTGCTGGCGGTGAGCTTCATCGCACTGGGTCTGCACAAGGGCGGGCGCCTGGGCTGGCACGTCGACGTGCGGCCAGGACTGGTGGTTGCGATCACCATTCCGCTCGTGCTGGCCGTGACCTTCCTGGCGATGAACTACTTCAACATCGGCCTGCACAAGATATCGCTGGGCTCGCTGATCATCGCGCTTGGGCTGCTGGTGGACGACGCGATCATTGCGGTCGAGATGATGGTGCGCAAGATGGAGGAGGGCTATGACAAGGCGCGCGCGGCGACCTTCGCCTACGACGTCACGGCCAAGCCCATGCTGACCGGCACGCTGATCACCGCGGCGGGCTTCCTGCCCATCGGCCTGGCGAAGTCGGTGACCGGCGAATACACCTTTGCCATCTTCGCGGTGACGGTGATCGCGCTGGTGCTGTCGTGGATCGTGTCGGTCTACTTCGTGCCCTACCTGGGCACGTTGCTGCTCAAGGTGAAGGCGCACGACCCCGACCAGCCGCCGCACGAACTTTTCGATACCCGCTTCTACAACGGCTTTCGCCGCGCGGTGAACTGGTGCGTCGAATATCGGTGGCTCACCATCGGTGCGACCGTGCTGATCTTCGTCCTGGGCATCGTGGGCATGGGGCGTGTGCAGCAGCAGTTCTTCCCTGATTCGAGCCGCCCCGAGGTCATGGTGGAACTGTGGTTTCCCGAAGGCACTTCGATGCAGGCCAACGAAGAGGTGACGCGCCGCGCCGAGCGTCGGCTGATGGCCGAGGCCGGCGTGTCGACGGTGAGCACCTGGATCGGCTCGGGCGTGCCGCGCTTTTATCTGCCGCTCGACCAGGTGTTTCCGCAGAGCAATGTCTCGCAGATGATCGTGATGGCCCAGTCGTTGTCTGACCGCGAGCACTTGCGCAAGACGCTGCCGGGCTTGCTGGCGCAGGAATTTCCCGAAGCGCGCGGTCGCGTGAAACTGCTGCCCAACGGACCGCCTGTGCCGTACCCGGTGCAATTCCGTGTGATCGGCCTGGAGCCCGCGCAGTTGCGCCTGTATGCCGATGAGGTCAAGGCGGCGCTGCGCGACAACCCGCACATGCGTGGCGTCAACGACAACTGGAACGAGTCGGTCAAGGTGATCCGGCTGGAAGTCGACCAGGCCAAGGCCCGTGCACTGGGCGTGACCAGCCAGTCGATCGCGCAGGCTGCACGCAACACCTACACCGGCACGACGGTCGGGCAATACCGCGAAAACGATCGTCTCATCGACATCGTGATGCGGGCGCAGCCAGGCGACAGCAACGACATCTCCGATATCGCCAATGCTTACCTGCCGACGGCCTCGGGCACTTCGATTCCGCTCACGCAGATCGCCAAGCCGGTGTTCGGCTGGGAGCCGGGGGTGATGTGGCGCGAGAACCGCGACTACGCGATCACCGTGCAGGGCGACATCGTCGAAGGGCTGCAGGGTGCGACCGTCACCAGTGAACTGCTGCCCCGCCTGCGCGAGATCGAGGCAGGCTGGCGTGCCGCTGGCAAGAGCGGCTACCGCATCGAGGTGGCGGGCGCGACGGAGGAGAGCAGCAAGGGCTCTGCCTCGATCGTGGCTGGCGTGCCGATCATGCTGTTCCTGGTGTTCACGCTGCTGATGCTGCAGTTGCACAGCTTCAGCCGCGCGCTGCTGGTCTTCATCACGGGCCCGCTGGGCATTGCCGGGGTGGCCGCGGCCCTGCTGCTTCTCAATCGGCCGTTTGGCTTCGTGGCGCTGCTCGGCGTGATCGCGTTGATGGGCATGATCCAGCGCAATTCCGTGATCCTGATCGACCAGATCGAAAGCGACCGCACGGCCGGCGTGCCGGCCTGGGACGCGATCGTGGAGTCGGCCGTGCGCCGGCTGCGCCCGATCGTGCTGACGGCGGCAGCGGCGGTGCTCGCCATGATCCCGTTGTCGCGCAGCGTGTTCTGGGGGCCGATGGCGGTGGCGATCATGGGGGGGCTGATCGTGGCCACCGTGCTCACCTTGCTGGCACTGCCGGCGATGTACGCTGCTGCTTTCCGTGTGAAGCGCGAGACTGAGAATCGGCCGGTTTAGCAGCTAAAATACGCGGTTACCGATTTGGCGGGCGACTCTTTCAGAGCCGTCGGTCTCACATCCGGATTGCGCGGGTGGCGAAATTGGTAGACGCACCAGGTTTAGGTCCTGACGGTAGCAATACTGTGCGGGTTCGAGTCCCGCCCCGCGCACCACGCCTCGGAAAAGCCCGCTTCATCGGGTTTCTTGCCGACGGTCTTCAAAGCCCCTGTTTCTTTTCTGGAACAGGGGCTTTTTTCTGTGCCTGCCAGTCGCGGGCAAAGGGATAGATCACGCGTGCAATGCCTTGCAAATGCGTGAATTCGATGTCGCTGAGCGGCTGCGCACGCAAGTCAAAGTGGGAAAGGGAGCCGAAGACGGCGCCAGCGTCGTCGATGATCGGCACCGCATGGTATGCAACCACCACGCTTTGGGAGGGGTGGCCATGCAGCCGAACGTCCGTGGTCGAATCATTGGACAGGAACACACCGTCCCGAAGCACGTACTGGCAGAAGCTCAGACCCATGGGGACTTGCGCGAGATGGGCCGGGATATCTTCGCCGGCCTTGTCAACCAGCACGATGTTCTTCATGGTCTCGCCATCGATGGCGTATACCGCCGTGTACCGATGCCGCACCTGTTGGTTCAGCGCTGTCAACGCCTCGGACAGCCCATCTTTGCGGCATGTCTCGACAAAGCGCTGTACGGCGCCGGTCGGCGGTTGGGATTGGGCTTCGACCATCTGCTGATACAGGCGATCGACCTCGCGCTCCCATTCGGTGGACAGCTGCATCGGCGTGCGTTCCGGCCAGATCTGTTCACCGGTTGCCAGAACCATCGGCGCGGAGGGTAACGGGCGCACCACGATGCCCGCTGCGTTGAGCGCTCTTTCCTTTTGCAGGCGAGAGGTGAGTGGCAAGTCGTGGCTCCTGAGGTTCTTTCAGTGTAGTGCCCGTAGCGATCTCATGGAAGGTTGGGGCCATGGCCGTTGGTTACAATGAGGGCGGGTGCTGCCTTGGACTGCAGGGCATCAGGTTGTAGCGATGGTCGGGCCGCCACGCGGAAGTACCGCGACCTCATGAACCTCTCCTACGAACCGGCGATCCAGTGGATCGCCGCCACTCTCTTCGCGCTTGCGTTGGTGCATACCTTCGCTGCCAGCCAATTCTCGCGATTGGCGCATCGCTTTCCGCGCCATGCAGGCCTGCTGCACCTGCTGGGGGAGGTCGAGGTCGTCTTCGGCTTCTGGGCCATCGTGCTCGTGGTCCTGATGGCATGGGTCGGCGGCGCAGACCAGGCGCTGGCGTATGCGGAATCCCGCAACTACACCGAACCATTGTTCGTCTTCGTCATCATGGTCATGGCGGCGTCGCGCCCGGTGCTGCGTGCCGTCATGGCTTGGGTGGATGCGTGCGCGCGCGTGCTGCCGGTGCGCACGCCGCTGGCGGTGGCCTGGCTGGGGCTGGCAGCCGTTCCATTGGCGGGCTCGCTGATCACCGAGCCGGCGGCCATGACCATCGCCGCGCTGTTGCTCGCGCCGCAGATTTTTCGCAGGGACATTCCCGAGCGCGCCAAATACCTCGCCCTCGGCGTGCTGCTGGTCAACGTGTCGATCGGCGGCACGCTCACGTCCTATGCGGCGCCGCCGGTGCTGATGGTCGCCGTGACGTGGCAATGGGACAGCGCCTTCATGCTTGCCACCTTCGGCTGGAAGGCGGCCCTTGCAGTCTGCATCAACGCGACCGTGGCAACCTTCGCATTGCGCAAGTACCTTCAGCCCGCAGTACCGACTCCGCAGGGCGAACCCGTGGAGCCCAAGGTGCCTTTTGCTGTCGTCGCGGTACATCTGCTGCTGCTGGCCGGCGTGGTGATGTCTGCCCATCACCCGGTCGTGTTCCTGAGTCTCTTTCTGTTGTTCATGGGCTTTGTCCAGGCCTACTCGCGTCACCAGAGCCCGCTGCTTCTGAAAGAGGCGCTGCTCGTGGCGTTTTTCCTCGCCGGGCTCGTGGTGCTGGGCGGACTGCAGCGCTGGTGGCTGCAACCGATCGTGGCCAGCCTGTCGCCCCTGGCGTTGTTCTTTGGCGCACTCGGTCTGACGGCGATCGCAGACAACGCGGCACTGACCTACCTGGGTTCGTTGATCGAGGGGATGTCGGAAGCGTCCAAATACATGTTGATGGCCGGCGCAGTGGCGGGCGGCGGGTTGACAGTGATCGCCAATGCACCGAATCCGGCGGGCGTGGCGCTGCTGCGGCGCGGCTTTGCCGACGAAACGGTCAGCCTGGGCGGGCTGCTGGCGGGTGCGCTGGGCCCAACTGCGGTGGCTGCGGCGGCCTTTCTGTTGCTCTGAATCGTCCGATGGGACATCAGGGCCGGCAATCCACCGGTGATCGGCCCTTGAGAAATCAGGATTGCCGTCACAGTAGAATCCTCGGTTGGCAATTTTCCATCGCGGGTCTCGCGGTGTTACCGCAAAAATCCCGCGACGTGCGCCTGAAGCCCATGAACTGGCATCCCAACGATGCAGGCCCCGCGCACCAGCATACCCCCTCAAGGAAGACAGAAATGACCGTGAACGTTGAAACTCTCGAGAAGCTCGAACGCAAGATCACCCTGACCCTTCCGGTCGGCACCATCCAGTCGGAAGTCGAATCGCGCCTCAAGAAGCTGGCGCGTACCGTCAAGATGGACGGTTTCCGTCCAGGCAAGGTGCCGATGAACGTCGTGGCGCAGCGCTATGGCTATTCGGTCCACTTCGAAGTGATGAACGACAAGGTCGGCGAGGCGTTCTCGCAGGCGGCCAACGAAGCCAAGCTTCGCGTGGCGGGCCAGCCGCGCATCACGGAGAACGAAGAATCGCCCGAAGGCCAGATGGCCTTCGACGCCATCTTCGAGGTGTTCCCTGACGTCAAGATCAATGACCTGTCGGCTGCCGAGGTCGAGAAGATCACGGCCGAGGTCGGCGATGACGCCATCGACAAGACCCTGGACATCCTGCGCAAGCAACGCCGCACGTTCGCGCAGCGCGCGCTCGAAGCCCAGGTGGCCGACGACGACCGCGTGACGGTCGACTTCGAAGGCAAGATCGATGGCGAGCCCTTCCAGGGCGGCAAGGCCGAAGATTTTCAGTTCATCGTGGGCGAAGGCCAGATGCTCAAGGAGTTCGAAGACGCCGTGCGCGGCCTGAAGTCCGGTGACAGCCGCACGTTCCCGTTGTCCTTCCCGGCCGATTACCACGGCAAGGATGTGGCCGGCAAGCAAGCCGACTTCCTGGTAACCGTCAAGAAGATCGAGGCATCGCACCTGCCCGAAGTCAACGAACAGCTGGCCAAGTCGCTCGGTATTGCCGAAGGCACGGTGGAAGGTCTGCGCGCGGACATCAAGCGCAACCTCGAACGCGAAGTGAAGTTCCGCCTCCTGGCGCGCAACAAGAACGCCGTGATGGACGCGTTGATTGCCAATGCGGAACTCGACCTGCCGAATGCCAGCGTGCAGTCGGAAGTCCAGCGCATGGTGGAAAACGCGCGCGCTGAGCTCAAGCAGCGTGGCATCAAGGATGCCGACAAGGCACCGATCCCCGAAGAGATGTTCCGCCCGCAGGCCGAGCGCCGTGTGCGCCTGGGTCTGGTAGTCGCCGAACTGGTGCGCGCCAACAACCTGCAAGCCACGCCGGAACAACTCAAGGCACATGTCGACGAGTTGGCCGCCAGCTACGAAAAGCCGGCCGACGTCGTTCGCTGGTACTTCAGCGACAACAACCGCCTGGCGGAAGTCGAAGCCGTGGTCATCGAAAACAACGTGACCGAGTTTGTTCTCGGCAAGGCCAAGGTCAACGCGAAGTCGGTGACCTTCGACGAACTGATGGCACAGCAGGGCTGATCAGCCCCGCTGCCGCCGCAGGGGCTTGCAGCCGCCGGCTGCATCCCCATCTGATCCCTTGCCGGGAACGCCCGGCAAAGGTCAAGCACTGAACGGAGCTATTCATGAGCGCACAGGACATCCAGGGTCTCGGCATGGTGCCGATGGTGATCGAGCAATCGGGCCGCGGCGAGCGGTCCTACGACATCTACTCGCGTCTTCTCAAGGAGCGCGTGATTTTCTTGGTGGGCGAGGTCAATGACCAGACCGCCAATCTCGTCGTGGCGCAGCTGCTGTTCCTCGAAAGCGAGAATCCGGACAAGGACATCTCGTTCTACATCAACTCGCCCGGCGGCAGCGTGAGCGCCGGCATGGCGATCTACGACACGATGCAGTTCATCAAGCCGGCGGTGTCGACGCTGTGCATCGGCTTCGCGGCCAGCATGGGCGCCTTCCTGCTGGCGGCGGGCGAGAAGGGCAAGCGTTTCTCGCTGCCCAATTCCAAGGTCATGATCCATCAGGTGCTCGGCGGCGCTCGCGGTCAGGCGACCGACATCGAAATTCATGCGCGCGATATCCTTCGCACCAAGGACCAGATGAACCGCATCCTCGCCGAGCGCACCGGCCAGCCGCTGGAAAAGGTGCAGCGCGACACCGAACGCGACTATTTCCTGACGGCTGACGAGTCGAAGGATTACGGCCTGATCGACCAAGTGATCCACAAGCGGCCCTGAGTCCCGCGCTGGCGCCGGCGGCGTCGATGCACAAGCGGCGTTTTCCCACACGGAGAACGCCGTTTTTGTTTAGTTATCATTGTTGAATTCCAGTTACGAGGCACCTGCCCATGGCCGAGAAAAAAGGCTCCTCCAGCGAAAAAACGCTTTACTGCTCGTTCTGCGGGAAGAGCCAGCACGAGGTCAAGAAGTTGATCGCAGGGCCGTCCGTCTTCATCTGCGATGAATGCATCGACCTGTGCAACGAAATCATCCGTGACGAACTGCCGGCCGGCGAAGAGGCACGTGACGCGCGCAGCGACCTGCCGACGCCGTTGGAGATCAAGACCAACCTCGACAACTACGTGATCGGCCAGGAGCCGGCCAAGCGGATGCTGTCCGTGGCGGTGTACAACCACTACAAGCGGCTGCGCCACAAGGAAAAGTCCAAGGGCGACGACGTCGAACTCAACAAGAGCAACATCCTGCTGATCGGCCCGACGGGTTCCGGCAAGACCTTGCTTGCACAGACGCTCGCGCGCATGCTCGACGTGCCGTTCGTCATGGCCGATGCCACGACGCTGACCGAAGCCGGGTATGTCGGGGAAGACGTCGAGAACATCATCCAGAAGTTGCTGCAGAGCTGCAACTACGAGGTCGAGAAGGCCCAGCGCGGCATCGTGTACATCGACGAAATCGACAAGATCTCGCGCAAGTCCGACAACCCGTCGATCACGCGCGACGTGTCGGGCGAGGGCGTGCAGCAGGCGCTGCTCAAGCTCATCGAAGGCACGATGGCCAGCGTGCCGCCGCAAGGGGGCCGCAAGCATCCGAATCAGGACTTCCTGCAGATCGACACGACCAACATCCTGTTCATCTGCGGCGGTGCGTTCGCGGGCCTGGAGAAGGTCATCGAAAACCGTACCGAGGCGTCGGGCATCGGCTTCGGCGCGATGGTCAGGAGCAAGGCGCAGCGCAGCATCACCGAGGTGTTCCGCGAGGTCGAGCCTGAGGATTTGATCAAGTTCGGGCTGATACCCGAACTCGTGGGGCGCATGCCCGTGGTCGCCTCGCTGGCCGAACTCAGCGAAGACGCGCTGGTGCAGATCCTGACGGAGCCGAAGAACGCGGTGGTCAAGCAGTTCACCAAGCTCTTCCAGATGGAAGGCGTCGACCTGGAAATCCGTCCGACGGCGCTCAAGGCCATCGCCCGCAAGGCGCTCGCCCGCAAGACCGGTGCGCGTGGCCTGCGCTCGATCCTTGAACAATCGCTGATCGACACCATGTTCGAATTGCCGAATGCGACCAACGTCGACAAGGTGGTGGTCGAGGAATCGACCATCGACGAAAACAAGCCGCCGTTGCTCGTGTACCGCGAAGCGGCGAAAAAGGCTTAAAGCCAAAGACGCGAAGGATCTGCATGTCTGGCCACACCCCCTTACCCCCTGAAGCGCTCGACCTGCCGCTGTTGCCGCTGCGCGACGTCGTGGTGTTTCCTCACATGGTGATTCCGCTGTTCGTGGGTCGTCCCAAGAGCATCAAGGCACTCGAACTGGCCATGGAGGCCGAGCGCCGCATCATGCTGGTTGCGCAAAAAGCCGCCGCGAAGGACGAGCCCTCGGTGGAGGACATGTTCGAGGTCGGTTGCGTCTCGACCATCCTGCAGATGCTCAAGCTGCCCGACGGCACGGTGAAGGTGCTGGTCGAGGGCCAGCAGCGCGCGCGCGTCAACAGCATTGAAGACGGTGAGACCCATTTCACCGCCAATGTCACGCCTGTGGAAGCTGCCGATGGCGCCGCCTTGAAGGGCACCGAGATCGAGGCACTGCGCCGTGCCGTGATGCAGCAGTTTGACCAGTACGTCAAGCTCAACAAGAAGATCCCGCCGGAGATCCTCACCTCGATCTCGAGCATCGACGATGCCGGTCGTCTGGCTGACACCATCGCTGCGCATCTGCCGCTCAAGCTCGACAACAAGCAGTCGGTGCTCGATCTGGACGACATCAAGGCGCGTCTGGAGAACCTGTACGGGCAACTCGAGCGCGAGGTCGACATCCTGAATGTGGACAAGAAGATTCGCGGGCGCGTGAAGCGCCAGATGGAAAAAAACCAGCGCGATTTCTATCTCAACGAGCAGGTCAAGGCCATCCAGAAGGAGCTCGGCGAGGGTGAGGATGGCGCGGATATCGAGGAGATCGAAAAGAAGATCAAGCTCGCCAAGATGCCCAAGGACGCGCTGAAGAAGGCCGAGAGCGAGCTCAAGAAGCTCAAGCTCATGTCGCCGATGTCTGCTGAAGCCACCGTGGTGCGCAACTACATCGACGTGCTCATTGGGTTGCCGTGGGCCAAGAAGACGAAGATCAAGCATGACCTGACCAATGCCGAGGCGGTGCTCAACGAGGACCACTATGGCCTGGACAAGGTCAAGGACCGCATCCTGGAATATCTTGCAGTGCAGCAGCGCGTGGACAAGGTCAAGGCGCCGATCCTTTGCCTGGTCGGGCCACCTGGCGTGGGCAAGACCTCGCTGGGCCAGTCGATTGCCAAGGCGACAGGCCGCAAGTACACCCGCATGGCGCTGGGCGGCATGCGCGACGAGGCCGAGATCCGTGGCCATCGCCGCACCTACATTGGCGCCTTGCCCGGCAAGGTGCTGCAGGGCCTGACGAAAATCGGCACGCGCAATCCGCTGTTCCTGCTCGACGAAATCGACAAGCTCGGCACGGATTTCCGCGGTGACCCTTCGAGCGCGCTGCTGGAAGTGCTCGACCCCGAACAGAACCACACGTTCGGCGACCATTACGTCGAGGTCGACTTCGACCTGAGCGACGTGATGTTCGTGGCCACGTCGAATTCGATGAACATCCCGCCGGCGCTGCTCGACCGGATGGAAGTGATCCGGCTGTCGGGTTACACCGAAGACGAGAAGACGCACATCGCTCTGAAGTACCTGCTGCCCAAGCAGATGAAGAACAACGGTGTGAAGGACGAAGAACTCCTGATCACCGAAGAGGCGGTGCGCGACATCGTTCGCTACTACACACGCGAAGCCGGCGTGCGCTCGCTCGAGCGTGAACTGTCCAAGATCTGCCGCAAGGTGGTCAAGGGCCTGCTGCTCAAGAAGATGACGCCGAAGGTCACGGTCGATGGCAGCAACCTGAACGACTACCTGGGCGTGCGCAAGTACACCTTCGGCCTGGCTGAAAAGCAGAACCAGGTGGGACAGGTGGTGGGGCTGGCATGGACCGAAGTGGGCGGCGACCTGCTGACCATCGAGGCCGTGTCGATGCCAGGCAAGGGCGTGATCAGCCGGACCGGTTCGCTGGGCGACGTCATGAAGGAGTCGGTGGAGGCTGCACGCACGGTGGTGCGCAGCCGTGCCCGCATGCTGGGCATTCGCGACGACATCTTCGAGAAGCGGGACATCCACATCCATGTGCCGGACGGTGCGACGCCCAAGGACGGTCCGAGCGCGGGAGCGGCCATGACGACGGCGTTCGTGTCGGCGCTGACGGGCATCCCGGTGCGCGGCGACGTGGCCATGACGGGTGAGATCACCCTGCGTGGCGAGGTCACGGCCATCGGGGGGTTGAAGGAAAAGCTGCTTGCCGCGTTGCGTGGCGGTATCAAGACCGTACTCATCCCAGAGGAGAATGCCAAGGACTTGCAGGACATCCCCGAGAACGTGAAAAACGGTCTGGAGATCGTGCCCGTCAAGTGGATCGACAAGGTGCTGGAGATCGCGTTGGAAAAGATGCCCGTGCCACTGTCGGATGAAGAAGTTGCTGCATCCGCCGCCGCGGTCGCCGAACTGGCCAAGCAGCGCGCCGCGCAGCCGGCACCCCAGGTGATCGAAGGTTCGGTTAAACACTGAATGAGCGGATCTCACTTGCCAAGCCTTGAAAAATAGTTGTATAATCTGAGGCTTGAAACGCGGGATTAGCTCAGTTGGTAGAGCGCAACCTTGCCAAGGTTGAGGTCGAGAGTTCGAGTCTCTTATCCCGCTCCAATTCGTGTTGATGGGCTTCGTGAAGCACATCAACCAAATAAAAAAGGACCTTCGGGTCCTTTTTTATTTGGTGCTCGGCAATGATGGCGCCAGGGCGTGTCAGCAAGGAACGACGCGCAGCTTGAAGAAGCGCTCCAGCAGCTGCGCAAACCGTTCATAGGCTGCGTGCGCGCCAGCGATGACAGCATCGTGCGAGTCGGCGGCCAACAGGTCGCTGTCGAGCGAAGCCACGAAGTTCCGCCATGCCTGGGCCCGGCCTTGCGGGTACGCCGCCAGGTTGCGCGCACCGAACTCGGCGGACAGACCGAGTTGCGCTTGTGCTTCCTTGAACAGGAATGCAGCGCCGAGTGTGGAACCTTCCGAAACGTAGAGCCAGCCCAGTGCCTCGGGCATGCACACGCCTGAACTGGCCAAAGTGTCCAGAGGCACTGGTGATTGCAGGTCGGCCAGGTCCGCCAGCGATGCAGCCTGTCGGCCCCGTACCTCCAGATCAGGCACCGCTGTCCTGACATCGTTGTCGGCGAAGAGGTGTTCGATGTCGCGCTGAAACAGGTACTGGGCCGCCACGAACCCTGCGTAGCTTTCGCGACTGGCGAAAGGGTTGCCCTTTGCCATCAGGCTGTGCATGCGCTCGTGCTGCGCGGAGGTCTCGCGCCTGAGACGCTCGGAAAGTGCAGGGCGGACGGCGGTACCGAAAGACGTCATGAAAAGGATTCCAGAATAAAGGGGCGGCGCATCGCGCCGTGTTCGACCGCGTTCGGATGCATTTCATTCTCGTCGCAACACGTCTGGATCGAGGCATTCCGGATGCTTGAGTCGGCAGTGCATGGTGTAAACTCATGGGCTTCGCTCTTGCTTGCAAGGCGAAACGATTGTGGCGCGATAGCAAAGCGGTTATGCAACGGATTGCAAATCCGTGTAGCCCGGTTCGACTCCGGGTCGCGCCTCCAGATGTCTGGCAGCCCCGCCAAGCCGCGCGTGTTCCGCCGCGTGGAAGGGACTGTTTAGCTTGAGTTCGCAAGCGAGTTCAAGCGCACTGACGGTCCTGCCCGGGTGGTGAAATCGGTAGACACAAGGGACTTAAAATCCCTCGCCGAAAGGTGTGCGGGTTCAAGTCCCGCCCCGGGCACCAAGGGTTTTGGCCCCCCGGCTGCGGCGTCCGTACACGACGTGCGCTGGCACCACGAGCAGCGCGAACATGCCGAGTCCTACATGCGCCCAATGGCCACAAGTATGAAGTTCCTCCGGGCCATACATGAGGACGAAGGCTGAACAGACACCGGCGGCAAGGCTTCCCAATGTGAGTCCGCCCAGCCACCGGTTGCGGTGGTTGCGCCATGTGGCGGTGACGTGGTGTGCCAGAACGCTGCCGATGGCCAGCAAGGCCGCCAGTCCGCTGACGCCATGTCCGACCCACCACAGCCGAAGCTGAGGTGGCGACATGCCCAGCGCATCGAGCAGCACGAACCACAGCAGGCCTGTCGCTGCGCAGGTGCCCAGCAACCCGTAGCAGAGCCAGCGTTGCCAGCGTGGGAGTCGGCCGACCCGTGTGGCGCCGTGGTGCCTGCCGCTCATGCCACCAACGCCAGCGCGCTGTACCGCGCGAGGCAGTCCGGTGCGAGATGGCCTTCCACGGCGAGCGCCTTGGTCAGGCCGTCGGCCACCGCGCACGTCGGGGCGAGCACGGTGTAGCGCGTATCGCCGTGGATGGGCCGTTGCGAGAACGGATTCACCAGCACGCCATCCATGCCCGTTGGATTCGCCTGGCCCGCAGGGTACGACGCCGAAGTGGCCATGGCGCCGCCCGCCAGTTCGCCGAGATAGCGCGGTTGCCGGCGCTCGCTCCCGTCGCGCACATGGATGGGCTGGGGCGCGTCGCCCAGCACACGCAGATCGCCTCCTGCGTTGACCACGCCTCGCATGATCCCAGAAGCCGTGAGCGCCTCGACGGCCTTGTCGACCGCGAAG
Source organism: Variovorax ginsengisoli (assembly GCF_030811835.1). Lineage (GTDB taxonomy): Bacteria > Pseudomonadota > Gammaproteobacteria > Burkholderiales > Burkholderiaceae_C > Variovorax > Variovorax ginsengisoli_C. The sequence goes on along the minus strand of NZ_JAUSRO010000004.1, from coordinate 44,154 downwards.
CCTTTGGCCAATCCGCCCAGATCCAGGCACACCGGCCGAAGGGCCTGCACGCCGTGGTTCGCGAGCAGCACCAGATCCGTCATGGAACCGGAGTCCGGTGTGACATGTCCGTGGTCGGGAAGCATGCCCCAGCGCACCAAGCGTGCGCCGACACCGCATTCGAAGCGGCCACCGGTGACCGCGTGCAATTCCTGCGCGAGTGTCAGCACTTGCCAAGTCCAGGGTGAAACCGACATCGTGGCGCCCGCTGCAAGCGCGTTGATGCGCGAGAGTTCGCTCGACCGGTCGTGAAAGGACATGAGGCGACTCACCTCGTCCACTGCCGCATAGGCGGCGTCGATTGCAGCTTCCACCCCACGGCGTTCCGATGCGTCGTGCACCGTGATTTCGACATAGGTTCCGAGCAAAGGCCGACAGCGCTTCATCCGTCGTCGGCTCAATGGCCCTTGAGCACCAGGCCGTGCATCACGAGCACGCGCTTGACACCATCGGTGAGGTGTTTGGATGACAGCGTAGCACCCGAAATATTCTCGATGTCCTTGCCCAGCTTCAGCGTGGCATCCTGTCCCTTGCCGGCGAATTGCTGCAGCCAACGGTCCTCCGCCACCTCGTAGCCATACGACTCGTGGTATTCGAGGATTTCGACACGTTTGACCTTGCCGTCGGCTTGAATGCCGACCGCATAGGTAATCGACTCATGCTTGCCTACCACTTCGTCAACCACGAACCAGCCTCCGTCGGCCGCACGCCAGATCCGGTTCCCTTGAAAGGGCAGCGAAACCGAAGATGCATCGCGCAGCGCGTCCTGCTGTGCGGCGGTCAACGCCACTGGAAAAGGTGAGAGCGCGGTACCGCCGAACATGTCGCGTTGTGCCTGTTCGATCGACATGTAGATTCGCGCATGGGCGACGAGGGGAGCCGTGGCCGCCCCCAGGGTAGCCACGGGAAGCAGCCACGCAGGATTCCATTTCATATAAGCGTCAGTTCAGGAGAAATCCGACCTTGAGCATGATCTGGTTGCGGCCGTGGTTGTCCCATACCTGGCCCAACGAGCAGTCCGCAGTGCCGTCGGCGTAGCACTTTCCGCCAACCTGATGGCGCCAGGCGGCAGTGACCCACCAGTCTTTCTCGGCATAGTGAACGTTCGGGCCGATGAAGTTCGCCGTCTGGGTGTGCTGGTTGAAGTGGTAGCCGTCGTGATCGGTATGAAAGCGGCCTTCGACACCGGCTGACCATTTCGGTGCGAAGCGGTAGCTGACGCCATAGAGAAGGTCGGCCATGGAGTTGCGAATGATCCCGCCCACAGGGTCGTACTTTTCCTTTTCGAGCTCGACCAGCAGATTGGCCGCAAAGATCAGGCGATCGTCCAGAAAGTTCGATTGCGCGATGATCCGGAACTCCAATTCGTCTTCGAGCTTGCCCCATGTCGGCTCGACATAAAGGCCGATGCCCACCGGCGAAGTCACCGGATTCAACAGTCGCCAGATGGCCTCCAGCGAGGTGCCATCGATGCCGCTGCGACGGTACGCGCTCGAATTGTTGGCGGTGCTCGGAACGCCAAAGCCTGCCGTGCAAGGGATCGTTGTGCAGACTTCCGAGCTCAGGTAATTGTTCTTGGCGTAGATCGAGAATGCATTCACGTACGCCCCGAGCTGGACGTCGTCCGTCACGCCGTACTCCAGTTCCGTGCGGTACTGGCCCAGGTCGTAGCTGCCAGTGGCTTGGCCATGAGTGACGTCCACCTTCTGTTCAAGTTCGGCTTTTCCCTTTGGCTGGAGGTCGAGTGTGTAGACCCAACCGAATGCGCCTTCGCCCGCACAGGCCCAGGAGCATGCCAAAGTCAGACCCGTGACGGCCAGGAAGCGGGCAGGCCACCGCGTAGTAGGGAGTTTCATGTCATTCTTGGAAAACGAAGTGAGATCGATTCTTGTTCATGAGGCTGATTGGTAGCTGACCTCGGCGCACAAGTGAGCGTGAAACCTGGAAGTTCTCAGGGTGATGAGCGCGCACTTGTTGGGGTTCGTGCAGCTTGCCGAGCGCACCGCATCGGCAGGGCTTTTTCTCAAGAGGCTTTGGCCAGTTAAACTGATAGCCAGATAGACGTAGCTCCTAGTCTTGTCACCATTACCGATGGCTATTCGGCCGTTCAGGTAAAACGCCATAGACTCGGTACATTCCAACCTGATCACAAAAGACCATGACCAAGACTTATGCGCAGCTTTCGCGCGAGATTGCTTCATTGCAGGCCGCTGCAGAGAAATTGCGTCACACCGAAATGAAAGCCGCTGTTGCCAAGGCCAATGAGCTCATCGCGACTTACGGATTGGCGGCCGATGACCTCACATTTCCAAAATCGGGATCCGTGTCGTCGGCAATCAAGGGTCAAAGCGCCCGCTATTCGGATGGCCTGGGCCATACTTGGGGCGGCCGGGGTCCGCATCCTGCGTGGTTACGCGATGCACTTGCCGCTGGTCGCACGCTTCAGAGTTTCCAGACCGGGGGCGCGTCTGTGCCTTCAGCCCCACCGTCCGGCACTACGAAAAAAGCAGGCTTCAAGGTGGCCATCAAATACCGCAATGCCGTCACCGGCGACAGCTGGAGCGGACGCGGTTCTCAGCCAGCCTGGTTGAAAGCCGCATTGAAGAAGCGTGGCGTGAAGATCGAAGATTTTCTTGTCGACGCGCCTGCAGCTTCAAAGGTCGCATCTCCTGCAGTGGCGGCAGCCAAAAAGCCGACGACCAGAAAACCTGCCGCCAAGCCCGCAGTGAAGAAGAAGAAGACTGTTTCCGCTGCAACGAAACCCGCCGCCAAGGCACCGGTTGCGAAGAAGCCCATGGCCAAGCCGTCGGTTGCCCGCAAGGTCAAAGCCACGGCCGGAGCGGCAGACGGCCAGCCGTCGACTCCTGAAGCGGTGCTGCCCGTCTGAGTTCGTGCGCTTCAGTCGGTGAACGACGGCACCTGCACGGGCAAGTGCGGCGCCTGCCAGCGATAGTCGGCCGACAGCGCATTGCGTTGCGGCATCGCGCCGGCCCACTGGATGTCCAGTAAGTTCATGAGCATGTAGGCCGCCCAGTCGGAGCGAAAGGGCTGCTGCTGGATGGCCTGATTCAAGCTTTCCGCCGCGGACGCCGGGTCGTTGCGCCACACCACGGCCGGTATCCGATAGCCGGAGGCCGTCGCCGGACTATGGCCTGCACGGTCGCTCTCGTGGCCGACCTCTTGGCCATGATCTGACAGGTACATCCATGCACGGTGCCCGCCCGGGGTGCCGGCGGTGCGTGCCAGTTGCAGCGTCTCTGACACCACGAAGTCGTGATAGAGCAGGGCGGCGTCGTAGGACTGGCGAAATTCCCGCGTCCAGCTGGAGCGGCCATGCTTCTTCATCAGCGCCTCGACATCGTCGTCCGTGTGGTCGAAAGGGTTATCGCCGGCCGGGAAACGCAGGTTGTAGTGGGGATGTGCGCCCATGAGGTGCACGACGATGAGTTTGCGTTCTGCCGGATCCTCCATGGCTTCCTGCAGGCAGTCGATCAGCTCGCCATCGAGCGATGCGCTTGCGCGGCCCGGCACGCGGTTGACCATCTCGAAAACGTCGGCCATGCGGCCATGCTGCTGCTCGATGGCCACGTCGTCGTGGTTGCTCATCCACCAGACCTTGTAGCCTGCCGCGCGCGCCAGGGCCAGCGCATGCTGGGCGTCAACGGCATCGGGCGCACCGAAACCAAACATGTTGCGCAACGCCGGCAGCGTGCTGGCATCGACCGACCAGGCATTGCGCATGACCACCATCTGGTTGCCCAACTGGCGTTGGTAGGTCTGTAATCGCGGGGTGGTGGCGCGCCCGTAGCCGTAGAGCGACAGGTTGTCGCGATTGATGCTGTCGGTGATGACCAGCACGATGGTCGACGGCCCGGCTCTGAGAACCACTGGGGATGCCTGCCGTGCGCGCACGAGCGCTGCGTCGCGTTGAGCCTGTTGACCGGTCCAGCCAGCGCGCAGCGTGGAGAGGGATGTGTGCCAATGGCTCCAGAACAGCACGGGATGCAAGCGTCGCCAGGGCTTGCTTGCATAGGCCACCATTGTCAGCAGCAATACGGCGCATACCAGGACGACGTGCCAGCGCGTGGCCTCGAGGCCAGCGCGCAGGCCCTGCCTCGCTGCCCAGGCCGTTGCCGCTGCCGCACCGCAAAGGACCACGCACCAGACCGCCAGCGTACGCCAGTGCATGTGGAGGTACTCGGTGCTTTCGCGGTCGTTGGTGTTGGCGATGGCGGTCAACACGACCGAACTATCGGGGGCCGCCTGGTAAGCGTCGAGGAGGTAGGCACGCAGCGCTCCGTCGATCATGAAGGCGAGGGCCCAAAGCCAAACCGCCGCGGTGCGAAACCGATGCAACATCGAATTCTGGATCGGCCAGGCGAGCCAGACGATGCCCGGTAGCGCCAGTACCATGAGTTGCGCCACGCGTTTGCCGTCATGACCGAGCACGGTCAGCAGGAGCATGATGCAGAACACTGCGGCACAGGCAGCCAGCGCGCCGGTGCGGTGTGCCATGGGGGCACGGGAACGGGGCGGGAGGTCGGTGGGGCGGGTCATGTTCGGCGCGAGAGCGGGCGCATTCTGACAGGCCGCTGGGGACGCCTTACACAGAGCCCCGGTTTACCGAAGGCCATTTTCCGGCCAAGCTCAGCCAGTTGAGTGGTCTGCGTGGCGCGCTCCGGCGCACGCTCGACCCCGGCCGGTTCAGGAAACCGCGTTGCGTGCCTCGATATGGCGGATTTCGTTCGCCAGCTTTTGCGATTTGCTGGAGCAGGCGGCGAGTTCCTGAGTCAGCCTCACGATCTCCACGCGTGCCCGAAGGTCGCCGCGATGATCCATGAAGAACTGCTCGGCAAACTCTTCAGTGATGGCTTCGAACTGCCCGCGTGGTGCACCTTGAAAGTCGCCGCTGTCGTTCCCTCCGTGTGCTTGAACGCCATCGGATGAATTCGTGGAGGCCAGTGTGTGGACTGCACTCAATCCGAGGTGGTTTCGTGTACGGGTCATGAACCGCGCCAACGTGTCTGGACACGGAGCGCCATCACAGGCGAAGCGAGGAGCTTGGAAGTTCATGAATTCGATCCTTGTCTTGGAGATGGCGGACACAGTGTGAAATGACTCGTGTATTACATGAGATGCCCGGCATCAGGGTGTCACGCGCTTGTGAACAGTCAGCCGATATGAATTATGCTAACGGCCTATACCGCATCAGCCAAAAGATAATAGATTTTCAACAAATCAGGTTCTGCCGTTAGTCCATTTAATAATTTGCTCTCCTTATCAAATAGGCGAAATGGCAGACCACCACCCCTGAGTTCAGCGCTTTGCGACACAGAGGATCAACCTAGCATGATGTCTTTTGCGTCAACCACCGAATGCCCACCTTGCTACCGCCGGAGCCGTGCCAGCTCTGGATCGCATCCGCCGCCACGTGCGTACAGACCGGCGACTGGTCGGGATGGTTCCACGTCGTCGCCAGTGTGGTGGCCATCGTCGGCGTGTTTTTGTGGAGCGAGCAGCGTGCGCGAGCATGGCGCCGGGCCGACGGTATGGCCGAGATCGCGGCCGAAGAGCGACGCGCCGACACGGTGCTGGCCGTGGCCAGAGGTGCCACAGAGCGTGCAGAACGCATGGGCGTGCTGTTCGAAGGCGACCATGTCGACATGAACGTGCTTTTCGATCGTTACGACGAATCGATCCTGAGCAGCCTCATGGGCACATTGGACTCAGTGCCCGTGCACGAAATCGGCTCTGCACGCGCGGCGGCCGCGCTGCTGGACATGCGCGACACCGTGCGCCTGCTGCGCAAGACCATTCAGACCGGGCTGGAGACGCGGCGCAATGCCAGCATCGTGGAGGCCGGCGGCCGCCCTCAGTTCGACGCGGTTTTTTGCAAGAGCGTACGCGACCAAGTGTCGCGTGCCAGCGATGCCTTTGGCGTTCTGCAGGCGATCGTGGTCAGTGATCGACGTGCACGCAGGGGCGAGACGGCCAACACCGATGAAGGAGACGAAACGCCCAACAACGGGCAGGTGGGTGAAACAGGCTAGGCCGAAACGTCGTTGCGCTCGACGGGCTCCATGCTCGCCGCGGAGGTCATCGAATGCCCAGCCGAATTGGACATGTAAACAACGCTCATGCGCCGCGCTGCATCGACCTTGCGCTTGGACGCCAGGAATTGTTGACGGCACTGCCTGCAATAGTAGAACCGCACGAACGGAATCCATCGCATCCAGAAGCTCCTCGGGATGCGTTCGAGCTCTCTGAACTCACACGCACAACCCATCAGCTTGCTCATAGCAGATTCCATAAAACGTTGAGGCCAAAAACCCTGGCCTGACAACGGCGATTCTGATCCTGATTTGTGACAAATGTCACGCGACGTTTGAAAATCGGGAATGATGCCGATTGACTGTCGGCTTTTTCCTACGTAGGTGGCGAGGTCAGCTTCCGAGCAGGAAGCAGTGGCACGCAGGTGCCCTCGGGAAAATCAAAAAATACCTTGCGTGTCACCGATCGACGTCGCACCAGGCTGAATGGCCGACAGCGAAAGCGATGATGTCAACGGCGACGGCGACTGCACCGCCTCGCCCTGCGCATAGTCCACGCCAATGGCACGCAGCTGGCGCACCACATCGTCTGACTCGGCATGTTCCGCGATGGTCTGGAAGCCCATCAGATGACCCACGCGGTTGATGGTTTCGACCATGGTTCGGTCTGCCCGGTCGTGGACCATGTTGCGCACCAGGCTACCGTCGATTTTCAGGTAGTCGACGGGCAGTTTCTTCAAGTACGCCAGAGAGCTCGAACCGATGCCGAAATCATTGAGCGCGAAGGTGAACCCCAACGAACGAACGGCACCCATGAACTGGGTCGCCTTGAGCATGTTGTTGATCGCCGCCTTTTCGGTGATCTCGAAGCTCAGCGCGCCTTGCGGCAGTTCGTGGCGCAACGACAGATCGCGCAGGAACTTGAACATCCCATCGGAATTGAGCGTGGTGCCCGACAGCTTGATGCAGCAGGTCAGCGGCTCGCCCAGCATCACCGCCAGTTCCCGATACCGCGAGAACACAGCGCCAATGACCCAGCGGTCCAACGACGGCATCAGGTTGTAGCGCTCCGCCGCAGGCAGGAAAGTCTCCGTATCGGTGACTTCGCCGTTCTCGTCGAGCAAACGCAACAAGATCTGGATGTGTCTGCGTTCAAACTTGTCGGACCGCAGATTGGCGTAGGGCTGGTAATAAAGCACCAGTCGCTTTTCCTCGACGGCACTGGCCAGCCGGGCGGCCCAGTGCACCTCGCTGCGATGCTTGGTGAGATCGCGATCGCTGTGGCGGTACACGCACACCCGGTTGCGGCCCTGCTGCTTAGCGAACTCGCATGCCGTATCGGCCGCATTGAACGCGTCCGACCGCGTCCCCGTGTCCGCACTCACGCCGACCAGTCCTGCGCTGGCACTCACGGAGAGGTCACGACCATCCCAGCGGAACCGGTGCCGCGACAGCAGTGCAAGCAGGTCTTCGATGATCAGCTTGGCCTGCTCGACCGTGCGTCCTTCGAAAAGGATGCCGAACTCGTCGCCCCCCAGGCGGGCGACGCTGCAGGAGCTGAACAGGTTTTCCTGCAGCAGATCTGCCATCTGTTTGAGCAACGCATCGCCTGCCGCATAGCCACAGGTGTCGTTGATGATCTTGAACTTGTCCAGATCCAGGTGGCACAGTGCATGCGGCTGCCCCAGTGTCTGCAGGCTGAGCAGCGCGGCATCGACCCGGATTTCGAATTCGGCCCGGTTGATCAGGCCAGTGAGTGCGTCATGTGTCGCAGCCCAACTGATGCGCTGCGCCATGCGCCGCATGCCACTGACATCGCGGAAGACCATCACACCACCGGTCACGTCGCCGCCCTCGCTGCGAATGGGCGCGGCCGACTCCTCGATGGCCAGCGACGATCCGTCGCGCCGGAACAGCGCGACATCCTGGCCGCTGAATGCGCAGAAGCGACCTTCGCGCATCGCCTGCTTCACGCGTGGCGCGATCGCTTGCATCGTGCTTTCGTCGGCCAGCGCGCAGACCTCATTCAAGAGCTTGCCCCGTGCCTCAGCCAGCGTCCATTGCGTCAGGCGCTCGGCCATCGGATTGAGATACTCGACGCGCTCATTGGCGTCGATGGTGATGACGGCGTCCCCAATCGACTGAAGCGTGACGCGGGCACGCTCCTGCTCGTCATACATTGCCGAAACGATGCTTCGGTACTTGGCGAGCAGTTGCCGAAGCGCAGTCAATACCACCGCTGCCACCACCAAACCGAGCAGAGCAGCGATGCCGGACTCCATCAGCAGGCCGCGCAACGAACGCTGAACCACGACACGCCCGACTGGCACCCCTGCTTCGAACAGAGGCACTGAGCGCGACATCACCGGCCACGCGACTGCGCTGCGCGACGCGACGATCGTTTCTCCTTCATCGGACACGATGGCCGCGCGCTCATCGGCTGGCTCCATGGGCAAGCGGACCAACAGTTCCTGCAGACGGTGCTCATCGAAGCGCCACATCTGCGGCGCCCGGTTGATGGCCTGCGTGATGACCTCGCCGCGGAACGCGGCCTTGGTCTGAAGTGCAGCAGCAGCCGACCCGTAACAGACGGAGAAATAAGTCAACGGCAAGCCAACGACCAGCACGATCATCATTGCCAGGACAAGCGTCCGAAGCACACGCTCAGCAAACAAGGAAGCAAGACAACCGCCATCGGCGGCCGGGGAGGGACGTATCGGACCGAATTTCACTTTGGCGCGGGGGGTTGCGCCGGCAACGCGCCGACCGACGTTTCAATGCTTCCGGTGGCGCAGGCAGGACCCGTGCTCGCACACGTCGTCCGCACACCCCCCTCCGACCCCATTGAAAAAATTGTGCGCATAATTGACTTTAGACCACATTTTTGACGATCTTTTACATAGCGTACAGCCAAAAGCTTCCCGTACGACTCTCCACAGTCCGTGAAGACCGGCTTGGCATCCTGGCAATTCGCTGAAAAGAGGCGCAAAACCCTGTACATACAGACAGGGTTGCGTCCATGAACGCTGCTTCAGTGGCTCAAGACGCGCTCAGTCGTTCGAGCAACTCCACCGTCGGGTAGCCGTCGGCCGGCAGGCCAAGGCTGCGCTGGTACTTGCGCAAGCCATCGCGCGTCGATGGCCCCATCATCCCGTCGGGGGAGCCGCTGTCGAAGCCGAGCTGATTCAGACGGGTCTGCAGTGCCAGCACCTGCGCGCGCGACAGCACCTGCTGCTCGCGCGGCCATGCGGCGACCACCCCGGGTCCGCCGGCCAGGCGTTGGGATAGGAGGCTCACTCCCAACGCGTAGCTGTCCGAACTGTTGTAGCGAAGGATCGCGCGGAAGTTCCGTCCGACCAGAAACGCCGGTCCCCGCGCGCCGGCGGGCAAGAGAACGGATGCGTCGGCCAACTCAGGCAATGCGGCACCGCCCATGCCTCGCACGCCCTCGGCAGCCCATTGGGCGCTCGCCTGACGCACAACGCGATCTGCGCGCGCATAGTCGAATCCGGCGGGCAACTGCACTTCGGCGCCCCAGGCCTCGCCTGGCTGCCAGCCTGAGCGCGCCAGGTAGTTGGCCGTCGATGCCAGGACGTCGGCCATGCTGCCCCAGATATCACGACGCCCGTCGCCGTCAGCATCTACCGCATAGGCCAGAAAGCTGGAAGGCAAAAACTGGGTCTGACCCATCGCTCCCGCCCAGGAGCCGATCATCTGGGCATGATGGATGTCGCCGCTGTCGATGATCTTCAGTGCGGCCATCAGTTGGTCGCGAGCCCAAGCTTGGCGCCGGCCTTCGAAGCCCAACGTGGCCAGCGCATCGATAGTGGGAATGTTGCCGTAGTTGCCGCCGTAGTTGCTCTCCATGCCCCAGATCGCGACAACCGTGGCGGCGGGTACGCCGTAACGCGCTGCAGCCGCATCGGCCTGGGTCCGAACCTGTGCCAACTTCTGCTCGCCGAGCGCCACGCGCTGCGGCGATACCGCGGCATCCAGATAGTCCCAGACACTGCGTGTGAACTCCGGCTGGGCCCGATCAAGTTCGATCACGCGGGGGAGATAACGCACGTCATCGAAGGCATCGCGCAACGCGGACTCGCCAATGCCTGCGCCGCGCGCCTGCGCACGCACGTCGCTCACCCAATCCGCGAATCCGGCAGGCGTTACGTTGCGTGCGCTTTCTCCGCCGGGAGCCACCGGCGCGGAAGCCGGCTGCAGCGCGGTTTGTGTGGCGACCGTCTGGCGTGGAAGGTCAAGCGGCGCAGCCGCAGGAGGAGATGCGCAACCGGCCACCAGGCCAAGCAACGCCACGGCCCCGGAAAACACTGGCAGGAGAAACAAACGTGGGATGGGCATCTGCCCATTGTCCAGCTTGCGGGATGGCCCTGAACGGCACCCCTTTCCACCTCAAGTGAAACTAATTGTTATCTATGTAATTCTGCCACGATTGCGCATTAATGTGACTTTTTGGCACATATTTTCAATACAACGCCTTCACGGCGACAGGGATTGGCATGTTTATTTTGACTCGATGCCGGTGCGGTGCACAGCACCTCAATCGCATACCTCGACGGTGGTGGATGAGATGGTGGCCAGGACGTGCGCTCTATGCATGCACTTCCTGTGGGAAAGTTCAGTTGGTCTCGCAGCGCACGGTAGAAGCGGAATATCGCGCGTTCCATCAGTGAGTGAACGCACCGCCGCCTCAATTTCTACGAAATCCGTCCCTAAAGTGAACGTATGAAGCACACGCACGACTCCCACTTCGCGCCGATGCCTGAGTTCGTCGACGACGAATGCAGCGGCATCGCGCAAGGTGCCGCAAAGACGTGTCCTGCCACGTCCGGGGTCGAGGTGCGACCCACCGTTGCGTTGCCGATCGGCCTCCGGCACCCGGCGCTGCCGCGCCTGTCGCATCGATCGCATTTTTCAACCGTGAATCCGGGCTGAACGCGGCGCCAATACCGCAAAGCCTCGGGGATCAGGCAATGAGCTTGAAGCTGCCGATGGCACGCGAGAGGTTGCCGGCTTGATCCTTCAGACTCTGCGTTGCCGCGGTGGATTCCTCGGCCAGCGCCGAATTCTGCTGCGTCATGTTGTCGAGTTGACCGATGGCCTGGTTCACCTGACCGATGCTCTGGCTCTGCTCGACCGCCGTGGCACTGATTTCACCGATGATGTCGGCCACGCGGCCCACGGACACCACGATCTCACCCATGGTCGAGCCGGCTTCCGCCACCAGACGCGCACCCGATTCGACCTTGACGACGCTCTCGCCGATCAAGGCCTTGATCTCGCGGGCGGCCTGCGCTGAACGCTGGGCGAGGTTGCGCACCTCGCTGGCCACCACGGCGAAGCCGCGGCCCTGCTCGCCAGCGCGCGCCGCCTCCACCGCCGCATTGAGCGCAAGGATGTTGGTCTGAAAGGCGATGCTGTCGATCACGCCGATGATGTCGCCGATCTTGCGCGATGACGCCGCAATATCATCCATGGTGGACACCACCTCGGCGACCACCTTGCCGCCCCGCGACGCCACGTCCGATGCAGAGGTCACCAACTGGTCGGCCAGCCGTGTCGATTCGGCACTCTGGCGCACCGTGTCGGTGAGCTGGGCCATGGTCGACGCCGTCTGTTGAAGATTCGACGCCGCCTGCTCGGTGCGCGCCGACAGGTCATGGTTACCGTCGGCAATTTCGGTGGTCGCGGTGGTGATCGACTGGCTGACCGTCTGTACGCTGTTGACCAGTTCGGCCAGCTTGCCCTGCATCGTACTCAGATCGCCCAACAGCACCTGCACTTCGTCGCGGCCGGTGCTGCGCGGTACAGGGGTGGTCAGATCGCCTGCCGATACACGCTCGGCCATGCGCGAGGCCGCGGCCAGGGGTTGCACGATCGAGCGCAGCAGCACCCAGCCGCACCAAACGCTCAATGCCAGTGCCAGCGCCATACCCAACGAGAGCATGGCGATGCCAGCCTGCTCGCTGTCGCGAGCCGCCAGTCGAGCGGCCTCGACGCGGCCCGCCTGGTACACAGCCAGGTCGTCGACTGCCTTGGCGTAACTGTCGGCTGCCGTGCGCAATTGGGTCTGAATGACATCGGCACCCACCTGCTCGCCCGCTGCCTTTCGTTTGACCAGCGCATCGCGCGCCTTGCGAAAGGCATCGCCGACCTGGTCGATACGGTCGAAGAGGGCGGCAGTCGGCGCATCGTCGGCGAGTTTCTCCAGTGACTTGCGCACCACATCCGAGCGCGCCGAGGTGATCTTGCGATCGGCATTGATGCGCGCAGCCAGCGCCTCGTCGTTCGTCTGCAGCAGCACCTCGGCTCGGCTCGAACTCAGTACGACGATCGCATGCAGTTCACGCGCCAGCAATGCGCGCTGCGACGACGCACCGCCCAGGTCGTCCGCGATGTCCTGAAGCCGTTGCAGACGCCAGATGCCGACGCCAGCCGCAATCGAGGTGATCAACAGCACCAGCCCGAACGCCATGACAAGACGAGGAGCGAGGCGCATGCGGTTCAGGACGTTTTTCATGGAAATCAGACAGGGCAGGGCGCAGCAAACGGGCTGCCCTTGTCTATCGGCCGCCAGGGTGATTTCCTGAATGGCAACAAGCACCACAGCAAGGAAACTTGCCGGGGTGGAGGGGCGGCAGGCCCTCAAAGGCCGTCATGATGGAGACCACATTGCGCTTTTTTCGCCCTGCTGAATCCAAACACGTGTCGGCGGCGTAGTCCAGGAAAGAGAGAAACGTATCAACCGCCGCATGCCCGGCATCCCCTGAAGGAGCGACCGATGAAAGACCTCGAACTCAAGCTCACGCCCACCGAGCGGGCCGCGATGATTCACAGCCTGGCGGAGTGGGCACCGGACCGGCGCGGGCAGCGCACGGGCCGCAGCCTTGAGCATTTCCTCAGCAGCGCACCCGACCGCGTGCGGCAATTGCACGCAGCGCTGATCGAAAACAAGCGCGCAGCGTTGCTGTTGCAGGACAGCGAGCTCGACCGCGCGCTGGTTTGCCACGTGGTCGAAAGTACCAGCTGGATCAGCATTCACGAAGGGCAGAGCCATCAGAAGCAAAGCTCCGCATTCGGTGCCCTGCAATCGGTGGCCGGTAAGGTGGAACAGGCGCTGGGCCTGAAGACGCCCTTGAAGGTCCCGTTGAAGTAGCCGCCTGAGGCGACATCACTCGTTCAGTCGCCAGCCGCAGGATCTGCGATGTCCGCACCAGCGCTGCGCGGTTCAACCTCACTGGCCAGCAGCGGCGTGCCCAGGGGCGCGCCCGACGTGCCCGCCTGCACGGCCGCCATGTCGGCTGCATTCGGATATTTGCCGTCGACCCAGTAGTCGAACACGCGCCGCACGATGGGTGCCGCGCTGGCGGCACCGAAGCCCGCGTTCTCGACGATGGCGGCAACGGCGATGGACGGGTCGTCGGCAGGGGCAAATGCCATGTAGAGCGCGTGATCCCGCTGCCGCGCATCGAGGGCTTTGCCACTCGCACGTGCCTTGGCGCTCAGGCCCACCGCCTGCGCAGTGCCGGTCTTGCCGCCCGAGGTGTAGGCCGAGCCAGCGAACACCCGCGTACCGGTCCCGCCTTGCGTCACGGCGACCATGGCGTTGCGTACCACGTCGACATTGCGCGCCGCGTAGCCCAGATCCTCGGCGGCCGGCCGCATGTGCTGCACGACCGCTCCGGTGACGGTGTCGTGGACCGCGCGCACCAGATGCGGCCGAAAGCGCACGCCGCCATGGGCCAGCGTTGCACTGGCCGATGCCAGTTGCAGCATCGTGAAGCTGTTGTAGCCCTGCCCGATGCCCAGCGAGATGGTCTCGCCCGCATGCCATTTCTTCTGCTCGGCACGCCGGTAGGCGTTGCGCTTCCAGCCGGTGCTCGGCAGCACGCCGCGCACCTCGCCCAACAGGTCGATGCCGGTGATCTGTCCAAATCCCAGCGGCGCCATGAAGTCGTGGATCATATCCACGCCCATCTCGTTGGCCAGCGAGTAGAAATAGGTGTTGCTCGAATGCTGGATCGCGCGGTTCATGTCGACGCCGCCCAGCCCGCCCGGATGACTCAGGAAATTGCGCCCGCCGAAGTGGTAATAGCCGGGGTCGTTCTCGATCTTCTGCGCGGTGCGCTTGCCCGTCTCCAGGGCCGCCAGGGCCATGAAAGGCTTGTACGTCGAACCTGGTGGGTACGTACCGCGCAGCGCACGGTTGAGCAGCGGGTTGTCGATCGATTCGCTCAGCGCCTTCCAGCTTTCGGTGTCGATGCCTCCCACGAAGAGATTGGGGTCGAAGGTCGGCTTGCTGACAAAGGCCAGCACTTCGCCCGTCCTCGGGTCGATCGCGACCAGCGCGCCGCGACGCTCGCCATACATGTCTTCCACCAGCTTCTGCAGCTTGATGTCGAGCGACAGCGTCAGGCTCTGACCGGGCACGGCGGGGTGGCGTGCGAGTTGACGCGTGGCGTGACCGCCAGCCGTGGTTTCCATCTGCTCGACGCCGGTCTGGCCATGCAGCACGCGCTCATAGCTCTGCTCGATACCGAGCTTGCCGATGTGGTCGGTGCCTCGGTAGTTGGCGCGTTCCTCATCCTCCCAGTCTTCCATTGCGACGGTCTCGCGCTGATTGATACGGCCGATGTAGCCGATGACGTGGGATGCGACCTCGCCCTGCGGATAGCTGCGCAACAGCCTTGCGTTGACCTCGACGCCTGGAAACCGGTAACGCTGGGCAGCGAAGCGCGCAACCTCCTCGTCGGTGAGTTGCGTACGCACCGGCACCGCGTCGAAGCTGCGGGAGTCCTGGCGCAGCTGGTGAAAGCGCCGCCGCTCCCGCGCATTGATCGGCACGACCTCGGCGAGCGCGTCCAGGGTGGCGTCCAGGTCGGCCGCCTTGCCGGCCTTGCCCGGCGTGATCTCGAGCGTGTAGGCCGCATAGTTGGACGCCAACACCACCCCGTTGCGATCGCGGATCAGGCCGCGGTGCGGCACGACCGGAACGATCGCGGTGCGATTGCTCTCCGCACGCTCGGCCAGCTCGGCATGGCGCACCACCTGCAGATAGGTCAAGCGCGCAGCGAGCAGCCCGAAGCACACGAGTACCACACCCACGACCACCAGCACGCGACGGCGAAAGCGGGACAGGTCGGCGGCGGCATCGCGGATTTCGGTCATTGGAAACAGGAGAGGGCGCTAAAGCGCGAACGGAACAGCCGCAAATGGTAGGGCAGCGCCCGCTCCGGGCGATCCGCAATGCCCCCTTTGCCGATGTTGCTGATGTTTGCCGCTGCTGCCGACGTGCGCCTGCCATTCGAGCTGTCGGCCCGAATCCGCCGATCCTACTTGCGCACCTTGGCGATCTCTGCGTTCAACTCCTTGAACAGATCACCACCGAGCGCGGCTGCATATTTGTCGGTGACGGGTTTGACCTTTTCGCGCAGCCTGGCGGTCTCGGCCGGCGACAGTTCAGACACCGTCATGCCGGCAGCCTTCAACGCCGCCAGCGCCTTGTCCGCCTCGCCGCGCGACACGGTGCGCTGGAACGCGGTGGCTTCGGCGGCCGCTTCTTCGATCACCTTGCGCTCCGCCGCGCTCATGGCGTCCCACAGCTTCTTGCTCACGATGAGCGCCTGTGGGTTGTAGATGTGCCGCGTCTGCGTCAGGTACTTCTGCACTTCGGCGAACTTGGACGACAGGATGGTGGTGTTGGGATTTTCCTGCCCGTCGACGGCTTTCTGGTCGAGTGCGGCGTATAGCTCGGGAAACGGCATCGGCGTCGCGTTGGCGCCGAGCGCCCCAAAGAGATCGATGTAGATCGGCGACTGGATCACACGGATCTTGAGCCCCGCAATGTCATCGGCCTTGGTGATGGGGCGCTTGCTGTTGGTCAGATTGCGAAAGCCCAGGTCCCAGTAGCCCAGGCCGTGCAGGCCGCGGTCTTCGAGCTTGGCGAACAGCTTGCTGCCAAAGGGGCCATCGGTCACGGCGTCGGCCTCTTTGGCGTCGTTGAAAAGGAAAGGAAGGTCATAGGCGGCGAACTCCTTGACCTGCGCCGTCAGGATGCCTGCGTTCAACACGGTGAGGTCGAGCGTGCCGCCCTGCAATGCAGAGACGGTCTGCAGATCGCCACCCAGGCTGCCGCCCGGGTAGAGCTTGACAGTGATCTTCTTGCCGGACTTCTCGGCCACCAGTTCCGCGAACTTCTGCGCGCCCTGCGCCTGCGGATGCCCGGCCTGGTTCTGAAAGGCAAACCTGAGCGTGCGCTCCTTGACCTGCGCGCTGGCAGACCAGACCGACAGGGCGGCCACGGCAGCCAAGCCGGCAATAGACAGGTGGCGCATCAGCGAAGCGTTCATGGATGTCTCCGGAGTCATGAATCTGGGGGGCTGGCGTCAGCCGGCAAAGAGCTTGGCAGGCCAGATCACCAGCCACGGGAACAGCACCATGACGAACATGATCCCGAACTCGGCAATCATGAAAGGCACGACGCCGCGCGTCACGTCGTCCATGGACATCCTTCCCACGCCGGCCACCACGTTCAGGACGGTGCCCACCGGCGGCGTCACCAGCCCGATGGAGTTGTTGATGATGAACATCACGCCGAAATACACCGGATCGATGCCCGCGGCGTTGACCACGGGCATCAGCACGGGCGTGAGGATCAGGATCGTGGGCGTCATGTCCATGGCGGTGCCCACCACCATCACCAGCACCATGATGGCGAGCATCAGCAGGATCTTGTTGTCCATGAAAGGCTGCAGCAGCCCGATCACCTTGGAAGGCAGGTCGGCCACGGTGATCAGCCAGGCGCTGACCATGGCTGCGGCAATCAAGAACATCACGACCGCGCTGGTCTTGGCCGCGCTCACGAAAATGCCGTAGAGATCGCGCCAGCTCAGCTCGCGATAGATCGCGGTCGACACGAACAGCGCGTACGCTGCAGCCACGACGGCCGCTTCCGTGGGCGTGAACACGCCCATGCGCAGCCCGACCAGGATGATCACGGGCAGCATCAGGGCCCAGAGCGCCTTGCGCAATGCCGTCATGACCTCCGCGCGTGACTTGCGCGGCGGCGGCACGATCTTCTCGCGGCGCACCAGCCAGGCCCAGGTCACCCACAGCGCGCCGCCGATGAGCAGGCCCGGCACGATCGCCGCAAGAAAAAGCTTGGAGATCGACACGTTCGCCGCCACCCCGAAAATCACCAACCCGATGCTCGGCGGGATCACGGGGCCGATCACGCCGGTCGCGGCGATCAGGCCGCCCGCACGGGCCTTGTCGTGTCCGGCGCTGACCATCATGGGCAGCAGCAGGGCGGTCAGCGCCGCAGCGTCGGCCACGGCCGAGCCCGAGAGTGCCGACAGCAGGCAACCGGCCATGATGGTCACGTAGCCCAGTCCGCCCTTGACGTGCCCGACCAGCGCCAACGCGAAGTCGACGATCCGCCGCGACAGCCCGCCCACGTTCATGATCTCGCCGGCCAGCATGAAGAAAGGCACCGCCAGCAAGGGGAAGCTGTCGGCGCCGCTGATCACGTTCTGCGCGAGGATCTGCGCGTCGAACAGGTCCAGATGCCACATCAGCATGACACCGCTGGCCAGCAGCGAGAACGCAATGGGAATGCCCAGCGCCATGGCCAGCAGCAGCGAGCCGACAAAAACAAGGATGGTCATGGCGCACGGCCCGGTGGTGGCGCGGCGTTCTCGCCGAGGATCTGCTGCAACTGAACGGCTTCTTCCGATTCCTGGACCATCACAAGGTCGGCATCGGAGAGCTGGCCGCTCAGCAACCGGTAGAGATCGAGCGCGAGGATGACGGCCGCGAGCACGGCGAAGACGACGCCGGCCGCGTAGACGATCGCCATCGACGCACCGGTGGTCGGCGCTGTCACGTCCCAGTTGATGCGCGCCTGCGCCAGGCTGCCCTGAAAGAGCAGCCAGACGATGTACAGCATGACGATGTGGCCGATGGCCAGGCAGGCTTTCTTGCCGGACGCCGGCAGCTTCTGCACCACCATGTCGACGCCCAGATGGCCGTGTTCCTTGAGCGCGACGACCGCGCCCAGGAACGTCATCCAGATGAAAAGCCAGCGCGAGACTTCTTCGGACACCGTGATGCCGGAATTGAAACCGTAGCGCAGCACGACGTTGCCGAACACCAGCACCACCATCACCGCCAGCATGAAGCCGATGACCGCCTCCAGCATCCTGCAGACCCGGTCGACCCAACGTGTCATGCGCGTTCCGCCGGTTCGCGCAGGGTTTCGACCAGGGCCCTTAGCGCGGCAAGGTAGGACTGCGGCCCCAGCCCCTGAATGGTGGCCTTGACTGCGGGCGAGATGATCGAATGGGCTCGCCATGTCTCGCGGGCCGCGATGTTCGACATGTGCACTTCGATCGTCGGGAATGGCATCGCCTTGATCGCATCGTGCAACGGCACACCGTGTTGCGTCAGGCCGGCTGGATTGACCAGCGCACCCTGCGCGGCATCGATGTGCGCGTGCAGAAAGTCGATGAGCGCGCCTTCGTGGTTGGACTGCAGCGTGAGCAGTTCGACCTGAAGTTCAGCGGCGAGCCGGGCCAGCCGCTCATTGATCTCGGCCAACGTGGTGCGGCCATAGATGTGCGGTTCGCGGCGACCGAACAGATTGAGATTGGGACCGTGCAGGACAAGGATTTTCATGGGGATTGCGTGCCTGCGCGTTCACTTGCGGATGCGTGCGAGTTCGTCGTTGTAGAGCTTCACCATCGCGGGGTCGTAGCTCGCGGCAAAGCGCTCGATCACCGGGCTCGCGATCTTGCGCATGCGCGCCTGCTCGGCCGCAGCGACTTCGTTGAACTGCAGCCCCTTGGCCTGCAACTCGCCCACCGCCTTCTGCGCAGCGGCGCGGCTGACCTGGCGTTGGTAGCTGCGCGCTTCGTTGGCGGCGTCCTTCATCATCTGCTGCTCTGCAGGCGTCAGGCCGTCCCAGAACTTCTTGCTCACCAGCACGATGTTCGCCGCGTAGACGTGGTTCGTGGCGCTGAGGAATTTCTGGACTTCAAAAAACTTGTTCGAGAGGATCACCGCATACGGGTTCTCCTGCCCGTCGACGGCCTTGGCCTCCAGCGCGCCATAGAGTTCGGCGAAAGGCATGGGCACCGGGTTCGCCTTGAAGGCCTTGAACGTGTCGAGAAACACCGGGTTCGGGATGACGCGGATCTTCAAGCCATCCAGGTCCTCCGCCTTGGCGATCGGCCGCTTGCTGTTGGTCACATTGCGAAAACCCAGGTCCCAGTAGCCCAGCGCCACCAGGCCTTTTTCTGGCAGCTTGGCGATCAGCGCCTGGCCCAGGGGCCCGTCGAGCAGGGCATCTGCCTGTTCGAATGTGCTCACGGCGAATGGAAAGTCGACCAGTCCGAATTCCTTGACGATGCCGGCCAGCGAGGTGGTCGCGGGCGCCGACATCTGCTGCACGCCGCCCTGCAGGGCCGACTGCTGCTGCATCTCGTTGCCCAGCTGGGACGCAGGAAACTCCTGGACCTTCATGCGGCCACCGCTCTTGGCTGCAAGCAGCTCAGCGAAACGCTTGACGCCGAAACTCACGGGATGGTCGGCGTTGTTGAGGTGCCCAAAGCGGATCACCCTGTCTTGCGCCTGTTGTGCTGAGGCGGGCAGCATCAGCGAAAAAGTCAGCCCGAGGGCGACGCCAAGGCGGTGTACGGTGCGCATGGAAATTTCTCCGGAAGGGTGCAAGGGACCGCGCGCAAACGCAGGTCCAGGGATGCGCCGAATCTTAGGGAGAAACTGGAATATGTTTCCACAGTGGAAACCCTTGGCGATTATCAGCGCTGCGTGCCGGGCTGCGCCTCTGCCCGGCGACGGGTCTTCTCATGCAGCACGGCATTGATCTCGGCACCGAAGATCAAGGTGGTTGCGCTGATATAGAGGAAGACCAGCGTTGCGACCACCCCCGCAAAGCTGCCGTACAGCAAGGCCAGCTTGCCGGCGCTTCGCAGCGTGTAGGACAGCGTGGCCGCCGTGGCCACCCAGAGTGCTGCACCGACCAACGCGCCCGGCACCACGGTGTACAGGCGCTGGCGGATGTCGGGAAGCCAGCCGTAGAGCAGGGCATACAGCACCGTCAGTGCCACGAAGGCCGAGCCGTAGCGCACGCTGTTGCGCAGCCAGAGCACCTCCTGCCCGACACCCACATTGGTCTCCAGCAGCCGCCACAGGTACGGCATGATGATCACCGAGCTGAAGGCGGCCACGATGCCCCCGCCCACGATCACCGTGAACAGCGTGACCTTGATGCGCGCCTTCCAGAACGGCAGTCCACGCTCGATGCCGTAGGAGCGGTTCAGCGCCGAGCGCACCGCTTGCATACCCGACGACGCCGTCCACAGCGTGGCGACCAGACCGATCGTCAGCAGCGCCTGGTTGCGCTGGGCAAGCACCTGCTGAATGACCGGCTGCATCGCATCGCGCACCAGCTGCGGCGTGTAGCCCATGACGCGGTCGGCCAACGCCGCAGCATCGCCGGGCTGGCCGATATAGCCGGCCGCAGCCGATACCAGAAGCAGCAGCGGAAACATGGCAAGTACCGACGAAAACGCGAGGCTCCCGGCCTGGTTGGCGCTCTGGTGCATCACGTAATTGCGGATGGCCAGCAGCAGCACGCGCAGTCCGGGTGTGGCCATCGTGGCCTGCCGCACGCGGTGCCACACACCCGCGAGCCGCTTCATGTGCCGCATGGCGATTGCATTCCGCAGGCAGCCGGCCATAGGGCGTTGAATCGGCAGCACAAAAGGTTCATGGTCAACCATGGTACCGCGCGCATGAAAGCATGCATGCGGTCCAAGGACACCTCGATTTATAAAATACAATGTATCTTATGTTAATAAATAAAAAAGGGCTGCGCCACTTATCGGGACATGTGTGGCTTGAAGTGCACGCGCGGTTTCCACTGCGGCGTCACAATCCCTGCTTTTATCTGTCAGCCCATTTTTCCTCTGGGCTGCGGTGCCGCGCAGGACGCCACCGCTCAACCGACCGACCCAATCCTCGCTGATGCGTGCCTTCAATTTTTCAAGCCGCGTGCTGCTCGTCGCACTGGCGGGCATCGTGCCGTTTGCCGTGCTCTCCGGCGTGGCACTGTACGGTCTGATTGCCGAGCAACGCGCGCAGTCGCTGGCGTCGACCCTGGGCGTTGCGCGCACCGTTGCGACCGCTATCGACGGTGAACTGCGTATGACCGTCTCCTCGCTGCAGGCGATCACACTGGCCAGTCCAGCCAGCGGCGAATCGCTCGCTTCGCTGGCCAACACCCATGCGCTTGCATCAGCCATGCGCGCGTCGCAACCGAACTGGCGGAACATCCTCATGGCGGCGCCCGATGGTTCGGGCATCTTCAGCACCGAGCGTCCTTTCGGCGTGCCGATCGAGCGGGCCGTCGACATGGACAGCCTGGCCCTGACCGTTCGCACCGGCCAGCCGGTTGTCGGTTCGCTGACCCTGCGCCCTGGCGGCCGGCTGAGCTTCCCCGTGCGCGTTCCAATTTTGCGCGACGGCTCCGTACGGCGCGTGCTCACCGCAGTGGTGGCGCCCGAAGCGATCTCCGCCGTGCTCGCGCGGCAACAGATTCCCGAGGGCTGGACGGTGTCTGTGTTCGACTCGATGCGCACAGGCGTGGCCCGCTCGCGCAACGAAACCAATTTCAGAGGCCAGCCGCCCAGCGCCGCCGTGAGCGCGTTGATCGACACCATGAGTTCCCGCGAGGACCTGCTCAGCTCTGCCGAGAACCCCGATGGCGTACAGGTGCAGACGGCGCTGGTGCGCATGACCTCGGCGCCCTGGGTGGTGGTCATCGGCGGCGCCACGTCGACGGCCAACGCCACCCTGGTGCGCACGTTGCTGCTCAGCGGCGCCGGCTTGGTGCTGTCGTTGTTCCTCAGCGGCTTTGCGGCCTGGTGGACGTCGCGCACGATCACCCGTCCGATACGGCAGTTGCGCGACAGCGCTGCCGCACTCGGGCGGGGCGCGGTGGTCACGGTCCAGCGTTCGGGCATCGTCGAGATCGATGCAGTGGCCAGCGCGCTGGGGCTCGCCGGCATCGAGCGCACGCGCCGCGAAGCCGAACGCGACGACCTGCTGCTGGCCGAACGCCAGGCACGTTCGGACGCGCAAGCCGCCGAGCGCCGGATCGGATACCTTATGCACGCGAGCTCGATGCTTTCCAAATCGCTGGAAGAAAGTTCCACGCTGCATGCGATTGCCGATGTGCTCGTGCCGGAGTTTGCGGACGCCTGCCGCATCGACCTGCTCGACGAAAACGATGAGCTGCAGCGCAAGCTCACTCGCCATTTCAACCCCCGGCGCAGTGCTGAGATCCAGCACGAAGTCAATAGCCGGCACAAGGCGCCGCCTGACGTGCCCGGCTTTTTTCCCCACGCCGTGGCCACCGGCGAGGTTTTTCTGCAGAACTTCTCCAAAGCCGATCTGTCCGACATCGAGGACGCGACATTCCGCGACTTCGCACGGGCCATGCGCATGACCGCGCTGTGCGTGGTGCCGCTGGTCGCACGGGGCCGCACCATAGGTGCGATGGCCGTGATTCAGGCGGAGTCGAAGCGGCGCTTCACGGCCGACGACCGCATCCTGATCGGCGAAATCGCCCAGCGCGTCGCGCTCGCGCTGGACAACGTGCGGCTGTTCGCACAGGCCCGCAGCGCGCAGCAGCAGGCCGAGCTTGCGAGCCAGTCGAAAGACGAATTCCTGGCCATGCTCGGCCACGAACTGCGCAACCCCCTGGCACCGATCGCACTGGCGCTGGAGGTGATCACGCGGCGCGGCGATGCCGCATTTCCACGCGAGCGCCAGATCATCGAACGGCAAGTCGGACACCTCACGCACATCGTCGACGACCTGCTCGACGTGGCGCGCGTGCTGTCGGGCAAGTTCGTGCTGAAGATGGAACCCGTCGACATGCGCGAGGTGGTTTCGCGAGCGCTCGAGCTCACGCGCCTTACCTTGCAAAGCCGCGCGCGCAAGCCTGTACTGTCGCTGCCCTCCTCGCCCGTCATGGTTCAGGGCGACGAGGTCCGCCTGGCGCAGATCGTCTCCGCGCTACTGGACAACGCGGCCAAGTTCACTGAGCCGTGGCAGGCCATCACAGTGAAGCTGGAGGTTCATGCCCATGAAGCGGAACTGGTCGTGGCCGATACCGGCATCGGCATTGCACACGATCTGCTGGCCCACGTGTTCGATCGCTTCGTGCAAGGCGAGCAGCATCTGCAGCGCGCCGGCGGGGGCCTCGGGCTCGGCTTGTCGATCGCGCAAAG
This sequence comes from Variovorax ginsengisoli, assembly GCF_030811835.1. GTDB lineage: Bacteria > Pseudomonadota > Gammaproteobacteria > Burkholderiales > Burkholderiaceae_C > Variovorax > Variovorax ginsengisoli_C. The sequence continues at coordinate 20,735 of NZ_JAUSRO010000004.1, read as the reverse complement.
TCTGGTTCAGCTTCATGGCGGCAGCATCCGCGCAGAAAGTGCAGGTCCGGGCGAAGGGGCTGTATTCACGGTGCGTATTCCGCTGGCGAACACCGAAGTCCGCAAGGCCCTGCCCGCCGCCCCGACGCCCGGACCGGTACCGTCGACGGCGCCTCTGACGGCGCCTCTACGTCTCTTGCTGGTCGACGACAACAAGGACCTGGTCGCCTTGCTCGGAGACTGGTTCCGGCTGGAGGGTCACGCGGTGCGCACCGCTCATAGCGCCGAAGAAGCGCTTGCGCTGCTCTATCAAGCGCCCGCGGATGCGGCCATCTTCGACATCGGCCTGCCGGGCATCAGCGGCTACGAACTGGCCCGACGCATGCGCGCCAACGAGCGATGGCGCAGCATGGTGCTGATTGCACTGACCGGTTACGGTCAGGAGACCGACCGCCAGGAGGCACTGGCCGCGGGCTTCGATGCCCATTTCCCCAAACCTGCCGCCGTCGAAGCGATGGCTGCGGAGCTGCAGCGGCTGGTCAACCGCACCACCACCTGACTGCGGCCCATGCGTCTGATGAGCCTGCCCGGCCGCGTGTTGATGGTGGCAATCGCCGCCATGCTGCCACTGGCGATCCTCTGCGGCATTGCGCTGGTCGACCTGGGGCTCGGCCAGCGTGCGCAATCGCGCGATGCCGCAATCGGCATGGCACGCGCCGTGGCGGGCGCAGTCGACAGCGAACTTCGCCTGGCGATCTCTTCCCTGCAAACGCTCGCGCTCACCGATCCGTTGGGCGCCACCGACCTGTCGACGCTGGCCGATGCGCACCTGCTGGCCAGCGCGCTGCGTGCGTCCAATCCAGGTTGGGAGGGTGTGCAGCTCACCACGCCTGAAGGCCATGTCGTCTTCAGCAGCGAACGTCCTTTTGGTATCACAGCCGACCAGGTCCTGGACCTTCCCAGCCATGCAGAGGCGGTTCGCACACGGCGGCCGGTCGTCAGCGGGCTGTTCAGTGGTTCGCGCGACAAGCTGCTGTTCGCCGTCCGCGTCCCTGTGCTTCGCGGTGGCCAGGTGCGCCATGTACTCACGGCCATCGTAAAACCAGAGACTGTCGCTGCGGTCCTGCGCAACCAGCAGGTGCCAGACGGCTGGAAGGTGTCGGTCTTCGACAGCAATCAATTGCGGATCGCGCGATCGGTCAACGATGAACTCACCCGCGGCCGGCCACCGGGCCCGACGTTGCGCGAGGCACTGGTCAGCCAGGATACGCGCGCAGAACTCCTGCGCACCGTGAACACGGATGAGGGCGTCCCCATGCAGACGGCCATCGTCCGGCTCGCATCGGCCCGCTGGCAGGTCGTGCTCGGCATGCCCATGTCCACCGTCGACAGCGCATGGCGGCGCACCATGTGGGCCTACAGCGGGGGCGTGCTGTTTTCATTGCTCGCTGGCGGATTGGGCGTCTGGTGGGTCGCGCGCACCATCACGCGGCCGATGCGCCGCCTGCGCGAAAGCGCGCTGGCACTGGGCCACGGTGAGCCGGTCGCGCCGAACCGGTCGGGCATCGACGAAGTCGACCGCGTCTCCCACGCACTCGCAGAGGCGGCGACCGACCGCATCCAGCACGAGGAGGAACGCGACACCCTGCTGGTGACCGGCCAGCAGGCACTGCTGTCGGCGCAAGCCGCTCAGCAGCGCCTGCAATGGCTCGCCACGGTCAGCACGACCTTGTCGCGCTCCCTCGAAGAGGCCTCGACGATAGAGGCCATCGCGCAGGTCATCGTGCCGGACTTCGCCGACATCTGTCGCATTGACCTGCTCGACGAGAACGACATGCTCCATCGCAAGCTCGCGCGCTATCGCAACCTGACCCGTGCCAGCCAGGTGACCGCCGCCGTCGCCCGCGCCATCGCCGACACCAACGCACCGGGTTCACTGCACTGGGCGGTGACGACAGGTGAAACCTTTGTAGTCAATCGCACCACGAGGGACTTCTCTGAACTGCCGCATGCAGGCTTGCGCGCGCTCGCGGTCAGCCACGGCATTCACGCGTGCTGCGTGGTGCCACTGGTGGCACGCGGCCGCACGATCGGTGCGATGGCGGTGCTGCAATCCGAGTCGGAGCGCCATTTCAGCCCCGAGGACGTCACCCTGGTCGAAGAATTCGCACAACGGGCTGCGCTCGCGCTCGACAACGTCCGTTTGCTCGCCCAGGCGCACCAGGCGCGTGCCGAGGTCGAGGCGGCGAGCCATGCAAAGGACGAATTCTTCGCCATGCTCGGACATGCGCTGCGTAACCCGCTCGCGCCGATTTCGCTCGTTCTGCAACTCATGGCACGCAAGGAGCCCGACGTCTTCACGAGCGAACGCAAGATGATCGAGCGCCAAGTCAAGCAGCTCTCCCGCATGGTGGACGACCTGCTCGACGTGCCGCGTATCGTGGCGGGCAACATCGTCCTGCAGCGCGAACGGGTCGATCTGCGCGACGTCGTGACCCATGCGATGGAACTTGCGCAGCCCCTCATGCAGCAACGTGCACGCATGCCCGGCGTCGTGCTACCCACCACGCCGATCATGGTGCTGGGCGATGCGTTGCGCTTGGCCCAACTGGTGTCCAACCTGCTCAACAACGCCGCCAAGTTCACGCCGCCCGCGAAGTCGATCACCGTGGCACTTGCCGTCGTCGAAGGCCAGGCCGAACTCTCGGTGTCCGACGAGGGTGTGGGCATCGATTCCGCGCTGCTGCCCCATGTGTTCGATCGATTCGTGCAGGCGGGCCAAAGCCTGCAGCGCCCGGGCGGTGGTCTCGGCCTCGGACTCGCGATCGCCCGCAGCCTGGCCGAACTCCACGGGGGGACCATCGATGCAACGAGTGACGGCGCTGGCAAAGGCACGACCTTCCATCTCATGCTGCCGCTGGCGCCTCCTCTGCCTGATGCTTGCGCCATCGAACACATCGACGCATCGCCTGCGGGACCGCCGCTGCGTCTGCTTTTCGTGGACGACAACCAGGATGCGGTGAATCTTCTGGCCGATTGGTACCGGCTGGAAGGCCATTCGGTGCGTGTGGCCTACAGTGCCGAGAAGGCCTTCGAACGACTCTACGAATCGCCTGTCGACGCGGTCGTGGTCGACATCGGCCTGCCGGACATCAGCGGCTATGAATTTGCGCGCCGCGTGCGTGCCAATGGCCGTTGGCCGTCCATGGCATTGGTGGCCTTGACGGGCTATGGCCAGGCTCGCGACCGGCGGGCTTCCCAGGAGGCCGGATTCGGCGCGCACTTCGCCAAGCCGGCCGATCTGCATGAACTGCTGGCCGAACTGAGGCGGCTTGTCGCCGACGCAGGCTGCACCTCCCACTGAGCCGCAATCAGTGTGCAAGAGACCCTCGTCTTCCTAAATGCTTCCAAACTCCCACGCCAAAGTCTTGCTTCTGCATGGACAAAAAGGAGATTGGAATGAGACGCTGGATGACCGCAGGCTTGGCCTTGGCGACGACACTTTCCGGCTGCATGGTGTTGCCGCCGCCGCATGGCGGAGATCGGGGCCCGGATCTGGACATGGCGCACCGCCCGCCCCCGCCTTGGCGGCACGACATGCCGCCACCCGAATTCTTCGAGGTCTGCCGCGCGGCGTCCGTCGGCGCACAGGTGACAGTGACGACGCCACGAGGCGACACTGTCACCGGTACCTGCGAAGCCGAACCGCCACGCCTGATGTTCCGGCCCACAGGCGCCGTACCACCAACGCCGCCGCCGACCCCACCCGCGCCGCGAAGTTAGTCCCCCGAACTTCTCGAACGTCAGACGACAGAAACCGAGCCGCCGACGGGTGCGAACCCATCTGCGGCCTGCGGTGGCGCGGTCACGATCGAGCGCAGCGCCGGTTCAGCCGGCCGAAGCGCCGACAGGTCGGGACGCGGCCTGCGCAGTTCAGGCAAGGCGGCAAAGGCCCGCTCCATCGCCTGTGCAGCGCCCAGCACGTGGTGGTCGGCACGAAAGCCACCCACGATCTGCAAGCCGAATGGCATGCCCTGGTGATCGACACCGCAGGGCAGCGACAGCGCCGGATGGGTGAGCAAGGTGGTGACGTAGGTCAGCGCCAGCCAGCGGTAATAGTTCTCCTGCTTCTCGCCGTTGATCGTGTCCGCGTACAGCTGCGTCCAGGCAAAGGGAGAAACCGGCGTCGTCGGCGACAGCACCAGGTCGTACTCGGCGAAGGTCTGCTGAAAGCGCTGGATCAACCGTGTCTGCTCGGCCTGGGCCCAGGCGCTGTCGAGCAGGCTCATGCGCGCCCCCATCTCGTAGTTGGCGCGGGAATTCGGGCCCAGGCTGCCCGGGTCTTTCGTGTAGGCCGCGTGCATGCCCGCGACAAAGGCCTCGGCACGCAGGACGTCGAAGCATCGGTGGGCCTCGCCGAGATCGAACTGGACCTCATCGCAGCGTCGGAACAGATGGCGCATGCCGGCGATCTTGCTGCGAAAGGTCGCCCGGATACCGTGGTCGACCGCGCAGGTGCCGAAGTCTTCGGTCCAGGCAACGCGCAGGCCGCTCAGGTCGACTTCGGCGGGCTTGAGAAATGACAAGGCGTCCAACGGATAGCTCAGCGGGTCGCCCGCATGCATGCCGGCCGATGCGGCCAGTTGCAGGCAGGCATCTTCGACCGTCCGGCCCATCGGGCCGACCACCGACAGCGGCGTCCAGCCGAGCAGCTTGCGGGCACTGGGCACCACGCCAGGCGACGGCCGAAAGCCCACCACGCCGCATTTGGCCGCCGGAATGCGCAGCGAACCGCCCGTGTCCGACCCCGTGCACACCGGCAGCATGTCGCAGGCCAGCGCCGCGGCCGATCCGCCCGAGGAGCCGCCTGCATTCAGGTTGGGGTTGAACGGATTGCCGGTCGCGCCCCAGACATCGTTGCGCGAATTCGCGCCGGCGCCCATCTCAGGCACGTTGGTCTTGCCCGCAACGATGGCACCGGCACGGCGCAGCCGCGCCACCAGTTCGACGTCGGCGGTCGGCACATGGTTGCGAAACAGCGCCGAGCCCCAGGTCGTGAGCAGGCCTTCGGTCGGCTCCAGGTCCTTCACGCCCAGTGGCAGGCCATGCAGCAAGCCAAGGGGTTCGCCCGCCATGACGGCGGCCTCTGCGGCCCGCGCTTCAGTGCGCGCCCGGTCGAAGCAGGTGGCCGTGACGGCATTGACGAAAGGGTTGACTTGTTCGATACGCGCAATGCAAGCGTCGAGCAGTTCCACCGGCGATACCGCCTTGCTGCCGATCAGGCGGCGCAGCGTCACGGCCGATTGCTCGACGAGCGTACCGGTTGTGCAATGAATGGATTCAGGCATGTGTCTCCAGAAAAAGGGGCGGCGATCAGTCCGCGGTGATGTTCGAGCGGGCTGCGACGGCGCGCATGATGGGCAGTTCCTTTTCGATCAGCATACTGGCCGCGGCACCCGTGCTGTACGACGGGTCCATGCCCATTGCGACCAGCTTGGCCTGGGTCTGCGGATCGGCCATGGTTGCAGCCAGTGCGGCGTCGAGTTTCGCCTTGACCGCAGCGGGCAGGCCCCTGGGCGCCGCGACAATCAGCCAGGTGTCCATCTGGACGTCGGGGTAGCCGCTTTCGGCCATCGTCGGCACGCCGGGCAACAGCGCCGAGCGCTTGGCAGTGGTCACGGCAATGGCCTTGATCTTGCCGTTGGCCAACTGGGGAATGGCAGCGCTCACCGTGTCCACCGCAAACGGAATCTGTCCGCCCATCAGGTCCGTCATGGCGGGCGCACTGCCTTTGTAGGGCACATGGGCCATCTTCAGGCCGGCCGCACGCAGCATGGTCTCGCCGGCAAAGTGCGCCGTCGTACCGCTGCCAAAGGAACCGTAGGCGTACTTGTCGGGCGAGGCCTTCACATACGCGACGAACTGCTTGAAGGTGTCGACCGGCACGTCCTTGTTGGCCAGCAGGATCAGGCCGGTGCGCCCCGCGATGCCGATGGGTTCGAAGCTCTGGGCCGGGTCATAGGGCAAATTCTTTCGGATGGCCGGATTGACGGTGAAGGTGGTGCCCGAACTCATCAGCAGCGTGTAGCCGTCAGGTGCGGATTTGGCCACGTACGACGCACCGATGAGGGTGCCGGCGCCAGCGCGGTTGTCCGCCACGATGTTCTGGCCGAGCTCCTTGGCCATGCGCTGCGCGATCACGCGCCCGAGCACATCCGTGGCACCACCTGGCGGGAAGGGAATGACCAGGGTCACGGGACGGGTCGGGAAGTCGGTGCCGGCGGCCAGCGCGGCGGCGCCCGAGATGCACAGACCTGCAGCCAGCGACACGCCGGCCAAAGTGCGAAGAAGGGTCATGGGTGTTTCCTGCAGTTCAAGAACCTGGAATGGGAGGCCGCGTCGCCGGCCCGGTCCATCGCATCCTAGGACGCACCCAGGAGTGCCACAAGCGCATTGTTTAGAATCTTCGATTGCGTTAACAGCAATTCATGACACGCACCACCGCACAGGAGGAAACCTGATGTCACCGCATTTCCTGCAGGACACTGCGGTGCGCTACTTCCTGGAAGTGGTTCGCGCCGGCTCGGTCAAGGAGGCCGCAGCCCGGCTCAACGTGGCGCCCTCCGCGGTCAGCCGCCAGGTGGCGCGCCTGGAAAGCGACATGGACACGCTACTGTTCGAGCGCCACGCCCGCGGCATGGTGCCCAACGCCGCGGGAGAGCTGCTCGCCGCGCATGCCAAGCGCGCGCAGCAGGACAACGAACGCGTGCTCAACGACATTTCCGCCCTGCGCGGGCTGCGCAGCGGGTCCGTGCGGGTGGCCAGCGCCGAGGGCTTTGCATTCGACTTCATTCCCACGCTGATTGCGGCTTTCCGCAAGACCTACCACGGCATCCAGTTCCACCTGGACGTGTGCGCGCAGGCCGACATTCCACGCCGTGTGCGGGATGGCGAGGCCGACGTGGGCATGACCTTGAGCTCGGTGCCCGAACGCGGCATCGAGCTCGCATTGCGCCATCCGAGCCCGATCCTGGCGGTCATGTCGCGCGCGCATCCACTGGCGGGCCAACGCCAGCTCTCGCTCAGCCAGGTGGTCGCCTCACCGCTGGCGCTGCCACATCCGTCGAGCTCGGTGCGCCAGTTGCTCGACATCAGCTGCAGCCGGCAGGGACTGCGCTACACCACGGCCATGTCGAGCAACCACGCCGATGCGCTCGTGAGCTTCGTGGCGGCCGCGCCGGACTGCATCGCGTTCTACGGCGAGCTGTCGATCCGCACACGGCTCCTCGCCAGCACGCTGGTGGCGGTACCGCTGCGCGACCGTGAAATGAACGAACGCTATCTGGAGGTCGAGACACTGGCCGGGCGGCCCCTGCCCGATGCCGGCCGGGCCTTCGTCGACTTTCTCACGCAGGCGATCCGCGCAGGTTGAGCGACCTGAAACCATTCGAACAGGCAGGCATGGATTGCGCGTTTGGCAATCGAGCGGTCGAATATCGATGTTTCGCTCATGCGCCGGCGACAAGCATCCGGCGCGACAATCGATGCATTCCTGCGCGGCCAGCGCTTGCCTCATGACCCACCTCCACACACCTCCCCCACGGCCCCATCCTTGCCAGGAGGCGACGCCTTCATGACACCCAACCGCCATGAAGTGATCGTTCTGGGCGCCGGCATGGTGGGCGTCAGCACGGCACTGGCGCTGCAGGAACGCGGACACGCCGTCACGCTGATCGACCGCAAGATGCCCGGTCGCGAAACCTCCTACGGCAACGCCGGCATCATCCAGCGCGAAGCCGTCGAGCCCTATGCATTCCCCCGCGACCTGGGCGTCCTCTTTCGTGTGGCCACCGGCCTGAGCAACGATGCGCGCTACCACCTGGGTGCCATGGCGGCGCTGGCGCCCAGGCTGCTCAGGTACTGGCATGCGTCGGCGCCCGCGCGCTACCAGCCCATCGCGCAGGCCTATGCGACGTTGATCAGACACAGCATCGACGCGCATGCCCACTGGATCGACCAGGCGGATGCCGGCCATCTGGTGCATCGCGACGGCTGGCGACAGGCCTACCGCTCGGCCCAGGCGTTCGACACCGCCGCAGCCCACGCGCGTGCCGTGGCAAGCACGCACGAACTCGGCTGCGTGGTGCAGGGGCCCCTGGCCCTGGCCGCGGCCGAGCCGGGCTTGAAGCTGCCGATGGCGGGCGCGATCCACTGGACCGATCCATGGACCGTGCGTGACCCTGGCGATCTGGTGGCGTCCTACGCCAAGCTCTTCGTGCTGCGCGGTGGGCAGTTCGCGCACGGCGATGCGCTGAGCCTGCGCCCGCAGGGCGCTGGCTGGTCGGTCGACGCGGCGGAGGGCCCGGTGCAAGCCGCAGACGTCGTGGTGGCACTCGGCCCTTGGGCCGACACGCTGACGCGCCAGCTCGGCTACCGCCTGCCGCTGTTCGTCAAACGCGGCTACCACCGGCATTACGAGGGTGGCACGCGCCTGGCGGTGCCGATGCTCGACACCGAACGCGGCGTGATGCTCGCGCCGATGTCGCGCGGCTTGCGCCTGACCACCGGTGCGGAGTTCGCACGCCACGACGCGACACCCACGCCCGTCCAGCTCCAGCGCGCCGAGCGATCGACCGCCCAACTGCTGGTCGCGCTGGGAACGCCGGTGGAGGCCGAGCCCTGGCTCGGTGCCCGTCCCTGCACGGTCGACATGAAGCCGGTGCTGGGACCGGCGCCGCGCCATCGGGGACTGTGGTTCAACTTCGGACATGCCCACCAGGGCTTCACGCTCGGCCCCGTCACCGGACGTCTGGTCGCCGAACTGGTCGGTGGCGACAAGCCATTCGTCGACCCTTCGCCCTTCCTGGCGAGCCGATTCGACTGAGCCGATCGCGCGGACGCAGCGGGTGCGCCCGGCTCAGCCGCGCGCCGGACGCTCGACCGGCAGGCGCAAGGTCACGCGCGTGCCGCCCGCGTCCGACACGATCAGGACCTGACCGCCCAACGCCTCGGCGCGGCGCATCTGGTTGGCCAGCCCCTTGCCGCCGTCGCGCAGCGCCAATGCGGTGTCGAAGCCCGCGCCGTTGTCAGCGATGGTCACGCTCACCCAACCGTCCTGGGCGCCGGTGCTCACGTGGATCTCGCTGGCGCGGGTGTGCTTGAGGATGTTGGCAAACGCTTCCTGAAAAATCCGAAGGATGTGCAGCGAATAGCTGGGCTCCAGCCATTTCAGTTCTGGAATCTGCGTGACCGCCCAGCGCAACACGATACCGGTGCCTTCCAGCCGCGGCTCCAGCCGAAAACGCAGGGTCGCGAGCAGCAGCAACAGGTCGGCTTCGACCGGTTCCATGGAATCGATCGCCAGCTTCAGGTCGTCCACGCAGTCCTTGAGAATCTGCGTGACCTTGACGTCGCTCAGACCGCCCTGCTCCATCGAACGGATCGCGCTGATGAGCGATGAGCCCAGCCCGTCGTGCATGTCCTGCATCAGGCGCTGCCGTTCGCGGCTGAGGGTCTGGTGACGCTCCGCTTCCCGCAAGCGCGTGTGGGTGGTCGTCAGCTCCGCCTCGCGCGCCTGCAGCCGGGCCTCCAGGCTGGCATTGGTGCGTTTGACATCGTCGATCGCTTCAACGTAACGCCTGAACAGGATGTACATGAACACCAGGAACAGCCCGTTGTTGGCGTAGGAACCCAGATACAAAGCCTCCGGGCCCACGAAATTGTTCTGAAGCAGCAGGTCGAAGAGGCCAAGGATGAATGCCAGGGCACCCCAGCAGGCGACGAGCACGCCATCGAGCGACTTCACCTTGCGCGCGCTCACGTAGCCGCAGTAGACGATGGCGGGCATGAGCCCGATGCCCAGGAGGTAGGCAATCGGCGTGAGCCCGGCGATGCTGGGCAGACCCAAAGTGGGCATCAAGTCGGGCAGCGTGATGACGGTCAGCGTGCCGCAGACGCCAATGGTGACCTTGCTCAGCAGCGGACGGGGCTGGCGGTGCAGCCGCTGCGAGAAGAAATGCGACAGGCCGATCAGCCAGAACAGCGAGCTGACGGTCAGCCACAGGAACCACTCGTCAGAGAGGATCAGTTTCTCCTGGCCGACGTAATAGTGAATGGACCGGATGTAGGCAGCGACGGTGATCAGGAAGAACACCATGTACAGCGACCCCTTGCCCAGCCGAATGCGCACGGCCAGGGAAAACAGCCCGACTGCGAGGAAGGCGACGCTCGCCATGTAGGGGAGCTGCACCTGCAGCAAGGTGCGCATGCGATACCGCCAGCCAATGGCCTCGTCGGTGCCCAGCCAGACGGTGGACAACGCACCCTGGGCCCACACCGGACGCTCGATGCGAATGAAGATGATGGCAGGCATGGGTGCGTCGCGCCCCTCGGTCAAGAGGATTCGTAGTGGCTGGTTCCAACCATTCCAGATCAAGCTGGAGTTTGACTGGTATAGCAGCCGACTGTCGCCATAGACAGCAACCCGCCCATCGGCCTTCACCCTCGGGATATAGATATAGCGCTGCGCGGTCTCGCGCGCCAGCGGCGGAATCTGGAGCCGATACCAGTTCACGACGCTGGTTGCACCGTTCAATGCGGCCGACCGCGTAGGGTTGAGCGCGGGCCGGTGCATCACGTGAGGCAGCGCGACCGGCGTCCAGCCTCCCGCCAGACTGTCAGGGTCCAGCAAATAAGGCGCTGGGGCGAAGTCGTCGCCGTCTTCGATGAGCGTGTCCGCGCTGGTGAAGTGCGCAGGTACGCTCGACGGCAGACGCTGAGGCGCTGCGAGCAAGACGAGCGCCAGCAGCGCGAGCAGCAGCATAAATCTCGCGCGTCCGGCACTCTGGAACATGAACGATGCAATAAGACGAAAGGAATGGAGCGACCGGGCGGCCGCAGGAAAGGGCTGAATCTATCAGTTCAGCCGGCCCTTCCGACTCGTTCCTGCCCTGGGGTCCCACGCCCGCCCATTTCATCCCTCTCACATCCTCTCGCGTGCTGCCGCAGTGGCCCGGGGGATGCGCCCGGGCTCACGCAAACGCCGGACTCAGACCCGGGGTGGGTCCGTTTCGCGTGCGCTGTGGCGCGGGCCGCCCACCGCTGCAATGAAGGAGGGCACTGCAGAAGCTACACCGACGGCGTCGGTGAGAATCAGTCCCGGATCGGCTGAACCATCAGGCAGGGTGAGCGGAATGCCCGCATCGCCAAGCAGCCCCTGCGACGCGCCCATCGCGAGAATGGTTTTGCCGTGGCGATATTGGTCTTTCAGGAACTCCGCGGTATGCCCATCCCGGGCCAGTGCCTCGGCGGCGGCCACGCCGTCGGGAAGCACCAGCGCGTCGAACAGGAAGCCAGGGCTGTTTTCCATCGTTGCATCGACCTCGAGCAATTCGCCCCCTTCAGCCGAAAAACTTCCCAGGCGCGACCCCACAAGGCGAGGTACCGCGCCGCCCTCGAGCAATGCCGCCTGCAGCGCAGCGATGCTGGTGCCCTCGGCGCCATGGGCGACCAGGATGGCCACCTTGCGAGTTCGGATTCCGCCGTCGCCCGGTCGCGCCGTGAGCGACAGTGCGGGCGAGCTCTTGACTTCGGGCGAAACAGGCGTCTCCAGTGCCAACGGCAACGCCGCAGGCACCTCAATTCCCAGGCCTTCGGCAACCTGCGCTGCCAAGGCCGGGGAGGCATTCACCAGTGTGGCGACCACCCGCTCGCGCACGGCGGGCACTGTGACCTTCGACAGTTCGAAGCGAAAGGCCGCAGCGATGTGTGCCTGCTCGGCCGGCGTCTGGCTTTCGTAGAAAAGGGCGGCCTGCGTGTAGTGGTCGGCAAATTTTTCCGGCTTGCCACGGACCTTGTCGCTGGCCTCTTTCGCATCCATGCGCCGTGCCACGCTCTGAAAGCCCTGGGCCGCGCCGGCCTGGAACGGGCAACCGCCGGCGAGCGAATTCGGCTCGTACGCGACGCGACCGCGCGGAATGGCCTGCCGGTGCATGCCGTCGCGCTGGTTGTTGTGCACCGGCGCGATGGGCGCGTTGATCGGCAGTTCATGGAAGTTCGGTCCACCGAGCCGGCTGATCTGGGTGTCCACGTACGAGTGGATGCGTCCGGCAAGCAGCGGATCGTTGCTGAAATCCATGCCCGGCACGATGTGCGCGGTACAGAACGCCACCTGTTCGGTCTCTGCAAAGAAGTTGTCCGGGTTGCGGTTGAGCACCATACGGCCCACGATCTGCACCGGCACCAGTTCCTCGGGAATCAGCTTGGTAGCGTCGAGCACGTCGAAGCTGAACGCCTCGGCCTGCGCTTCGGTGAAGATCTGCAGCCCCAGTTCCCATTCGGGGTATTCACCCGAATCGATGGCTTCCCACAGATCCCGGCGATGGAAGTCCGGGTCGGCGCCGGAGATCTTCACCGCCTCGTCCCAGACCATCGAATGCGTGCCCAGCTTGGGCTGCCAATGGAACTTCACGAACACCGATTCACCCGCCTCGTTCACCAGGCGGAAGGTGTGCACGCCGAAGCCCTGCATCATGCGGTAGCTTCGCGGAATCGCACGGTCGCTCATCTGCCACATCAGCATGTGGGTCGACTCGGGCATCAGCGAGGCGAAGTCCCAGAAGGTATCGTGCGCGGACGCGGCCTGCGGCATGCCGTGGTGCGGCTCGGGCTTGACGGCATGGATCAGGTCGGGGAACTTGATCGCGTCCTGGATGAAGAAGACGGGCATGTTGTTGCCCACCAGGTCCCAGTTGCCTTCCTGCGTATAGAACTTGACGGCAAAGCCACGCACATCGCGCGCCGTGTCCTTGGAACCGCGCTCCCCGGCGACGGTGGAGAAACGCACGAACACCGGCGTGATCTTGCCGGCTTCGTTGAAAAGGTCGGCCTTGGTGTATTTCGTCAGCGGTTCATAGCATTCGAAGAATCCATGCGCGCCCGATCCTCGGGCATGCACGATGCGCTCCGGAATGCGTTCATGGTCGAAGTGCGTGATCTTCTCGCGCAGGATGAAGTCTTCGAGCAGCACCGGTCCGCGAACGCCGGCCTTCAACGAATTCTGGTTGTCGGCAACCGGTACGCCCTGGTTGGTCGTGAGACGCTGGCCCGCCGAATCGACGCGCACGCGGTCCAGCGGCGCGCTGGCAGGATTGATGCCCGGAGCGGCCACGCCGCCCGTCTTTGCCGAGGCGTTGTGCTCGGACAGCGTGCTGCCACCCGGCAAGGCCGACGGCGGCTCGACTGTCAGGCCTTGCGGAGCGGCCTTGGCGTTGTCGATGCCGTGTTCGAGCGGCTTGTTGGTGTTGGCAGGCATGCCGGCTGCGAGCGCCTGGGTGTCCGCGGCCTTTTGCGCCGGCAGGTCGCCCGGCACGGTGCCCGGCGGCGCGGGATGTGCGGGACCACTGTCGGTGTTGCGGCTGGCGGCCTTCGCGGAATTGACGGCAAGCGACGAAGCGCTCCCGGCGGACTTGCGTGATTTGGGCATGGGTGTTCTCTGTGGGGCTGTGGGGTTCGAACGAATGCAGGCAGCACTGGCTGGCGCATCACTGACTATTGCCAGTGCATCGGCCCTGTATGTAGGACATCCCCACCCCTCGCGTCAGACCCGGCGAGTCATGTCTTTTGACAGATACCGCGTGTGATCAGCGGCAATCTCACCGATTTCCGATCCACGTGATATAATCCAAGGCTACCCAGAATGCTGGGTAGTGCCTGCGCAGGCAAGCCGGATCTCATAACGGCACGTCGACCAAGAGCTGTCACGACGAGAAAAATACAAGATAGCTCCTGCAAGTGAACATGCCGTAACGTGGGCCGCGTAAGTGCCCACGGCCAAACACGCAGAAAAAGCCGCCCTTGAGGCGGCTTTTTTACGTCACGCAAGGTGGCGCCGAGACCCACGCTGTTACGTGGCGCTGCGGCACCCTATCACCAACCGCGACGCGGCAGATGCTCGCTGACCCACGCGGCGCCGCGACGACGCAGGTCGGGCCTGCGGCGGGCCGTCGCGCCAAGTGCGAGCGCGGCGATGGCTGCACCGGCCACCACATACAGCATGCACGTGCCCCAGCGCGATGTCCCCGTACCGCGGGAGTCATGCTCGGTGTAGGTCTTCTCGATCGCATTCAGCGGCCGCAACTCGTCGGTGTCCTCTTCGGCTTCCAGGGCCGCTTGAGACACATCGAGGTGGGAGGGGGTGGCTTCTGAGGGTGTATTCATGATTCCAATGCTTTGGGTTGATGCTTCAAAAGGGGTTGCGATGTCGCACGAGTACGACTCTGCGTCACTGCAGGCACTGGAGCCAAGGCCATGCGGCCGAATTGCAAGTAGTCCAATCGCTCAGGCTCACGGTTCTCGAACATGCCGCAAGTGCATGATCGGCACCTTCCACCTCAAAAAAAGGAGACGACATGTTCGACACCGATTCCCAACAGCCACACCGCGGCATCCAACGACGCCACCTGCTTCAGGCAGGAAGTGCCGTCGGCGCAGCCAGCCTGTGGTTGCCGCGCGCCGCCGCTCAAGCCGCCTGGCCGACCAAGTCCATTCGCTTCGTGGTGCCATTTGCACCCGGCGGAAGCTCGGAGATCGTGGCACGTTCCACTGCAGCCGAGCTTTCAACCTTGATCGGCCAAAGCGTCTACGTCGACAACAAGCCCGGTGCGGCGGGCAATATCGCCATGGCGGAAGTCGCGCGCAGCGACGACCAACACACGCTCATCCTGGGGCACATCGGCACACTGGCCGTCAATCCGTACATCTTCGCCAAGTTGCCGTATGACGCCAACAAGGACTTCAAGCCGGTGAGCCTGTTGGCCAAGGTGCCTAGCCTCTATGTGGTGCACCCGGACGTCCCGGCAAAAAATCTCGTCGAATTCATCGCCTATGCCAAGGCGAATCCGGGCAAGCTGAGCTACGGCTCCGCTGGCAATGGCAGCGCAGGCCACCTGGCTTTCGAGTACTTGAAAATGAGTGCGGGCGTCTTCATGCTGCACGTTCCTTACCGTGGCACCGGCCCCATGTTGACCGATCTGCTGTCCGGGCGCCTGGAAGCGTCAGCCATCGGTGCTGCAGCCATCATCCCGTTCATCAAATCGGGCAAGGTGCGTTGTATCGCGACCGGCTCATCCAGGCGATTGCCGCAACTGCCGGACGTGCCCACCGTCGCCGAACAGGGCTTTCCAGGTTTCGAGATGACGCAGTGGTACGGCATGCTCGCGCCTGCCAACCTTGCACCCGCTCACCTTGCCAAGCTGTCGACGGAGACCATGAAAGCGGTGAAGGCACCTGCCGCCCTGGAACGCTTGCGAGGCGACGCCGCCGAGGCCATTGGCGGTACGCCCGAACAGTTCACTCAGTTCATTGCAATTGAACAGGAGCGCTGGAAAAAGGTGATTGCACGCGCCAACATCAAGCCGGACTGACACGCCGTAGCTCGGCCTGACGGCAAGCGAGTGCAACCCGCGCGCGATGCCCGATCAGCAGCCGGTAGGACGCGACGGGCGCATCGGGATCACGCCACTGACCCGGATGGTGCTGCCATTGCCGGCGGTGAGCGATTTGGCAGACAGGCGAATTCGATCGCTGTCGCGCACCACCGCGGAGTTGTCAGGCTGGCCGCTGCTGTACTCAACGCCATTGACGGTGAGGAAGATCACGTACAACGTCGTGGCATCGGGCCGGTAACGCACGTCGCCGTAGGCAGTGCCGTCTGCGCCGACGCGATTCGCGCCGTCGAACTTGAACGTGCAGACCTCGGGGTCGGAGCCGACCGGATTCTTCTTTTCCACGTCCGTCAGGTTCAGGGCGCCATTGCCATAGATGCCGTTGACGCCGTCGATCGATGCATTGGTCACCGTCAGGATGCCGGTCTGCTCGCTCGGGCTTGGATCGTCGCTGTTGCCACCGCCACACGCCGCAAGCGTTGCTGCCAGCACCACGGCGCCGGACAGCTTGAAAATTTTGTTCATATTGGATTCCCTCTGGATACGTTGGACTTGTTTGTTGCCGGTCTTGGTCGACCCTCGGCGAGGCGAAGTATCTGATCCGTCACGGCTGAAAATTTGCGCGGATGCAGACACCTGCTGTAGGACATCGGCCTATTGAAAGCGATCAGGCTTCAGGTCGGGCGACCGGCAAACGACCCGGCCCGGCTCTTGCAACGCATCGAACTCGCCCACTCACGATCGATCGCCATGCTCACCATCACCGCAGTCATCCGCGTCAAGCCAGGTCACCAAGCCGCCATGTCCGACGCGCTCAGCGCGGTGGCAGACCATGTCCGTCGGCATGAGCCGCAGACGCTTGGCTTCTACGTGTCGCAGGACATGACAGACCCCTGCGTGTTCACGACCTACGAGCGCTTTGTCGATCAAGCCGCGATGGACCGTCACAACCAGTCGGCCGCCGTCGCTCACTTCTTCGGCATCGCCAAACCGATTCTGGAAGGCGATGTGACGCTGGTCACATGCCGGGAAATCTGCACGCGGGAGCAGGCCGCCGCATGAGGCGCCACCGCCCGCCCACCCGCCCTCAGCGGGTGGCCATGCGCAGCCGCCGCGCTGCTTCCTCGTCGCGCGCATCGTCCACCTCGCGCAGCACACCGCCGAGGTCCACCGGGCCGGACGCCTGCCTGAAGACGCCGGTCAGCACGGAGGCGGTGTCGAGCTCGCCGCGTTCGTACAGGCCCCACATCTCTTCGCCGTAGCGGGTGCGCAGCAGGTCCGGCGCGAACTGGCCGAAAAAGTTCTTCAGGTTGTCGACATCGCGCAGCAGCATGCGTTTGGCGTGGTTGTTGCCCGCGGCGTCCACGGCCTGCGGCAGATCGATGATCACCGGGCCGTCGGCGGCCAGCAGCACGTTGAATTCCGACAGGTCGCCGTGCACGACGCCCGCGCACAGCATGCGAACCACCTCGGTGAGCAGCGTCGCATGGTGGCGGCGCGCGTCTTCGGGCGTGAACACCACGTCGTTCAGGCGGGGTGCGGCGTCGCCGTCGGCGTCGGTCACCAGTTCCATCAGCAGCACGCCGTCGCAGAAGTTGTAGGGCACGGGCACGCGGACGCCGGCCGCGGCCAGACGGTACAGCGCATCGACCTCGGCGCTCTGCCACGCGGCCTCGGTGGCCTGCCGGCCGAACTTGGTGCCCTTGGCCATGGCGCGCTGCAGGCGCGTGTTCTTGACCTTGCGGTTCTCGGTGTAGTCGACCGCCTGGCGGAAGCTGCGGTTGGTCGCTTCCTTGTAGATCTTGGCGCAGCGCGTTTCGTCGCCACAACGCACGACGTAGACCATCGCCTCCTTGCCGCTCATGAGTTGGCGAACCACGGTGTCGATCAGGCCTTCGTCGACCAGCGACTGCAAACGGGGAGGAGCTTTCATCCGGCCATTCTGCCGCTAAGCGGCAGCGGCCTCTACCGGCATCGCAATGGGGGCGTAGCCGCCGGTGCCCTCAGGCCATGGCGTGAGCACCTCGAAACCATCGGCGGTGACGGCAACCATGTGCTCCCACTGCGCCGACAGCGACCGGTCGCGTGTCACCACGGTCCAGCCGTCGGGCATCTGGCGCGTCTCCCTCTTGCCCGCATTGAGCATCGGCTCGATCGTGAAGATCATCCCCTCCTG
Source organism: Variovorax ginsengisoli (assembly GCF_030811835.1). Taxonomy (GTDB): domain Bacteria; phylum Pseudomonadota; class Gammaproteobacteria; order Burkholderiales; family Burkholderiaceae_C; genus Variovorax; species Variovorax ginsengisoli_C. Next base: position 3,137 of record NZ_JAUSRO010000004.1, on the reverse strand, counting down.
CAGCCGCAGGCCTTCGCCGCGCCGGCCGTAGTGGAGCACCTGCGGCTCGTCGTGGTAGATCTGCCCGATGCCATGGCCGCAGTATTCGCGCACGACGCTGAAATGCTCGCGCAGCGCCACCGCCTGGATGGCATGCCCGATGTCGCCGAGCGTCGCACCCGGGCGCACCTGGCGGATGCCCGCGCACATGGCCTCGTAGGTGGTATCGACCAGCCGGCGCGCCAGCACCGTGGGCTCGCCGACGAAGTACATGCGGCTGGTGTCGCCGAACCAGCCGTCCTTGATCACGGCCACGTCGATGTTGACGATGTCGCCTTTCTTCAGGATCTTCTCGTCCGACGGCACGCCGTGGCACACCACCTGGTTCACCGAGGTGCACACGGTCTTGGTATAGCCGTGGTAGCCGATGTTGGCCGGTACGGCGTGCTGCACGTCGACGATGTAGTCGTGGCACAGGCGGTCGAGCGCACCGGTGCTGACGCCGGCCTTCACGTGCGGCGCGATCATCTGCAGCACCTCGGCAGCCAGCCGGCCCGCCTCGCGCGCCATGGCGATTTCGTCCTTCGAGCGGATCGACACGTTCGAATTCATGCAACGGCCCTCTTCAGCCGCACCGGTGCCGCGGCTGCCACCGCTGACATGGCGGCACGTGGCTGCGCTGCCGCGGCCAGCACGGCCAGGTCCAGCCCACCCGCCTGCTCGGCGCGGATCAGCATCTGGCAGATATCGCGGTGGTCGAGATCGGGATGCATCTCGGCGAGCATGCCGATGCGCATCCAGTGCTCGGCCTGCGCGTTGATGGAACGGCTCAGTGCATTGCCTGCGACACGCAGGTTTTCGTGCATCTGCTCTGAAATCTTGACGATGCCCATGGGGATCCTGATGTATGAAACGTATACGAATCATATCGTCTTTCGGCGCTCTGGCACGCCGCGCTGGCAAAGACCCCTGTGCGCGCTAAGCCGTCTTGCTGCCTTGCAGGACGAAGGCCTCGGCTTCAGAGTACGAATGCAGGATCAGGTCGACATGCGCCTGGACCTGCTCGATGTCCGCCGAGTGATCGTCGAGCTTGAGCTTGACGGTGACCAGGATCGCGTGCGGCAGCGCTGCGCGCACCTCGGCGATCTGGGTGCGCCAGCGGTCCATGTCCTGCGCGTGCGGGTAGACGACGAAGAGCGTGCCCACCAGCACGGATTTGCCGGCCATCGACGGGTCCGACGGATCGTCGATGGATGCGCTGCGCGCGTCCACACTGTCGTCGCGCAGCGCCCGCACCAGCAACTCGGTCAGCAGGTCGTCGCGCTCGGAGCCGAAGCTCATGCAAAGGACGATCGAGCCCGAAGGCACATCCAGGCGACCCTGCCAGCGACCCAGGCGTGCCTCCCGGATCTGGCGCAGGTGCGCGCCGATGTTGGCGTCGACCAGCGATACCGCCGAACGCCTGCGCCGCAGGCCCAGCCGCGTGCGGGTGTGCGTGTTCGCCAGGGACTCGGCGAGGCGGCCGAGGTTGCTCTGGATGCGCTGCCACTGCTGCAGGCCGACCCGGCCCCGGTTGAAATCGACCGCCCCCAACGCAAGGCCGGGCAGCAGCACATGATCGCAATACTTGGCGAGACTGCCCTGGCGCATGAAGGTTCGAGCATCCTGAATGATCGCGTCGGTGTTGTCCGCCAGCGCCCGCTGGTAAAAGCGTTGTCCCGCACTCAGGCCGGGCGCGTCGCTCAGCAAAATGGTCAGGGGCTGCAGCGCCTCCACCTGGCGCCCCAGGACCACGAGGCACAGGGTCAGCGGCGTCGACAGCAGCAAACCCACCGGCCCCCACATGGCGCCCCAGAACAAGGCGGAGACGATCACGGCCAGCGGCGCGAGTCCGGTGCTGTGGCCATACACCTGCGGCTCGACGACATGCGCGACCAGCAGCTCGAGCAGGAGAAACACGCCCAGGCTCCACAGCGTGAGCGACCAGCCCGGATCGGCCGCCGCGCCGAACACGGCAATCAGCGCACCCGCGCCCAGAATGCCCACGTAGGGAACAAAACGCAGCAGCCCGCTGACCACGCCCCACAGGGCGGCATGCGGTATGCCGATGGCCCACAGGCTCAGGCCGATGATCGTGCCGAACGCGAGATTGACGATCGACTGCGAAAGAAAGAAACGCGACACGCCGTGCGCCGCGTCGCTGAGGGCCTGCACGGTCGTGCCGAGTTCATCCTCGCCGACGACCCGGATGAAGCGGTCGCTGAGCGACTCGTGCTCCAGCAGGATGAACACCAGCAGGATGAAGACGATGCCCGCCTCGCCCAATGGCCCCCACAGCGCAGAGAACAGGCGCGTGACCAGATCGCCCGCCGCGTCCGGCGCCGGAGCATGCTGGGGCGTTGCCTGGAACGCCGACGGTCCAGCCGCACCGCGGGCGCTCGCAGGGCGCTCGGGCTCCGCGCTGAGATGGGTCGCCGGTGCCTGCGGCACCACGCCCTTGAGCTCGGCCTCGAAGCGTTCGAGCGGACGCACCGTGAGTTCCTTGATCGACTCGACCTTGGCACCGATGGCCGCCTTGTAGCGCGGCAGGTCTTCGGCCACGGCAACAAGCTGGATCGCGATCACCACGCCCATCCATACCACGCAGGTGGCCACCAGGAGCACCGATGTCAGCGTGGACGTGGTGCGGCCCAGTCCGGTCCGCCCGAGCTTTCGCACGAGGGGCGCGATGACCAGGCTGAGCACACCGGCAATCGCGAGCGGCTTGATGAAGACCTGGCCGAAATACAGGACCGCCAGAATGCATGCCACGGGGACGACGTGCCCGATGTGCCGCTGGGGTTGTGAGGAAAGCAATCCCATGGGGGCTTAACGGTGCTGCGGCCGGTTGTTTGAAGGGCGAAAGAGGCAAGGCTGACGGCAACTACGCCGCCGCGAACGGATTGTGTCAAAAATCGCCTGCCCGTGCCCCGTGCCCCCCGCACGCAAGTCGGCACCCCGACCGCAGGGCCAAGTCGTTCGCAGCGCCGGGATCACGGACCCGGCAAGGACCGACCTGCCCTTACCAGACCTTCCACCAGGGGTCGTCCTTGGCGCGGAATCCGCGCGCGAGGTACTCGCTCTGGGGGTAGTTGGTGACCAGCACGCGTTGGGCATCG